>NZ_CP014608.1:2505898-3132372 GCF_001586165.1 Obesumbacterium proteus | reverse complement strand
TAGCGTATAAGGCGATATACAAAAGCCAACGCCAAACTGAGCCAGATCAACGTGGCTAGTCCAACCAAGCCTTCACCAATGAAAGGAGAAATGGGCCAAATGGTCGCCGCATAGCGCCAAGCAAATCCCATCCCGATGATGCCCAGCACCATCCCAAAATATCCTGCGGGGATATTGACCACCCGAGGCTCAGTGCGCTCGGCGGCGCTTTCTATCGAACGATTCATAAGAACTTTTACACAGCTAAAACAGGACGCCGATTATAGCGGATGATCCCTTCGGTGTTTCCACTTTCATCCTACAAAACTGACAAAGTGTCATTTTTAATACGCTTTATCATCACCCGCTCTGGGTTTAGGTCATTTATCTGATTGTATTGGCATAAAAGGATGGACTAGGCTTAACTTAAACCCGTGGTTTAACTCGTCTTCATACTCTAGGACATACGCCGTAGGAGAACAATCAATGAACAATGACAATCCAGAACATGCGATGACGTTTGGTGAGCTACTGGAACTCATCCACGATCAACAGCGTAGAATTAACGTGCTGGAAACCGCATTTTCCTATTTAGCCTTTGGACTTGAGGGAAAAAGCTGCCAATTATTGATCCACAGCTTGAAATTGGAGGCCAACAACCAAACATATGATACTAAGACGCAAGAATACTTCGCCAAACTTGCAGAGCAGTTTGAGGTACGTAATTCCGGCGTCAGCGAGACAGCGACAATCCCAAACGATCACAATATCTAGTCAGTTCTACGTTTAACAAATCACCAGAAAACATTTTTTAACAAATCACACAAAAAATGCGTCATTTAAACAGTTAGATGCGTATACTGAAAGTGCTCATCTAATGAGACACATTGATCCTGGTTAGTAGCTCACGACAGTCACTACGTTTTAGGGGGTCTTTATGAACGGAAAAGATGAAGTAATTCAGACACACCCAGTGGTTGGTTGGGATATCAGTACTGTTGATAGCTATGATGCTCTTATGATCCGCCTGCATTATCTTTCTTCACGCGATCAAGATCCTGAGAAAGCGGAAGTGGATCGCACCCTGTGGTTAACCACCGATGTTGCACGGCAGCTCATTGACATCCTCGAAGCCGGAATTGAAAAGATAGAATCCTCGGAATACCAAGACATTGATTACCTTAAACATTAGTACATTAACGCACCAATAAAGCACCGCCCCTCACAAGGCGGTGTTTTTTTATGTCTCAATTTCCCTCAGCACACCTGCAAAGGTTATCATCAGGTTGTAAAATAGATCGTAAATGTTGTTTAACCAGATTGATTGCGCTGAATTCGTTCATCGTTATCAAGCTGGTGTACTCATGGAAAAACCATGACACGGAGGATCCCTTAATGAAATACGATTTAGCTATTGTCGGTTGCGGCTCTGTGGGTGCCGCCGCGGGCTATTATGCTGCACTTTCCGGCTTAAAAGTTCTGATGCTAGATAGCCACACCCCGCCCCATCGGCATGGTAGCCATCATGGCGACACCAGAATTATTCGTCATGCCTATGGCGAAGGTGAGAAGTATGTTCCCTTAGTGCTACGCGCACAGGAGCTTTGGAATAAGCTAGAAGAAGTTTCCGCCGTACAGCTTTTTCACCGCAGCGGCGTACTTAACATTGGGCCATCCAGCTCGGAATTCATGCGTAATGCTGAAAACAGTGCTTCTCAGTTCGGACTGACCGTAGAGAAAATGGATGCCGAACAGCTGCAAAAGCGCTGGCCTGAGTGGTCTGTGCCTGATGGCTATATTGGCCTGTTAGAACCCAATGCCGGTTATTTAAAAGCCGAGCTCGCCGTGGGTATTCTCAATGAGAAAGCCGCAGAGGCCGGTGCTGAATTGCACTTCAACTGTCAGGTAGATGCAATTACCCCTGAGGATAATGGGGTAAAAATCACCACGTCTGAGGGCGAATTTAGCGCAAGTCGAGTTGCTGTTACTGCCGGAACATGGGTAAAAGCCTTACTGCCAGAGTTGCCGATAAACCCAGTTCGTAAAGTGTTCTCTTGGTATCAAGCCGATGGTCGCTACAGCGAAAACAATAAATTTCCTGCATTTACGGTTGAAACGCCTGAAGGCGATCAGTTCTATGGCTTCCCATATAACAATGATGGTCTAAAACTAGGCAAACATAATGGTGGACAACCCATTACCGCGCCCGAACAGCGCCGTCCATTTGGATCTAATACACAGGATGGTAGTGAAGTATTTGGCTTTTTGCGTCAATTTCTGCCCGGCGTCGGCGTCTGTCTACACGGTGAAGTATGCACTTATGATGTTTCTCCAGATGAAGATTTCATTTTAGACTCACTTCCGCATTCACCGCAGATCAGCGTCGTGACTGGCTTAAGCGGTCATGGCTTCAAATTTGCTACCGTACTAGGTGAGATTATTGCGCTTCAGGCGGCAGGCCAACCTGTTCCATTCGATTTGTCTCCTTTCAAAATAAGTCGATTTTAATTGTTTGCCCGCGAAAATGGCGGGCCAATAATTTAATAGCACAATCCATCACCAGTGATGGTTATTTTAGAATTGACAACTACATATTAAAAACACTAACTTATAGAGGTTAAGTTTATATAAACCATATCACAAAACATAAGACGTTATTTTCAAGGATGATGAATGAACGCATTAGTTGTAGACAAGTGTCTCTATACACGACTGGGTATATCCTGTTACTTTTCCGAAGAAGCGGGTATAAATATTCACCATGTGAATTCAGTGATTCAAGCTTTAGAGAAAAAAGATATACCTAATCCTGATATTATTTTAGTCAATCTGACGGATTATTGTCGTATCAATGAGCAAGACACCTCTCTGATAAGATTTTTCTCACAATACTCACACGTTAAAATATTTGTTTACCTCGATGCCGATTATCCGAATGGCACCAAACCTATTATATTAAATGGTCATGTATATATTATTAATAAACAAAAACTTACGTCACTTCTTGCCGTTTTTACTGAATTACATCAAAAGCCGGATCTGCATAAAAGCATACAGCAATATTTTGGCAACTATCCCGCTTTGACAGATCGTGAAGCCTCCATAACCCAATATTGGATGGAGGAAATGCCAAACCACAAAATTGCACGTAAGTTAAACATCTGTGGCCGAACCGTATATGTGCATAAACAACACATCACCGAAAAAATGCATGTAAGGAATCGGCTCGAATTCTGCTATCTCTATAATGTCATTAAGTATGTCGTCTGCCCTCCCCCTAGCTTAATAAAATAAAACTGCGACATAAAAAAGCCCGCGAATGCATCGCGGGCTTTTTTTAAAAGGAATTACTTTTCATAATATAATTCACAAAACAATAGTTTTATATTTACATCATAATTAATTAATAAGCATCATTAATTTACAGTACTTTCGTTATTTTGTAAGACCAGCTCTTGCTCTTTTTTCTGGCGACGTAAACGTAATTTGTTTATCAGCGCCTTAGCTTCCGCTTTGGTCGCTACCGCTGGTGCCGAACCACGCAGTGGCTTTCTCGCGGTTTCTCGCATAAACAGCACGGTGACGACACCGATCACGCCTGCCCCCATCAAATAATAAGCCGGAACCATTTGGTTACCCGTTGACGAAACCAACCATGACGTCATCAGCGGCGTCGTCCCACCAAATAATGAAACCGAAATATTGAAGCCTACTGCCAAAGCACTGTAACGAGTTTGCGTGGTAAATAGCGCAGGCAATGCAGATGGCATGGTGCCGCTAAAGCAGGTATGCAACACGCCTAAAATCATCAAACCCGCAAATACTGCCCACATATTTCCCGTACCAATCAGCATCAGAGATGGAATAGCCAGCACGATTAACCCCAAGGCACCAAACATGATGACGGGTTTGCGCCCTAAACGGTCATTCCAATGGCCCCACAGCAACGTCATTGGCATCATGATGAACATGACGACCATAATCAGCATCAGGCCACTGATCTCACTCAGCCCCAGCACGCCGGTCAAGTAGCTCGGCATATAGGAAGTCAGCATATAATTAGACACGTTGAACAACAGAACGAGGCCAATACACTTCAGCATCTGTTGCCAATAGGTACCCATCATTTCAAACAAGCCCATCTTCGGCTTACTTTCTTCAATGGCTTCCTGTTTTTCCATATGCTTCTGGAACGCCGGCGTCTCTTCAAGTTTCAAACGAATGTATAGACCAAATAATCCCAACGGTGCCGCGATAAAGAATGGAATGCGCCAGCCCCATGCCAGCAATGTTTCTTCGGGCATGATCGCCGTCAGCGCCGTCACCAGCATCGCGCCTAGCAAGTAACCGCCGAATGTACCGAACTCTAGCCAGCTTCCCATGAAGCCACGGCGCTTATCCGTTGAGTACTCGGCGATAAACGTAGCAGCACCACCGTACTCACCGCCGGTGGAAAAGCCCTGAACCAAACGAGCGACCAGAAGCAAAATTGGAGCCGCAATACCAATGCTTTCATAGCTTGGGATCAGACCAATACAGAATGTGCCTACCGCCATCATGATCATTGTAAATGCCAAGACCTTTTGGCGACCAATGCGATCGCCGAGCGGACCAAACACCATGCCGCCTAATGGGCGAACCAAAAATGCAGCAGCAAAGGCGGCGAAGGTCGCAATCAACTGGGCTGCGGGGCTTCCGCTGGGGAAGAAGACTTTACCAATGGTCACAGCTAAAAAGCTGTAAACACCAAAGTCAAACCACTCCATGGCGTTACCCAACGCCGCAGCGCCTACTGCACGCTTGAGCATGCTGCGGTCGACGATAGTAATATCGTCAACGGTCATTTCTGGTTTTTGATTTTTCTTTTGACTCTTGCGCCAAAACGCAAGATGGGATGAATGTGGCTGTGCGTTAGCCACGCGCGTTTCTGACGCGAGAGTCTCTTTAGGATCGGTCATAGTTACCCTTGATGTGCATTGAATTAATTCTCAGCAGCACCATAGATTTCGCGTCCCCGTAATTACGGCTTAATCCCATTTTCGGATCGCAGCGTGAGGCGAGATCTATGCAGCAGCATTAACGAGAAATCGTTAAAAGTTACCTATTTTTTGTCGTGTTATTTTCTGCTCCCTTAGCAGGTTTTTTATTTTCCATGACGCCTTTACATATCTTTAATTTACACATTTTAGTGACTTTGGTCAAGTTTTTGACTTTTTGTCTAACACTTCACTCCGGTAATTTATGGACGTTATTACTTGATGTAATTATTAAAAAATAACTTAACATTCATGCCATTAGATTAAATTTCATTTTACTTATGTTCGCTGTAAACCATGTAAAATCAACGCTAAAACCGATGCTGAATATGACGTTGTCAGACACTATTTTTAGCTAAGAAATTGACAAAAAAAGACAGGTAATTTGACCGGATTTTCAAGAAAAATATATGTGTTAAACCCAGCAGAAATATCATCTGCTGATTGTGGTTTTAGATATAAAAATTTATACTTTTTTCAATCTGCACTTTTGAGTTGCACGTATGTTTGACAAAATAATTCAGGTGATTATTAACAACGTTCGAAATCATCTGATCTTTTATCTGGCTATTTCATTATTACTGCTTTTGTTAGATATTTATCTTCTTTACTTCTAAAACCGCCTTGCCCCCTTTTCTCGCGAAGAGAGGGCTTCGCCGCAGGCTACTTCTCTTCAACGCCCTCACCTAAAAGAACCGCAAAACGCGATCCCACTGGGGTCAGCTCCAGCAAAATTTTCACGACGATAGTTAATGGCACAGAAAGCAGCATGCCAATAGGGCCAAGTAGCCATCCCCAAAATATCAGTGACAAAAACACCACCAGCGTTGAAAGCCCCAAGCCACGCCCCATCACGCGGGGTTCAAGGATATTGCCGAACACCATATTAATGATGATATAGCCTGACGCCACCATAACGGCATCGCCAAAACTATTGAACAGCAGCGCCTGAATCACCGGTGGAACGGCGGCAATCACTGAACCAATATTCGGGATATAGTTCAGCACAAAAGCCAACACGCCCCACATCATGGCAAAGCGGATCCCCATCAGATGCAGCATCAGCCAAACCACGACACCGGTAATAACGCTGATACCGGTTTTCAACGCCAAATATTGGGTCACGCCATCTAGCGCCCGCTGAATACTTCCCATACCCGCATCAGCATTAGAGAGTGATTTTCGTAGCTTGTAAGGCAGATGAGGCACTTCCATCAGCATAAAAACGACCGTCATCAGCAGCAGAAATAAACTCGACATTGCCCCTGATAATTGGGTGACGATCCGCGTGGCCATATTCATCACAACACCGGGATCAAAATGATTAGCCAACTCGATAGGTGAAAAATTCAGATTCAACCGCTCGGCAATATGTTGAACCGCAGCAAGCTTGCTGGCTAGCATGCCGCGATATTGCGGCAACGTTCGGCTGAAATCGTTGAGCGACGAGCCTAACATACCAATCATCAGCGTCAGCAGCAGAATAATGATAACCAGTACCAGTCCAACCGCCGCGGCGCGTGGCAAACGCAGCCGCATAAGCCCCGTCACCAGAGGATTAAGGATAATGGCCAAAAACAGGGCCAGCAAAAACGGCACAATAATATCGGATGCGGCTCTTACACCGGCTAAGACGATAACCAGAGCCGCAGCCATAATCGCAATTCGAATACCCTGCGCGCTTAATACGGTTCGGGACATGGTGATTCCTTGTTGTCATGTAGCCTGATCGACACTTTCCGATCCGGCAGTTCGCATGTTGCCTATCCAAGCCCTTGCTCACCCATCATTTTTCAGATGCTGTCTCTAGCCAGATACGGTAACTCTCTATAGATTATCGCAGGAATTTTTTGATAACCACCCACCAACTAAATTCAGAATATTAATATGAATGAGGTCATTGATAGTGGCAATTAAATAATTGATTGTAATATATTTTGCGTCAACATATTGATGGATACTCCATCCCGCTGGCTAGAATCACGTATACTGGCGTTTTATTCTCTTTGATCCGGATCCCGAATGCTGTCGTTTAACCTCGATCGCCACGACTCTCTGTCGCTGCAAAAACAGATTTATCAGCAAATCCATACGGCGCTGCACAACGGAGTGTTAACGAACGGCGAACGCCTGCCTTCCATTCGTGAGCTCGGAGAAAAGCTACAGGTTTCCCGTAATACCATTACGGCCGTTTATGAAAAACTGGTTCTCGAAGGCTTTATTGCCAGCCGTCCAGGCGTGGGATACAACGTTATCCTTTCATCACGCGTAGAGCTTCCCGAGTCTAAAACACCGCAAAGCGATTTAGATCATCCACCCAGCGTTTTGCAGACTCAGGCTCCAGACACCTACGTTGACGTAGATAGCCCTATGTTTTTCAGCTTGGGTAATCCGGATGAATCCTCGTTTCCCTGGCAGCGCTGGCGCAGTTGGAATAACAAAGCCTCGCGCAGTAAACATCTATTGATGACGCGCTATCACCCACCTGCGGGTCTGATGTCATTGCGCCAAGAGTTGGTCAAATACTTGGCTAACGCGCGCGGCATTCATACCGATGCAGAGCACATCATCATCACCAACGGCGTCCAAGAAGGTTTAGCCCTGATTGCGCGCACGCTATTAACGCCGCAAGAGCATATTGCCGTGGAGTCCCCTTGCTATTCCGGCGCGTGGAATTTGTTCAGCAGCTGCACCCCGCATATTCACGCCATTCCGGTTGATGATTTTGGGTTGCAAACCCAAGGCCTGCCAGACCAGCAGTGCGCGCTAGCTTACGTGACACCGTCACATCAATATCCGGTGGGCGGAACATTGCCGCTTGAGCGGCGTAAAATGTTGTTGGACTGGTCGCGGCGCTCAAACGCCTACGTGATTGAAGATGATTACGATACGACGTTTCTCTACGGCACACAGCCTCTTCCGGCGTTGAAATCATTGGAAAATGCTAACAACGTTATCTATCTCAGCAGTTTTTCAAAAACGCTGGGACCTGGCATGCGCATCGGTTTTATGGTGTGTCCAGAGCGATTAGTGGCGCCAATTCTTAATCTGAAAGCCCTGTGGAATCACGGTGCCAGCTGGTTGTATCAACAATTCCTCGCCGACTTTATGCACGATCAGGGTTATCACCGCCATCTGCGCAAGCTGGAAATCGAATATGGCGCACGCCAGAAATTGTTACGTGAAGGATTAATGGCGCTATTCCCCCGAGCTACGCTATTGGGTACCTCATCGGGTCTGCACATCACGTTAAAAACGCCGCTATCTGCCCATACCGTTAGCCAACTGCGTGAACGCTGCCTGCGCGAAGGCGTGCGTTTCGATACCTTAGGTAGCATGTGCAATGGTTCCGAGAACGCCTATTTGGCAGAAAATCAGGATACTCTGATGCTGTTCGGCTTTAGCGCGTTGTCACAGGGACATATCCGGTTAGCATTAGAGATTATTGGCAAAGCCTGCCGGGAACTGGGTATTTCGTCCACCGGCAAAGCTTAGGATAGAGTATTTCTGCGGATTATTCGTCGCTGCCAGGAATGCGCAAACGAAGCGGCTTACTGCGCGACTTATTGAAAATCATATTGCCATTCTCACGGCCAGCGCGGCGAGCCCGCTGCTCTTCAACCGGCAACGCTCGCTCTTCTTGGCATTCAGAACTACAGCAACCGCTGAATTTTTCTGCGCAGGACGGACATTGAATAAATAGCAGATGGCAACCATCATTCAGACAGTTGGTGTGCGTATCGCAAGACGTCCCGCACTGGTGGCATTGGGAGATGACATCATCGGTGATACGTTCGCCCATACGTTCATCAAAGACAAAATTTTTGCCTATAAACTTCAGCGGTAATCCCTGCTCTCGAGCACGGCGGGTATATTCAATGATGCCACCTTCCACGTGATAAACATTGTTAAACCCGTTATGCAGCATATAGGCGCTGGCTTTTTCACAGCGTATCCCACCGGTGCAGTACATCACGATTTTCTTATCTTTATCCTGCTGAAGCATATCAACCGCCATCGGCAGCTGGTCGCGGAAAGTATCCGAAGGCACTTCTAATGCATCGGTGAAATGCCCAACTTCATACTCATAGTGATTGCGCATGTCCACAAACACGGCATCAGGATCATCCAGCATGGCGTTCACTTCGGCCGCTTTTAGATATTGACCCACATTGGCAGGATTAAAGCTGGGATCGTCAATACCATCGGCAACAATGCGCTCACGAACTTTCATACGTAACACCCAGAAGGACTTTCCATCATCGTCGAGCGCCACGTTCATTCGCAGCCCATCGAAATCAGGGTGCGCCTGATACAATGCGCTTTTCATCGCTTCGTAGCGGCTTGCAGGAACGGAAATCTGTGCGTTAATCCCTTCATGCGCGATGTAGATACGGCCGAACACACCGAGATCACGAAACGCAATGTAGAGAGCGTCACGAAACAGCTGTGGCTCTTCGATTCGGCAGTATTTGTAGAATGAAACCGTGGTGCGCGGCTCAGTTTCGGCCAACATCTTGGCTTTTAATTCTTGGTTGGATATTTGGTTATGTAACACTGGCATGGTGTTCATTTCCTCAATGTTAGTTTTTCAGATTCTCACAGGCTCATCGGGCATATAACCCGAGGCAGCCCCCATAGGGCGGCGATTATGGATATTCATTGATGAATAATCCACCGACAGACCGTGTGGTTATTTAAAAAATAGCTAACAAAAAGATAAATAAATGTTGCTGGTTACTTATTCATCCTCACGCGATTGAGGGTAATGAACGATATTGTAGAATTTAGCGGCTTGATTGCCCGTATTGCGATAGCTGTGCGTTTGGTCAGCAACAAAGCGCAGTGGCTTGCTGGTTGTCACCGCCTGCCATACGCCGTTCACCTGTACTTCTATTTCGCCATCGATCATGAGAATGTCTTCAATAACCCCTTGCTCGTGCGCGTATGAGTTGTGAATACACCCCGCATGCAAGGTGATCAGAAGCACTTCATAGCCCAGTTGGGCATCAAAACTAAGCTGGGTTTGAGCGGTAATCGCCTCATCTTCATGATGCAAGCTTAGCGTAGGCTCTTCATCTACCAACTGCGGGGGGAGAAATTCACTGAAGGAAGCCTGTAGCCCACTGGAGATCCGCCACAAGGTGACGACGGTTGGACTCGATTCGCCGCGCTCAATTTGCCCAAGCATGGCCTTGCTCACCCCCGTCGCCAGCGCCGTTTTATCTAGACTCCATCCTCGCCGTTGACGCAGTTCACGCAACGTTTTTCCAATATGAAGAGCAAGATCGGTCATGATTTATTCTCATTGGTGTTGTGCGTTATAACGCACAATGCTAATCTTGTTTCGTGCGCTATAACGCACAAGTCGGTGAAAAGTTTATCCTACTACAAGCCATTCACCAATCCTGATACATAAAAAATTCGGACTTACCCATGCAGGCTATTGTCTATGGCGTGATCTCATCCCTTTTCTTCGCCTTCACTTTTATTTTCAATCGTTCTATGGAAATCGGCGGCGGCGACTGGATGTGGAGTGCCAGTTTACGATTTTGGTTTATGGCCCCGATGCTATTGGTGCTTGTCGCCCTTCGCGGCCAGTTACGCCAGAGCATTGCTCATCTGCGACAGAATATCCGCCCATATTTGCTGTGGAGCACGCTGGGCTTTAGGCTGTTTTATGCACTTGTCACGCTGGCGAGCGCCTATGGTCCCGGCTGGTTAGTGGCGGGGACGTGGCAAATTACCATTATTGCAGGATCGTTGCTGGTGCCTTGGCTGGGCGCAAGCGGTGAACCTAAGCATAAAATTCCGTGGTTTGGACTACGTTGGTCACTGCTGATCTTACTCGGTATCGCACTGATGCTGTGGCAACAGGCTGAACATATCAGCCTATTTCAGGCGCTGGCGGGGCTCATTCCGGTGGTTATCGCTGCGTTTTTGTATCCTCTTGGCAACCGCAAGATGATGAATATTTGTCACCACAATGTGGATACGCTGCAACGCGTATTGAACATGACCCTCGCCAGTCTGCCATTTTGGTTGGTGGTTTCATTGGTGGCTTGGTCACGTGTAGGTCTTCCTTCCGCGCCGCAGGTCGAGCAATCCGTATTGGTGGCGCTGTTTTCTGGCGTGATTGGCACCCTGCTTTTCTTTGCTGCAACCAACCGCGTGCGTAATGATCCATCGCAGCTTGCCGCCGTGGAGGCCACACAATCAGGCGAAGTCTTGTTTACGCTGCTTGGCGAGATGTTTTTCCTCGGTGCTGCGCTGCCTTCTCCTATTTCTCTGCTCGGTATTACCCTGGTTATTTTGGGTATGATTGCGCACAGCATGGCTTCTAAGCAAATAAGAGGCTCAGGCAAAACGCGGATCCGACGCAAACCGAATAACCAAGAAATCGAGGAACGCGCGTAGGGAAACGGGCAGAAACTGGCGCGACGTGTAAACACCATATATTCCCAGATCTTCTGGCTGATATTCAGGCAGGATCTCAACTAATTGCCCATCTGCGAGCAATTGATTCACCAAATAACGCGGCAACAAGCTGATGCCAAAACCACGCAGCGTTGCCGCCGTTAACACCGTTGCACAGTTAGCGCTTAAATTGCCGCTTACCGGTACCGCGATGGATTCTCCTTGATAGACAAAGCCCCAATGATGATGAGCGTAGTATTCATGCGTCAGGCAGTTATGTTCACTCAAATCCGTAATTTTCTGTGGCAGCTCATGGTGTTCGAAATAGCGAGGAGCCGCACACAGTACCGAATGACAGGTTCCCAAGCGGCGAGCTATCAGGTTGTGATCCAGCTGATTCGTAATGCGGATCGCCAAATCGATACGTTCATCCACCAAGTTGAGCGTTTTTTCTTGGCGGCATATATCAATCTGAGCAACCGGATTGAACGTCAGGTAGTCACACACCGCATCGGTAAGAAAGGCCTGTATCAGCGACTGGCTGCTCGTAATGCGTAACAAGCCTCTCGGTTGCTGCTGACTATTATCAACCACCTGTTCAATCTCTTCGCTTAACAACAGCAACGCTTTGCAGCGCACAAGAACTTCTTCGCCCGCGCTGGTTAAGCTTTGGCTGCGCGTGGTTCGATGCAACAGGCGGCCACCAATCCACTGCTCTAAGTCTGCCAAATAGCGTGACACCATGGCCCGCGAGAGATTCAGTTTCTCTGCGGCGCGACTCAAACTGCCCTGCTCAACGACGCAAACAAATACCCGCATCGCACTGAGTCGATCCATGTGTTCTCTCCTACGATTTGCTCGATTTGGTAAACAGTATGTCTACTATTCTGGCCTATTTCTTTCACTGATTGCTGAATATACTTCCAAACAGTAATAATTCACATTAATAATAAAGGTTTGTCTTATGCAATCATCCATCGCGGTTAAATCTCTGATTTTGTCGTTAGTTCTCACCACCAGCGCCTTTGCGGCACAGGCTAAAGCCCTTGAACTTCAAACCTATAACCCGGGTGCGACCAGCCTGTTTCCCGTCTCTTCTGAATTGATTGTCGGCGATAAAGAAGCCGTGCTGATTGATGCACAATTTGAGAAAAAAGACGCTAATGCGCTGATCAATATGATCAAGAAGAGTGGTAAAACGCTGACGACAATTTATATCAGCCACGGCGATCCTGACTTCTATTTCGGCTTACAAACGCTAGCAGCGGCTTATCCGCAGGCTAAAATTGTGGCGACTCAGCCTACCGTTGACCACATTAAAGCAACCCAAGAAGCCAAGCTTCAGTATTGGGGCCCTTTAATGAAGGATCAGGCACCAACAAAAATCATTACGCCAGAAGTCCTTCAGGGCAATGAAATCACGTTGGAAGGCCAGAAACTGGTTATTGAAGATCTCGATAGTGCCTCGCCAGACCGTACCTATGTCTGGATCCCCTCACTCAAAGCCGTGGTGGGTGGCGTATTAGTTTCAGCCAATCAACATATTTGGACTGCCGATACCCAAACAAAGGCCTCACGTGAAAACTGGATTAAAGCGTTAGATCGCATGCAAGCGTTACACCCTCAAACGGTGGTACCTGGCCATTATTTAGGAACACCACCAAAAGGTGACGCAGCGATTGTATTTAGCCGTGACTATCTGAAAAAGTTTGAACAGGTCCTAGACACCCATAAAACCTCTGCTGGCGTGATCAACGCGATGCAAAAGGCCTACCCTAACCTGAAAGATGGTGAAAGCCTAAATTTGAGCGCCAAGGTGAATACCGGCGAAATGAAGTGGTGATATATCAATTATTTTGATGTTGTTTATCAATGTTATCCGGTTACTTGCGGGGGCGAAGTACCGGATAATACCCATACAGTTTAGCCAAGAAATTTTACTTTCCGGTGCTCGTTAGCACCACCTCTACCAAGGATGTAAGTATGCTCACCTCGCTGAATCAAGCTTTCACACGTTTAACCGACCACCCAGACGGCGGCAAGTTGTTACTGCGTCTCACTTTTGGTCTATTGATGCTGTTTCATGGCGTTGCCAAAGTCGAACACGGCGTTGGTTGGATTTCTGAGATGCTACAGGCGCAGGGTCTACCTGGATTTGTCGCCTATGGCGTATTTATTGGCGAAATCGTTACGCCAGTGCTGATGGTTTTGGGGGTTTTCACACGTCCTGCGGCTCTGATTTACGCCGTTAACCTGCTGGTCGCCACCCTGATGGTGGGTACCGGTAAATTCTTTACCCTCACCGACGTCGGTGCTTGGGGTCTGGAAAATGAAATGCTGTACTTCATGGGTGGCATCATCATCATGCTGCTAGGCAGCGGGCGTTACTCTGTCGTCAGTAATCAGGCTCTGCGTTAATACTGCCAAATTTCCCCTGTCCGCTCGCTTAATTTGTCCTATCCAAAAGCGCTATTTGAGGATTTCAAATAGCGCTTTTGCAAAACATCCCTTCTTAAATTCATACACCGCAAGAAAGCCATTTGTCGTTAAAAGCGCCGACCTATAGAGATTCACAGTAGAAAAACCGTACCATTAACGATGTTTACCCTGCTTTACACCTCATTTCCGTTACAAAAACCCAAATAACTGTTCACAAAACAACGATTTTGATGATAAAAAGATGACCACGCCTATAAATCTATGTTAGTTTCCAAATCCCGTATTATTAATGAATACTCGAATAACATGGCAAAAGCCAAACAGTTCATTAATAAATACTATAAATACAATGAGTTAAATATTAGGTTTTTAAGTTATCAATCATACGCTCTCGTTCTTTGCGTATAGTTAATGGGAATACAACATGCAATCCTCTGATAAAACACAGCAAGGCCGTACTTTCCTCGGTCATCCCTATCCGCTCGGGTCTTTGTTCTTTACCGAGATGTGGGAACGCTTCTCCTTTTACGGGATCCGCCCGCTGCTTATCCTGTTTATGGCCGCCAGTGTTTATGAAGGCGGAATGGGCATTCCACGTGAGCAAGCCTCGGCTATCGTCGGTATTTTCGCCGGTAGTATGTATCTGGCGGCGCTGCCGGGTGGCTGGTTAGCCGACAACTGGTTAGGCCAACGTCGCGCGGTTTGGTATGGTTCCATTCTGATTGCACTCGGCCATTTAGCCATCGCGCTTTCTGCGCTTTGGGGCAATACCCTATTCTTCGTGGGTCTGTTGCTCATCGTACTGGGAACCGGTTTATTTAAAACCTGTATCTCAGTCATGGTAGGTACCCTCTATAAAGACGGCGACACGCGCCGCGATGGCGGATTCTCGCTCTTTTACATGGGGATTAACCTCGGTTCATTCATTGCGCCGCTGGTAACAGGTTTACTCGTGGGTGAAAAAGGCTGGCATTGGGGCTTCGGTATTGGTGGTCTAGGCATGCTGGTTGCGTTGCTGATTTTCCGCTTCTTCGCAGTACCTTCCATGCGCCGCTACGATCGTGAAGTCGGTCTGGGTTCTAGCTGGAATCATGCCGTTGTAGAACGCAAAAACGTTGGCCGCTGGATTTCTGTCTTAGCCGTGATCGCTATCGTTTTGATCGGCCTGCTAGCAAACGGTGTTATTCCCATTAACCCGGTCTTAATTGCCAGCGTGATGGTATACGTCATCGCCGCTTCCGTGACGCTGTACTTTGTGTATCTGTTCGCCTTTGCGGGATTAGCATCGGAAGAACGCGTTCGTTTGCTGGTTTGCTTCATTCTGCTGGTTTCTGCAGCCTTCTTCTGGTCTGCGTTTGAGCAAAAGCCAACCTCATTCAACCTGTTTGCGAATGATTACACCCAACGCCAGTTTGGTGATTTTGAAATCCCAACGGTATGGTTCCAGTCACTGAACGCCCTGTTTATCATCATCCTTGCGCCGCTGTTCAGCTGGTTATGGCCTGCTCTGGGTCGTCGCCAGATGCAACCAAGCAGCATGGTGAAATTTGTTATCGGTATTCTTTTTGCCGCCGCAGGTTTTGGCATCATGATTTTGGCCGCGCAGGATGTACTGGCCACGAGCCAATCTGTATCGCCGTTCTGGCTAGTGGGAAGTATTCTGCTCTTAACGCTGGGTGAACTTTGCCTAAGCCCAATCGGGCTGGCGACCATGACATTACTGGCTCCCGATCAGATGCGCGGTCAGGTAATGGGACTGTGGTTCTGTGCGAGCTCGCTGGGTAACCTTGCTGCGGGCCTGATTGGCGGTCAGGTTAAAGCTGACCAGCTTGATATGCTGCCAGACCTGTTTGCCCGTTGCTCCATCGCGCTGATTATTTGCGCCGCGGCGCTAGCGCTACTGATTTACCCTGTACGTCGCATGATGAAAAACGTCGAAATCTAATATCGATTGTTTTTCAAACAGCTAATATCTTAAGGCACCCTTCTGGGTGCCTTGTTGTATCTGCGACTACGATCGCAGTCACATCCCGACACCCTATTTCCACAGATTTACATTTGTCATACTAAAAACATGGTAAAATGCGCCTGCATTAGGGGTTGAGCATTCCTAAGCGGTATTTAAAAAAGAATCTCTTTGTCAGTATGAACATCAATAAGCGATAAATTGATGTGCGGTATCTCCGAAACTTCATGCCATTTAGCTTACAATGAATAGACTTGGGCTGAGCGTTTTAGAGCGGATAGCATACGCAGTTATTAAGGTAGAGTAATGGAAGTAATCAAAGAGATCCTACACGCACTGTGGGAACAAGATTTCAGTGTGCTAAGCGATCCCAAAATGATTTGGGCAATTTACGGTATTTTGTTCACTACGCTGCTACTGGAAAATGGGCTTCTTCCTGCCGCATTTTTACCGGGTGATAGCCTGCTGTTACTAGCTGGGGCGTTAATCGCCAAAGGCGTACTACCCTTTTTCCCCACCCTGAGTGTGTTAGTCATCGCATCGAGTCTCGGATGTTGGATGAGCTATATCCAAGGTCGTTGGCTTGGCGATACTAAACTGGTTCAGGGATGGCTAGTACAACTTCCCGCGCATTATCACCAGCGTGCTTATCATATGTTCCATAAGCACGGATTGGTCGCTCTACTCGTCGGCCGCTTTTTAGCCTTCGTTCGTACCATTTTGCCTACCATTGCCGGTATTTCTGGCTTGAAGAATGCGCGATTCCAAGTATTCAACTGGCTCAGTGCGCTGTTGTGGGTTTGCTCTGTCACCGGGGTAGGATTAGCCATCAGCTACATTCCGTTTGTTAAACGTCATGAAGATCAGGTAATGACCTGTTTGATGATTTTACCGATTGTGCTGCTAGTAAGTGGATTGGTAGGTACGATCGTGGTGGTAGTACGCAAAAAACGCCAAACGCCCGCTCAATAAATTCCGCAATTGTCCTGTAAGACATCGGTTGCAACTGCTGCCTTACAGGACAAAAGACCTCTCAGAAACCTTCGTACCGCAGCAGCTCCGCTTTTAACTCCGTGTATGGCGCAAAGAGTTTTGCTGCCGGAATTAGCCGCTGGCCTTGTTCTCCTACGACGATCAACGCAGGAACTCCGTTAATATTGTGTCTATCGAGCAATGTTTGCGTTTCACGCAGGCAATGTTCATAACGACGCAATAGCTCTTCGGTGGGGCGAGCCACCGCTAATGCTTCGCTCTCAAACCCTTCCCGCTCCAGAATCTCAACCACGCTTTTGCTGCTGGTGTTATCAAGCCCATCCACATACCGGGCTTTTTGCAGCGTCGTAAGCACATCACCAGTGCGCTCTGGCTCAATGGTGTTGGCGGCAATCACTGCTAACGTCGAGGCAAAAGAATCAAAGACGCCGCCCTGATTCAATACATTTTCTCGATACGCTTCGCTAAATACCTGCCCCGTTGACGACGCAATACGCATATCATTTTGCCATGCATATTGGGCAAACTCCGGCGTCATGTCTCGCGCACCTTCACGGGCAAAAAGCCCGGTGGGACGAAATGTTACGTTAAAATCGCTATCCTTAACCAGTTGGCTGATTTTCGGCGAAGCACCGTAGCACCAACCACAAAGCGGATCAAAAAGATAAACGAGTTCTCGGATCTTCATCAGTACTCCTTGATGTTGTTCAGCTCGTAGCACCATTGATACTGCGATAAGCATAATGTGTGTTGCGGTTCTGCCAAGCTGTGGCAGAACAACATAATCTAAGTCTGGCTCAAAATCAGAGACTTGCCACCCTATTGCACTTCGCCATCGTCGAACCAATAGTCAATAATGTTAAAGTTCGATGCTACGAATGCTTTTATTGCGGCGCGACCTTTTAGGTTTAATATCCGGATCTGAGTAGTATGACCACAAGAATAGCAATATCCCACCGGCAGCTAAGCTCGCGCCAACCCAGCCGGTAGATGACCACCCAAACCCTGCGGCAATGCTTACACCACCGAGCCACGCGCCCAAAGCATTTGCGATATTGAAAGCGGAATGATTTAAAGCCGCCGCCAGCGTTTGTGCATCTTCAGCAACGTCCATCAGGCGAGTTTGTAAGGCCGGAACCAGAGCAAAACTACCGCCGGTGAGCAGCACAACCAATACGGTGGCCCATGCAATATCCGCCACCAAATAGAACGTCGTCAGAATAACCACGTTCCAAATCAATACGCCAACAATCGTGCCCATCAAAGAACGGTCTGCTAAGCGGGAGCCGAAGATATTCCCTAAAATCATACCCACGCCAAACACAATCAGCACCAGAGGCACGCTCGACGGTGACATGCCCGTTTGATGAATAAGCGTGGGCGCAATGTAGCTAAACACAGCAAATAGGCCACCAGAGCCTACCGCAGCAATACCGAGCGTGAGCCAAACCTGCTTACGTTTTAGCGCACCCAACTCGCGTAGCGGGCTTGCACCTTCCTCAACCTTATCTTTTGGCAGCCATAACATGACGAGCAACGCCGTCAGCGCGCCAATCACGCCCACCATCACAAACGCCGCACGCCAGCCCATTAACTGGCCAATCCACGTTACCAAAGGTGAACCTAGCAGCGTAGCCAACGTTAGACCTAGCATCACGCGACCCACCGCTTTGGCACGTTGTCCTACGCCCGCCATCGATGCAGCCACCAGCGACGCTACGCCAAAATAAGCCCCGTGAGGTAATCCACTGATAAAGCGAAACACCATCAGATTGCCATAGCTAGAACTCAATGCGCTGGCAATGTTGCCTACGGCAAACAGCACCATCAAAAGCAACAAGAGCGTCCGGCGAGAAAGCCGCGCTGCTAAAGTCGCAATCACCGGAGCACCAATCACCACGCCCAGCGCATAAATGCTGATCACGTGCCCCGCCTGCGGAATTGAGATCGCCAAATCCTTTGCGACATTCGGCAGCAACCCCATAATGGCAAACTCGCCGGTACCAATGCCAAAACCACCGACGGCGAGCGCGAACTCGGCTCCGCGCCGGTGAACAATGGGTGATGGTGCCGCTGACGGCGTTGGTGTAGACATGGCTACCTCTACTATCTGGAAAATTTCTGGCGCTGAACGCACAAGAAAGCGTGATTTAAATCACATAATTAAGTGAGGTGAGCAGGATACCGAAGCTCACATTAAGCAGCCACTACTTTGTTAATTTTTCGTTTAATTCAGAATGGATATTGAACATTGATAGGTTAAATAGAGACAAAAAAAAGCCCACGGAATCACTCCCGTGGGCTTCTTCATCGCATGATGCTTAGAAGAGCGTAAATGCGATCATTCCGACAACGCCACCCACGGTGCCCAGAATAGTTTCCATCACGGTCCACGTTTTCAACGTTTGCAGTTCGTTAGCGCCGGTAAATTTACCGAACAACCAGAAGCCTGCATCGTTCACGTGGCTTAGTACAATCGAACCACCTGCAATACAGATAGCCAGCGCCGCCAGTTGACCGCCGTTCAGACCAAGCTGAGAGGTCACGGGTAAAACTAAGCCTACCGTCGTTAAACACGCAACGGTTGCAGAACCTTGGATCACGCGCACTGCGGCTGACAATACAAAACACGCCACGGCAATCGGCAAACCAGCACCAATCAATGCATCACCCAGCGCAGGGCCAACGCCTGAATCGACCAGAATTTGTTTAAACACACCGCCCGCACCGGTCATCAGCAAGATAATACCCGCTGGCTGAATCGCCGCAGAACAAATGGACATGATCTGCTCTTTGCTCATGCCGCGTGGTTTTGCCAAGCCGTAGATAACAACCAGACAGGCAATCAGGATCGCGGTAAATGGATGGCCGATGAACTCTAACCAATCATATAAATTGGTGTTTGGTGTGACGAAGCGGGCACCAATGGTTTTCATCCCCACCAAGACCAGCGGGCAAAGCACCAATGCCAAGCTCAGGCCAAATGACGGCATGTTTGATTTGTCTAATACCGGCGCATTTTCTTCTTCTGGCATTGGCCAGCTAACACGTTTGCTGATGAAATTACCAAACAGAGGGCCAGCCAGCAGCATCCCTAGAATCGCCGCCACCAGACCAATCGCAATCATCCAACCAAAATCTGCATTCATCTGCGCAGCCAGCAGCATCGGTACCGGTCCTGGCAGCAAGAACGCAGCCGCACTCGCAACACCGGCGAACAGTGGGATCGCCATTTTTACCACGTTGCCGTTAGTACGACGCGCTACGGCAAAAACCACACCAATTAACAGCACAATCGCCACGTCAAAGAACAATGGCAGCGCGCACACCAAACCGGCAATACCCAGCGCGTAATGCGCACGTTTCTCACCAAAGCTTTTCAGCAAATGGGCGGCGATCTGGTCTAATGCCCCAGTTTCATGCAGGATTTTGCCAAACATCGCACCAAGAGCCACAACGATAGTCAGAAAGCCCAGCGTGCCTCCCATACCATCCTGCATAGCCTGAGTAATTTTACTCAGCGGCATACCAGAAAAAATACCTGCGCCAATCGACACCAGCATCAGCGCGACAAAAGCATGCAGACGCGCTTTCATCACTAAAAAAAGGAGAAGCAGTACAGAGCCGACAGCGGTGCCGACAAGAGTCATGGTATCCACAGAATTATCCCTGATTAGAACGTTGTTGGATGTGTTTCAACGTGTCAGCAATGACGGCGTCGAGCGGTTGATTAATATCAATGGCACAAACATCCTGTTCGTCTGAATCAGGCACTTCCAGCGCCTCAAATTGGGAAACCAACATCTGAGGTTTAAAGAAATGCCCTTTACGTGCTTTCATGCGGGATTCGATAAGATCAAAATCGCCATCCATATACACAAAAGAGAGATTTCCATTACCTTCACGTAAACGGTCGCGGTAGCGTTTTTTCAGTGCGGAGCACACGATAATTGAAACATCGTTGGTGCGTTGCATGGCAAATGCTGCGTCGTTCAATGCACTCAGCCAAGGCGCACGATCTTCGTCGTTCAACGCATGCCCTTCTGACATTTTGTTAATGTTGCTGCGTGGGTGCAAAAAATCGCCATCTAAAAAGCCACACGATAATTTTTGGGACACCGCACTTGCGACAGCCGATTTACCGCTGCCCGATACGCCCATAACCACATATACGTAATGGGGCTTTTGTGTGTTTTTCATTGACTGGCTCCAGACATTTTGTGTTTTGTTGACGCTGGCATACAAAACCCTCGTCGATGTTACCGGTAACATTGTCAGCGTCTTTACATAAACTTGCAATGTGAGCCAGCGCACAAAACCTTCTTGTGTGATCTATATCGCAATTTTAATTAGCGTCAGAACAATCACCATGAGAAGAAATAACAGGAATGCAACAGATGCAGAGGCTAAAACAACTTCACCAATGTTATTATTCAGCCATGAAATCAGTTAATTACTGCCAAGTTCCAGCGATTAAAAAGAGCGCCAGAGCGCTCATTTTGGAGGGAGATGGGGGAGAGAAAATCAGAAATAGCTACTGCCCGTAATAGGCATTTGCGCCATGTTTACGTAAGTAGTGTTTATCTAGCAGCGTTTGCTGCATATCCGGTAACTGAGGGCTTAGCTGCTGCGAGAAAATCCCCATATAGGCAACTTCCTCAAGCACAACGGCATTATGCACCGCATCAATAGGATCTTTACCCCAAGCAAAAGGTCCATGCGAATGCACCAAAACCGCAGGCATCTGTTCAGCATCAATATCACGCTCTTGGAACGTCTTAATAATCACCTGACCGGTTTCCCATTCATAGTCATACTGAATCTCTTCAGGCGTCATTAAGCGCGTGCAGGGGATGTTTCCGTAATAGTAATCCGCATGAGTTGTGCCCCAGGCTGGGATGTCCCGCCCCGCCTGCGACCAAATCGTTGCATGGCGTGAATGCGTATGCACAATTCCGCCAATATTCTCAAACGCTAAATAGAGGCCACGATGGGTTTCTGTATCCGAGGAAGGCTTCCATTTTCCCTCCACCACCGCGCCAGATACCACATCGACTACCACCATATCCTCCGCGCTCATTCCGGCGTATTCAACCCCAGATGGCTTAATCACCATCAGTCCCGCAGCGCGATCGATACCGCTGACGTTTCCCCAGGTAAATGTCACCAAACCATATTGGGGCAGTGCCAAATTGGCTGCCAGCACCTGCTGTTTCAATTCTTCGAGCATCGCTTATCTCCCACGTTGATAGCGCCATTGTCCTGAACAAGGCTCATCGCGGGTATGGGAAAACTGGCTACAAATCACTGGGGAATTAGCTAAATGAGAGATATTGAGAGCACGCGCAGCCGGATTGATAGCACTATTCGTTCATCGGAATAATTCAAAATAAGAATATTTACCTATTTTGAATTTAGCAAATAAATATACTAAGTCTCATGAGCATCATGGCCGTTAGCAGAATTATATTTTGCCTATGCGACTGATATTAAGCATTACGTTCTGGATTACCAATAACCAACAGCTAATTTTCTGAACGAACCATGTCCTATACTTATATGGAAATATAATCGTCAGAAGCTTAAAAGGAGTAAGTGATGAATACAACAATGAAACGTTTTGCAGCGGCAGCACTGGCAGTGACGCTGGTTGCCTCTCTAAGTGCTTGTTCAAACTGGTCTAAACGCGACCGTAATACCGCGATTGGTGCTGGTGCGGGGGCCTTAGGTGGTGCCGTTCTTACCGATGGCAGCGCGTTAGGTACCGTGGGTGGTGCCGCTGTTGGTGGGATCATCGGCCATCAGGTTGGCAAATAATACGATTTATATGATTTAACTATGGGCTGATTTTTATATCAGCCCATTTTTATTCAAACAACGAAGCGGCTAATCAGCCACCTGCTAACTTCACTTTATGACCTTTGGCCTCAAGCAGTTGCTTCAGCAAATCCCGTTTGTCACCTTGGATTTCAATCACGCCCTCTTTCACTGCGCCACCGCAACCGCACTTCTTTTTCAGTTCTGCCGCTAAGGTCTGCAAGGCTGTATCGTCAAGATCCAAACCGCTAATCAGACACACACCTTTGCCTTTACGACCGCTGGTCTGGCGCTGAATGCGCACGATGCCGTCGCCTTTTGGACGTGCGACAACGGCCTTCTCTTCATCAATTCGCCCGATGTCGGTTGAATAAACCAGTCTGCTGTTTTTGTCTTGCATGGTTGGAATCTGTCCTGCTTAAGCTAAAGATTTTAATATTTCGCGCAATGTTTCTGCTGGCGCTGGTGATTGGGTGATCGGACGCCCAATCACCATATAGTCCACGCCTGCTTTAGCAGCTTCAACCGGCGTCATAATCCTACGCTGATCGCCTGCTGAGCTTCCAGCGGGTCTAATGCCCGGTGTGACCAGCTTAAACGCCTGCCCGCAGCTCGCTTTCAAGCGAGTTGCCTCGTGCGCAGAGCAAACCACGCCGTCTAAGCCACACTCTTTCGTCAACCGAGCCAAGCGCTCGGCATAATCAGCCGGTGATAGTTCAATCCCAATGCCGCGCAAATCCTCTGCTTCCATGCTGGTTAACACAGTCACCGCGATCAACAGCGGCGCATCTTTTCCAAACGGCAGCAATGCCTCACGGGCCGCTGTCATCATGCGTGCTCCACCGCTGGCATGCACGTTAACCATCCAAACACCCAGCTCGGCCGCTGCCGCTACGGCGTGGGCGGCGGTATTTGGAATGTCGTGGAATTTTAAATCGAGAAAAACTTCAAACTGACGCTGCTGTAATTCGCGCACAAACTGCGGGCCAAACAGGGTAAACATTTCCTTGCCGACTTTAAGGCGACAGTCACGCGGATCGATATTATCGACAAATGCCAAAGCAGCATTTTTATCGGCATAATCGAGAGCGACTAGGATCGGTGACGTGATAGCATTTGCCTGAGATGGCGTAGAAATGGACATTGCGACTCCCTGAAGCTGGCGGTAAGTGAAATAAGGCCTTTATCAGGGAGGGCATTGTACACAGCGTTAGACAATGTGCCTAGCGCAGAGAGATGTTAACGCTAAAGAATTACTGACCATCGAGCCCACGAATCGGCTTAATGGTTGACCACGCACGACACGACGGGCAGTGCCAATACATCGTATGTGCGGTAAAGCCGCATTTCATGCAACGGTAGCGTGGCTTGGTTCGAATTTGCTCACCCACCATATCACGCAGCAGTTGCAAACTTTCTTTGGCCCTACCGTCTTCGGCTTCTGCCAGATGGTAATCCATCAAACGATGGAAGGTACGCATGGTTGGATGGCGTTGTATTTGACGGCCCACATACACCTGAGCCACTTCGATACCTTCGTTTTGTTCCAAGACCTCAGCCAACATCAGTTCTGCGGTTGCGCCGGTGTTCTCTTCTACGCAGCGGCGTAAAAACGAAACCCATTGCTCCGGCTGATTCAGTTGTTGGTAGCACTCCTGCATCATTGGCAAGACTTCACTGACCAACTCTTTGTCTTGCTCCAATACCTGAGACAGCACTTCAACCGCTTTTGCAGGCTCATTTTTGGCAATATAAATACGGCCAAACATCACCGACACACGTGCACAATTCTTATCCGCAGAGGCCGCCTTTTTTAACAGCGCCATTGCTCGGTCTAAATCATCGCTGCCCATTGCCTGCAATGACAGCTCGCAATAGAAGTGCGAAATTTCAGTGCGCTGCTGATCTTTGCCTAACTTCACCAGTTTCTCAGCAACGTCGATGGCTTTTTGCCAATCGCTGGTCGCTTGATGGATGATCAACAACTGCTGGAGTGCAGAGACTTTAAAATCTTGTTCATCAATAAGCTGATTAAACATTTCTTCTGCACGATCGTACAAACCGGCGGCCATATAATCACGGCCAAGCTGCTGCACGGCCAGCAAACGCTGATCGAAAGTCAGAGAAGCATTCTCCATCAAAGACTGATGGATACGGATAGCGCGGTCGACTTCGCCACGCGAGCGGAATAAGTTGCCTAACGTAAGATGCGCTTCGACCGTATTGCTGTCCTCTTTGAGCATATCAAGGAACAGGTCGACCGCTTTGTCCTGCTGGTTAGAAAGCAGAAAGTTCACCCCAGCCACGTATTCACGTGAAAGGCGGCTCGCTTCCTGTTGCTTATCCTGCTGAGCACTTCTGCGTCCCATATACCAACCATAGGCGGCAGCAACGGGAAGAAGCAGAAACAGCAGCTCTAACATAGTCTCTATTCCTTCGGCGTTGCAGAAGGCGCGAGGTTTTCTGGCTCAGTCGGCGCAGCCTGCTGTTCCAGTCGACGAATTTTTCGTTCAGCGCGCACTAAACCTAGGCGTACTCGGACATAAAACAGGCCGCAGATAACCCAACCCAAAATGAATCCGGCAGCAAACAGTGTGGCCAGCAGCGTCGATAGGCGATATTCACCCTGAGCAATTAAATAGTTGAACGCAACAACCTGATCGTTATGCGCACCCAAGGTGACAGAAAGCACAAAGATGGCTAAAACGATCAAAAAAATCAGCAGATATTTCACATTTCTTCCTGTAAATCAGGTTAACCGGATGAATTATGCCAAAGAAAACAGCACCCGAATGGTTAAATTATCATTTAGTTATATTGTAGGGAAACCCCACGTAGCACTAAAACCCTGTTTTAACAGCGTGCTCACCCTAACAACATCATGCCATTCTCCCATGAGATACCCAAGCACCGCAGGGGAGAATAGATAAATATTAGGATCATATGGGGCCAAATGCCTAAAACTTCAAGCGTTCTTGAGCCTTACTCTTCTGTGCGCGCACGGATCTCCTGAGATTCAGGCACACTGATACCAAGTGAACCGCACCACCGCTGTACCAGCACGCATGAAAGAGTGACAAGCGCCCAGCTAATCAGGCTTGCGACAATTAAATCCACAGGCCAGTGCATTCCTAATACCAGACGGCTTCCCATCACGCCTATTGCCCAAACGGTGATTAGCGTCGTTGAAACATAATGACGGCGCGGCAACAGCAGGCCAAACGCAAGCAGTGCCCACGTGGCAGCAAACATCGTGTGACCTGATGGAAAAGCAAAGCCAGTTTCAAACGCCCAGTGACTTTTCAGCCACTGTGGAATCCGTGTTTCATGCTGCAATTGTTCTGTGACAAGATTGCTACGCTCTGCGCGTTTGAGCGCATAAAACGCCTGAGCATCAACGCCGTGTTCACTTTCCAGCCACAAAACAAATGGCCGCGGTTCTTGCACCCAGCCTTTTATCGTTGACTTGATCGTCTGCCCCACCAATACCGTTGCCATCAGTATAATAAATAAGTTATCGTTGCTTTGATCCGAAAGCGTAAACACCATAAAAACCAGCAGCCAAGAATCAAGCACGTAAGTATGCCCCATGGCGCTGTCACTGTTTCAGTCATTGCAAAGAGAGCTTTGAGCACATTGTCTGAATCACCGGGCTGCCATTTCCAGCCGCAGACCCAAACGCTTACCGGCATCGCCAGCAGCACAATCAGGCCCAAAGTGGTACGTTTTGCAATCTGTAACATCAATTAATCCTTTCTTTCTATTGATTATTCAGTGTAGCAACACCATATCAATGAAGCCTATCAGGAATTGCCGAGCGGTGTTTTATTGACCGGTTGAAACAAATAATACGTGTCCTTCAGCGAAAACTGCTGTATCGACGCGACTTGTGGCAAAATAGGAACCCAATTAACGATTCGGTTTTACCGGATTTACTTCGGTTGTGCCTGCACTCACCTGCATCGGCGGCGCACAATAACCGATGTCCGTTATGGACAGTATCTAAAAGATGTAGTTGTGGAGATCAACATGCAGCTTAAACGAGTGGCTGAAGCAAAACTGCCGACACCGTGGGGTGATTTTTTGATGGTCGGCTTTGAAGAAATTGCCACCGGTCATGACCATCTGGCATTAGTTTATGGTGATGTCTCTGGCTCAACGCCGGTGCTTTCACGTGTGCACTCCGAGTGTTTAACCGGCGATGCCCTATTCAGCCTACGCTGCGACTGTGGTTTTCAGCTAGAAGCGGCGCTTGAGCACATTGCTGAAGAAGGTCGTGGGATCTTGCTTTATCACCGTCAAGAAGGTCGCAATATTGGCCTGCTCAACAAAATTCGCGCTTACGCCTTACAAGATAAAGGCGCGGATACGGTTGAAGCTAACCATCAGTTAGGCTTTGCCGCTGACGAACGAGATTTCACCCTCTGCGCAGATATGTTCAAACTGTTGGGCGTTGACAAAGTGCGTTTGCTGACGAACAATCCAAAGAAAGTAGAAATTCTGACAGAGGCAGGTATCAACATTACCGAACGCGTGCCGTTAATCGTGGGCCGCAATCCTAAGAATGAACGCTATCTGTCGACGAAAGCCGCAAAGATGGGTCACCTGCTCGATTAAGATACCGTATTGCTGATATAACGCAGATACAACAAAGGAGGCCAATGGCCTCCTTTTTAATACGCGCTTAGCGATATCACAGAATTAGTGATTACGGATGTACTCATCCATATCGGTTTTCAGGTTATCGGATTTTGTACCGAAGATAGCCTGAACACCAGAACCCGCAACCACCACACCCGCAGCACCCAGTTTCTTCAGGCCAGCCTGATCCACTTTAGCCACATCAGCCACGCTCACACGCAGACGAGTGATACACGCATCAAGGTTTGTGATGTTGTCTTTACCACCGAAAGCAGCCACCAGCGCAGCTGACATACCGTCATTGCTCTGCGCGCTTTGTTCGGAAGATGAATCCTCACGACCAGGCGTTTTCAGGTTCAGTTTGGTGATCAACACACGGAAGATCGTGTAATACACCAGACCGTAGATGATACCCACAATCGGGAACAGCCAGATTTTGCTGCTGTTTCCGCTCAGAACGATAAAGTCGATCAGGCCATGAGAGAAACTTGTGCCGTCACGCACGCCCAACAGAATACAAATTGGGAACGCCAGACCCGCTAGAATCGCGTGAATCGCATACAAAATTGGTGCTACGAACATGAAGGAGAATTCAATCGGCTCGGTGATACCCGTCAGGAACGAGGTCAACGCAGCAGAAATCATAATCCCACCGACTTTGGCACGGTTTTCTGGTTTAGCAGAGTGCCAAATAGCAATCGCCGCCGCAGGCAGACCATACATTTTAAACAGGAAGCCACCAGACAGCTTACCTGCGGTTGGGTCACCTGCCATATAGCGAGGGATGTCACCGTGGAATACCTGTCCCGCCGCATTGGTGAACTCACCGATCTGCATTTGGAAAGGTACGTTCCAGATATGGTGCAAACCAAATGGAACCAGAGAACGCTCAACCAGCCCGTAGATGCCAAAGGCAACAACAGGGTTTTGATAAGCCGCCCACTGTGAGAAGGTTTGAATTGCGGTGCCGACCGGAGGCCAAATAAAGGACAGTACAATGCCCAAGAAAATGGCAGCCAGACCAGAAATGATCGGAACAAAGCGTTTACCGGCAAAGAAGCCCAGATATTCAGGCAGTTTGATGCGGTAGAAACGGTTGAACATGTAGGCCGCAATAGAACCCGCGATGATCCCACCCAGCACACCGGTATCGGCTAAGTGCTTCGCGACGATCTCTTCGGCAGGCATGTGCAGGACCAGAGGCGCGACTACAGCCATGGTTTTCACCATAATGCCGTAAGCCACCACCGCAGCCAGCGCAGATACGCCGTCATTGTTAGTAAAGCCGAGCGCAACACCAATAGCAAAAATCAGCGGCATGTTTGCGAATACTGAGCCACCGGCTTCAGCCATCACATGAGAAACTACCGCAGGTAACCAGCTAAAGTTGGCAGAACCGACACCCAGCAGAATACCTGCAATGGGCAATACGGAAACTGGCAGCATTAGCGACTTACCCACTTTCTGCAGGTTTGCGAATGCGTTTTTGAACATAGTTGAGAGTGCTCCTGAATAAATAGTGCTCTTTTATTAGCCTGCCCTCGTATGCCCGAGAGTCACGCCGCGAACAGGAAGAGAACCTGAACGCCTAGAAGTGTCTTAGCACTCCTTTAATTTTTACGCAGGGTAAAATAAATACCCTGCAAGGTGTTTGATGGCTGTCACGTTTCCATAAATACAGAGATCTAAATAACATTTTTGATAAAAAAGCGTTAAAAAAATCACCAAAATGGTTTCATAAAATAGCCATGTAAACATTTTCGAACAGCAAGATACCTGCTTGAACGATTAATTACGAGCAATAAAATAAATAGGTGTTACCCATGCTTTGGCAGCGTCACACCGAACAAACGGCTGAAATTGTCTGTTGTTTGCTGAGCTAAATCATCAGGGGTCATCCCCTTTAATACCGCAAGATACTCAGCGACATCGCGAACATAGGCCGGTTGGTTCTCTTTACCACGGTGAGGCACAGGAGCAAGATAAGGCGAGTCGGTTTCCACCAGCATACGATCGACAGGAACATACCGAGCCACTTCACGCAGCGCATCTGCATTGCGGAAAGTCACGATGCCAGAAAATGAAATATAGAACCCCATATCAAGCAGTTGACGCGCTGTTTCCTGATCTTCCGTAAAGCAGTGCAGCACGCCGCCGCATTCGCTCACCTGCTCTTCACGCAAGATATCTAACGTATCCTGTCGCGCATCACGGGTATGCACAATCACGGGCTTACGCAGTTCGCGACCAATGCGGATGTGCTGACGAAAAGACTCCTGCTGCAAAGGAATATTGTCTTTCTGATAGAAATAATCCAGACCGGTTTCCCCCATCGCAACTACTTCAGGAACGTTCGCTAACTGACGCAGCTCATCATAGTCATAGCCACCGTCCAGATTCAGGGGATGGACGCCACAGGAAAAAGCGACGTTGTCGCGCTGCCCAATTTGTTCACGCATCGCGCGATAGCCCGGCAACGTCGTCGCCACGGCCAGAACAAAACCGACATCGCGCGCTTTGGCATCAGCTAAAACGCTATCGACACTTTTGTGCAGATTTTCATAATCCAGACCATCTAAATGGCAATGGGAGTCAACTAAGTACATAAATTTTGACCTGATATTAATGACGGAGCGCGTAGATAACCCCGAAGGTATGGCTACGCGCTAGGAGGAAAGGAGTCACTCCACAGACAAAGCTGCCGAGTGAGCATGAGCTCACGATTCAGTCCTGTGGTAGTGAGAAGCTGATGACGGCAGAAAATCCATTGCTCTAGCTGTTGCTGCAAAATCGTCGTTGCCTGAGTCGACGCCAATTGATAAACCAGCGGCTGTTGATCCAAGTTGGCAATGGCCGTGGTGGCGCCCTGTTGCAGCTTCATCGCATCGAGCAGCAACGCACATAACCATGTTAGTCGATCATGCACGTTATCGTGGTTTAACAGCGGTAATAGCTGCATCCATTGACGCTGAGGGATCGCTTGCTGCAACCCCTGACACAGCTGAAGACGCTGTTTCCAGCTATTTGGCTCAAGCAAACTCATAGCCGCCACAGGCGCTCCACCGTTCAAACGTAATGCGGTACGCATAGCCAACTCGTCACCCGGCTGTTGGCTTTGAAGCCAACGTAAGCTTAATGACTCGTCAGGCACAGCAAGGTGCATGTAAAAACAGCGGCTGCGTAATGTGGCTAGCAAATTGGCGGGCTCACGTGTGCCCAGCAAGAAATAGGTTTTCTCTGGTGGCTCTTCGAGCGTTTTTAGCAACGCATTGGCTGCCGCTTCTGTCAGCGTTTCAGCGCGCGGCAACAGAACCACTTTAGCGCCGCCTTGCTGAGCATGACCATAAAGATGCTCGATAATCTGGCGAACAGGCTCGATGCCGAGGCTGGTTTTCCCCTTTTCCGGCTGTAAGTCGTACCAGTCAGGATGGTTACCCGCCAACATCAAGCGACAGCTATGGCACTCACCACAGCTTTTGTCACCGTTTGGCCGCTGACACATCAGCCAGCGCCCCAATGCATACATCAGCGAATCATCACCGCAGCCCGCAATCGCGTGCACCAACAAAGCATGGTGCCCGCGCCCACTCTGGTGCTGAGCAACCAGTTGACGGTAAGGTGCGGTCAGCCAAGGATACCAATTCACGCGTGCTGCTCCTGATCCTTAAACCATGCCTGAAGCGCGATGCGGATAGAAGCCGTCACCTCAGGTAAGGTTTGCGAAGCATCAACGGTGATAATGCTGTCGTCCTGTTCGGCTAAGGCCAGATAGCGCGCTCTGGTGCGTTCGAAAAAGGCCAGCGATTCCTGTTCGATACGATCTAATGCACCACGGCTACGCGCTCGCTCTAAACCTATCGCTGGAGGTAAGTCCAGATATAGCGTTAGGTCAGGCTTAAAGTCGCCCAATACCGTATCGCGTAACGACTGCATCAGACGGGCGTCAATCCCTCGTCCACCACCTTGGTAAGCCTGAGAAGAAAGATCGTGGCGATCGCCGACCACCCACGCCCCGCGAGCTAAAGCCGGTTTGATCACATTATCCACCAACTGAACGCGTGCAGCGTAAAGCATCAGCACTTCGGCTTTATCGGTCAGTTTTTCGTTTTCAACACCTTGCTTGACCAGATCGCGCAATTTTTCAGCTAATGGCGTGCCACCCGGTTCACGGGTGAAAACAATATCCTCAATACCCTGCTGACGAAGCTCATCTACTACGGTATCGCGGGCAGTCGTTTTACCGGCCCCTTCCAGACCCTCAATCACGATGAACTTACTTTTCATTCTTTTCCCTTAGCACCTGCAAATAGTTGCGTACTGCTTGATTATGGCTCTGTAAATTAGTGGTAAATACGTGTCCACCTTTCCCATCTGCCACGAAATACAGATAGGACGTTTTATCTGGATGTGCTGCGGCCTCCAGCGAGGCACGGCTCGGCATGGCAATTGGCGTCGGCGGCAGCCCGGATATCACGTAGGTATTGTATGCGGTTGGCTGCTGTAAGTCGCGTCGAGTCAAATTACCGTTATAGTTTTTGCCAAGGCCATAAATTACCGTAGGATCGGTCTGCAAACGCATGCCAATGCGAAGGCGGTTGATAAACACCGATGCCACTTTGCCGCGTTCTTCACCAACGCCGGTTTCTTTTTCAATGATTGACGCCATTGTCACTAGATCTTCTGGTGTCTTATAAGGCAGATTTTTCTCGCGATCTTGCCATATCTCGTCAACTTCTTTGCTCATGCGATTGTACGCCCGCTTAAGTATCATCTCATCGCTATTACCCGCGGTGTAATGGTACGTATCGGGATAAAGCCAACCCTCAATGGGACGACCTTCCGGTATACCCAAAATTTTGGCGATCTGGCTTTCATCTTTATTCGCCAACGCATGTTTCAGGTTGGGTGATGCCGCTAGCACCTGCATCCAGTCTTGAAAACGCGTTCCTTCAATGAAGCGTACGGTGAACTGCGCTTCTTTGCCGCTTTTAAGCAGCTCAAGAAATTCACGCACGGTCATACCGGGGGTAATGCGATATGTACCCGCTTTAAAATTAGCCAACTCAGGCTCAAGCTGTAGTAGCCACGGGAAATAGCGGGGATGCGCAATGAGCTTATCTCTCACTAGCAGGCCCTCTAGCGCTACGCGTCCGGTGCCCGCTGGGAGTTTAAACAATGTTTCTTGGGTAATCGCCAAAGGCGTTCGGGCAAACTTCTGCACTTGTTGATAGCTCCAAAATAGCGCCACTAACAAAACAACAATGCAGACAACAAGAAGTCCAAACAGTTTTTTCTTCATTCAACCGCCAAATCATGACTCATACACAGGAAGTAAACACTGTGGTAATAAATAGTCCGCCAATTGCCGTGAGCTGAAGCGATACTCCCCCGCTTCATTTACCGGCAACAGCGGCATTAAAGAATTGCATATAAAAACTTCTTCCGCGTCTCGCAGCACGTCTAAAGATGCCGAGACAACGCTTAATTCATACTCGCTTTCAGCCAATAAACGAATAATACGCTGACGCATTAGACCCTCTACGCCAGCGTTGGCAAGCGTTGGCGTAAATACTCGTCTTCCAATTCGCCAGAATAAATTAGCCGCACAGCATTCCACTAGCCTAGCGTCGCTGTCAAGCACCAGCGCCTCGTGAGCGTTCGTCTGCGCAAGCTTTGCCTTAATCAGCACCTGCTCTAGGCGGTTAAGATGTTTAATGCCAGCAAGAGAAGGATTAATGCCTAGGCGAATAGGACTGACGGCAAGCGTGACGCCATCCTTCTGCCACTGGGCATACTGAGCTGGGATTGCGCTATTTGAAAATATACGACACGGGTTTTCAGCACCGGAAATGGAATAGCCACGCCCACCACTGCCTCGAGTTATAACCGCTTTAACTACGCCATTCCCTGTCTCAGCCGCCGCTTGACGGAATTCTGTAAGCCAAGCCGTCCAATCAACCGGTTCAATCAGTAACCGCGAACAGGCAAACTGCATCCGGCTAAAATGAGCGTGAATATCATCGATTCGCCCTTGCACAGCACGAGCCGTGGTGAAACAACCATCGCCATAGTGCAAGCCACGGTCGCTGAGCGAAATAACCTCTGCGGGTGTTCCATTAAGCCAAAACATCACCAACTCCCGACGATGACCAAGGCGTTCTGCCTCGATCCGGTACTCATATTTTAGCGTTTTGAGAGGCGCAGGTAAAAAAAATGGCCCCATAAGGGCCATTTGATTTATGCAGATAACATCTCAAAACTTAAGCGACTTAGATCTTGCGAAAAATCACAGAACCGTTAGTGCCACCAAAGCCGAAGGAGTTACACAGTGCATATTCCAAACCTTTTACCTGACGAGCTTCGCCTGGTACAAAGTCAAGATCACAACCTTCATCTGGGTTATCCAAGTTGATGGTTGGCGCAACAATTTGGTCGCGCAGCGTCAGAATAGTAAAGATAGATTCAACTGCACCAGCGGCACCCAGAAGGTGGCCCGTCATAGACTTGGTGGAGCTGACCATCACTTTACCGGCGTCTGCGCCGTATACACTTTTCACTGCCTGAGTTTCTGCTTTGTCGCCCGCCGGAGTAGACGTTCCGTGAGCGTTGATGTAGCCAACCTGAGATGGATTCAAGCCTGCATCACGCAGAGCATTCACCATCGCCAGTGCTGCACCTTCACCGTTTTCCGGTGGAGAAGTCATGTGGTAAGCATCGCTACTCATACCGAAACCAACGATTTCAGCATAAATTTTTGCACCACGCGCTTTCGCATGCTCGTACTCTTCAAGAACCAGAATACCAGCACCGTCACCGAGAACGAAACCGTCACGATCTTTATCCCATGGGCGGCTTGCCGCTTGCGGGTTATCGTTACGCGTTGACAGTGCGCGTGCGGCACCAAAGCCACCGACACCCAGAGGTGTACTCGCTTTTTCTGCACCACCTGCCAGCATGACGTCTGCGTCGTTATACGCGATCATACGAGCTGCATGTCCGATGTTATGCACACCAGAAGTACATGCCGTAGCAATAGAAATGCTTGGGCCACGCAGACCTAACATGATAGTCAGATGACCCGCTACCATGTTCACAATGGTTGAAGGCACGAAGAATGGGCTGATTTTACGCGGTCCGCCTTTAACAAGCGCACTGTGATTTTCTTCAATCAGGCCAAGCCCACCGATACCAGAACCAATCGCGGCACCGATACGTGGAGCATTTTCTTCAGTCACTTCAATCCCAGAATCTTTAAATGCCTGAATACCGGCAGCGATTCCGTACTGAATGAAGGCATCCATCTTGCGTGCATCTTTACGCGAGATGTAGTCTTCACTATTAAAATCCTTTACTAAGCCAGCAAAACGCGTTGCATAGGCGCTAGTATCGAAATGGTCGATTAAGCTGATGCCACTCTGCCCGGCTACGATAGCATCCCAAGTGGAATCTACGGTATTACCGACAGGAGACAACATGCCCAGTCCGGTCACAACAACTCGACGCTTAGACACGCTTGTCCTCCAGGGAGGGAATTTAATTTGAAACTCTATGAGAGCAGGAAAAAACGTAGGCGGTCGAGTGACCGCCTAGATGTGTTCGATTACTTGTTCGCAGATTCGATGTAGTCGATTGCTGCTTGAACAGTAGTGATCTTTTCTGCTTCTTCGTCCGGAATCTCAGTATCAAACTCTTCTTCCAGAGCCATAACCAGTTCAACGGTGTCAAGAGAATCAGCACCCAGATCGTCAACGAAGGAAGCAGCATTCACGACTTCGTCTTCTTTAACACCCAGCTGTTCGATAATGATTTTCTTAACGCGTTCTTCGATAGTGCTCATACTCTTAAATTTCCTATCAAAACTCGCTTTCGCGATGGTTTTCGTAGTGTATTGAAAGTTGAAAAAGATGCAACTAAATCCCGGCTGGTCAAACCACGATTTTGCGTTATTTTGCGGTCATTCCCTCAAAAAACGCAAATTATTTTCGTGATTTTTAGATCATATACATGCCGCCATTGACATGTAAGGTCTCACCGGTGATGTAGCTAGCCTCATCTGAGGCTAAAAATGCAACAGCGTTAGCGATTTCTTTTGCTTCACCCAAGCGGTTCGCTGGGACCTGCGCCAGAATGTCTTTACGCTGCTCTTCCGTTAGCGAACGTGTCATATCGGTCTCAATGAAACCAGGAGCCACGACGTTAACGGTAATGCCACGAGAAGCAACTTCTCGTGCTAGAGACTTACTAAAGCCAATCAAACCTGCTTTAGCGGCCGCGTAGTTTGCTTGTCCTGCATTACCCATTGTACCCACAACAGAGCCAATGGTGATAATGCGGCCACAGCGTTTTTTCATCATAGCTCGTAAAACCGCTTTTGACAGGCGGAATACAGACGTCAGATTCGTGTCGAGGATATCCTCCCACTCATCGTCCTTCATACGCATCAATAGGTTATCACGAGTAATGCCGGCATTATTGACCAAAATGTCAATTTCGCCAAATTCAGCACGGATGGTGCTCAATACTGCATCAATAGAAGCCGGATCAACAACGTTCAGGTTTAAACCTTTGCCGTTTTCGCCCAGATAAGCGCTAATATCTTCTGCGCCTTTATCACTGGTTGCGGTGCCGATAACGCGTGCACCACGGGCAACCAAAGTCTCAGCAATAGCGCGGCCAATACCACGGCTTGCGCCGGTGACCAGTGCAATTTTTCCTTCGAAGCTCATCTTTTTCCTCTTCTTATTGTGCAAGCGCGGCAGATACAGACGCAGCGTCGTTAATCGCGGCTGCCGTCATAGTATCAACAATACGCTTGGTTAGACCGGTCAGAACTTTACCCGGACCAACCTCCAGCAGATGCTCAATACCCTCACCCGCCATAAATTCGACTGATTCACTCCAACGCACTGGGCTATACAGCTGGCGCACCAAAGCATCACGGATAGCCTCAGGTGAGGTTTCAGTTTTAACATCCACATTGTTCACTACGGGGAACTGAGGCGCATTGAAAGCAATACCCTGCAATGCAATGGCGAGCTTATCCGCAGCGGGCTTCATCAGTGCACAATGCGACGGCACGCTAACAGGCAACGGCAGCGCACGTTTGGCGCCAGCCGCTTTACACGCAGCACCAGCACGCTCAACGGCGTCTTTATTGCCCGCAATAACAACTTGTCCAGGAGAGTTAAAGTTCACAGGAGAAACAACTTCACCCTGAGCAGACTCTTCACAGGCCTTAGCAATGGCATCGTTATCCAGACCTATAATGGCAGACATCGCACCAGTACCCGCAGGTACTGCTTCCTGCATCAGCTTACCGCGCAGTTCAACTAAACGAATAGCCTGTTTGAAATCCAGAACACCGGCACAGACCAACGCAGAATACTCACCGAGGCTATGGCCAGCCATCATTGCAGGCTGAGCACCATTTTCCTGCTGCCATACGCGATAAATCGCGACGGAAGCCGCCAGCAACGCAGGCTGTGTTTGCCAAGTTTTGTTCAACTCTTCAGCAGGGCCTTCCTGAACCAGTTTCCACAGGTCGTAACCCAACGCGTCAGATGCCTCAGCAAAAGTCTGCTCTACAATCGGAAATTGTGCCGCAAGATCGGCCAGCATACCTACGGTTTGCGAACCCTGACCTGGAAACACCATTGCGAATTTAGACATGTTTGTTTTCCTGATATTCTTTTTATAACCAACGAGTTAAATGTTGTCACAACGTAACTAATGCAACAACACTTATGCCAACGTCAGAAAATCTTAACGATTAAAAACGAACCAAAGCAGAGCCCCAGGTGAAACCGCCACCAAAAGCTTCCAGCAGAATCAGTTGACCACGCTGAATGCGGCCATCACGGACGGCCTCATCTAACGCGCAAGGCACGGATGCCGCAGACGTGTTGCCGTGACGATCAAGAGTCACGATCACGTTTTCTAACGTCATACCCAATTTTTTCGCGGTTGCGCTGATAATGCGCAGGTTAGCCTGATGCGGAACCAGCCAATCCAAATCGCTACGTTCAAGGTTATTCGCAGCAAGAGATTCGTCGACGATATGCGCAAGTTCAGTTACGGCAACTTTAAACACCTCGTTACCCGCCATCGTCAGATAAGCCTGATCTTCGGTGTAACGTTGGCGATTTGGCAGAGTCAGCAACTCGCCATAGTGACCGTCAGCATGGATGTGAGTCGAAAGAATACCCGCATCTTCAGATGCACCGAGTACAACAGCACCCGCTCCGTCACCAAAGAGGATCACGGTGCCACGATCGGTCGGATCTAGGGTACGGCTTAAAGTATCAGAGCCGATCACCAGCGCATGTTTAACCGCGCCGTTTTTAACGTACTGATCGGCAATGCTCAGCGCGTAGGTAAACCCAGCGCAAGCAGCGGCAACGTCAAAAGCCGCGCAACCTTTGATATCCAGCATCTGTTGAACCTGACACGCCGCGCTTGGGAAAGCATGCGTTGCCGATGTGGTAGCAACAACGATCAGGCCAATATCATTTTTATCGAGCCCAGACATTTCAAGCGCATGTTTCGCCGCTTCAAATGCCATGGTTGATACGTTTTCATCCGGCGCAGCGATGCGACGTTCACGAATGCCTGTACGGGAAACAATCCACTCATCAGACGTTTCAACCATGCTTTCTAAATCGGCGTTGGTACGCACTTGTACGGGCAGGTAGCTCCCCGTACCGAGAATTCTTGTATACATGTACGATCAATCACTCTTGGGTAATATCGCCTCAAGGCGCAGGGCAATTCGCTGTGGAATTTGCCTTTGCACCGCCTGCACAGCCTGTTCGATAGCGACAGCGAACGCTTTTTCATTCGCCGCGCCGTGGCTTTTAATCACGGTGCCACGTAATCCTACCAGACAAGCTCCATTATACTGGTCGGGGTTCAAATCACCGAAACGCTTAGCAATTCTTTTTTGTATCAAGCGCCCCAATAATTTTAACCACCAAGAGCGCTTGCGCTTCTCTCCTGGTGATTTGAGAAGGGATAGAAACATACGCACCACCCCTTCCATCGTCTTTAACGTAACATTACCCACGAAGCCGTCACAAACCAACACATCTGTTTTGCCTGTCAGCAAATCATTGCCTTCCAGATAGCCGATATAGTTAATCGCTGGCGTGCTTTTGAGCACAGCGGCGGCTTCGCGGATATTGTCTAAACCTTTAAACTCTTCTTCACCAATGTTTAGCAGGGCGATGCGTGGCGAGCTTATGCCAACGATCTCTTCCGCCATTACCGCACCCATCACGGCAAACTGCACTAACATGGCGCTAGTACTTTCTACGTTAGCGCCCAAATCCAGCACTACCGTCTTACTCTTTTGCTGATTCGGTAACACCGTCATCAGCGCTGGACGCTCAATACCGTCTAGCGGTTTAAGCATCAATTTCGCCAGCCCCATCAGCGCACCGGTATTCCCCGCACTGACAACGGCCTGAGCCTCACCATTCTTCACTAAATCAAGCGCGATACGCATCGATGTTCCTTTGCTGGTGCGGATAGCATGCGAAAGTTTAGCATCGTTGGGTATAACTGATTCAGCAGGGATCACACGCAAACGTTGTTGAAGCGCAGGTGCTGCTTTAGCAAGATAAGGTGCGATGGCGTCGGGTTGTCCGACAATTAGAAGGTATAGCGACGAAGTAGACGCCAGTGCCTGCAAAGCTGCAGGCACTGTGATGCAAGGACCGAAATCCCCGCTCATAGCATCTAACGCGAGGGTTAGACGAGTCAAAGTATCGCCTTGTAAATACTAAAAGTATTACTTAACGATAACCTTGCGACCGCGGTAGAAACCGTCCGCAGTGACATGGTGACGCAGGTGAGTTTCACCGGAAACCTTGTCAACAGAGACGGTAGTCGTGGTCAGCGCATCGTGTGAACGACGCATACCACGGCAAGAGCGGGTTTTTTTGTTCTGTTGTACGGCCATTGACCTTACTCCTTGATTACTTACGCTTTAAACTGGCTAATGCGGCAAATGGATTCGGCTTGTCTACCTCAGGAGGTAGTTTACCAAATACCATGTCCGCGTCGGACACTTCACAGTGTTCAGATTCATGCACCGGAACTACCGGCAGGGCGAGGATGATTTCATCTTCAACCATTGCCAGCAAATCGACTTCACCAAAATCGTTGACTTCGATCGGCTCGTAAGCTTCCGGCAATGCCTCAGCCTGCTCGTCATTGGCGACCGGGCTGAAACAATACGTTGTATGGACCTGCTGTTGGAACGTCTGATTACAGCGCTGACAACATAACGTGACCGTTACGTCGGCATGGCCGGTAATCACCGCTAACCGCTGGTTATCAATATTAAATGACAACGACACGGCAACATCGCTATCCACACTGACCACAGATTCAGCAACTCGTGTTACCTGCTCAGACGAATAGAAACCAACGTAATCTAATCGTTTCTGTGCAGTACGAACTGCATCAAGGGTCAAGGGTAATTTTACCTTTTGCATAGGGCGCGCATATTAACTTTGTAAAGACCGAGAGTCAAAGGAAAAGGCCTTGTAGGCACACTTTCCCTCCAATATTCGCTTCCTGAGCGGCGGACAGTTTAAAATGTCAGATTCAATTACGCCATGCTTTATGGAAAAAATATGTCACCTTTAATTTTAGCGTCTACTTCGCCCTACCGCCGAGCTTTACTTGAAAAGTTCGGCGTTGAATTCATTTGCGCCGCGCCCGACACGGACGAAACCCCAAAAGACGGCGAGTCAGCGGCCGAACTGGTCCAGCGTCTAGCACAAGAAAAAGCGCAATCTCTGGCCGATAAATTCCCTAATCATTTTATTATTGGCTCCGATCAGGTCTGCGTTATTGACGGGAAAATTGTCGGAAAATCAGGCTCGATTGAGAATGCGCATCAACAATTGCGTGCCGCCAGTGGCAAAATCATTACCTTTTATACCGGCCTCTGCGTGTTAAATAGCCATACGATGCAAAAGGAAATAGTGTGTGAACCTTTTCACGTCCATTTTCGCCACTTAACCGATGACGAAATCCACGCCTATATTAAACTCGAGATGCCGCTGTACTGTGCAGGCAGTTTTATGTGCGAAGGTGCGGGTATATTGCTGTTTAGCCAGCTTGAAGGCCGCGATCCTAACGCATTAGTGGGGTTGCCTTTAATTGCACTCAACGAAATTCTGCTTAAGTTTGGCTATAACGCATTGCTTGAAGGTAAAAATAAAGCATAAAAAAAGCCGGAATAATCCGGCTTCGTTAATTTAGCAGCGACTAGCTGGCTTTCGTTTTACGCAACACATCGAGACAATGGCGCAATTTCTTGTCCATAGGAGCTTCCACCCGCATGGTTTCGCCTGTATTCGGATGTTCAAAGCGTAATGCGGCAGCATGCAAGAATAAGCGGTCTAGGCCGGTTCCCTTCAGCTCAGCATCAAAATCACGATCGCCATAGCGATCGTCGAAGGCAATCGGATGACCAGCATGCAGCGCATGCACGCGGATTTGGTGAGTTCGGCCCGTCACGGGACTCGCCTTCACCAAGGTTGCGTGCTCAAAACGCTCTTCAACTTTAAAGCGCGTTTCAGACGGTTTACCTTCAGCATTAACGCGAACAATGCGCTCGCCGCTTTGCAGAATATTTTTGAGTAGCGGCGCCTGCACGACTTTACAATGTGACTGCCACTGACCGCGAACCAGCGCCAAGTAGTCTTTCTGCATCCCTTTCATGCGTAGTTGTTCATGCAACGCACGCAAAGCAGAACGCTTCTTAGCGACCAATAATACACCGGAGGTTTCGCGGTCTAGGCGGTGCACTAGCTCAAGAAAACGCGCTTCAGGACGTAATGCGCGCAGTCCTTCGATAACACCAAAGCTTAAGCCACTGCCGCCATGCACTGCGGTGCCCGATGGTTTATTCAGCACCAGTAAATGATCGTCTTCAAAGATGATGCAATCATTCAGCGCAGCCACTTTGTCCAGCTTCGCCGACACGGGAGCCTCGTCTCGCTCGGCAATTCGCACCGGCGGGATTCGAACTTCATCACCCGGCTGTAATTTATATTCTGGCTTGATGCGTTTTTTATTAATTCGCACCTCACCCTTACGCACGATGCGATAAATCATACTTTTTGGCACGCCTTTCAGCTGATTGCGCAAAAAATTATCAATACGCTGCCCTGCCTCATCGGCGGCAATCGTGACTAACTTTACTGAGGTGTTATTCATATTCATGGGCGCGATTTTAAAGAGGCATTCAACTGCATGCCACTTCTTTTTTGAGCTAACGGCAGATTATCGCGAATGGTAAGAATTATGAGCGCTGGGAGAACGTTTGCGCCCGCATCCTGCCTAATATACGAGCAACCAGACACACTTGTTGTGAAGTACTGCAAGAATCTTCTTGATAAGGGTAAAAGTCGTCTTGCTATAGAGGCCGTTGCAGTGGAATAATGACAAAGATTTCCGCGTTAATTCTCATTAAGACAGGGAAAACGACGGGATTTGACGTTTACTTGATGCCACAGAAATGCAGCAATGGCGTAAGACGTAGTGTGAAATCAAGTAATTAGCGGGCTGTGGGTAGCAGTCTGACCTAAAACATGGAATCAGCAATGCTGCATATTTTTGCAATTATTGACTGATAAACAGTGCTGTGTTTCACAAAGCTGTATTTTCGCTAAGAAACATAGGCTTACCGAAATATGCGCCCCTATGCAGGCGACAACCGTGAGGTTGACGACTTTGCGATAAGACTCGGGGTCATCGGTCTTCCTCTCGGTCAGGACGTTATTTTGCCCGCAGCTTAGTTGCCAATGCAAAAAAAATGAGTAAGTTGAAGATGAAAAGAATGTTGATTAACGCAACTCAGCAGGAAGAGTTGCGTGTTGCCCTTGTTGATGGACAGCGTCTGTATGATCTGGATATTGAAAGCCCTGGTCACGAACAGAAAAAAGCTAACATTTACAAAGGGAAAATAACCCGTATTGAGCCAAGTCTGGAAGCTGCTTTTGTAGATTACGGTGCTGAACGACATGGTTTTCTCCCCCTCAAAGAAATTGCCCGCGAATATTTCCCAAACAATTACTCCTCACATGGTCGCCCAAACATCAAAGATGTTTTACGCGAAGGTCAGGAAGTTATCGTTCAGGTTGATAAAGAAGAGCGTGGCAACAAAGGCGCTGCACTAACAACGTTTATCAGCCTTGCTGGTAGTTACTTAGTACTGATGCCTAATAACCCACGCGCTGGCGGGATCTCTCGTCGCATCGAAGGTGATGACCGCACTGAATTGAAAGAAGCCCTTTCTTCTCTGCAGTTACCCGACGGCATGGGCCTTATCGTTCGTACCGCAGGCGTTGGCAAATCAGCCGAAGCACTGCAATGGGATCTGTCATTCCGTTTGAAACATTGGGATGCCATTAAAAAAGCCGCTGAAGGCCGCCCTGCTCCGTTCCTTATCCATCAGGAAAGCAACGTTATTGTTCGCGCATTCCGTGATTACCTGCGCCCAGACATTGGCGAAATCCTGATTGATAATCCAAAAATTCTCGATCTAGCCAAACAACATATCGCCGCGCTGGGACGCCCTGATTTCAGCAGCAAGATTAAACTCTATACGGGTGAAATCCCGCTGTTTAGTCACTATCAAATCGAATCTCAGATTGAGTCAGCTTTCCAACGTGAAGTTCGCCTGCCTTCCGGCGGCTCCATTGTTATTGACTCCACTGAAGCCCTAACAGCTATCGACATCAACTCCGCTCGTGCTACACGCGGTGGTGATATCGAAGAAACCGCATTCAACACCAACCTTGAAGCCGCTGATGAAATTGCTCGCCAGCTGCGTCTGCGTGACCTTGGTGGCCTGATTGTCATCGACTTCATCGATATGACGCCAGTTCGTCATCAGCGCGAAGTTGAAAACCGTCTGCGTGATGCCGTTCGCCAAGACCGTGCGCGTATTCAGATTGGACGCATCTCTCGCTTTGGTCTGCTTGAAATGTCTCGCCAACGCCTCAGCCCATCACTGGGTGAGTCAAGCCACCACGTTTGCCCGCGCTGTAACGGCACCGGCACCGTGCGTGATAACGAGTCACTTTCACTCTCTATCCTGCGTTTGATTGAAGAAGAAGCGCTGAAAGAGAACACCAATGAAGTTCACGCTATCGTTCCTGTGCCGGTTGCCTCTTACCTGCTGAACGAAAAACGTGAATCTGTTAGCGCCATCGAAAAACGTCAGGACGGCGTTAAAGTTATCGTGGTTCCTAACGACCAGATGCAAACTCCGCACTACAACGTAGTTCGTGTGCGCAAAGGTGAAGAAACCAGCACCCTCAGCTATCTGCTGCCTCAGTTGCATGAAGCAGAAACGCTAACCGCCGAGGAAGAGCCGGTTCTAGAGCGTAAACGCCCAGAACAGCCTGCGTTGGCGGCATTCTCACTGGATGTTGAAGCGCCTCCAGCTGAAACAGCCGCACCAGTCGTTGCAGCACCTGCGGCTAAAACCGTTGCACAGCCTACAACGCCTGCCCAGCCAGGTTTGGTAAGCCGTTTCTTCTCTGCGCTGAAGAACATGTTTGCAGGTTCTGAGCCTGAGCAAAAACCAGCCGTAGAAGTTTCAGCGCCTGCTGAAGAACCTCGCCGTCAGAATCAAGACCGTCGTAACAACAACCGCCGTCAGCAGAATGGTCGCCGTGATCGTAACGATCGCTCTGACCGTAACAACGACCGTAACGAACGCAACAACGATCGTAACGACCGCGGTGAGCGTACTGAACGCAGCAACGAGCGTAATAACGACCGCAACAGCAACCGTGAAGACCAGCGTCGTAACCGTCGCCAGTCAACACAACCGGCTAATGCTGATGTGAACGTTGAAACAGCGAACGTTGAACAACGTGATGAGCAGCAGCCTCGCCGTGAACCACGCAATAACGATCGTCAACGTCGTCGCACTGAAGATAAGCGTCAGGCCCAGCAGGAAGTTAAAGCGCTGGAAAACAACGATGCCGCAGTAGCGAATGAGGCTGAAGAGAACAGCCGCGAAGAGAATCAGCACATGCCGCGCCGTCAGCGTCGCCAACTGACTCAGAAAGTTCGCTTTACTACTCAGGCTGAAGACGATGCAGCAGCAGCTCTGGCTAAAGCATCCGTTCCTGCCGTTGTCACAGCCCCTGTAGTTGCAGAAACTGCACCACAGGCTGAACCAGCACAGCAGCAAAACAATGATGATGAAGGGTTCCGTGATAACCGCCAAGGTGAAAACGGTATGCCACGTCGTTCACGCCGCTCTCCTCGCCATCTGCGTGTGAGTGGCCAACGTCGTCGTCGTTATCGTGATGAGCGTTATCCAACTCAGTCACCAATGCCGCTGGCATTCGCCGCAGCATCGCCTGAGATGGCTTCAGGTAAAGTGTGGATTAGCTACCCAGTCGCACAGCAGGCTATCTCTGAGGTTGAAGTTGAAACTCAGCCGATCGCAATCGAACAGCCGATTGAACAAGCACCTGTTTCACCGGTTAACGAGTCTGTGACTGAGCATGTTGCTGAACAGCCTGTCATCGTTGAAGAACCTGTTGCTGCACCTGTAGTAGATGCTGAGCCTGTTGTTGAATCGGTCGTTGCGACCTCAGCGGCAGCAGTTCCAGCTGTGTTTGACGCCATCGCGCCTGCACAAGTCATCAATGACGAACCCGCTACTGTTGAAGAAACAACATCAGTTGTTGAAGAATCGGTTGCAGATGAAAAACCCGTTGTCGTTGAAGCCGAAGTGGTTGAAGAAACCATTTCTGAAGCGCCTGTCGTAACAGAAACTACAGTGGCAGAAACTGTTGTTGAAGAAAACGCGGCTGAAGAGACTCACGCTGAACCAACTACCATTGACGCAACTGCGGCTGAAACGCCAGTGGTTGAAGAAACGGCAGTTGAAGAACCTGTTGTTGAGTCAGTCGTACAACCAGTTGTTCAGCCAGCCGTAGCGGCGAAGCCTGTCGTTGTCGTAGCAGCTAAGGCTCAGCGCGTAGCATCAGCGCCAATGACCAAAGCTCCAGCGCCAGAGTATGTACCTTCTGCGCCTGCTGTCAGCAACTGGCAGCGCCCTACTCTGGATTTGCAGAGCAAAGGCGGTGCGGGTGGACACGCTGCGGTAAGCCAAGCAACGGCTCCAGCGACTAAGCCACCAGCGGTTACTGACTAATCAGCTAGTGCATTAAATAAAAAACCCGCCGATGGCGGGTTTTTTTATATCGATACATTGAGTAGGAATATATTTACCAAATAACAAAAATCATTCTCAATCATTTAATAATACATATTATAATTAATTAGCGTAATAATTAATCATCGTTTGAGCTATGATAAGTTTCTTACAGATGAAATTTAATTTGGCTAGAATTTCTAGTACCGCACTGTATTATGCCCGCACAGTCTCCGGCTGCATGATGCAATGGGCATTAAGGAAAACCTTAGCCCCCGGAGACTGGCTATGCCCATGCTGTCTGTATCAAAGAGTGGGCACCTAATACACTATATTTCCACACCTAATATAAAGACGCCAAAATATATAGTTATTAACACACCAGCTTTATATATCAGGCAATCTGATGTAGTACTTTAATATCGAGCGTTTCCAGTTTTCCCTCAACTTCTTTTACGAAGTTCTGGAAATGAACGGTGCTATTATGACGATCAACCGCTTCCTGTGACGCCCACACCTCGAAGAAAACATAGGTTCCTTTATGTCCAATCTCCTCATGGAGGTCATATTGGATATTGCCCATTTCTTGTCTGCTTGGCTCAACGACACGCTCAACCGCGCTGTGAATAGCCGCTTTGTGTTCAGGTTTAGCTATTAAAGTTGCAACTATACGAACTTCACTCATCGTGGTGCTCCTTTTTTATGTCCACTGAATTAATTCATGTAAAACCTACTGCCAGACTACGCTTTTTATCACACAAAATCCTGCTGGAATTATATGAATTATCAATAGATCACAACAAACGAGTGCATCTTAGTCCGTTTGCCCTTATCCTTATCCCCCGCCACAAAAACACATTTCCATCCCCCTGTTGGAATGTGTCTCGCAAGATCTGTATCGTCAACATCACTCATGACAGCATTGTCAGACGGAGCCTTGTAATGACCGTAATGCAGCACGCCCTTAAGATCCGCCGCCCAGATGACTGGCATCTCCATCTTCGCGATGACGAAATGCTGAAAACCGTTTTGCCGCACACGAGCCAGCACTTTGCCCGTGCTATCGTGATGCCTAATCTGGTTCCGCCGATCACCAGCATTGCTCAGGCGCAGGCCTATCGCCAACGTATTCTTGATGCTGTTCCAGCAGAGCATACCTTTACACCGCTGATGACCTGTTATTTAACCGATGGCTTAGATGCCAACGAGTTAATATCTGGCCACGCTAACGGCGTGTTTACCGCCGCTAAGCTTTACCCTGCCAATGCAACCACCAATTCCAAACATGGCGTAACCTCCGTGCCAGGGCTTTACCCGCTATTTGAACAAATGCAGAAAAGCGGCATGCCTCTGCTCATTCATGGCGAAGTCACACTGCATGATGTTGATATTTTCGACCGCGAGGCGCGTTTCATTGACGAGGTGATGCTGCCATTACGTCAGAACTTCCCTGAGCTAAAAATTGTCTTCGAACATATTACCACTCGAGAAGCCGCCGAGTTTGTTACTGAAGGTGACGAGTATCTCGCGGCTACAATTACGCCACAGCATCTGATGTTTAACCGTAACCATATGCTGGTTGGCGGTATCCGTCCGCATTTATTCTGCCTACCAATATTGAAGCGCAGCACCCACCAAGAAGCCTTGCGTAAGGCAGCGACCAGCGGCAACACCCGCTTCTTCCTTGGTACAGACTCAGCACCTCATTCACGGCAGCGTAAAGAGTCTAGCTGTGGCTGTGCGGGTGTATTCAATGCACCAACGGCGCTTCAGGCCTATGCTACGGTATTTGAGCAAGAAGATGCGCTACAGCACCTCGAAGCATTCTGCTCTCTCAATGGCCCGGCATTCTATAACTTGCCCGTTAACGACAGCTATATTGAACTGGTACGTGAGCCTGCTACCATCGCAGAATCCATCCCCTGCGGCGATGATACGTTAATCCCATTCTTGGCTGGTGAAACCGTTCAATGGACGGTAAAGGCCTAGACTCGCGCACAGAGTGATACCTAAAAGTTAAACTAACCCACTCCTCAGAGTGGGTTATTCAATAAAATGGAAGATGAAATGAATAATACGGAGAACCTACTTGAGCTCCGAAACATTTGCTTTAGCGCAGACCAACAGATCATTATTGATAATCTCTCTCTTACGCTTCAGCCCAACGAGTTCAAAGTTATTACCGGCCCTTCAGGCTGTGGGAAAAGCACCCTGCTGAAAATTATCGCCTCGCTGTTTCCTCCAACTTCGGGTGATATTTTCCTTAAAGGTAAAAATATCCTCACCCTAAAACCAGAGACGTATCGCCAACAAGTCTCATATTGCTTTCAAACCCCCGTTCTGTTCGGCGACACGGTCAGTGACAATCTTCAGTTTCCCTATAAAATCCGCGGCGACAAAGTTGATTTAGAAAAAATAAAGCGTGGATTACTACAGTTCGACCTTCCGCTACACACGCTAGATAAGAAAATCGATGACCTTTCAGGCGGTGAAAAACAGCGCGTTGCTTTGCTGCGCAATATCCAATACCTGCCAGAGATCCTATTACTAGACGAAATAACCAGCGCGCTAGACGATAAAAACAAGCAAATTGTGCATCAGGTGATTGATGATTTAATTACACGCGCCGGCATTGCCGTTTTATGGGTCACCCACAACAGCGACGAAATCAGCCAGTCTCATAACCTTCTGCGCATGACAAAATACGAAGCACCAGAGGCCAAACAATGAGCGAACATAATATCACCGACCAATCGTTAATCATGGCATTAGCCCTTGTGGCCATTGCCCTGCTTATCAGCGGTAAAGAAAAACTCGGGTTAGAGAAGGATATTATCTGGAGCGTTACCCGTGCGATTATTCAGCTCATTATCGTTGGCTACGTACTGAAATATATTTTCAATATCGATCACGCGCTGCTCACGCTGTTAATGGTGCTTTTCATCTGCGTCAACGCGGCCTATAACGCTAAAAAGCGCAGCAAAGGTTTAAGCCATGCTTTCGTAATTTCTCTCATCGCTATTGTGACCGGCACCGCACTCACATTAGCCGTTCTGATCGGCAGCGGCTCCATTACGTTCACTCCTATGCAGGTCATTCCCATCTCCGGCATGATTGCGGGTAATGCGATGGTTGCCGTTGGATTATGCTACAACAACCTGCGTCAGCGCTTTGCCGACGAAAAACAGAAAGTCCAAGAGATGTTGAGCCTAGGAGCCACGCCGAAGCAATCATCCGCGGCGATTATTCGTGCCAGTATAAAAGCAGCACTGATCCCCACCGTTGATTCCGCTAAAACCGTTGGTTTAGTCAGTCTTCCTGGAATGATGTCGGGTTTGATTTTTGCGGGAGTCGATCCGGTAAAAGCGATTCGCTACCAAATCATGGTGACATTCATGCTGCTTTCAACGGCCAGTCTTTCCACCATCATTGCGGGCTATCTTGCCTACAAGAAATTTTATTCTGATCGTTCACAGCTATTGTAGCTTCAGTTATTGAAGCTCCTGTTATTGAAGATCGAAGTTTAAAAATAGGTAGTTTAATAATAAGCAGTTTAATAGCAAAAAGCCCTGCGTAATCAGCAGGGCTTTTTATTCGATGCTATATCAGCGATCGATTATTTCACACAGCGAGTGCATTGCTCTGATTGGATCACTTGGAAGAAGTCATTACCTTTGTCATCAACCAAAATAAACGCAGGGAAATCTTCAACTTCAATTTTCCAAATGGCTTCCATACCCAGCTCAGGGTATTCCAGACACTCAAGGCTCTTAATACTCTGCTGCGCCAGAACCGCCGCTGGACCACCAATGCTACCGAGGTAGAAACCACCGTGTTTCTTACACGCATCTGTGACTTGCTGGCTACGGTTACCTTTTGCCAACATCACCATGCTGCCGCCGTTAGCCTGAAGCAGATCAACGTAAGAATCCATACGGCCAGCCGTTGTTGGACCTAAAGAACCAGATGCATAACCTTCTGGAGTCTTAGCCGGACCCGCATAATAGATAGGATGATCTTTAACGTATTGAGGCAGGTCTTCGCCGTTATCTAAGCGCTCTTTCAGCTTCGCATGAGCAATATCACGGCCAACAACAATAGTGCCGCTCAGCGACAGACGAGTTGAAACCGGATACTGAGAAAGCTGCTGCAATATTTCAGACATCGGACGGTTCAAATCAACCTTAACCGCTTCGCCCTCACCGGCTTTACGCAGGTGCTCAGGAATGTATTTACCCGGGTTGCTTTCCAGTTTTTCAATCCAAATACCATCGCGATTAATCTTCGCTTTGATATTTCGATCCGCGGAGCAGGAAACGCCCATCCCGACTGGACACGATGCGCCGTGGCGAGGCAAACGAATAACGCGCACGTCGTGAGCGAAATATTTCCCACCAAACTGAGCACCCAATCCCAAATTCTGTGCTTCTTTCAGCAGTTCTTGTTCCAACTCAATATCACGGAAGGCCTGACCATGCTCATTACCTTCGGTCGGCAAGCCATCATAGTATTTTGTCGACGCCAGCTTGACGGTTTTCAGCGTAGACTCAGCTGATGTGCCACCGATAACAAATGCAACGTGATAAGGAGGACAAGCCGCCGTACCCAAAGTACGCATTTTATCCACCAGATAGTTTTTCAGTTTGCCTGGCGTCAATAGCGCTTTGGTTTCTTGGTAGAGATAGGTTTTGTTCGCAGAGCCGCCGCCTTTAGCAATACACAGGAATTTATATTCATCGCCATCGACGCTGTATAAATCAATTTGTGCAGGCAGGTTGCTGCCGGTATTCACTTCTTTATACATATCCAGCGCCGCATTTTGCGAATAGCGCAGGTTGTCTTCGATATAAGTGTTGTAGACACCGCGAGACAGCGCCGCTTCGTCACCGCCGCCGGTCCATACTCGCTGGCCTTTTTTGCCGACGATAATTGCCGTACCCGTATCCTGACAGGTTGGCAGAATGCCTTTTGCCGCGATCTCTGAGTTACGCAGAAATTGCAGGGCAACATATTTATCGTTCTCGCTGGCTTCAGGATCGTCCAAAATTTGGGCGACTTGCTGCTGATGTGCAGGACGCAGCATGAAAGAAGCATCGTGGAAAGCATGCTGTGCAAGAAGAGTCAGCGCCTGTGGCTCAACCTTCAAAATTTCCTGCCCTTCAAACTCGGCAACGGACACATGATCTCGACTTAACAGATAATATTCAGTCTCGTCTTTTTTCAGCGGGAACGGATCTTGGTAATGAAATGGCTTATTTGACATTTTTTTCTCACTTGCAACATCAGCTTCAGTAGATTCACACTCACGCGGCCTGTTCTTCGCCGGCTCACTGTGTAAAGAAAACACCACCACCTTACGTGTTTTTAGCCTGTTGATTCTTGAGCTAAATCCAAAATATACCCTCTAATTATAAAGGGGTACTTTTTGAATAGGTGCTTTCCGGTTTCACAGGGTGAGAACTGCGGGTACAGACTATTTATGTCTACATTTATTATCCCGCAGTTAACACAATGATTACAATCACTACAACCCGATCGGTATCTCAATGTGGCACATTACTTCTGTAATGCGCACAAAAAAGCGGCCCTAAGGCCGCTTCACATAAATAATCTTGGTTATGCGTTTTTGTAGCGTTCAGCCAGCGCGTTCGCGGCAACCATCGCTTCATAAACATCATCCACCGTCAATTCCATTGGCATATTGCCCATGGTATCACCGTCAGCGCAGGCAATTTCTGCTACCTTGCGCCATTCAGCCTCAACGAATGTTTTCAGTCCCATATCCTGCAACGTCAGTGGCAAACCAGCAACTTTGATGATGCGCACGACTTCGTCGATTTCTGCACGCGGTGCATTTTCCAGCACCAGCTGCGTGAGCAGGCCAAACACCACTTTTTCACCGTGCTGCGCGCGATGTAAATCAGGCACCGCTGACATACCATTATTCACCGCATGAGCTGCTGCTAAGCCACCGGCTTCTGCGCCGACGCCGCTGAGATAAATCGTCGCTTCAATGGTTTGTTCCAAAGCGGGCGTGGAGACTTTGTTTTTCACCGCATCCATTGCCGCATCCACGTTTTCACTCAGCAATTGATAGCAGAGCTGCGCTAAGCCTAGACCGGTACGGGAAGGTTTTTTCAACACAAGGTTAACGCCATCGGCCGCATAGCAGGCGCGAGCCTCAAAGTAAGTCGCTAACGCATCCCCCACGCCAGCAGCAAAGAAACGCACCGGCGCGGCGGCAATAATAGAGGTATCGGCAATAACGGCATCTGGATTTTGTGGCAGGAATAGATAACGCTCAAACTCGCCTTGTTCGGTGTAAATCACGGCTAGAGCAGTACAAGGCGCATCGGTAGACGCAATCGTTGGGAACAAAATAACGGGGAGTTTGTGGTAATAAGCAACAGCTTTTGCTGAATCTAACGTTTTACCGCCGCCAATACCGACGATAACATTGGCCTGCTGAGCCTCGGCTAAAGCGCCTAAGCGTTTAATCTCAACTTCGGTACACTCATAATTGAATTTCTCACTAACGCCCTTCAATCCGGCTTGTTCAAGCCCCGCGATAGCTTCGTTATTCACCCGCTGCAAAATAAATTCATCGCTGATAATGAAGGCATTATCGCCAAAATCTTTCACGTAATCATGCATCTGCTGAAGAAGACCACGTCCTATGACAAATTTTTTCGGTGGAAGTAACCGTGCGAGGTGTTTTATTCATGGTGACACTCCTAAAAATGGCAGCGTGATTTGCTGAAGGTGATTTTTTGTTAGGAAAATATTTACCTTTTTTAAAGGATACGCTTTCCAAGCCCCCTAAACTACCTTCAGAAGGAATAAGCTAACCATTTAGGGTTATCATTTTATCAAGGCTATATTTTCAGATAAAAAGAGAGGTTTCGACGAAAAAACAAACACTGAAATAGTTAAATAGCCTTATAAAATCCCGTCAATTACACGTAAGAATTTTCTATCTCCGGTTTTATTCTATCCGAAAATTAAAGAGCTAATTCATATTACAAATAAAACTAAACAGCCGCTTTATTTGCATAATTCTAGGGGCTACCATTTGAAATATGGCTTACTTTTGATGGAGTGTCAGTATGAATATTGCCTATGATAGAAACAGAAATCCCTTACGTGTTGGTGCTCATGTTATTGAAAATGGCACACGCAGAGTCATGGTGATCAAAGCAATTAACGATGAAAAATTGGCAAGAGAAAAAGTTCGCGCGGCAAAATGTGTGCTTTGCAATGGTGATCCTAATGCTTATGCCCCTCAAGATCTCATCTTACTTGGACATTAACAACATTAAGACCCGCCCTCACTCTTTTATATATACAAAAAAGCCTGAACAATTAATGCTCAGGCTTTTCTTTTGAGAAATAACTAAATTTAGTCTTTTTTCTCAAGCAGATGACGATAAATCAAGCCACCAATAATCCCACCAATAATTGGCATTACCCAGAACACCCACAGCTGTTGCAGCGCCCAGGTACCTTGGAAGATAGCAACGGCAGTACTACGTGCTGGGTTAACCGAGGTATTCGTCACCGGAATGCTGATCAGGTGAATCAAGGTTAACGCTAAACCAATCGCTAACGGCGCAAAGCCTGCTGGTGCACGTTTGTCAGTCACACCATGGATAACGATCAAGAAGAAAGCGGTCAGGACAATTTCAGCGACGATAGCTGCTTGCAGTGAGAATCCACCTGGTGAATGCTCGCCGAAACCATTAGATGCAAAGCCGCTAGCCGTGGCATCAAAGCCCGCTTTACCGCTTGCAATAACATAAAGAATAGCGGCACCAACGATACCACCAATAACTTGAGCGACGATATATGGCACAACTTCTTTGGCGCTAAAACGACCGCCGGCCCACAGGCCTAAAGTCACCGCAGGGTTGAAATGCCCACCAGAAATATGGCCTACAGCATACGCCATAGTCAAAACGGTCAGGCCAAATGCCAATGCAACACCGGCGAAACCAATGCCTAACTCAGGAAAACCTGCGGCTAATACGGCACTACCACAGCCACCAAATACTAGCCAGAACGTACCAAAAAACTCTGCCGATAATTTTTTAAACATTACTACCTCAGCAATCAAAATAATGGTTCATTAGCAGCGATATGTTTATTCCGCTGCCAATACCGTATCTTTTATAGGCACTTTGATCAGGCTATGTTCTATATGAAATAAAAAGCAAAAGATCGCTTGCTTAACTCTCTCCGCGTACAAACGATTCTTACATCCATGTCAAAATAAACCTAATTCCCACACGTCCCGTGTTGAGAAATAAGCTTTATTTAAATAGGTATCCAATTTTTTTACGTATTCTCCACAAGTTTCATTTTTTCTCAAGAAAAAATTAGTGAGATTATTCTGAGATAACCTTGGGAATCAGTCTATTAATCTAATGTCTATTACATAGACACCATTTATGCAACAACTCACATAACCTGCATAGTTAAATTCTATACGATCTTTGACTAATAGCCTTTTTTGGTCGAAAAAATTCACATTATTTTTTATGGATTGATATGCGGCTTAGAAATATCTGCTTTTTGACACACTTCGGTAAAAATCTGCATTCTTTCGCAAGTTTTATCCACGGCAAAAACCATCATATAGCAGAAGATAAGGAATCCAACGAGGCAGGATAGGATAAGGAGTAGTTTTGTTTTCATCGGCAGTTAGATAAAGGCATGGATCGCTGTTAACGTGGGCTAAGCCAACAATACCAGAAGAAACTTAAACTAACGCTCTACAGGTTTATGTAAGCTCTATCAAACAGCACATAATGCTAACAGATGAAACGCACTCGGCACGAAAAGACACGCGCTACATGGAGGCGCCGAACACGTTTCTCTGTTACCACTTGCTCGTAGCCTCCAAGGATAGGATCGCTTGGCAAAAGTTTCAAGCCTGTACAATCTCAACATGTTGTAATTTAAGGATTAGACTATGAAGGCAAACCGTTTAATCTAAGCCCTATAAAACGTAACGCATTGACATCATTATCAAATAAAAAAGCCAGCCATTCGGCTGGCTCCTATAGAGCATGTTACGACGCGATAGGAACAATCGTACTCTTATAGCGTTCAAGCACGGATGAATTCGCATCCTGTGGATTTTTCAATGCCCACAGATTGCGGTTAATACCATCATTCACTAAGTAGATAACGCCGGTTTCAATCGCTGACATTACGCAAAGCATAACGGGTTCATTAGTGGTGTAGCCAATTTCACCTTCCAGCAGTCGCTGGTAATCGATATATCTAAATACGCCGGCCTGCACTTCATAAGACAAGATAGTTTTACTGGTATTTACTGACGACAAAACCTGTCCTGTATTCACATCCACTACGCGCAGGTTAACCGCAATCTGATCAAGCTGATATTGCGTACTGGCACCAATACCAAAGAACCTAGCCCCTGCCCCTCCAGATTTCACATTGCTTTCATAGCCAATAATCGATCCTTCAACCAGAACATTGGCCGCAACTAAAGAAGAAAGCTGATGCTGGTTATTTACAGCTACGGTGCCATTTTCTTGTGCAGCGCGAATAATTTTTCTCTCATTTAACAGATTCTGCAATCCCTGACGCTCTAACGGAATAAACCACCCAGAATCTTTCAATGCTGAAACCAGCATGGCGGTTGCACTTTGTGGCACTGCTGTAGAAAAGTTACTGGCTGGGTAAGGTTTAAACTGCCCCGTTTCATCTTGAATATTGTAAACCGAAACAAATAGCTTACCTGCGGGCTCCGGCAAATGCGTTAAATCCTGATAGCTTTGTGCCCGCGGCATTAACGTTGGTTTTGCAGCTTGCTTAGGCGGTGCCGTCAAACATCCGCTTAAAAAAAGTACCGAAATGATCAATAAATAACTGCGCATGGCTCATCATCCCGTTTTAATTGGTTTTAATGCTGGAGAGTCCATCAACTTCGATGGTTGAGGATTTTCCCGTCGTGCGATCAAAAATATTCATCGTTAATCGCCCATCGGTATTTTTCACATCAACAATAAAATCCTTGGTCACTAGTCGCCCAGGTTTCCCTTGGCTAATATTTCCCATCAGATTTCCCAGCAGTTGCGATTGAATCACTGAGGTAAAATTATCTAGCGGTGAAGGCGTTGAAGTATCGAAATCATAGCCGTTAGGATCTTTATACGAATTTTGAGCATTGGCTTCATTTAATAAAAATGAGCCGTTATTTGGGTTTCCACCAAAGTTAGGATTAACAAACTGAAAAACCATATTGCCCCCCCAAGAAACGGGGGATATAAACAAAGCGATTAATGCTATATAGGAAACTCGCATGGGTACCCCTTAAAACTCATCAGCGGTTAAGTCACCCGTGTTGAGTAGCGCTTTATCAATGGTACGGCGTGATAAAGACTCACTAACGCTCTCAATAGCCACGGCGACGTCTTTGTCAAAGCTACGTTTATTTGGAAATAAAAAGGTTTGATAGACTGTATCCTGTTCAATTTTGATCGTGATCCAACTTCCCCAGCGCGCACTGGGTCTTTCACTAATGGTTAGCGTTCCCGGATATTCCCTTTCCCAGTTATCACTAAAATCTCGATAAAATGCATGCCCTACGGATGTTACCGTGTGGTCAGTAATTAAACCTGGAACTTCAATTTCGGCCGCAGTTACCTGCTTTGCCCCGCAGCTTAAAAAGGCAAAGAGAATAAAAATAAGTATTTTTTTCATCGTTCAACGCCTGAGATTATCGTTAGCCCATGAAACGGCCTGTGTCCGGTTTTTCACCGAGATTTTTTTAAACAGATTATAAAGGTGTGTTTTGACAGTATTTTCACTGATAAACAAAAGCCGCGCTATTTCAGTATTTGAAGCACCCACGCGTAATTTGTTAAGAATTTCCTTTTCTCTATTTGTTAATCCCGTTGATTCTGGACTGTGATAACGATAGTGCGCAGATTGGCTAATAAGGTAGCTTGCAACACTTTGACTAAAATAGCATTCTCCATTAATGACGCTTTTGATTCCCTCGACTAAAGAGCCCTCGTCCATAGACAAATAAAAGACAGCACTAATATTTGGCCATGAACCTATATCCTGATATTGATAGTCATCAGGAGTATTTAAGAGGAGTAATCTATTTTTTTCTCGGCAGCGGCTCAGTTCTGATTGCCACAGAACAGTGGTTCGCCTGTCTGCTTCCATCAAATCGAAGAGAAATAATGTATTGTCCACTGAATCGTTTAAATATTTGTTGATGTTATGTATTTTGGCATTTACATCTAGCATGGACTTAATTTGGTGTAGTAGCGCAGTCGCCTGTAAAGACGGTCGAGTAATGAGAACTAATGAGTAGTTTTGATTCGCTGCTTCATTAAGCATAATAACAACCTACCTAGATGCGACGCGCAGCGCTCTCTGTTTTATAAAACACAGATTGATGACACGCTACATTTACGCTGCTGTGTAAAAGGCAGTGCACAAAATAATTAAGGATGCACAGAGTTAAATTGTATATACCATCGTTTTCTTCGGGCATATTACATGATTCAATCTAGACATTGGCGCATCTAGCGCAAGTGCCATTTGTGTTTCAAAATGTTTCTTGATATTTATAAATAATTCTTATGGTTAATTTAAATACTCGAAACGCTTAATATTCCCTTCACAGTTCTACGCTCAAAATAACGGAATCACTCATCGTAAAATTCAAAGTAAAAATAAAAACCTTATTAAATAGTACATTAAAAGACATTCATACTTCCCCTACTCACTTTTAGTTAGCTAGCTCTGTATATATTCATTTATTTTCCTTAGGTAAGTGGTATCAAGATTGTATCTTTAAGAGGTTATTATTCATCAGGCTGCGCATCATGCTTCCGCATGAATTTGATATCGAGGCTCGCCGTGCTTACCGGTTTTGCAAGATCTCATAAGCGATGTGTGTTGGCTCGAGCATTCCATAAAAACAGCGCTTGTTTTCTACTCAAACCGACAGGCAGCAGAATAAAATTTTTATTTTCTTTTGCTAACAATAAGTAAACGGCAGAAATAATTCTTTTTCATGACCCTTTTTTATCAAAATACAACTTATAGGTGAGGTATTTAATTTTTCTTACGCACATACTCAAATCGTAAATCGGAATATTCCTGAAAAGCACATCAGGAAATCAGACGGGCACATTTCTGGCTTGTTTTCTTACTGACCGAATTACGTTAGGACGGCAACATGAAAAAGTTTGTTTTAGCAGCAACTCTGTTAACTGCGCCTTATTTAGCGATAGCTAATAATGATTTTGCTCGCTCTGAAATAGTCACAGGGTTTAGTGACATTAACAGTAATTACAGCCAAAGCATGGTAGTTAATCAAATAGGCAGCAGTAATAGAGCATATTCAAATCAGCAAGGAATTAATAACCATGCGGTTATTATTCAACAAGGAAACGGAAACCAAGGCAGAATCAATCAGTCCAGCAGCAATAACAATGCGTTAATTGCTCAGCGTGGAACAGGTAATTCTGCGGATATAACACAGCTTAGTAGCAATAACACCGCTGTTATCGCTCAACTCGGCAGTGGGAATAATGACAGCATCATTCAAGACAGCTTTGGTAACTCTGCTTATATATTTTCTCGCGGGAAAAACAATATAACGCAAATTAACCAAACGGGCACAAACCGGTCCGCCGGTGTTGTGCAAAATGCATCAGGCATGGCCATTAGAGTTACACAACATTAGTTATCGTTTATCTGATACACACATCTGATTCTATAACCGACGGGGTAACATCATGAATAAGTGGAAAATCATCGCCGCATCAAGCTTTGTCTTCGCTATGGGTAATGCAATGGCATTAACGAACGCGCCTTATTTCTTCCAGTTTACGCCTCAAACCGCTTGGGCCGGTGGTGAAGTACAAGTTTACCAAAATGGCGCAGGCAATAATTCCAACGTTGCGCAAGACTCAGCTCTCTGGTCAAAAGCCTCAGTATCACAAAACGGTGCGCTGAACTCAGCTACAGCAGTCCAAAATGGCAATTTAAGCGTGATTGACATTGATCAAACCGGAGGCGGACATAAGGCGATTTCCGGCCAGAATGGCAACCTATCCGTCACTGAAGTGAAACAAGACAGCTTCTTAGGTAGCACCGCCTTGACTAACCAAAATGGTAACTTCTCCAAAACTGCCGTGATCCAAACCAGTGTAGGCGCAAACAGCGCCACTACCATCCAAAATGCTGATGCTGCTGTGATTGTGGTCCGCCAAAATGGCTTTGCCAACAATGCTTATACCAGCCAGAACTCCGACGCATCGTACTCCAACGTTAATCAGGTTGGCTCATTTAACGTATCAACTGTAAATCAAAACTAGTTACCTCGTTCCCTCTATAAAACAGGGCCTAGCCCTGTTTTATTTTTTTATTCGGAGCCTGAAATGCATACATTGCTTATCGCTTCTCTGCTATCCAACCAGCTTTGGTTTGATACTACGCAAGATGGTCAATATTATGTTCTTACACCTATGGCGTCTGTCACGACGTCGTGCCTGTGTCATATTGATGTTGATGTCATTCGCCGTAGCATCCACGGTGAAAGTACGTCCCGGCAAAAAGGTGCTATTCAGCTCATGGCAAATCAAAAGCAGGCCTTAGGCCAGATGAGCTTCCCCGTTCAGCAAGGAGACTGGCTGCAGGTCACTATCGTATTAACCGATGGGGATAAATTGCGGATTGAAAAACAGGTTATTCTGCCGGATAAAGTTTAAGGTAATAGGCTTTGCTCCAAATAAAAAAGGAAATGCCTTTTCAAGCATTCCCTTTCGTTATCAACAGCGCTTAATGGTTAAACGGTTTTAAATTCCGCTTCTGCATCAGCAAAACGCGTTTGAATCGCTTGAGACGGTGTTTTACCCATCAGGCTCACTACCACGATTGCAACGCTGGCAAAAATAAAGCCAGGAATAATTTCGTACAAATTAAACCAGCCATACTGTTTCCAAATAATGACGGTCGCCGCACCGATAATCATACCCACCAGCGCACCATTACGCGTCATTCTCGACCACATCACCGAAATCAGAACGACTGGACCAAACGCAGCGCCAAAGCCTGCCCAAGCATAGCTCACTAAACCTAAAACTCGGTTTTCAGGATTTGCAGCCAACGCAATCGCGATCAGCGCCACGACTAACACCATCAAACGTCCGACCCAAACCAGCTCGCGCTGTGAGGCTTTTTTACGGAAGAAAGCCTTGTATAAGTCTTCGGTAATCGCGCTAGAACACACTAACAGCTGACAGCTTAACGTACTCATTACCGCAGCAAGAATTGCCGACAACAATATTCCCGCAATCCACGGGTTAAATAAGATCTTCGCCAGTTCGATAAAGACACGCTCGCCATTTTCAGAAACGGTTCCCGCTTGGCTTGGGTTATTCTCAAAATAGGCAATACCGAAGAAACCAACTGCAACCGCGCCGCCTAAGCACAGAATCATCCATGTCATGCTGATCCGGCGTGCTTTACGAATAGTATGGTGTGAATCAGCCGCCATGAAGCGCGCTAAGATATGTGGCTGACCAAAGTAGCCTAGACCCCACCCCATTAATGAGATAATCGCGATCAGATTCAGCCCCTTGAACATATCGAGGTTTGCTGGGTTTTTAGCTTCGATCACCAACATCGAGGTATCAATACCGCCCACGGCTAAAATAACGATAACCGGGGTTAAGATCAGAGCAAAAATCATCAGGCTGGCCTGAACGGTATCCGTCCAGCTTACGGCCAAGAAACCACCGATGAAGGTATAGATAATTGTTGCTGCCGCACCGGCCCACAACGCTGTCTCGTAACTCATTCCAAAGGTGCTTTCAAACAGGCGAGCGCCCGCCACAATGCCGGAAGCACAATAGATAGTGAAGAACACCAAAATGACAATTGCCGAGATCACTCGCAGCAGTTTGCTGGTATCTTCGAAGCGACTCGTGAAATAATCCGGCAGCGTCAGTGCGTTATTATTGGCCTCGGTGTGAACGCGCAAACGCCCTGCCACCAGCTTCCAGTTCAGATATGCCCCCACGGTTAAACCAATCGCAATCCAGCTTTCAGAGATCCCTGAAAGATAAATCGCGCCAGGAAGCCCCATCAATAGCCAGCCGCTCATATCGGAAGCGCCTGCCGACAGCGCCGTGACAACGCTGCCTAAACTGCGTCCGCCCAAAATGTAGTCATCAAAATTATTCGTGGCGCGATAAGCCACTAAACCAATGACGATCATTCCCAAGATGTAGACCAAAAAGGTCACCAACATCGGTGTACTTATCATGCAGGTGTCTCCGTATTTTATTTATGCCCAAGACTCAGGCTTATTTATGCAAATTGTTTCGTTTTAAAAATCGGCCACATCGGAACGATGACGTGGCCGAACCCCATCTCAAATAAAACCAATAAGGAAAATCTAAACGTCGGCATCTTATGAACAGGCGGGTTTCATTAACAAGTTTTTTAACCTAAAAGTTACACAAAGTTTACCACCCATCACATTTTATGCGGTGACTGGTTGCAACTCAAATCCATTTGCATGCGCCAACGCAGATTGAGCATAAAAATATCCCTTTAAATTATAATGAATTATTCATCTTATAGTGCAACCATCAAACTGACATGCCCTTATTGTTCGCATTCTATCCGTTAGCGTAAAACCTGCGCTATTTCACACATTGAACACTTAGGTCATTTAACAAGGTTGCACAAAGTTGCAACATTCATAATGAACGGGATATGCTCAGGCTCTACCTTAAAAAAATAAAACGGAGTAGGACGGCATGGGCACCACCACTATGGGTGTAAAACTTGATGAAGCGACTCGAGATCGTATTAAAGCCGCCGCACAGCAAATCGATCGCACGCCGCATTGGGTTATCAAACAAGCCATTTTCAATTATCTTGAGCGAGTAGAGAGCGGTAGCGCCCTGCCGGAGCTTCCTCTCCCCGCTTCTGAGACTATTTCTAACGACACCGAAGAAACTATCGCGCCTCAGGAGCAGCCTCTTCAGCCGTTCCTCGATTTTGCCGAACAAATTCTACCGCAGTCGGTTTCACGTTCCGCGATCACGGCGGCCTATCGTCGTCCTGAAAATGAAGCCGTTTCCATGCTGCTAGAACAGGCCCGCATGGCACCGGAACTTGCTCAGTCAACGCACCAGATGGCGTATAAAATTGCGGAAAAGCTGCGTAATCAGAAAAGTGCAAATGGCCGTGCCGGAATAGTGCAAAACCTATTGCAGGAATTCTCACTCTCGTCACAGGAAGGTGTGGCGCTGATGTGTTTAGCCGAGGCTTTACTGCGTATTCCAGATAAAGCCACGCGCGATGCGCTTATTCGCGACAAAATCAGCAACGGCAACTGGCATTCTCATCTGGGTCGCAGCCCATCGCTGTTTGTTAATGCCGCAACGTGGGGATTACTGCTGACCGGTCGCTTAGTGGCAACTCACAACGAATCTAACCTCTCGAGCTCACTCAACCGTATTATTGGCAAGAGCGGTGAACCGCTGATCCGCAAAGGTGTGGATATGGCGATGCGCTTGATGGGCGAGCAATTTGTGACGGGCGAAACCATTGCTGAAGCGCTGGCTAATGCGCGTAAGCATGAAGATAAAGGCTTCCGTTACTCTTACGACATGCTGGGTGAGGCCGCGCTGACCGAAGCCGATGCCCAACGCTATATGATTTCGTATCAGCAAGCGATCCACGCCATCGGCAAGGCATCGAACGGGCGCGGCATCTATGAAGGCCCAGGGATTTCAATCAAGCTTTCAGCCTTACATCCACGCTACAGCCGTGCCCAATACGAGCGCATGATGGACGAGCTTTACCCTCGCCTTCTCTCTCTGACCTTGCTGGCACGCAGTTACGACATTGGTATTAATATCGATGCTGAAGAAGCCGACCGCCTTGAAATCTCGCTCGATTTGCTTGAACGTTTATGCTTTGAACCCGACCTCGCCGGTTGGAACGGCATTGGCTTCGTTATTCAGGCCTATCAAAAACGTTGTCCTGCGGTGATTGACTATGTGATCGATTTAGCACAGCGCAGCCATCGCCGTTTGATGATCCGTTTGGTGAAGGGCGCATACTGGGATAGCGAAATTAAGCGCGCTCAGGTTGATGGACTTGAAGGCTATCCGGTTTATAGCCGCAAGGTGTATACCGATGTGTCTTACTTGGCCTGCGCCCGCAAACTACTCGGCGTGCCTAACGCCATATATCCGCAGTTTGCCACGCATAACGCCCATACGTTGTCGGCCATTTATCATTTGGCAGGACAAAACTACTATCCGGGTCAGTACGAATTCCAATGCCTGCATGGCATGGGTGAACCGCTGTACGATCAGGTCGTCGGGAAAATTGCCGACGGCAAATTCAACCGCCCTTGCCGCATTTATGCACCAGTCGGCACGCATGAAACGCTGCTGGCCTACTTGGTTCGCCGCCTGTTAGAAAACGGCGCAAATACCTCATTTGTTAACCGCATTGCCGATACCACGCTGCCGTTAGACGAGCTGGTTGCCGATCCTGTTTCCGCCGTTGAAGCCATGGCGGCCAAAGAAGGCGCGGTGGGGCTGCCACATCCCCGCATTCCATCACCGCGTGGGCTTTACGGCGAAGATCGTCGCAATTCACGCGGTTTAGATCTCTCCAACGAACAGCGTTTAGCGTCGCTTTCCAGCGCACTGCTCAGCAGCGCCAGCACACCGTGGAGCTGCACGCCAATCATTGAAGGGGATGTCTCGAGCCAAGAACAACCTCAGCCCGTGATTAACCCAGCAGAACCCCGAGACATCGTGGGGTATGTGACGCCGTCTAGCGAAGCCGATGTGGAAGCCGCGCTGACCAGCGCCGTCAGCGCCGGTCCAATCTGGTTCTCAACGCCTCCGGCCCAGCGTGCCGCCGTCTTAGAGCGCGCCGCAGACTTAATGGAAGATCAGCTTCAAAGCCTGTTAGGCCTATTGGCTCGTGAAGCCGGGAAGACCTTCAACAACGCCATTGCCGAAGTGCGTGAGGCCGTCGATTTCTTGCGCTATTACGCACAACAAGTGCGCAATGATTTTGCTAATGATACGCATCGCCCGCTGGGACCAGTGGTCTGTATTAGCCCATGGAACTTCCCGCTGGCGATCTTCACCGGACAAGTCGCCGCTGCATTAGCTGCGGGTAACAGCGTATTGGCAAAACCTGCCGAGCAAACGCCGCTGATTGCAGCACAGGCCGTTCGTATCTTGTTAGAAGCGGGCGTTCCTGCCGGTGTGCTGCAACTACTACCGGGCGAAGGTGAAACCGTAGGTGCCAAGCTGGTTGGTGATAGCCGCGTACGTGGCGTGATGTTTACCGGTTCTACCGCGGTTGCTGGCCTATTGCAGCGTAATATTTCAGGCCGCTTGGATCCTCAGGGTCGCACTACGCCGCTGATTGCAGAAACCGGCGGTTTGAATGCGATGATCGTCGACTCATCGGCACTCACCGAGCAGGTCGTTACCGACGTCGTCGCCTCGGCGTTTGATAGCGCCGGTCAACGTTGCTCTGCGCTACGCATTCTGTGCGTCCAAGAAGACATCGCCGACCACACTCTGCAAATGCTGCGTGGCGCGATGGCGGAATGTCGAATGGGCAATCCTGAACGCCTCTCAACCGATATCGGCCCAGTGATTGACGCTGAAGCGAAAGAGAATATTGACCGCCATATTCAGGCGATGCGTGCCAAAGGGCGCGATGTTTATCAGGCCGCCTTTGACCATTCACAAGATAGCCAAGAGTGGCAGCGTGGCACCTTCGTTAAACCTACGCTGATTGATCTTGAAAGCTTTGATGAACTCGATCAGGAAGTGTTTGGGCCGGTGCTCCACGTGGTTCGCTATAACCGTCAGAATCTTGATGCGCTGATTGAGCAAATCAATGCGGCAGGTTATGGCCTAACATTAGGCATTCATACTCGTATTGACGAAACCATCATCAAAGTGACCGAGCAAGCTAAAGTCGGCAACCAGTACGTCAACCGTAATATGGTCGGTGCCGTAGTCGGTGTGCAACCTTTCGGCGGAGAAGAACTCTCCGGCACGGGGCCAAAAGCCGGTGGGCCGCTGTATGTTTATCGTCTGCTGTCTAGCCGTCCTAACGACGCCGTATGCCGTACTCTGGCGCGCCACGACGGCGAGCAAAACATCGACACAACGCAGCGCCAACCGCTATTGGCTGCGCATCAGGCACTCCTAACATGGGCACAGCAAGAGAAAATGACCGAGCTTGCCCAGCATTGCCAAAAGTTTGGTGACTGGTCACAAGGTGGCACGGTTCGTCTACTACAAGGCCCAACTGGCGAACGCAACACCTACGCCCTATTACCACGTGAACGCGTGCTGTGCCTATTCAGCAATGAACAAGATGCCTTGATTCAGTTAGCCGCCGTGCTCGCTGTCGGCAGCCGAGTTCAGTGGATAGACAGCGAAGTTCAGCGCACCCTTTATCGCCGCCTGCCTGCAGCCATACAGCAACAGATCAACGTGGCTAAATCATGGGATGCCGACGGTGTTGAGTTTGATGCAGTGATCTATCACGGCGATTCCGATCAGCTACGCAGCCTGTGTGAACAAATCGCTGAACGTCCGGGTGCAATTGTGTCCGTACAAGGTTTCTCGCACGGTGAAACAGGAATTCTGCTTGAGCGTTTATTGTTAGAACGTTCGCTGAGCGTGAATACCGCCGCTGCGGGGGGAAATGCGAGTTTAATGACTATAGGGTGAGATGCTTAGGATTAGTTCGGTTTAAGGTTTCGTCTGGTGTTAAGTTACGTCCGGTGTAAGTTACGTCCGCCTAATGCACTATTTCTCACATAGGCATTGTGCGGGCGTCCGTGTTAGGGGGCCAATCGCCGCCCCCTAACAACCCGGCTTGGCACCGTTCTTCAGCCTGCTTCGCAGGTTCCCTCATTTTGTCATTCCGGCTTTAACGGAACGAGCGACAATCGGCATCCATGCCTCCGTCGCTCTTTTGCCGACGTCCGGTCGGCAAATCCTAGCCTGCATTCCTCTATTCGGCTGAAGAACAACGTGCCGGATAAGGTCAAAGACAAAAGACAAAAGACAAAAGACAAAAGACAAAAGACAAAAGACAAAAGACAAAAGACAAAAGACAAAAGACAAAAGACTAAAACTTTATCTGTTTTTTAGTTTAAGTCTTGGGAGAAAGAGCAACGCTAACAGGATGTTAGCGTTAGAGGAGGAGGCGCCATGGATGGCGCATGCCGACTCGGCGCGGAGATGGCGTCTCGGATAAAAGCGCGAGAGTGCAGAGACCACGCGCCGGTGGTCTCTGCCCGTATGCCTTCACCGATGCGGCATTGAAACTCGATATGGACAGGCAGGCGGAATCTTTAACCGTTGTGACATAAGCGTCTGGCGGCCGAAACCTTCACCGAATCTAGCCCCCCACTCAAATATAACTCAACGGCTCATCCGCTAACTTCTCCCCTAAAAACTTCTCCAAAAACAGTTTGGTTCTAGGGTGTTGGGGATTGGCAAACAGCTCTTTCGCCGCGCCTTGCTCAACGATCCGGCCTTCGTCCATAAAGATAGCTCGGTTGGCCACATCACGGGCAAAGCTCATTTCGTGGGTCACGATCACCATAGTGCGGTTCTCTTCCGCTAGCGCACGGATAGTGCTTAGCACTTCCCCCACCAGCTCAGGATCGAGCGCTGACGTTGGTTCATCAAACAGGATAACTTCCGGCTGCATGGCTAACGCACGCGCTATCGCAACACGCTGCTGCTGCCCACCCGATAAACGTTTAGGAAACGCATCTTCTTTGCCCTTCAAACCGACTTTCGCCAGCAATTCACGCGCTCGCGCAATCACCACGTCACGTTTTTCCCCCTTCACCACCACCGGTCCTTCAATAATGTTTTCCAATACCGTGCGGTGCGGGAACAGGTTGAAGTTTTGGAATACAAAGCCCACTTCTTGGCGCAGTTTGCGAATGGCGGCTTTCTGACGCCCCAACGGCTGATCGCCATGGATGGTAACGTCGCCCACTTGAATCGTGCCGCCGTCAGGCTCTTCTAATAAATTAATACTGCGCAGCAGGGTTGTTTTGCCTGAACCACTTGGCCCAATAATCGCAACCACCTCACCCTTTTCAACCGTCAGATCAACACCGTGCAGCACGGTGTTTCCGTTAAAGGATTTTGTCAGATTTTTTACTTCAATAGTGCTCACTGTAGCTCCTAAACGGATAGGCCTAAAATTAATACTTTACGGGGAGGGATAAGGCCAGATTTGCCGCATTCACCCGATATAACCGCAACTGTAGCAACTCATCGCGATGAATAAAAAATTTTGCCGGAATAAGGTTAGATTGATATGGAATAAAAAAACAAAAAAGCCACCGCATAACGATGGCTTTTTGATTCTGACAAACAGTCTAACAGACCGCTTCTTTTTGCCAGTTTAGATATTGATCGTACTTACGCAGCGCAATGCGATAGTTATTTTGATTCGCATCAGCGATATGCTCAATCATATCCCACTGCTGCTCAGTGCCGCAGAACTTCTGTACGGGGAAATCATTGGCACGCAGCATATCGTCTAAACGACGCAAACGCACAATATACTCACGAATTGAGCTGTGGCTCATTTCTGTTTGCTCAAACAAATATTGCTTAAAATCGAGAATATCGAAGTAGTCTGCATGACAATGGCAGTAAACATCGCTGCAAAAACGGCACAGCGCGGTGATTTCCTGCTCGAGCTCTTGCCAAACTCGGTCATCAATCAGTTGATCCATACCTGCCAGCACTTCACGATCGAGAATCTTCCCGCGAAATACTAAAGACATACGATCGAGCGATTTACCACAATGAGAGCAATCGCACTGACTATGTTTAAAATCTTTCAAATAGCGACTCAATGGTCGTCTTTTTTGTAGGGATGCCGTCATGACAACATTTTCCATTTCTTTGAATAACTGTTGGCGTATTAGCTTTGGCTAGCCAGCTTAGTGCGTAAGCGTTTGATCGCCTGGCTATGTAGCTGACTGACGCGAGACTCTCCGACCTCAAGCACGGCACCGATTTCCTTTAGGTTCAGCTCTTCTTGGTAGTAAAGCGTAAGAACCAGTTTTTCACGTTCCGGTAATGCTTCAATCGCAGTAATCACGCGCTGGCGCAGATCGCCTTCCAACAGTTGTTTGAGAGGATTGGCATCCTCATGCTGCTGGAAAACAGGTTCGGCGCTGTCGCCATGCTCTTCTCGCCACTCATCATAAGAAAAAAGATGGCTGGTGTTGGTATCCAACAAAATCTGCTGGTACTCCACCAAAGGCATATCCAATTCTTGCGCTATTTCGGTTTCTGTTGGTGCGCGATGCAGACGCTGCTCGGCACGCTGCATAGCCGCTGAAACTTCACGGGCATTTCGACGCACGCTGCGCGGAACCCAATCACGACTGCGAAGCTCGTCGAGCATCGCACCGCGAATGCGTTGAACCGCATAGGTGGTAAAGGCCGTCCCCTGCATGGCATCGTAGCGTTCGACCGCGTGCAACAGCCCAATACCTCCGGCTTGAAGCAGGTCGTCCAGTTCAACGCTGGCGGGCAGGCGTACCTGCAAACGCAGCGCTTCATGGCGCACTAGCGGAGCGTAGCGCTGCCACAGGGAATTTTTGTCGATCACGCCGTCGGCGGTATACAATTCACTCACGTTGACAGAACCCGGGTTGATGGATGCCCGGCTATTATCTAACCCTCACGCGCAAGCCAATGGCGCGATTAGTCAGCAAAAATGCCCCCTTTTCTCACGTTGCCTTTGCGGGAAGACGAGATTGCTCAGTTATTCATCACGTGGTTGATGTGAAAAACCCCGCGTACCGCGGGGTTTGTTTTATTTCATGCTGGCGAATTATTAACGCAGCAGAGTCAGAACGTTCTGAGTAGACTGGTTAGCCTGAGCCAACACTGAAGTACCTGCCTGCTGCAGAATGTTTGCACGGCTCATGTTGGACACTTCGGTCGCGTAGTCAGCATCCTGAATACGAGACTGGGAAGCAGTCAGGTTGTTAACGGTGCTGTTCAGGTTGTTGATAACAGAATCGAAACGGTTCTGTACCGCGCCCAGAGATGAACGCAGGGAGTCAACCTGAGACAGCGCAGAGTCCAGTGCAGCCAGTGGATCAGTGGTTTTAGGGGTAGTAGACAGCGCTTTACCTACGGTTACTTTACCAGCGGCATCTACAGTTGCGCCGGTATAGGTTGCTTTACCGTCTGCATCAGTTCCTTGGATCACGTAACCTGCAACGCCTTTAGCATCGGTATAGCTTTTCAGCGTGCCGCCTGCTGGGATGTTAGTCAGGTCGATTGGAGTTGCTGCACCAACAGAGACAGAAGTCGTTTCTTTCGCGGTGGCTAAATCAGGAGCGCCAGTTGTGGTTTTAGCCGTTGAGTCCCAAGTTACTTTACCGTCAGCTGCAACGGTTGCATCGTAGTAGTCAGCACCAGATTTAACTAATTTTACGCCCGCATCGGTGGTATACAATTTGCCATCAGATACTTTTGCGCCTGCATTGGTATCAGCCTGAATTGATGGTGCGCCCATTTTAGGAATGTCAGTTGCCGCAGCACCAACGCCTGCAACGTTAACGCCGTTTGCAACGCTGAAGGTATCCAGTTTCAACGTTGACGCATCGATTTTCTGCAGATCGATATCGATAGTTTCGTTATCGTTAGCACCAACCTGAATAGTCAGCTTGTTGTTGCCGCTTAATACTTTAACGCCGTTGAAGTCGGTTTGTTCAGAGATACGGTTAACTTCAGCCAGACGCTGAGTGATTTCGTCCTGGATGGACTGCAAATCGCTATCAGAGTTAGAACCGTTCTGAGCCTGTACGGTCAGACGACGGATGTTTTGCAGGTTATCGTTCACTTCGTTCAGAGCACCTTCGGTGGTCTGTGACAGAGAGATACCGTCGTTGGCGTTACGAGAAGCCTGAGTCAGACCCTTGATGTTTGCGGTGAAGCGGTTAGAAATTGCCTGACCCGCCGCATCGTCTTTCGCGCTGTTGATACGCAGACCAGAAGACAGACGCTCAATAGCGGTACCCAGTGAAGACTGAGATTTGTTCAGGTTGTTCTGTGCCATCAAAGACAGGCTGTTGGTGTTAATTACTTGTGCCATAGTGAGCTTTCCTTACGAATCATCTGCGAAAATCGCATCTTAGTTAATGGGTCGGGCCTGATTGCCCTACGGCGTCAGCCACCGTCCACACAGGTATCGGCGCTCCCCAACTAACCTTTAGGAAATTTTTAAATTATTTTTTGCGTAATTCCGCTGCTTCGACAATCGCTTAAATAAGGCCCACTTTTCGTCTTCTATCGTCCCATCACTTTTTCATATTATTTTGTAAACTTTTTTCCTACTGAGCCGATAACGCGTATAGCGCATGAAAATATATAAGGAAAATACTGATGGCTTCTATTTCTTCTTTAGGGATCGGCTCAGGTCTCGACTTAAACGGGCTGCTCGACAAACTGTCTACGGCAGAACAGCAACGCTTAACGCCCTATACCACGCAGCAAACCAGCTATAAAGCACAGCTGACGGCGTATGGCACGTTAAAAAGCTCGTTGGAAAAATTCGATAACCTAAGTAAGGATTTGGCTAAGGCCGACTTCTTTAATACGACTAAAGCATCGACTCACGATCAGTTTACCGTGACGACGAATCCTAAAGCGGTTGCCGGTAACTACAGCGTTGAAGTTAAGCAATTAGCACAGGCACAAAGCCTCACCACGCAGCAGACGGTTACCGATCAAGCTGCACAGCTCGGTACATCGGGCGCGAGCGGCCGTTCCATTGAGCTAACCCAAGGCACCCCGCCGAAGACCACCACCATTCCTTTAGGTGATGGACAAACTTCACTGCTGGAAATGCGTGATGCTATTAATGGTGCAAAAGCAGGAGTCACTGCCAGTATCGTTCGCGTCGGCGATAACAGCTATCAATTGGCGTTAACCTCTTCATCGACGGGTTCAGCCAACCAGATGACGGTAAAAGTGAATGGCGATAGCAAACTGGGCGATCTGCTTGATTTTGATCCTAGCGCGCCATCAAGCTCACCAACGGCAATAAAGCAAACGGTAGAAGCTAAAGACGCCATCATCACCATGAACGGCACCGAAATTGTGCGTAGTAGCAATACCATTACCGATGCCCCACAGGGCACGACGATCGAGCTGAAAGCTAAAACCAAAGACGGTGAGCCACAGAACCTGATTTTGAGCGCTGATAACTCAGGTGCGATGGACAAAATTAAAAGTTGGGTAGATAGCTATAACTCCCTGCTGGATACCTTTACCTCGCTGACCAAATACACCCCAGTAAAAACGGGTGAAGCGCAGTCAAAAACCAACGGTGCACTGTTGGGTGACAATACCCTGCGTGGCGTACAGGCAGCGATTAAAGGCGCATTGAGTTCGGCTCAGGATAACCCTGAACTCAAAGGTCTTGGCAATTTGGGGATTACCACCGATGGTAAAACCGGCAAATTAACCGTAGACAGCGACAAACTCACCAAAGCCTTTACCGATCATCCAGACCAAGTAGCTAACTTCTTTGTTGGCAATGGTAAAGATAGCGGTATGGCAACCAATATTCACAGCGAAATTCAAAGTTATATCAAGGCCGGCGGCGTGATCGAATCAACTACAAAAAGCATTAATACCAACTTAGATCGCCTGAGCGTTCGTATCGACAGCGTCAGCGATAGCATTCAGGAAACCATCGACCGCTACAAAGCTCAATTTGTACAGCTGGACACCATGATGTCAAAACTCAACAGCACCAGCTCATATTTAACACAGCAGTTCACCGCCATGAACTCATAGCACAGGTAACAACACATGTATAAAGCGACGGGCTCGCAAGCCTACGCTGAGATTGGTTTGGAGAGTGGCGTGATGAGCGCCAGTCCTCACCAGCTCATCGTAATGTTATTTGACGGGGCGCATAGCGCCCTAGTTCGCGCCCGCCTGCATATGCAGGCAGGACAAACGCAGCTCAAAGGTCAGTCAATTACCAAAGCCATTAACATCATTGATAATGGCTTAAAGGCAGGACTTAATCTGGAAAAAGGCGGAGAGCTTGCAGAAAATTTATCAGCATTGTATGACTATATGGTTAAACGCCTGTTACATGCTAATCTTCATAATGATGAAGTTACAATCCAACATGTCACGGACCTGTTAGATAACATTGCCGATGCGTGGCGTCAGATCGGCCCACAATCTCAACCTACTCAGCAGGACCACTTATAATGTACGGAATACAGCCTTTGTCACACGCGTACCGTCACATCCTTTCGCTCAGCGAAAGCATGTTGGAACTTGCTAAGCGTTCAGAGTGGGACTCGCTCGTTAAACTGGAGTTGGAATATCTGCAAGCGGTGGCGAAAACCACCGAGCTGATGCCAATTTCCGAAGTAGACTCCGCGATGCAGGCGGAGCTGCGCCGCGTTTTAGCTAAAATTCTCGATAACGAAGCTGAAATTAAGCGCCTTCTTCAGGCGCGTATGGATGAGCTGAGCCAGATAATAGGAAAAACCTCACGCCAACAAGCGGTCACCCACACTTACGGGCAGTTCTCGGACAGCGAAGGATATCCTGGCGATTTACTTTAATTTTTTTATTCAACACCAGTAATTTCCATACTCAGGCACAAATTTTAGTAAAACGCTTTAAACAATAATATTTCAATAAGAAAAACAACTCATGATTATATCAGCCATATTGCTATGGCATTAATAATCAACATTAATTTTTAGTAAAAAAGCGAATGCGCTTAACTACATAATTACTTTTAATAAAAATTATATCCCAGGTGAATTAATTAGGAATGGTCACGTCGGAATAGTGCCCATTCATCTATTCTCTCCCCCGTTGGCAATAAGCAGTCTGTACTCACGCCAAGTTCCGTTGTTTTATTAATTTCTTTGCCTCCCAGTTTTAGGCAATACACTGAGGCTGGATTTGGCATCCCAATCGCTCCCTTTGCCGGCGTAGCTTCTGCGGCGGGAGCCGTGTTGCCTGACATACACCCTGCCAGCATTAAACCACTCATCCCAACAATCGCCATCATACGTACTTTCATCATTTTGTTTATCATCCTAAAAAAATCAAAAAACATAATCGTTTTTCTAGCACAGTGAATCAGGTAATTACTCCTGTTCATTATAGGGTTTATTGCTGAGAACGTTAACTTTTTATATAAAAAATAAATAAATAAGCTAATTACATTATTGGAAATAATTTATTGATTAAAAATAGTGAAACTAACACCACAAAACTAATCAATTTATAGGTAAACCTATGAGATTCTGCTATATCTTAGCTTGCCGCTTCTCTCATTTGGAAAAGGATCTATGGCTACGCTTCGTAATCTCAAAACTGCGCTCTTAATCGGCGCATTGGCTCTAACCGGCTGTGCAACCAAAACTGCAACACCTGAACAATATTCAGGTTTTTTAAAAGACTATTCAAACCTAACAGAAACCAAGTCATCTTCAGGTTTGCCTATTATGCGCTGGGTTGATCCTAGTTTTAAATCCAGCCACTACGACAAACTGATTTACAACCCAGTGACCTATTACCCTGAGCCTAAACCTACTACGCAGATTGGCAAAAACGTATTAGATGGTGTGCTTAACTATACCAATACCAAGCTAAAAGCGGCGGCAGCCCAGCGTTCTACGCTGGTTACACAACCGGGTCCTAATACGCTGATTTTCCGCGGCGCTATTACCGCTGTTGATACCAGCAAAGAGGGATTGCAATTCTATGAAGTGATCCCAATCGCGATGGTTGTTGCGGGAACGCAAGCTGCCACCGGCCACCGTACCATGGATACTGATTTGTTCTTCGAAGGTGAGTTAATTGACTCTCAAACCAACAAGACGGTCATGAAAGTGGTACGTAAAGGTTCTGGCAAACAGTTATCTAACTCAAATCAGCTGCTGACCGTAGATGATTTGAAAACGGTCATTGATAACATGGCGACCGACGCGACGATGTTTGACGTGAAATAGCCAACCACAGCGATAAAAATAGAGACAGTATGGCCAGCCGCCAAAAACGGCTGGCTTTTTTATACCCTTTGTTTTTAGCGAAAACGTCTAGGCAAAAAAAATCCCGCACCAAACGGCACGGGAAACCATACTAGAAATTTGAAAACAAACGTTCTGAAGCAATGAGCTATGGGTTTGAGCAAACTGAACGATTCCCCATCGCTGTATATACGATTATATAGCGAGTATATGTAAAGTGCAAACGCCCAATGCAAGCTCAATACATTAGCGTTTTTTCACCGCGTAAGAGCAGGTGTAAGCCATACGTTTCAGCGTTGGAACCGAACTGGCTAGCGGCGGGATCTGCGTCGCAATATCAAAACCATTTTCTTTGCAGTAACTCAACGCATCGGCGTCCATCGCCGCTTTATTCACTTTTTCAGGATCGTAACGATAGATAACGGCCTGATTGGCTTCATGCTCATCTAATCGCACAAAACCATCTGGCGTACTTACACACCCGACTAGAACGGCAGGTAGCAATACAGAGAACAATACGGGTAACGACATAGATAACAACGGAGGAAGGGTATATTTCTTCATAAGAATCTCACTCAAATTTTGTTCTTATGATAGCCGTAAGCGATTCAGCCATAAACCAGATAAATACGAATAACGCTCTTTTTGTAGGCAAAAAGACCACTTTCGCAGTCTTTTCATCTCACGTGATTACAGTTTAAACAAGCCTTTAATGACAATTTTGGCAATGGCCGGATTGTTTTCTTTGGCTCCTTTAATCAGATATTGATTAATCGCTGCCAAAATTTCATGCGGGGATGGCTCTTCTTTTTCCGCGCTGACAAGATGCGAGCCATTTCCTTGAAAAATGACTTCGCCATCAACATCTAAACCTTCATAGTAACTAATGTAGCTAACCTTCATATCAAATCCCGTATATTTTATCTGATTTATAAACTGCTGTTATATTTAACAGCACGTTAAGTCATTATTTTATCATCTAAAATCGGGTTAGATATGTAGACTCTCTTACAACTGAATTCAATTTTGCAGCACAACAAATATCATATTTTGGTCAGCATAGGTGCCGATATGCCAACCACAATATGATATTGTTCCAAACCGATATCGTTACCAACCACACACGTTAGTTTCTTCGTCGGAGTCATAGCCACGAACGATATTGATGAGATCTTTAAGCGCATCAGATGAAGTCGCAGGATCTTTTAAATCTTCAAGCGTTGGGAAATGTTTATCCACTGACACGCCATTATTTTTATTAGTGACCGTCAGAGTAAAACCTTCACCATTATTATTTTTATCATCGAGATTATTAATAAGTTCCATCACCAAGCCGGTCGCGACATCTGGAATGTATAATGCCATCGGCTTTAGATACGTTTTCTCTACGCTATGCTGGTTACTCTCGTTAGAGAGAGCAATTGCATAACCTTTATTCTCAACTGCATTTTCAACTGTCATTATCCGCCCTCTCTTACTCTTCTAATAAAATAGTAGGATCAACGTAAAAATCTACGTTAAACACCGTATCATCAGATAAAGCCTCAATCCGGTGCCATTTCTCAGGCGGAAACACGCCAAACTGCCCAGCCTCTATGGTTAGCGTTTCAATCGCTTCAGGGCTGGTTTCATCAGCATAGCCATAATAACGGATAGTACCCTGCATCACACATAGGCGTGGATAAACACCTTGGCGAGTTCCCGCATCCAGATGACGTTTCCAAATTGAGGCTGGGGCTGTCTCTTTCGTCCACAGGGGCGTGGTTCGTGTATGAATATAGTTAGTTGGTATAATAATGCGTTGCATCTTTAAACCTCATATTAACTACCGCCCAACCAAAATATGGGCAGCACATGTGAATATGATGCATATCATATACCCTTTATTGAAAAGCGTTAAGCGATTATCACAAAAGCATTTATAACGATATGGAAGTAAAAACCTATTAATACTCCTTTCTATTTACACAAAAAAGAAAGTGCATACCTCTTAAGAAGTAAATATAAACGTATTATTATTTATAAATACTGAATAGTATTTTTGAACAAAAATCAAATAGAGAATGACTTATCGTACTATTTTTAACCTAAATAAATTAGGAATCCTCTCATTTGAATGAGAGCAAAAAACACACTATCAAATAGATTGTCGTTCTTTTTATATACAACTCACCTGTAGAGAGATTCTCCGCATTATTAGCGCGTTTTTGAGCGACGCCCGTTTCGAATGAAGAATATCGATAGAAAGTAATCTCGACGAACCACCGTGTGCAGAGGACTCATTACCAGCGAAATATTGTCGTCTAAAAATTATAAAGCAGATAAACAGACACTAATCAATGCGATAGCCGCTGCGCCAAACAGTGAACCTAGCGCTACTAGCAAATACTTCTGTTTGATTTTATAACCCATATTGTCACCTATGCTAATCTGAAATGAAGCCAACCCAATGGGTTACGACTATTATCTTCAAATTCTAGCAATGCAAAGAACACCTTACAATCATACTAATCCGATAATGCCCCGCTCCCTATGCGTGGCATAACTAAGGTCATCATTCACATAATGCTCAGTAAAAAAATAAAAGCTGTTAATATCAAGTGTAATAGCTGGCAGCACAACGTCAATTAAACAACAGAGTAAATATATAAATAAACACCGGCAGTTACATTCACGAATTAAATAAGATAGTGATAAAAAATAAACTCAGTGTATTTATGAACGTTGGCAAATATGTCAATTGGCTAGATGATGAATTAGAGAAGTCATTATAATATTAAAAGCTGCCACTTAATTGTTGGGGTATTTCTCACGCGATGAGTTACCACTATCACCGCATTTCGCTTAAAGACCCAGATAAATCACCCAACCTCGCCGTTGGCAATATTCCCTAGCAAAGTTGAGTGGTTAGTATGAAGTGATACAAAACAGATAATTAAGACGATTAAACCTGCATATTCATAATGTGATGTATGGGTATTCAGTACTGTGGTTATGTACATTGTATTTGAGTTTAGGCACTGCATTACCGCAAAGTACCGAAAAGCATTACTGTGCTCTAAGGTGGTTTGCGGTAATTTTTTGCCCCATATATGCCCCATCCACCTCAAATGCACGGGTTGTCATCGAACTCGCTCATCGTCATATCGTTGACTACATGCGTCACAACACCGAATATCTCAAATCCCGTCTCTTCATCAGCAAACGTCACATCATCATAATTTTCCAACTTGGCTAGGCATGGCACCGGCATTGTCAGCAACCGACGCAATACGAACTCTCCGCAGAGGGACGCGACCACCACGCTTCCGTGGACCGGTCGCTTAGAACTGTCGATGACCAATAGCGCATCTTTGAGCACACCGGCACTTGGACAGTAATCAGGGCACTTCATGAAGTACGTCGCGTGCGGTGTTTTAATGAATATCTCGTCCAGACTGATTGGCTTGTCTGTGTAGTCCGCTGCTGGAGATGGAAAGCCCATATGTCACCTATAAAATATACTGTTTATGCATACAGTATATTTATGGCGTAGGCGGTTGTGAAGGAGTACAGCGAAGAAATATGGGAAGATTATGATTAAGAAGGGAATAAAAATGCATCTCATGAATCGAGACATAGCACAGATGTTACCCATGCAAGTGATGGTGCCATGCTACTTATTGATGTTGTCACTGCGCCGGAGTCTTGCATACGCTCCGGCGCAAACCTAATTACTCTTCTGCAATTTCTTCTTGCGCCATTTCTTCTTGCGCTGCTTTTTGAGCTAGATTCCAGACTGAATCTTGTGGCATTTCTACACGAACTGAAACGAACTGGTCAGACGGTATATCAATGGGATCGCCTTCCTCAAATCCATCTTTGATATTTCTAGCGAATGCTGGGGCGTCTGGATAGGTGCGGTGGTAAGTTTTTACCAAAATAGAACCATCAGCATCGACTTCATAATCAAGCCAAAGCAAACGCTGACCATTGCGATCTTTGGGGGTTTCAAAACCACCATCCACGCCACCCCAGGCTTTATCTGAATTCAGTCCAAGGATGTGACTTACCCTATAGACACCAACACTTTCACGCACAACTTGCGCGCCTTCAGATTCCTCGTTAGTTCCGAATGTACCATCGTGGTAAATATTAATGATTGGTGAGGCTTGTTTGATAAATCCACTCGAATCAACCGTTGTATTTGCGCTATGCCATAACTCACGCCATGTATTCCAACTACCCTCTGACGTCACACGGAAGAACATCCTTCCTTGGGATGAGTATGATGTTGCTATCTGGCTACGCCATGTTGTTGACGCACTCTGGTGCATGCCTAAATTAATAACACCAACAGCCTGACCCGAAATCCCAGCGGGAGATCCCACCCACTGTGTGAGCGCTGCATAGAATCCGTTGGGGTAGTTTGTATTACTTGCACTAATATCCTGAGGTAGTGCTATTGGGTTTTGCGCTCCAACGCCAAAGCCGCCCACCATCATGATATTATTCGTATTGCCATCATTAGTAGCGGTTTGAGTGTTTTTGGTAGCCGCGGTGCCGAGTGGTGATTTATCTGCTTTATTATTATCAAGTGCGGTAAAACTTTTAATCGTGACTTTCGTGCCATCTGGCGCAGTAAGTGCAATATCGCCTGTGCCAGTCATAATCTGCTGCCAGCCGTCCATTTGTGCTTGATAGTATCCAAGCGTGGCCGCGAGTTGATTAGACCATGCCGCTGTACTGGCGGACTCTGCCACCAAGATCGAATATTTGGAATTAGTGAAAGTTTTATAGATTGGCTGGGCCAACTCTATCGACGTATCGCTAATGACACGCTTAATTTGATAGACGCCATCAACCCCGGCATTAGAGGATATGAACAGCACTGAGCCATTTGTAATGCCGAGTTTAGCATCGCTCCACTTTGTACCGGTGCCGGTAATAGTGGTTGCATTCAATGCGCCCGTGATCGTGCCTGTCGCGTATAAAGACATAATATTTACTCCAGAAAACATATAATTCAGACTTTAAAATTTGAAATAATCGCTTGCATCAATCACTATTGATGGCGTGGAAATATTAGGGAACTGTAATGTAACTCCTCCGGTGTTTATTGTCCCTTCAATAGAGCCTCTACCTCTCCTTATCTGTCGACCAGATATTTGCATCCCCATATAATATAGGGTCCAGACACTACCACTGCGTGTTCCTGTTTTTGCTGATCGCTCGAGAGGAACCATGGGGCGAGCAACTCCACTATCTTTATAGTCATTCGATATAGATACGGATGCGCCTAAATTAAATGGGGCATATTTACTGGAAAACACGAGCCGTTTATTATCGTTCCATATTGCAAGACCCCATGTATCCAACTGTAATGCAAAATCAGATGCAAACGCACATATATATATTTCTAACGAAGTCGCTCCGGTGATCCGAACGATATTATCCGTTCCCATTTCAACGATCGCGGCTGGGTTATTCCAATAGCAAAATATTCTCTTATTCGAACCTGGTATATTGCTAGGTAGCGACCATCCATTTGATATAGTAACCTTTTGGGCATATACACAATAACCTAGTTTCATTGTGTCATTTATTTCTGTATAACCTCGCATTCCCTGCACAGCTAGACCCCATCGGCCTGATGGCGCTTCCGGAACTTGGTTGTATTCATAAACATCAACGGTAAACCCATTTGGAAGTCCACCTTGTATTCCTGGTACAGCGGGACTAACGTTAAAAGTGATGGTATTTCCAGACTTTGACCATCCTGTTATTGCATAAACCTGATCATTATAAGGTGATGAACTTGAGGAAGTTCCGACCTGAACCCCATCTCTTGGAACGCATAATGCTGTTGACCCTGCGGTAAACCCAAGATTAAAACTATAGGATGTACCCGTCCCTGAGTTGTGTTTTATTTTTACGGTTCCGATATAGTTGAGGAGCCCTGCCGTATTTTTATCTATCCTAAGCCGTGTATTTCCGTCATCGCCATAAATAGCCAATCCAAAATCAGACATTAGAATACTCCTGTTAAATAGCCTAGCTGGACTTTTAATTGCCCTGATTTATTTGCAATACTAATTGTGACATTATCTTGTTTCATCATGCCCAATGAGTTTGAGCCATTAATTTCAATAGAACCTGTTCTAAAGCCTATTCGCATACCTGCACGGCCTGCAACATAATCATCTGATTGTAAGTAGTTCGTAATTTTACCTGAACCAATGGATGCATCTTGGATGAGCGCGGAAACAATGAAGGTTTGCGAACCTTGAATGAAGAATGGCAACGTATACCCGTTAGTAGCCGGGTTTAATACCGCGAACTGATCAGCACTGGCGAGGATTTTCGTACTTACCACACCGCCTTTCACTTCGGCACCAACGGACAATCCCGCAGCATGATATTGGCCGTTATAGGTCACCCCAGTCCCAATGCTGTAAACCGCGCTACCTGTCCCATTTTGATTAAATATGGTCTGGCCACGAACCTGTATCGCTGCCGTATTCTCGCCAACGGTAGACGTTAGTCCGGTAACTTGGGTTGATATAGCTTCAATATCTGTCGCTACCGTTTCTCGTAACGTGGTTAAATCAGCCTCCGTCTGGTCCGTTTTACTGTTTAGCTTATCAACCGCCGTCGCTCGCGCTTCCGACTCCGTAGCGATGACCTGACGGGTTTCCGTTATTTCCGCTTTACGGTCGCCGTTCTGCGCCATCCAGCGGCGCACATCGGCATCATTTGCCAGCGCATTCTGTATTGCAGCATCGGCTGCGGATTGAAGCTGAGCATTCGAATCGACTAGGTTTTTGTCGATCTCTTTGAATGCATCTGACTCCTCAATGCCTTTTTTAACTTCATCTGCTATCCATTCAACATCAGCGCTCGACTCACCAAGAAGCCAATCAATCCAGTCCCCCTGATTACCCGATTTATCCACCAATCGAGCACGATAGAAGAATGACTGGCCAGCACTTAGCCCCATCTGCTGATAGCTGCGCTGGGGATAGGGAATATCAGATAACAGCATCACGCCTTCTTCCGTTGGCGCGGTGTTATATTGTATTTCCGTTTTTAGCGTATCTTCTGCGCCTTGAGGGAATAGCCATGATAAGGCTATGCCAAAGACTAAGGGATCCGCTTTGAAGTTTAACGGCTTGGGCGGTGCGCCTTCCTTGCCTTTTAAATGCACTTCTAACGATGTGGCCCATGCGGATGATATATCACTGGCATTGATCGCCCGAACACGCACCAGGTACCGCCCAGCGTAAATGCCCGCAACATCAAAACTAGTAACTGAAGAACGCGGCATGCTGATCCAGTTGCCATTGTCCTTGCGCCATTCCGCTTCATAAGCAACGGCGTTAGCCGTGGCATCCCAGCTAGCATGCAGCGTGGTTATTGCAATACCTTGATTAATAACTGAATGGCTAGTGATTTGAATGTTAGCCGGCGGTGCCTGAACACCAGGCGGGATAACCGTGATCGGCCGCTCGTCTATTTTTGCGCCAGTATCGATGCGCGCATATTTGTCTGGATCATGCTCAATGCATGAGATATTGAAAGTATTGTCGTTGTTATCTTCAATGCTGATAACTCGATAAAGCTGAATAGCTAGATCATCAGCTTCTATACCCCATATAGCTTCTGGCTCTGGCGTTTCAGTGTAAGCGATTGAGACTGTTACAACGGCGTCATTTATTGCGGTTATCGTGCGCGCCTGCAATGAGCCTGAAGGCAAGTTGATTTGCAGGCGGTCACCGGCTTTGGCATCCGGTTTGCGGTCTAGCTTGATATTTCGACCGTTTACCGAAGAAATACGGCCGCTATAGACGCGCCCCGAGCGGCGCTGATCCGGCAGTCCAATAATATAGCCAGGCATAGGCAATTGGCCTTCTAAGCCCGTCGTGAAGCTGGCGGCACCGTCCTTGCTATTGGTTAGAATGGCCCATAATCCACTGCGCCTTGCTTCGCTTTGACGCGTACAACCAATGGCCGATAGTTCAATCTGATTAACGCTATAGCGCCGCATTAATGCCATATCTGAAACGGCTTCGATTTCATCTTGATAATTCGTTACCGGATTTGACCAGCTAATAAGCGCCTGGGTAACGCGATTGCGTTGGCTACCGCCTACATAATTAATTTTTCCCACAATATTTGCATGGGTAAAGTTGCGGAATACATCGCGCGGCATATCGGCAATAACTGAAAGCTGATTATTCATCCATGAAGTCATGCCACGGAAGATGCCGGCCACGTCGCGCAATACGGTAAAGGCGTCAGCTTGCGATTGAATATAAACATCGCACATATGGCGCGGCTCCACACCATCGCCGCCTCGGCCATCCGGTACCATCTGATCGCAATATTGCGCGATGCGGTAGAGTTCCCACTTATCAACTTGCTCGATAGTCAAACGACGGCCAAGGCCGAAACGCTTTTCAATGATCAAATCAAAGAGAACCCACGCAGGGTTATTGCTTACGGCAAATTTAAAGGTTCCGTCCCAACTGCCGGAATAAGTGCGCATCTTTGGATCGTAGTTAGTCGGAATACGGATCAGGCGCCCATCTGGCCGGCAACTAATTTTAGGGATATTGGAAAAAAGCTTGGAATCAAACTCCACGAATAACAAAGCTGTATTCGGATAACGTAATTTAGCGTCGATCACTTCTGCGATAGCTTCAATCGTCGATTTGCTGGCGATTTTTGCACTCGTAGAATCAGCTGTAAGGCGACGAATGCGCACTTGCCATCCGGTATTAGCCGCAGGTAGATTAATACGATGGCTGCGCTCGTAAAGCGTCGTCGTTTTGCCATCTACCGCAGTTTTCAAAACGGTTTCATAGGCTCCGCCATCTGTCGCCAAATCGATTTCATATTCCACGCGATAACCTATCAAATCACCGTTATCTTTTTGCTGTTGTAGCGCGGGAAAACCAAGGCGAATGCGCACGGCTGATAGCTGCGTATTATTGATAGCGCGGATCCACGGCTGAGACTGTTTTAATTCGGTGTTAATCGTGATTTCATTTTCTACGCTTGGGATCCCTTTGATATAGGTCTGCGCCTGCGTACCTGGCCGATATTCCCATGTAACGCCCGGAAAATTATTGCTTCCGTCTGCGTTCATAATTGGCGTTCCATCCAGATAGATATGCTTACCATCCAACGTACCGCCCAGCTCGCCTTCCGCAAGCGCTAAAAGAATCTTTGCGCGGGCAACTGACTGTAGGCTGTCTGGTGATTCTGAAGGCTGGCGACTACTACCGCCTCCGCCTTTGTTACCTTGGATTAATTGCATAATTCCTCGCATAAAAAAAGGCCGCCCGTAGGCAGCCTATTTGATTCTTTTAACGCTATTGCTGATCTTCAGCGTAAATGCCTGCCGAAGCGATGGCACCGCCTATTTCGCGGTTATTGTCTTGCGTATAAAGGACGCCAACGGGATTGCCTTGCGTCGTGGTATTCACTGGCCCGCCGAAGGCGTAAGACGGTTTATTATCTGGGCTCTCACGCATTGAAAGGCCCGTTGGTTGTGGTGCTATCATCTGCATAACGCCGCCGATTGCCATTGACGCACCTACTAGCGCCGCGGTACCCCATGCGCCAGAAATGGCAAAGCCGGCAGAACCAAGCAAGCCAACTGCGGCGCCACTCGTCATAAAGCCAGCTACGGCAATTAAAGCAACGCCTAAAACTGTTTGAAAAATGCCGCCGCGTTTGCTGCCAATAATAATTGGGGCGATGCGAATTTCTAGACTTCCTGAATTATCAGTTAATTCGCTTTCGCCGATATTTTTCTTTCCTTTAAAAACGGCATATTCAATGCCGCGCTGGGTAGAAGAATTCATGAAAGCTTCAAAGCCTGGGATAACGACTGATAGCGCCTTCACGGCTTCTTTTGGCGTTCTGACCGCAAGCCGATGTACTCGGCCAAACGTGGTACCCAACACGCCGTAAAGTCGGATAGTTTTTAGCCCTTCGTTTAATTGGCTCATCACATCAGATCCTTATATCTAACCACTTTCATTGTGCGATCAACCCAATAACCGCCATACGGTACGCGCTGGCTTAATTGGCCGTATAAGTGATGTAACAGCATCCCATTTTCAACCAGAATGCCGGCATGGTTCCATTTATCGGCCTGTACCTGCATCATGACCATATCGCCTTCGCGCGTCGGCCCTTCAAATTCACGAAAGCCGCATTCAAACCAACAATCGTGATAAAAGTTTTCATCGTGTCCGTCTTCCCACCAATGATGCTCTACGCTGTAATTAGGCAATTCAATCTCATGATTCATGCGGAAGTAATCGCGAATTAAAGACCAGCAATCAGCATGGCCCAAATCGAATTGCCGGCCAACGAGCGGCCGATCTCCGCGCGGGTAAATCGTTCTTATATCGCCTTCCGGCCATGACGCTATAACCCATGGCAACTTTGTTTCATCACATAGATTTTTGTCGCGTTCCGATGCTTGCGTGGTGGCGTCAGGATGGCTATGCACAATAGCGGTAACTGTTCCCCAATCTTCGGCCGTGGCGTAGTCCTCCGGCGCCAGAATGAATCCGTATTCGGGGCCTTCTTTTTTTTCTCATTCGATGGAAGGATATTGCGGCAAGGAAAATAACGCTCTACGCGGGATTTTTGGGCAACTACGCCGCAGCACTCCAGCGGGTAAGCCTGTTTGGCGTGGGCCATGATGGCCGCTAACGTTTTATCTTGCATTGGTCTATCTCCGAATCAAAGAGCTACCAGGAAAACCACCGAAATCTAATTCGGCCATTTCTCCAAAACGTAATTTACAAGATGATAAACAACCTGAGCATGCATCTTGGCTGGGATCGTCCGTTGGTTTATCGTCCATGGTAAACATGCCGTTTTGTCCCGCATATGAGCAGCCAATACCGGTGCGGTATTCGTTATTCATGGCCCATTGGCAAAGCGAGTGAATTTGTCGGGTAGGAATGCGCAGGCCTTGTAAGTCGATCGGGCTATTTAACGTAAATTCGACTTGTTCGTCGTTTTCACCGCTTCGGCTATCGATGAAGAAAACCTGCGTAAATTCTTGTTCTGGATCGGCTTCGGGATTACCTTCTGGAAAATTGCGCGCATCTAAATAATGTTTGAATGTTTCGTGAACGGTCACTTTCGCTTGAACCATATCTTGATAAGCAATGCACATAGCGCCGATCGTGCCGTCTAAGTTTGCTACTGTTAATTTAGGCTCTGCCGCTGTTCCATCTGTTGAATATGAAAGGCCGGAAAGCTCACACGGCCACGCGCCATATTCTTTACCTTGCCACCATATCGACTTCGCTTTTAATTTCGACTCGTCCCCGCCGGCTGCCGCGATTTCCTCCGGTGTATGGGGAATAGTGTCATTATGAAAGCGCAGGATCCCTGCGTTGAATGCTTCGCCATCAACTTCAATAAGTCGAATGCGGTTACCTGGTTCAAGCTTTTGAACGTCGCTAGTAATTTCCATGATTACCCCATAAAAAAAGGCTATCCGAAGATAGCCCTTTGTTTTGTGATCGATTGATGCGCTTTACGGCGCGTATGATTGTTCGAATGTAGCCGATACCGTCATTGTTTTGCCGCCCACTGGCGTTGCCCTGATAGAGTCACTAGCAATGCGATATAACCCCTGTTTGCCATATGGCGGCGTCCAGATAAAGGACTTAATCACATGGCGCCGAACGAAGGAAAGGATCGGGAGCATTTCACTTTCTAAGCCACTGAAGCTTAAAGGCCAGCTTTGTTGCTCTGGGTTAATACCATCGGCGGCTACTTGCTCGTAACCATCGCCAAACTTGACCGTTCTAACGCGCTGACTAAAAGAGCCTTCCGGCTGTCCCTGCGTTCGCCATGTGAATGTTTCTAAGGCCATTTGACGTTCTCCAGTCGTAAAAAAACCCGCACGAGGCAGGTTTATGGGAATTAGCATTTAAATCTATTCGCTTGCTTCTAAGCCTAGCTCGCTAAGTGTTGCATCACCTCGGCATAGGGCGTGGAATTTTCTAGCGTTAACACCAGATTGATTTGCCATCGACTTTATCAGATCCCTTGAGAAGGGTGAGTGGTGCTTGTCGACTGTGACTACATATTTTTTTCTTTCTTTTACCGCAACCCATTGCTCATGAGATGTTCCCTTTTTGGGTTTCATCTCAAAGCCAAGCAACCTTAATCCATAAATTACTTCATCATATTTTAGTGGCGTGAGTTTCTTTACAAAAAACATAGTAGTGAGCCACTAAGATGGAATGTTGCATGGTTCATTGAACAATTTCCCATTCTTTTGAGAAAAGAACATTCGGAACCATACAGAAAAGTATTTCACCCATAGTGAAACTGGTGCTTTTCTCTTGTTCAGTAGGTCGATAGTGAATTCGGGCTCTGAAATAGCCTCTTCTACAAAGTCAGTGATTTGCGACTCGAGCTTGCTCATCGCCTCTTGAATTGTATCCGCTTGAGCGGCAAGGGAGAGATCTAAGCAAACAGCAACATAGACGCCATCCTGACGGTACGCCATGCAACGTAAGTACTTCATACAATCTCCATAATTAACCTTTGGTTTACGTAAAGAGTATAACCAAGGCTATACCATTACTACAAGTATTACTGTATTTGACGCGGTATTCGCTGTGGGATTTAAGAAAAACCCGCACTTAGCGGGTTAAATTCTTCATTGGCGGACTTTTCCGCCGATTAAAAAATCTTGCGTAAATCCACATCGTACACCGCTAACCAAGCGGCTCGAGGCCACGACTTAACGGATCCAAATCTAGGGTCGTATACATCATGCGGCGTGACCTCGTTCTCACGACACCACCTACGAAGTGGCTGCCATTTGAACTTCTTGCCCAGTTTCTTCTCTACTGGGATGATAGCCGCATAATTTTTACCTTCACCAAGTCTCTCTGCTAGATTATTCCTCTCACGAACTGCGATAGATGCCGTTGTCATTGCGGTAACTTCACGCTTCTCAGAAATCCAGCGTTTTTCTTTTACAGCTCGATCACGCTGCTCAGTGATAATGCGATTCTCTTTCACCTTTGCTAGCAAATCTTCCAGAGCTTCCTCATAAGTAAGCGGAATTCCTGATATGGGCGCTGGTCTGAAATACGAATCCTCCAAGCGCTCGAAGAAGCACCACGCTTCATCCGTATCGATAATTTTTGACATACGCGCTGCGCCCTTCTCTGTCCACAGCGTGATTGACCTAGCTCGCTTACCAACAGAGTAACCGTCAGTTACTCTGTTCTTGAATTCCTTCAACTCTGATCCAGTTAAAAGGAAATAATGCTTACCATCTCCGAAGCGATCGAGGTTTCTAGATAGGTTGTTGCGGATATTTACTTCGTCTGTACCGTAGCCGGCAGCCAGTGTCTCAGTAGTAACCACCCGAACCCCATTCCATTCAATTACTGGAAAAGTATCAGGATCGACAGAGGGTAAATAGTTTGCTACATTTACAGCAGTTGATGTTGATTGTTGCATATAAGACTCCAATCATTAGTTGATGTAAGCCGCCAGCTCCACACTGGCGGTTTTTCTTTATGCGTCTCCGCATAAATCAGTGTGTTACCGCTTGTTGAACTCGATCTATCTTGCGTAAGCAAAGACACAAATGGTGCTGCAATGCTTTTAGCTGGAAGATAGCCGCTTCAACCGAGTAACCTGCATTCTTCATATCTGCCAGCAGTCGCCCGCATGGGTTCGGGTAATCTCCGTTTGTTGTAAGCATCTCTGGTGAATAGAACCAAGGCGCATTCAATGCCTTGTCGCCAACTATCCAGCGATACTTATCAAAGAAATCCATTCCATAATTAAAGATAGGATTAACGTTCCCCTGCGCCACTTCGCGATCCAGAATATCCAGTACCCAGCGGCGGAACTCCTTGGCAACCGTGGTGCGTGAAAACATCCCCATTAGATGTGCGCCCCGAAGTGAGAAACCCTAGAATCCTGTACTCCACCGGGGGTGGTCACTTTAACCACCCCTGTCATATTAACTGTAAATTCATCTGCATGTTTGCGATAAAGACGATGGATTGCTTTATCATCAGAGTACCCAAGCGCTTCACCAACTTCTGCGGCTGTCAGCCAGATTTGCCCTGCCATCTCCATGTAGGAGAAGTTGGTATTGTGGAAAGTTAATTCTTTGTTCTGTATGCTGTTCATGTTGGTTTCCTTGCATACGGTTACTGACTTAGAAACCCCGTTTGTGTTAGCGCGCTGCGGGGTTTCGCCATTTTTACTGACCATTCGCCCTCTCCTCTCTCAGGCAACGAGCCAAGCGCTGCACAATCGCAGAGTTAATTGAAATACCATCCATCTCTGCCATGCGGCGAATCTCTTCTTTCATGCGTTCAGGCAAGCGAAGCTGGAAACTATCGTTCTTGCGTCCGGTATAAAGTACATCTTGCATTTACCCTCTCCTTTTATGTGTGACATCATTTTGATGCCTGACACCATTATGATGTCATTGTGGATGATGTCAATATGATGCTACTGTATTTTGCACAAATAATTATGGCTGAAGAAAATGACCGATAAAGAAAACCCAGCTTTTGTTGAAAGATTTACTGTCAGGATGCCTGATGGATTACGTGATGACATAGCAGAAAGAGCCAAGCAAAATGGCAGATCGATGAACTCGGAGATAGTCCAGATACTTCAAGACGCCATTTCTGGTAAGGATACAATCGATAAAGATCAGCTAGATATGGAAAAGATAAAAATGATACTAGATAGAGTGGCTGAAGAGGTTTTAGGCAACAAAAAGCCCACCTAAGTGGGCTTATATTTATCTGTAGTAACTAATATTTTTTATAACTGTTACTAATTAAATCGGTTTTGCATATCCTGAATTAAATTTTAGCGTTGCATCAAATATTTGCCCATTGCTAAACATGTAATAGCGTTTTTTAAATCCAGTATAACCACCATAACTATTTTTTGCATTTACTGAGACAGGGATCACCCAACCGTAATACATTTTAAAATTTTCCGCTATCCCACCTTGCAAATAAGCCTTTCTAGGCTCACCGAATTCGTATTTTGCTGAATCTGGATCTTTAAGTGCGTAGCTAATATCATTTTGTATCATCTCTTTATAATCACTTGGTAATTGACCATAATTCGCAGAGGTGGTTTCTGTTAATGAAGGAGTAGCCATGCAGCCACTTAGCAAAAGCGCCCCGACAAGCAAAAATATTATTTTTTTCATTTTTTATTATTCCTATTGCACGATAGGGTTAGGCTTTGTAGCCAATATGGCGTTTGTCTCTTTTGGGTTAAGCGTATACATTCCGCCATTAAACGGATCGACAGCAAACCATCCTATCAAGCCACCAAATAATAAGTTACCAGCAATATACCAGCCATTAGCATTTGATTTTATCGGCAGTGTTACTGGTGAATAACCATCTTTTGAGAAAGTAATGTTGTATTGTTTCTTGCCAAAATAACTACCATCTGATTTTTGCAATGAAATGCTAGCTGGGGTAGTTCCTTGGCTTACAGCCTTTCCGTTATCATCCTTAATTACAAAATTCGCCCCGCTTGGATCACTATTAACATTTATGCTTTGCGCATTATCACCAACAATGGATGCGCACCCAGAGAGCATTAGTGATACGGAAACTAGGATTAATGCAATTGATTTTTTCACGTTTACCATTCCTTGCTAAAAAGTGGCGACATCCTATCACCACTATTCATTGAAGTAATTGATCTGTATTTTATTTTGTGACGCAGAAAACAGCCTATCGACCTACCTTTTTTTGTATTGCGGTTGTTATGCGACCTGACTGACCCAAAGCCCTATCTAGCTGCTGAGAGACAATCGCTATCACTTCATTTTTTGCTGCTTGGCTAATGGCCTGATTTTGCTGAGGGCTACCGTTCTGTTGCTGTTGCTGACCTTGAACGACAATATTCATACCGCTTAAATCAACGGCAACGCCACCAGCACCAGAGCCGCCAGTTAAGCCAAACATAGGGGCGCGACTCATTGATGGGCCACCAACTGCCCCGCCATTTGCGTAGCCGCGCATTAATGCATAAAGATTATCCGTCCCGATCCGGCTGGTTGATTCTTTTGTAAAAACAAACTCACCACGATGCACAATTCCGGCTGGTTCATACTTATCACCATCACCCGTATATCCACCCACTGCGTGACTAGATAGAGATTTAAGCCCCATCGGAACCGAGCCAGGATTATTGCCAGCCCCCTTTGAAGCGGAACCCATGCCAGCCCATCCAAGCGCCGCCTGAACCGCGTAAGCCACCAGCATCTGGTTTATAACCTGCAAAATCATCTTAAGGATTGATGTTCCAAACTCCTTAATATTTGCCCTGCCGGTCGTTGCCATTTCAGTCGCCATGTCTGAAAGGCCCTGCATTGTGGTTTGGCCTATCTGTGCAGTTGACTGAAATACATTAAGAGCATTTTCGGCAAACTGGGCGATGCCGAGATTTAACCCGCCAACAAAGTCCAGATCACGAGCATCGGCCTCACTAAATCCCTTATATAGTTCCTCTTTGGCTTTGTTATATTCGGCTGTGATTTTTCTAGCTGAGCCGGATCGGTAATGCCTTCTAGTGATTTGTTGTAGGTCTTCTTTAGCTGCGATTCTTGCGCTTCACGCTGCGTTCCCTTCGTGGTTTTCCCGAAACTCTTCTCCGCTTGCTTATTACGCTCTTCAATCTCTTTAGCGTAATCGCTCATCGTCTTCATAGCCTTTACGGCTTTATCGCGCTGCGCGTTCTCCTTGGCGATATTTGCTTCAAGCTGAAGGCTTGCGCGGATTTCGCTTTCACGCGAAAGCAAAGACTTTTGATCGGCGGTTAGAATGGATTTATTTTTCAGGTCTGCAATCTGCTGATTAAATTCAAGCAAGCGGCTTTCTTGCTGTGTCATTTTGTCAGTAGCTTCAGACTGCCCACGTAAAACAGCTAGACGCTGTTGGCTAGCCGCTAATTCCTTTGTAGCGGCATCATCTGTGATGGTCTTTGCTGCCGCTGGCTTTTTAGTCTCACGCGCTTGGGATTCAGCGAACTTTTCATTTTCTCGTGCTATTGCGGTGTCTTTAGCTTCCTTTGTTGCAAAGCCATTCTCTATTTCTCTTATTGTCCGTAGGTGCTTTTCTTTCTCAGTTTCGTATTGCTTATTTAGGGCCTGTGTAGCTAAAAGCTCTCGCTTTTGCCGGTCTTGTTCAACCTTTTCGGCTTTATCGCCAGCAGCCTTTCTATCACGCTGATATATCTTTTCTTTAACGGCGGCGATTTCAGCGTCAATGCTGGTAGTATTGATTCCCGCTGGCCTTATTGATTGTAACCGTTGTAGTTGTTCTTCTAACGTTGAGTCCCTTCCAACTCTTTTTGCGGTATCCCAAGCATATGCGGCCGCATCACCAATATTCTTCCACGCGCTTTCGATGAACCCCAAGTTCTCGACAACATCACTTGAGCGATTTTGAATTGCATCTGAATATGCATCCATCGCGATACGTGCAGCTTGCGTTATGTTACCGACTTCAGTTAGTGAAGATATTTGCTCTAACTGCGCTGCTGTCAGAAAATGTAATTGTTTGTCTAAATCTTGAGCAGCGCGAAGCGGATCTTCTTTCAAACGTTTGAAGTTCTCGATCGTGGCGTCTACTGATTGGCCAGTGGCTTTCTCCATCGCCAGCGCTGCACGCGTAACGCTCTCGAGCTGGGACGAACTGAAAGCACCTGAACCAGCAACCTTAGCCAGTGCCGCCGCTGCTGCGCCCTGCGTTCCGCCTGATTTGGCTATCGTTTTAGCCATTTCATTAAGGCGATCAGTTGTCACGCCAGCATAGTTTCCGGTTAGGATTAGCTGTTTATTGAACTCTTGGCTTTCTTGTGAGCCTTGGTAGTAGGCTGTAGCCAATGCTACGGCGCCAGTTGCAAGCCCACCCACCAATAATCGCATTGGTGTTAACTGAGAGATAAGAGCCTTGGCTGCATTACCCATACCGCCGAAAGAATCTTTAATCTGCCCACCCTGCTGTATAGCTACCATATAGATAGGCATACCAGATGCGAGTGACGTTACAACGTCGGTTATCTGCATAGGGAGTTGGCGCATTGCTTGGCGGTATTGTCCTGCCGAGATGGTGCCTTTCTTCCAAGCGTCCTCTTGCTGCTTAAGGCTTGCAATGAATGGTGCGGCTTCTTTCGTGGCGCCCAGCTGCGCGGCACGATAGGCCATAATTTCGGAATTGGTTTTTCCTTGCGTTTCGGCTTGTTCACGCAATCGACTAATAAAAGATTCTTTCGCCACGGTGGCGACTTTATCAGCCTGCGCAGCTTCCTTGGCGGCTTTCCCTGCGGCTGAGCTCTCATAAACTGATCGCTCTAAAGCTGATGTTAGGTTATCGATACCTTTAACACTGGCGGCGTAATCTGACGGGTCGATAAGCTTTTGTCGCAAGCCTTCGCGTAGTTTGTCTGACATTGCCGCCAAGTTGTCGAATGCCACGCCAACCGGATCAACCCGCCCACGAATAGCGACTAACTCGCGCTGTAAACCTTGAAGCTCTTTCGTTGTTCCTTCGTAAGATCGGCGGGTTTGCTCTCTCACTGCGGCACCGGCTGCAAACGCGGCGTTTACATCTTTTATTTTTGCCGATGTTTGCGCGTTTGAATCATTCAGGCTATCGGCTGCCGTTGCCGCTTTATTGCCGGAAGCTGCGAATTTATCTAATTCGTTGGTAGCACGTTCTAGGCTACTGGTATCTGCTACTAGTGAAATCTTGCCAATTTCATCGGCCATATAGCCCTCACAATTTATTTATCCTATAAAAAAGACCTCACTTAGGTGAGGCCTTGTTAATTTTGTAAACAGGTTAAGCGCCATGGTGAAATTAGCGTTCCATCTTGGATTTTTAGATTTAAATGAGTCATGCCGCTGACGATGGATAAATAAGCTTAAGTTGCCCTTTCACCCCATATGCTGCGGTACATCTGGCCTCAAAATCTTTGTAGTCTACACAGCCACTTGCAAGAGCCGTCACCGACATCAGTTGATACTCTACTGCGGCCAATAATTCAGGCTTAAGGAATTGGTGAATTTTCTCTCGGCCGTTTGTTTTACCTTTCACAGAGTCGTAAACAACATCTGGGAGCGCTACCCCATACACCCAATCAGCGGTAATTTTCCCAAATAATGCAGGGCATCCGCCAATGTGACCGTTATATGGAAGCCGCGTTAATTTGGATAGTGCTGAATAGAATGGAGCTTTAAACCTCTTCTCCCATGTAGTTGCCTCTTGATGGGTAAGGAGTTCAATAATTTGCTTGTCGGTGTAGCTAATTACCTGCCCACGAATGATTAAGTCAATTTGCTCGTCACACCAAATTTCAAAATCTACTGAAAGCCACCGTGCGAACCGTATCGCTAACTTTGGATGAATCCATGTTCCACCCTGAGGTCCAGTCTTGGTACTTACTAGACCACTACTCTTTACTAGCCTCAGAACCTTTGCCCTTGCCGAAGCAGAAGATGTATCTAACTCTCTGATTTCATTAATTTCTGTCAGAAAGCCAGATTTACCAAATAACTTCTTACTCAATGCAGACATGTATTCAAGTGCGTCGATCTGCCTAAGCCATGCGGTTGGCTCTTTATTAAATTTTTCCGCCACATCAGTAGCGTTAATCCAGCCCTCATCATTGAAGCGAATGCGGAGACCGTCATAATTTAAAGGGATAACATCGCTCATCGTATTTACCTTTCTGTGGTGCGAGCCTGTTCGCGTAGATATGGGCGGCCGAGAGCGGAACGATGAAATCCACCGCCCTATCTCAGACTCACACTACGGAAAGCTCTCATTGGGATATGCGCACGCGAATGCGCAGGAAATGCATATAAAAAACCTCACTGAAGTGAGGCCTTATTGTTTTTTGTCTGGTTTCTTCAGGGCTAAATCAGGTGTTTTTATGAAGTAACCGAAGTGCGGCGGCTTCCATAACTCTAAGATCACTAAACGCGCTTGCCTCATCCTCTACGCCTTTCACCTTCATAAGCCACGGCAGGCAGTTATAATCCAAGCCGCTAACGCCATTCATGCCGGTTCGCCATTGCGTAGCCATGCATATGAACACGTTAAAGGCGGGTGCAATATCCGGCCAGATTTCCACGATTTCATCATCGTAATCATCGGGGCTAAAGCCAAAGGCGTTATTTATGGGGATTTCAGGCGTATAGAATGCCTCGGCAAGCGCTATTAGTTTTTTTCGCGGATCGCCATCATTTCGCGGGTGTAGGCACTGGAAATAGAATCAAACGCGCGCGCGTAGTTTTCCAAAAGGGTGATCACATTATCGCGATTGAACTCTTCCGGCAGTTCCCAGCCTTGGCAAATTTCCATCAAATAATCCGCGGTGGGCTCATTGGTAAATTTATTCTCTTCACGTTGCACGGCGAGCTTTTCGCTTAGCGCTTTTTCTAAGGATTCAAGCTCTGCGCGTTGTTTATTCTTGAATGTAATGATCAGTTCGCCATCATCATCTCCAGCACGGGGAATCATCACTGGAATGGAGAAGGTAGGGTTAGGGTTGAAGCAGACTTTTTTAGCCATGAAAATTGTTTCCTATTGAATTAAATTATTTCGGATATCGGAAGGAATAGCCCGTCAGTGCGGGCTATTGGCATTAAATAAACATTGTTATTTTTTTGGTGCGGCGGCGCTCGCTGGCGCAGTAGCGCTAGCCTGTTTATAGGCAGTCAAACCAGATTGAAGGTTTAGCGTTGCCGTGACCGTTTCAACCGTGTTCACCGCAGTATTAGGAATATCGTTAAAGGATGCCTTAGCAGACCAGTAGCGATTCTCTTTTGCCTTCGGTACAAACATGTAAGCGGCTAAGGTGTCTTGCGAGCTATCCGCTTGTCGCAATAGGTCATAAAACGGAAGGCTTGAATCATGGGCAATTGTGTATGTTTGGACGCGGGCAGTTTTGAACGTGTTTACGTTGCGCTGCGTTGTATCGGATAAGAACTGAAGCTGTATGCTCTGCTGTTCACCACCTGAGCTAGCCACTTCAGTAATTTGAGACATTTCCTCCCATGACTTAATGACTCGGAAGCTACCTGCGCCGCCACCAGCGGCAAAATCGCCGGTGTTCAACGTATTAATATCTTCGAGCGTTACAGAGGATTCAGAGGCTTCTTTAACTCGCGCGATAACCTCATCAAGACCAGGCCACGCCGAGCGGATGTGAATAATATCGCCGGCTTTTGCCTTGGTTGCTTCGGCAGTAGTGAAAACAGTTTCGGCCGCGTTGGTTGCTGCGGTGACGGTTTCGGCTTCCGCATATGTTTTAGCAAGATAAACATGCGAGCCGTTAGGCAATGCAAAGCCCATAGGGAATACTCCAATTTTAGGTATAAAAAAACCGCCCTAATGGCGGTGTGTTTGGTTTTGCTTGGTGCGGAATGTTATCTACCGTTTAATGCTTGCCAGATAGAACCGCCGGGGCGTAAGGCCGTTGAAATACCAGTGCGAATTAATGCATTGATATCTCCGTTGGATAATTGCTTTTGCCCTAATGGCAAGTCCTCAGCATAAGGCGCCTGTTCAATAGTGAAAGCGGGGGCATAGTAGACGGGCTCGCCATTTTTCGGCTTTTCAAATTCCTTACTATTGGCGATCGCGTTTTCGATAACTTCGCTAACGTTGGCAGCTGTAACAGCCTTCTTATTGATAAACGCTTCATTAATGAAAACCTTCACTGATTCGGATTGCACCTCTTTCGATTCGGTACCAGTACCCAGCAAGCCAGCTGGCAGGCGTTCAACCAGTTCGAGAAGATGCGAAACCTTAGCGATCGCCGCGTCAATATCGCTGCTATCAATTTTGATTTTAATTTCTGCCATGATTATTTCATCCTGTAACGGTGTCGGCCCGATAATCGATATTAACGGGGATTAAATAACGGGTATCACTAGGAAGCGGCCGCATTCGATACGGTACCGATTCAATGTATGCGGTAAATTCGCCGCTGGTTAGCTCCAAGCCGGCCGGAAAGGCTTTCAGGATACTATCTGCCACCTCTCCCGCTTTCGTCTTGCCTGAGCCCGCAGGCGCTACCACATCCACTTGAAACACGCCGCGGAAGACTTGCAGCGCGCCGGCAATATCAATGCCAAGCGTTTTAGCAGGCAAGATATGCGAGCGCAGATAAATTGCTTTGCTGTCTTTAGGCTTGAAACTGATATTTTCCATCGCGATTTCTAAGCCTAGCGTCGCGGCCACGCCGGCCAACTTTGATTCTAAAAGCTGCGTGATTAGTGTCGTTGACATTTAGCCGTTAACCTCCTGCATAACTTCGCGAAAAATGCTTGGAAAATCCTTCACGGTTACGCGGATCATTCCTTCCGGTGCCTGCTGTGAATGGCCTTCGACTTCTAACCGGTAGGCATAGGGAACGTTGTTCACAAAATAAATGGTACGCATGCCTACTTTGAATTGCTCTAAAACCATGTTCCCCGTTGCCATAGTTGTAGATCCGCCCGCGTCTACGCGGTTTGTTTCTCCGCTAGGTTCGTGATCTATTCCTATTTGCCAATTACCCTTGAAGCGGCCGCCGGTATATCCTGCCGGCGCTTTAATATCCATACTGTCCGAAACGCGGGCTTTCTTCTTCAGTCGCCCCGTTTTGGTCAGATTAGCCGGATCCTGCTTAGCGGCCTCGTTGGCCTCGTATACCGCGCGGTTATATTGGGCCGCAGTCTGATTAATGGCCCATATTTCAGGATTACCAACGGGTGACATATCTACAAGGCGCGCAAGAATTTTTATCCCCGTTCGCCTTACTACTTCGTCCATCTTATTTTTCGAGCCATCAACGAATAGATTGATAGATGCCATAAACTGATCGCTATTTGCCATGACTAGGCCCTTAGCTGTGGTTTATATAAAATGAGAACGCCAGCCGGCTTGATGGGGTTAGGTGCTATAACTCGATAGCGGCGGCCGTCTACATCGATCCAATCGTCTATCTTAATTTCAGTTTCGGCCGTGGCTATAATTTGAAAATCGCCAGATTCAATTAGCGTTCCGTCGATTTCGTTTAATTTGTACTGCACCACAATTCCGGTGATCGCCAGGCTTACTTCCGGCGTTTCAACCTCGATGCCGCCTATGTTTTCGACCCCGCCACCACGCCAAAGGGCAAACTTCTTCCCATTCTTCGCGATTGACTTGGCCGCTCTTAACTGCGCTTTCAGGTAGTTCATGGCCGCAACTCCTTAGCAAGCTAGTTAATTTTTCCAGACTCAGCCGCCGCGCTGCGAGCCCATGAATCCAAATCCAAAGATGTAGCCACGCTATAGTGATGCTGTTTATCCATTTCATAGCAATTCACATCCCCGCCGGAATAAATATCTAATTGAATGGCGATTCTTACCGCTTCTACCGCATCCTTGCCGGCCAGCATGGCAGCTAACGCAAAGCTTTTACCGGTACCAGCTACCCAAGGGAATTTAGGAATAGCCATTGGGATTAGCTTTTCACCGAATTCCTGCGGTGCGCTGCCGTCATTAGGAATGAATAGACCGACAAAACTTGTTAAAACCGGCCGGGTTTCTTTGCGCCCTGCATTGAACCATTGCACGACCAATAATCCATCTTCTTGATTCCCTGCGGTGGCAAGTACCCCGCCAACAACATTGGCAATCTTATTTATGGTGCCGGCTCGCATATCGTCGTATGTGACGAGCGAATCAGTCGCAAGCGTCTTACCGTCAAAAGCGATAGTAGTCATTACGCGCGCCTCGCGATGGCGTTAGCCTCAAAAGTGCTAGTGGTGAATTCGCGCAGCATCGAATCAACGGCCGGATAAGACGGCTTGAAAGATTCGCCATCCGCGATCGCGTAAGTGGTATCGATAGCGCCTTCAATGCGTTCGCGCTTGATAGCGGCTTCACGGTTAGAAGCCAGTAAATCACCTTCTTTGGCTTCGATTGCGAGCATGCATTGTGCGGTGACCAATTCGCGCGGGATCTTGTCTTTAGGATATAAACGACCATCAAAGACAACGTTAGAACGCGGCCACGCCAACGGCTGATCGTCTTTGGTGCGCTGCCCCTGCCAGTTTAAGCCGGTTAGATAATCCATCGCCTTAATGAGTAGCGGCTCTGTTTTTTCCGGCAGCTCTAGATCGCGCCCTTCGGCGTACTTGGACAAATCATCCGCTGATGCATAGCTATTAAAATCCGGTGATGTTGGATCGGTGACTAGCATTAATCCCCCTGCAAAGAAAAAGGGGCCGAAGCCCCTTGTTTATAAACGCATCAGTTATGCTGTCGGTACCGTTACTTTACTGACGGCGGTTTTATTGCCATCCATAGTTGTAACAGTAATATCGGCCGCGCCAGCTGCAACGCCGGTAACCTCGCCGGTTGCTTCATCTACGGTAGCGATAGCCGCATCAGACGTGGTGAATTTAACGGCCTTATTGGTTGCGTTTGTAGGCGCCACTGTTGCTGCTAATTTCACTTTCGCACCGATCGCCACATCAGCAGTAGCCGGATCAATCGTTACACCAGTTACTGCAACGTTAGCCGCATTAAAGGTGATGCTTTCCGTCGTGGCTTCAACGCCGTTAACGGTTGCCGTTACTACTGCGGCGCCGGCGGCATTAGACGACAATTTAGTCGTAGCGCCACCTGCTGCGCCCGTCTTACCTGATTCAGTGCTCAAAGTTCCCGCAGTCGTCTTCCAAGTAACGGCCGCCCCGCTTACTGGCTGGCCGTTTTTGGTAAACGTTAGGGAAATTGTAGCGCTATCAGTTCCATCGGCGGTGACGGATGTTTTATCCGCCGATAGTGTTACTCCCCCGCGCTGGCCGCCTTCAGCTTGATCATCACGCCTGCGGTTACTTTGTTGTCTTTGGCGTATTTCTTCCAGTTATCCGCGGTGCCGATCTTGGTTAAATCAGGGTTAGCGCCGCCGGTAGTTTCATTCCAGCTATAACCAAGCATATCAATGTTCACGGTGCCTTCCGCGCGGTAACCAACGCTCAGGTTCTCTTCATCGTTGATGTCGAAAGAGCGGAAACCCGGTGCTTGCGACTCGGTAATCGCGATAGCGTTAGGCAACAAGCCCAAGATGACATCGACTGGCGCGGTATCGGTCACTAGAACCGGTTTACCCAGCGTACCAGGCAGGCCGCCATAAACTACCACGCCGGCTTCTTCATAAAGCTTGTTAGTGATCGCCTCATCAACAATGTCAAAGTAGGAAGCGGAATGCATAACAAAAAGACTAATACGGCCGAATTTATCGCCGTACTTACGCATGCCTTTGGTCAGCGTTTTTTTACCATCGGTTGCGATGTCGGCAGTAACAACCATATCGGTATTAGCGCCAATGGCTGCAACGGCGGCGCTAATGGCATATTTCACAAAGCCTTCCAGCGTCGCATCGGCAACATCGGTGCCAACTACGGAAGAGAATTCATCTAGCGCACGCCCGCGGCGCTTGAATGCTTCTTCAGTCGTCGCGTAAGGGCCATATTTCCATGGTGCCTTCACGCCTACGGCTTCGCCCGCTCCGATCTTCTTGTTGGTTACTTTATCAACGGAATTAACATCACGATGTTCGATAGTGCCGCCGAGAACGTAGAAAGCGCGCTTTTTGAAATCGCCCTCAATCATTTCGTTATCTAAAACGATGGCGCCATTAGAAGACGCATTGAAAACATCCAAGTTATCTTGGCGACGCTCTAAATAGGAAGTCTGCGCCAAATCGTTATAAATAATCAGATCACTGTTTACTGTAGTGGTCATATCTTTAAATCCTTATTTCGGAAGTCGTAAATAGGCCTGCTGGCCGTTAGTTCGAATAAATTCGTTTTTCTGCGATTGGCTCATTTCAGAGCGTTTCAGATTGCCACCGCCATTTTTGTGTGCGCCAGCTCCGCTACCTTCAGCGCGCGGCCACAAATGCGGCGCCGTGTCTTTCATTGATTCGGCCCATTCAAAAGGCGAAAGCGGCGTTTTGCCGTCCTTGCCTAATAACTGGTTACCATCCTTATCAACGGCTACGGCCTCGCCTTCCTCGTTAACTTGGAAAAGCCCTTTAGCGCGTAGGATTAAATCGTCTACGGCATCAGGGATTGCGCCAGCCTTCAGCGCAGCTGCGCGGATTGAATCGCCTAAAACGCGATCACGGAATTTGTTTGAAAACGCTTCCGCTTTATCTGCGCGGTCATTTGCGGCTTTGATTTGCTTATCGGAATCAGTGCGCATGCGCTCTGTACGTTTATTTAATACTTCGTCGATCTGTCCGTTGGCGATTAGCTTGGCTTCTTCGTCGTCGGAAAATCGCTGCAAGATAGTGCGCACCGCATCGGGATCAATGCCGTCGAAACGCTTCAAGTTATCGCCTTGCTCTTTAAGCTTGCCGAGTAATTCACTATTTTTCGATTTCAAGCCGGTTACGTGAGTAGCCACCTGTTGATCGATTAGCGCTTGGATTTCTGGCGTAATTTCAACGCCACCACCTTCGCCGCCCGCGGCGCCTTCGCCTTCTCCTGCTGCTGCGTAGTATTTAATAAACAAATTGCGATAAAGCATGATCATTCCCCTCGGGAGTTGTTGCGGGCCTCGCCCATAAAAAAAGCCCCGTTTTTAGGCGGGGCCGTGCTTCAGATATAAAAAAAGCCGCCCTAGGCAGCCATTTAAAAGATTCGATGTAATGCCGCTAACTAGTGCGGCTGGTATTCTTCGCGCTCACATGGGATCGGCGTATAAATCGGCGCGGCCATTGCGGCTACATATTCATTTATGCGGGTTGCACTTTCCTTAACTTCGTTTGCGGATAGCGTTACATAATCTGCATTGCTTCCGTAAAAAAGCTTCAGGCTATCGATGGGAACGCCTTCAATGATGTAAATCGCGTGATACTCATCGGCTTTACCGAATACCACATTTTCATGAATAACCATTTCGCCGCTCATGATCCGGTAATGAAGTTCGGCACCTCGCACCATGCCGCCGGGATTGCGCGTTAGGTTTTTAACGAAAATATCAATTTTAGCCATTTTTAACCTACTCTATTATTCGCTGTGCGCTTTATGGCAAAGCGTAATTTTAAGCTATGCAGTTGCATTACTTTAGCGGCGCTCGCCTAATGCAGCCCGCGTAGCGCTATTATTTGTTATTAGGTTAGCGTAATTCTTACATAGGGGCCTTTCCATTCAGCGTCATTGCGCATCGGGCGCGGTAAAACTTCCATTGAAACCACGTTCAAACCAGTTTGCTCTTTCAATTCACGGCATTTCAGACCGATAAACTCGCCTATTTCAGCCTCAATACGTTCTTTGATTTCGCATGCTGTCATAATGTAACCTCGATTAATTAACTGTCTTTATTGACATCATCCATCACAGCCGCGCTAATCAACCCCCCGATCATGTGCGCTTCTGGCGTATTTCCGCCTGCCTTATCGCTCAATGCTTCTAAGGCATCCAGTAGGTTATCTGGCCTTGGGTTGGCGTGGTATAGCTCTGTTGCCTGTTTTAAGTACGGGAATTTTTCTTCAGCCATTCTAAAAGCTCCGGGTTTATTCGTTTATGCTCACTCTCATCGCCCAACATATAAAGCGCGACGGCCTCAGCAAATAGCTCTCGCTCATTACTTGCAGCATAGTAGCTTACGGGGCGCCACCAGCCCGCCTGATAAGCTTTTGTGGAAAGATATTCCAGCTCATCAAGATTAGAATAATAAAGGTGATGTCCCATTTCATGGGTAACAGTACCCGCTACAGATTGCTTTGCTGCATATTCAAAAGCAAATCCCTTAGCGGCTTTCTCTGCTGCGACATTAACCATATCTAGCTGTTTGATAGGTAGCATAGAAAGAAAATCAACATCAGATCCATTCTTACGAATTTCGTCCCATCGTTGTTGCTCTAACGCCCAAGCTGAAATATGAATAGACTGATTTTCCTTGAAGTAAGCCCCTGCGGCAGATGCCTTCATCCCTTCTCGCTCGCTGAATGAAGAAAGCGGCGCAAGGTTGAACTTAGTTAACACATCGCTCATCGCTTGCGCTGCTTCTTTAGCAGATTCAATTGGCGTTCCATCGGGAAAATGCAACTGGTTAGCGATAACACCTTGCATGCCATTTTCAATATCACGCAGCGTTTTAGCATCAGCCAAAGAAAAACCGGACTTACGTCCGGCTGTTTCTATCTCTTTTAACTGCGCTAGCGTTAGCCATTCGCCGTTATCTGTATACATATCACTAAGCTTAATTTCGCCTGCACGATACATCCGCCCACGCTCAGCGCCTAGAACCTGATCTTGCCGGTATGCTGATTGCTTAGATAACCATTCTAAATATGATGTTTCGGCGGGGATCTGTCCGTCCATCGTTGCGCGCGTGGCACCGCTTAGCTCGCCCTTTTTGAAACCAAGTTCCCGCCATGATTTAGTAACAAACTTTTCGCTGCTGCGGCAGCAAAAATGAATTTTGCCAGGGCCTTGTAGATACGGAATTTTATGGCCGAGCGGCTTGTTTTTGAGTGAATACATTAGACGATCGCGGATCCGGCACTGCGCCGAAGTCTTCGTGTCTAACGTGCTGCTCCACTGCTTCGCCTTAATAATATCGCTATTGTTTTTAGCGAATTTCTCGCGCGCTTCCGCGGCCGTATGGTTAACCGCTGTTTTGATAATGCTTGCCGCGTTGGCGCGGCTAACCTGCAAGGCACCGTCTTTATAATCGGCCCCTTTGGTACCACGCACCCGTCGAATAATTGTTTCAACGGTTTCGCCTTGAAGAAAGCCATTACTTACGGCAGTGGTGATGCGCTTCAGGCGGTCTGACTCAAGGTTACTGGCCCAATCCTTCAGCAAGCGGCCTTGGAACGGCTTAGACATTGCCGCCGCGTATACCTGTTCAAACGATATGCCAGCCAACGGGAAACGCTCTAACACTTCCGCAGGCAGAAGAGATGAAAACAAATCTAACTGATAGCCGGCTTCATGCTTGGCAAAATCTTTGATTTCGGTTTGCAAGCCAGCAAGCATGCTTTGTGTCGCTATTTCGTTCACCTTTCGAACGTCGCCTAAGAGGCTTTCAAGGCGTTTCACCGTGAAACTGTCTGGCTCTAATTCATCCAGCGCGGCGAAAAGCTTGGCGGATAACTCCGCATCGCTTTGATTAAGGATCTTAATCATCTTTTTCGCTACGCCGGTTGAATAACGGCTTACAAACAACGTATGGGCGATTGCTTCCTCGCTAAGTCTTTCGTTTACCGTTGCCATGTTTCACCCTTGCTGGCTATTGTGCGCCGTTGCTACCGCCGGCCATGAAGTTCGGGCCTTCGCTGTTTAACTCGTCCATGATTGCATTGAAATCCTTACCAGGATCGATAACGTCCATCTTTTGCAGTTGTCGAATAAGATCAGCGATAGGAAGCGCTTTATTCATCCAGGCAGAAACCAGTGCCGTGATGGTCTGCGGATCTACTAACTTGGCGATGAAGTCTTGATTCAGCTCATACTTGATATTCTCTTCAGACTGGCCCATGTAACGCGCGCACCATTTAAGCGCCTGCGTGTAAGCCGCTGATACGTTAGCGCAGCAAAGGCCAAGAATTGACGTAGCCGCGGCTTGCTCGCCGCTAGATTGCGTCGCAGTCTTCGCCGTGGCGTTCTGCTCAAGCAAACGGGCTCCAAGCTTAATCATGTAATCAACTTTATCGTTCATGGCTTCGCGAACAATCATATTCGGCTGGCCCTGCATGATGCCGCAAGAGCCTTCCTTGGGTAGCATAATTGGATTACGTGAACCAAAGGCGATGCCGTTTTTCTTAATGTATTCGCGCCAATCTGTATCCGCGCCACTTACCCAAGGCTGGGCCTGCCCACAAAAGAAAACGCTATCTTCATAATCGGCTGAGTTGCGGTAATGGCCCAGGTTGATTTCGACCAACGACGATAAAGGCGCGTCGTCGATCACGGCGTCGTTATTCTGAGCGCCAATAAAAGTAAACGGGATCTCGTCCCAATGCGTTTTTCCTTTCGGCTTAGGTTCAATTTTTGAACTAATAGAATACGCGCCGGCAGCTTCACTGCTTTTTGTCCAAATATCGACAAAAAAACGGGAGTCTTTAAGGTACAAAACGCGATATTGAATTTCGTCTTTGAAGCCGAATCCATCCGGTTTTTCGATACATTCGCGCAGAACAATTAACGTATATTTATTCATGCCGCCAATATTTTCAACGCGCCAGTTCGGCACATCCTCGGCCCGATAAGCTACGATAATGCTCTGCTCTCCCGAGGCTGCATAATCGACGTAGAGACCATGGCGGCCGACTTCCAAAACGGATTCGAGCGCGAATTGGGATTGCTGAATAATGCTAGTGTTAGATCCATCAGCGTTAGTTTTCAGCTTATCCATTTTGTCGGGAATTTCTAACGCCGGCGGCTTGCGGAATGCCAAACCCTGAAGCCCGATCCGAGTATGCCCCACGATGCCGTAAAACACGGCGCGCTTTAAATAGTCCGCGTTTCGCTGTTGATTTAACGCTGTTTTATCGTTCGGGCTCAACATCGGTAGATAAACATTACCGGCAGCTTTAACAGCGATCGGCCCGCTGCATACATCGCGGTTTTTCTTCCATTGCTCTGATGCGGCTTGATATTCGGGCCGCGTAAAGGTTACATCGTTGTTGTTGCTCATCAGTACGCAGACCCCATGAAATCATTTTCGTAAATATTCTTAGGCCCAAGTGGGAAGAGTTTAATGATCGTATAGCCACCAGCATCGACCGCATGATCGAAGCCGCCTTTTTTATCCGGCTCGCCTGCGTCGTTATAGATTTGGCGCTCTAAACACTTGGTATAGATTGGGCATTTTTTGGTATTAACTTTCATGCGCCGTTCATCGTAGGTATTACATAACATCGAGTTAACCGCGTTGATGCGGTCTTTTACGGCAGGGTTTGAATCGTTAACGCGCACAATAAAGCCGGCGTCTTCAAGCAAAGACAAGTCTGACTGGCTGGCGTTGTTTGATTTTCGGTTTTGACCTGAAGCATCGGGATATACATAAATCTTATGATTCGGATAATGCTTCTTCAGCTCTATGATCATCGCCGGCGTGTCGAATATCTCCATATGCTCGGCCAAGGCGCTGATCGCGTTCTTGCCTTTCCGAACGTACACAACGGCGGCCATATGTTCGACGTTGAAGTCCATCCCGATATGCAGCTCATCATCAGGCTTTATCGTGTCGTCTGTATGATTCAGCGCGCGATTGAAGCAATAATAAACAACGCCTTTGTAGTTCTCGAAACTGGCTTCGTATTCTTGCCGGAATGTTCGCGGATCCATCTTGCGACGGGCCGCTTCGATTTCTTCCGGCGGTACGTTTCCGCCATCCAATGACGTATAAAGCCAGCTTTTATGATCGGGCTCACCACCGTCTTTGCCGTCTTGCCAAGTATCGTAACAATGGTTAAACCCTTTCGGCGTTCCGATGCGTAGCGCATGGCCGCCGCGACGTTCTTCACCGTTCACGTAATAGCGACAGGATGAAAGCATGGGGCGCAATACTTCTTCCCACGCTTCATACGGACAATCGGCCCACTCATCGACCAGCGCAAAGAAAAGACCGGATCCGCGCAAGTCGTCGTAGTTGTTCAGGCCAACACATCGCATTATATGTCCGCTTTTCAGCGTAATAACGCATTCGGTTTCGTTCGGCTTGCCAGCGCGCCAGTGCGGCGGGATTGATTGCTTTAAACGGCGCCAGAAAACGCGCTTAGCCTGTTTAAACGTGGGCGCGCAGTACCAGATTTCATCCTCAACACTAACGCCCCATTTCACGGCCAGCCGCGCCGCTCTGCGCATTTCAGCTTTGCCTAAGAATGTTTTCCCGAAGCGGCGGCCGCAAACAGCATCGCGGAAACGGGCTTTAGGCTGCCATCCCCAGGCATAAATATTGGCCTGCTTTGGCGTTAAAACAGGCGCTAAGTTAGAGGATCGGCTCGTCGGGGATTGGTTCATCAGGGCTCACCGTTTGCAGTTGGTAATCTTCCTCGAAGCCTGATCGATCATCCGGCCGGCTAAGCTCGTTGCGTATCTTCTGAGTTTCCAGATTTTCACGCTCAAGGCGGGCGCGTTTAATGGCCTTATCTTCCGGTGATTCAAGCGCCCCTAATGCGCGGGCGATATTCTCCAGCATCTTTTCTTTGCTGATTGTTAAGACTTCGATCCCGTTCTTGGTTTGCTTCACGCCGGCATAAGCCAAACGGGCTAGCGGGGATAATTCGCGCGTGTCGTGTATGTGTACGCGGCTAATACCTTCACCACCGCATTCGGGGCAATCGGGATTAGGTTCACGCGTCTTTAAGTAATCAAGGCCGCCAGCGCAGTCGGGCGCGTCTTTCTCGGCACGCTCCGCCTTCTCGCATGCCAACCGGTATTCGTCGGCCGTCCATTCGTAAGCGTGACCAATGCCCCAGCAATGGCGGCAACACCCGCGGCGCAACTCTGAAATTTCATTGGCATCGAGCGTTGCTAATTGCCACATCTGCGCGATAACATCGGCCGCGGAAACCAGCGATAACTCGGCCGCGGCGCGCAGCTGCTTATCAATTGCGGCTCTAACATGCGGTTTTTGTAGCAACTGATAACCGAGTGTAGAGGCGCTTTTAGGACTATAGCCCGCGCGTAAAGCGGCTTGCGTGGCGTGTTTATCCTTTAGATATTCAATGACAAATTGTTTTTGCTGATCGTTTAGGTCTTCATCATTGATTAATATGGCTGCGCTTTTCGATGCCTGCGCTTTGCGCATTCGTGTTTGCGCAGATTGCGCAGTTTTATTCTGCGCAGTTTTTGCGGAAGTCTTTGTGGGCTTCTTGATATACCGGCGGGCTGATGTGTAATTAATTTCTTTTGCTTCACACCATTCTTTCGGTGATACGCCAGTGCTGATGAATGCGGCTAAATATTCCTTTTGCCTGGCTGCCCAATCTTGTTTAGCCATGGCGACTTCTCCAAAGGTAAATGCGCTTTTGCGCAAATCGTAAAAACTGCGCTCTCGCAGCTGTCACGCCGTTTTGCCTGCTCGGGCTGACGTTTTCCGAAAACGTGGGTAAAAAGGTATAAAACTCCCTGCATTGATTGTTTTTGAATAGCCTTGCACGAATGGTCAAATCTATAAATCAGCAGAAAATAAAATAACGTCAGCAAAGCCACCAACTTAAAAATTTTGGGACAACGCTTTTTTAAATGATGACTGCATCCCGGTATTTAGTTTTATGTCTTTGAGGCAGCCTATAACCGCAACTATCTTTCCTTTTCTATCAGTAATGATTTGGGTATCAGGGCGTAAGAAGAGGTGCTTGGGCTTTACAGTCCGTCCATTGCTCTTGTTATTCATGGCGGCTCTCCAATAAAAAAGGCCACCAGCGGTGACCTATGTTGTTATGCCTACTTGAGGCGGGCTTTATCATCTCTGTATCACCGCCATCTCTCTGACGACGAACGTACCATCATTAATGCGACTTACACACATACCGAGGGGCGCTCTATTCAACATCTCAGACAACCGGCTTTGAGTTACCACCGTTGCTTGGTCGCCGCATCTGAATTCTTTTCCTTGGGGCTTTGGCATTTCTAACTTGCCACCACGAGAAATAGTTCCGTTTATAGCCCAGTTTAAAGCACCAATAATGCATACCAACCCAATACCTAACGATATAAATACCGCTTTTACACCATTGGAAAACTTCACGCTGAGTTCCTTCCCCAAATAAAAGCGAAGATAACAGCATGAAGATTATGGTTAAAATTGGTTGTATAGATCAATTATCGTTTATCGATCGTTCAAAACGATCGGTATTGCAAAGGTATTACGTTGGTATCTAAGGATTCACTGTTGCGGCGGAATCATAGATGCGTTCACAGGTTCGTCCGGCGCTATAAGCGCGGTCAGCCTCTTTTGCATACTCTCCTGCTGCTTCTTTTGGTTCGGTAAATGAATTTGGTTAGCCAGACTCGCCCCGCTTCGCAGAGGTGCTAACTGACTTCATTCTTCCGCTTTACTTGGATTACCGTATCGCTTTTCGCCTGTGCGCTTTAGCACTCGTAATTGAAGATTTACTGCGCGAATAATTTCCTTAGCCGCTGCCACTCTTCCCGTATCGAGAAGCTTAAATGCGTTTCCCATGACTTCTTCTATGTAATCAATACGATTGTATTCAGATTTGGTCATTGAGCTCACCTTTGGGTATCGTTAGCAGCCCATATTCATCCCTGTCGCCAATATCTTCTAGCATGTCGCCAAATCCATGAACTAAGGCGTTCATATATTTTATGCCGCGCTTGCTTAGCTCTGGAACTTTACCGCCGCATATCACTGCGCCTTTGGCTGGAGTGGGATCAAATTTTTTCAGGAGCTTTGAGTAAAACTTTGCTCTATAGCTACTTGTCATTCGGTCTTTTGGATATCCGTCGAGTAGACCCCATAAGAATGAGTCGCTTACTTCAATATCCCCAGTTTCATATCGGTAGATTGGACGACGCCATAATGCCATTAGATGAAGCAAATAAGCCTCTGCCACGCGAGAGCAGAAGAAATCACATGAGGTTTCATTACTCATCATGGCTTTCCCTCCGGCAGACCGGGGATCGTAACCTGAATCTCTTCAGCTAGTAATTTACGCTGAGACTCCAATTGGTTTTTCTCACCACCAACACCCCATTTGTTCATTATTCTGGCGGCAGTACTCACGCGACGCTTTTTAGACTGATATTTAAGCTCTAGCAGGTTTGCCTGAGCAAACTTACTAACCTGCCCTAATATCACGCTTCTGAATGTTTGATATACCTTCAATTCAAATGCTGGAGATAACCAAGCTGCGTATCTGAGAGCAATAAGCTCATGCGCCCACGTACCTCGCTCGGAGCCTCCATGAATGGTTCTAAGTATTTGATTTTGTTCCAAGGTGCTTTTTAGCTCCTTGGTCACTTCATCGACATAACCCTTGATACCGTCTGCTTTAAGGAACTTACTTGGCTTTTGCCAAAGCTTGGCCTTCTTAGCCGCCACTGCCGCTTTGTGTAAATCATTAAGATTGTAAGTACCAAATTCTGTATTTCGAACTGGCATATTTTCGATAACAATATTCGTTGGATATTGCATGATGACTTCCTTTTAGTGATAAACCTTGCGCTCAGGAAGAACCAGCCCGTAGAGGGTTCATCAGACCACTGCTGATCTCCTCAAGGCTTATCCTGAAAGGTTCTACGGTAGAATTGCGCCGAGCGTGGCGCGGATGGTTTGCTTCAGATATAAAAAAGCCCCACCGAAGTGAGGCTCTATTGGGTGTTTGTTTGTCTGGCTAATTCAGCTTTGCGAATGTCTGCTTTGTCTATATTGCACCGCTTTAACGCTGAATAAAGTCGGGCATTTAGCAGGAGGCTACCACCCCATGACATTGAGTTCGGGACTTTTGGTTTCGGCGTTTCAGCAGTCAGATTAGAAGGTAGCGGGATTATCGGAGCTTGAACGTATACCGTCCGCGTACTCCCACAGCCGCTTAACTGCATCAGGAGGAATAAGCCGATTAGCGCAATCATCATTCGCAACAGCAGTCTTGATGCCATTCTCGGCTCTCTGTGACTCCAATGCGTCCTGAGCTTTTGCATTCTGATTAGCCTCGGAGATTTGGTTGAATAGAGTGACAGTGGTTAGGACGTTTTTAGTGATCGTCTCTGCGCTCTTCTGGCTTGCATCCAGATCGCTAACTTTCTCGTTCAACTTTCCGTTGTTGTGCCAGAGGACACCCACTCCTACAGCAAGCAATACCAGCAGGGTCAGCAATACAGTGGTTAACTTGCTCATCTCTGACTCCAGGTGCAAACCTCATATTCAACGTCGCGCCGATTCATTAGGCCTTTCCACTTCTTGCCACCGGCATATACCCATCGCTTGAGCTCATCACATGCTCCGGCATAGTCACCGGCGTTGAGCTTTTTAAGCATGGTGGACTTGATGAAGGCGTTAGCCCCAACGTTGTAGGAAAATGAGTAGATGGCGGCGAGCTGCGTTTCTGTGGTTTTAACTTTGATGCTCGGATTTACCTGTTTAGCGATCCGCTCTAAGTCAGCCTTAGTCAGCGCATCACACTCCGCATCTGAATATCGCTTGTTGATTATGATGTCATTGGCGGTATGCCCATCGCAGACTGTAATTATTCCTACCACATCTTTGTAGGGAACGTACTCTCGCCCCTCTAATCCGCCTTTACCACTTAGCATTACCGTTGCGATTGCAATGGCACCGCCACCGATAGCCGCGGATATTCGCGCACGAAGTGATGAGTTCATATCAGATCTCCTTCGGCGCTTTCTGACCTAAATCAGCTAGCACTTGTGCTGTTGCCGATGGATTGTTTGTATTGGTCTTCGTCAGTATGTCTTGCAGTATCTGCGTGCGTCTCATCTGCTCTCGCCGATTAAGACGATATGTCAGGATGCCAAGCGCGATACTGAAGGCAACACCGATAATGAAGCCCCAATCCTGCAATGACAGACTGGCAAAGAACGCTGCTAGACCTGCGCTACTGTACGATGCGTTTGAGTAACGGTCGTCCATTCGCATAGTCTCTCACCTCCCCGTAGGGCTGGTGCTGTGTGTTTGTGTAGGGAATAGCGTCACCCGTATCCATGCCAGACAAGGAATGTGTGAGTGCGGTTGGTTGGTTTTGGATGACGCTAAATGCAATAAGCCCCGAGCTATTAACTCAGGGCTTTGAATTTGGGTTTGGGTTTGGGTTGTGGGCTTCATCTCAAGGCGGCAATGGCCCCTGCGTGCGATGTTTACTTATTTCTTCACTCCACAACTGTCATGAGCACTTGCGGAGTTGAACCGCCTTGGCCTCTAGAGCTATTCGCTAGTTTCCGTCACCAGTAACACTCATGCAGTTGTGCAGCACACCAAACGCTCCGGTTTACCCTTCTTCGCTGAGTGATGTGCTGAAAACTAAAAAGGCCAGCGATTAAGCCAGCCTTTCTTGAAATCACGTTAAACATCTTCACGGATTTCTAGTGTTAGAGCTAGATTATTCTAGTTTAGTGCATTTTGCAAGTAGCAATCGTTGTCGGATTTCAACTTTCTGTAATTCTGCTCGTAACTTTCTTGAGTTGGCTATCAGCAAAACTTTCCTCCTTTTCGATATGGGAAATTAGCTCTTCATAAAATGGCTTTGCTCCACGCTTCCACACATCAAGGGTTAGTGTTGGCGCAAGCACTGATACTGCTCTGAATGCTTTTGTGGTTGGGATGCGTTCATAGCCACGGCCTGAGCATTGCTTGCAGGTATGTTTCACTGGCACACCCTGCCGCTCCGTCTCTTCGCGATTAACGGCTTCACCGCGCCCGTTGCACTTACAACATGCCACGGATACCTCACCCTTTCCGTTGCACTTCGGGCACATCGTATGGGTAACCTCCTCCGCATACTTAGGAGGAGTCTTCCCACATCCGGCGTGTTTCATGACCATGGTCTTCGACCTGATAACTCGCGCACCTTTGCAGCAATCGCACAGTTCGGTTCCGGCTGCTGAGCGGCAATAGTCTTTGTATGCAAACTTTGCGAGCGTTTGCACGACCTTCACCTTAATATTCATATCAAGCTTGCGTAAGGCGGCAACCTTATCGCAGTGCTTAAGTCCGTATTGAGTAAGCAACTGTACCGAGCGTTTTTTATCGTTTTCGCTGATATTCATTTTCCCGTTGAAGGCAGCAAATCCGAGTGGGGCTCTACTCTGCACCATCCCCAAAGCGCACATGACATCAGTGTTAGTTAAAGCGTCTGATGCTGTTGCGCGAGGGGAGTCGCTGATCTGAGTGGATTTCGGTGAATGGAACTTAACTGTGCTTTCGATATTCATCGCTTACCCCACCTGTTTTTCCCACTATCCCCACGAGCTGTCATGAATACACCGTTCACTATTGCGTGGTGCTTGGCCTCTTTGTCGTTGAGGTATTTGGATATGGTTTCTCTGTTGATGTGTAGGCGTCGTGCTAGCTCGCTCTGATTACCGTATGTATCGACTAACATGTCGGGTATGGTTCGGATTTCGGCATTCATAGCTTCCCCTTATCAGCCAAAGCCAAATAGCGATCGCCCTGTATCAATGCGTAGCAATAACGAGCCCGAAGCGATCGACGTAGGAACCGTAAGCTAGGCATCATGAACACGGTGCTGATGATGCTTGCCGCCTGCTTGTTGTGTTCTGGTTTGATCACGCTGACTCCCTGTAGACTTCAAGCGAATTCAGATATAGTCCGCCGAAGCTATAACGAATTTCATCGAATACGTTTTCATGGGTGGCATATGGAAAGAAGTTCAGGAAAAAGGTTTCTGCTTTATCACATTCCTCCATTAAATCTTCTGCACTGTTTGGCCTGATCACGAAAACCACATCATTGAAAATTGCCGCTGTTTCACATGGGTAAGTGATTTTTCTCACGCTGCCTCCAAGTATCTCTTTCGCAGTTTTTCGTAATGACGAGCCCGCCGCGTGAAGATGGACTTCACTCGTTTCAGGTACTCGATGTCGAAGCGTCTTACTGAATTGTCTTGCTCTAGCCGCTCTACGCGCTCTATGCCGATTTTCTCGATGAGGTTAATGCGGTAGGGAATGATGTTTCCTGATAGCTCCCTGTTGCATCTCACGCATCCTGCGTGGATGTTGAAAACATTAAATCTTAAATGCCTTGCCGAACCTCTTGACCGATAGTGACTCGCGTCTACTGCCCCACCTCTAACCCCATAGTTAAGTGGCTTTCCACAGGCTATGCATGGCTTCCCATAATCTCGCCAGAAGATGAACCGATTAACTGCTGATTGGGCTTCTTTATTCCAGTCTGATGCCGTTTTTAGCTTCTCTTTACGCTTACGTATTTCGGCGCGCGATAACTTGGCTTGCTTGCGCTGTTCGCGTTCGTCTTTGAGCTTATTTTGGCGCCGGACAAATTCGAGAGAGCAAGATGATGAGAAGCAGGTTTTTTGGATGGTATTGCGAGGGATGAATTCTTTATCACATATCGGGCATTTCTTTGGCTTCGGCTTTTTAGCCTTGAGCAATTGGCACCTCCGGCGTTACCGCGGCGATAAAGCAGATGAAAAGCACGATGGCGAAAATGATGGTCTTTACTGTTGCGGGATTAATCATCGGTGTTGATACGTATGCTGCCTGTTCTTTCTTTGGGTACTTATGCTTGTGTTTATATTTGCTTCTGCTCCTAGCCATATTTATCTCCAGATTTTGGATGTCTGTATTTTTGAATTAGGTAGGTAATTTGATTCAGGGAGAAGTGCTTGAACGAACCAGTGACGATTGTCTGCTGATAGTGATTTAGTGGCCTGCACTCCGTTGTTTTTGTATCTATCGATTAGTTGATTGGCTTCTTCTGTGGTCATGGGTTCGTGTGTGAACCACGTTCGCTTCATCTGCGCCTCCATGGTTTTCTTTTCTTATCCCGCCATGGTTCATTCCTGTTGTAATGGTCAGTAAATGTTTTTGGCGCTGATTCCCATAATCCAATCTTCGAAGATTCTTTCTGTGTGCTTGCTATGCAGTATGCGATTGCACATGAAATAACTGTTTTCTTCATGCGGCCTCCGGTGGCTCGGGGTCGGTAGCTCGGTCAGCCTTGTTCTTGTAGTAAACAGCCCAACTGAGTGCATCCAGTTTCTTCCTCCCCGCGGCATCGTAGATATAAATCCCATTCCTGCACTCATGGTTCTCTTTCACATCTGCTTCAAGTCTTTCTAATTCTTCGTATGTGAGCGTGGCTAGCTTGTGCCTGTCCCATCCGAAGTTACGAGGTAGTTTGCTCATGCTGCTGAACTCCTGTTGTGTTGTTGAGCCCAGCGCATCGCGGCTATGGCATCATCACCGAACTTAACGTTATGCTCCGCACCAAACGCCTGTATCAGCTCTATCAGGTCACGCATTTCACCTACAGTCATTCGACTAGTTGATTGCCCAAGCACAACGAACCCACCCTCAATACCCGGTGCCGAACGCTGGCCTTTGAGTGATGCGGTGAATATGTGCTTCCAATCTTCGCTACTGAGCGTTAAACCGTGCCAAACGACTTGCTCGCTAATATCGTTCAGCATTGCCCACAAACGCGCATTCTGGTCTAGGGTTCTGGTTCGCTCTTGGATTGTTACTACGAGGGGTGAATCTGGATTAACTGGAAGTGACTGGATGAACTGGATTGCGTTTTGCTGTCGGTGTCGGTCTATCAGGAAATAGGCCTGTTTATCCATCACTCCCCCTTAACCTTGATGCCAGCGGCGCGAATGCGCTTTTCCGATTCTTCCAGACAAGCATTCCATGAGTGAGCGGCGAATGGTACGTTGCAGCAATCAACTTGAGGCGGCATCTCTACTTCCACCGCCTCGCGGCTTGCTTGCCATGCCCACCACTGACCATCAATTATCTCGTCCGTGTAACCATCATCACAACGCAGACTTTCCCAGCCATCCATAGGCTCGCATTCGTTATTTTTTTCCCATGCCGCTTCAAACTGTTCACGACTTGTCATTTGATACCTCCAACCCAACGCTGTAATACGAAAAGTGCATGTCTAAAAAACCACAGATACTTTCTGCTTTGTTTTGTTATGTCTAACCCTGCAAATGTTCGCTGGTAAATTTAAAATTGGACCGTCACCAATAACAGCCGGACTCAGCGTCCTACCGCATATAATCGTGTCGCAACCAAACGTAATTTTATGCTGCACTTTCCTATGGGTGACGGCCATACTTAGCCTTTTGGGCACCATCTGCCCTTTACGAAAAATCTCTCTGGTTGTCATGACTATCTCCATCAGAGAAAACGTATCGTTGAGCCTTTTAGCCAACCTGAGCAAACAACACCTTTAACATCTCGGCCAGTTGGCCCCTTGGCGATAAATTCAGTCGAAAACTGATCGTTCTCACTGCAACCTAACCATGAGTAACCGCCTATACGGATGTCGGTATATCCATTGTCCTGCAGTACCTTTCTAGCCTCATTTGGGTCTGTGCATCCAGCCAAAAGCAATGCACCTATGAGGATTAATTTATTCATGACTATCTCCACTGTATTGTTGTCTCTGGCTCATCAACTCCATGCAGCTCTTGCGTGTCAGTTTCAAAGGCATCCGCTCGCCAAGAATCAACGCGATCAACCATCCCTTCGTAGTGCGTCTCACATGATGTGAATCCGTGATACGTGAGGCCGTCGCCGTATTCGAGATACTGGTGACACATGCAACACTTGCTCATTGCTGACCTCTACGCGGAAGGTTTAGCTTTTTGCGAATATCTGCAATTTTCTGTAGTCCAGCTTCATTGCTGATCGGAATGTGTAGCTTTTCCAACTGAACAACTGGCTTTGGTATTTCTTCACCAGACTCAATACGCCGCCCCATGATTACCAACTCTTCAGTGCAGCTCTTGCGGAGTTCTGATTCCGACTGGTTCTTACCGCGCATCTGCGAATATAGCTTTGTCACCATCCAGTACGCCGCGTTGCTCGGCCACGGATAGGACTCGGGTGACGAATACAATCCACGGTTAGCACAATACTCCATCACTAGGCCATACAGCTCCTCGCTACTTGGCAAGCCGTTAGCTTTCAGAACACCTTGCTTGCACCATGCGATAAATTGACCGGGTGAAGGCCAGAACGGAGACTCACTGGATCGGGCATGTTGCATCCCAGCCGATAGCTGCTCTCTGGTTCGGATTCCATTCTCAGCGAATGCAGCAATCCACTGTTTTTTTGCTGCGTTCTCGTCTTCAGGTCTACGCAGGTTGGTTTGGCTTGCCGCTGGGAACACCTGTTTGAGTTGGCGAAACAGAGCGTCAACCAAGTTTTCAGCATCAGGATTCACAACCCCCTGCATTGCCTGTGTAGCTGGGTTGGACATTCTGGCCAGCGCCGAACCATCTCGGTTTTCGATAGCACTCATCAGTCGATGTGTCATATGAAATCCTCCCATGACTCTTTGCTGTTCCAGTGTGGTACCGGATCAGCGCTTGGTCGTTGGCTTCGGTTTGGTTTGCCCATCTGGGCAGATAGGGTTCCCCATTTTTTCCGCAGAGCTGCTGGGGATAGGATGTTTGAGCACCAGAACGAATCTCGATTTGCCCAGAGGAATAACTCACAAATCTCTTTGTGCGTTCGGTTATCTTGCTGTCTCATCAGTCGAACTACGTTTGCCCAGTCTGCCCAGTTGGGTTCTTTTGCTGATGCATCAACCACGCAGACCTTCTCGTAAATCCAGCGACTAGCCCTATCGTCTTCCTCAGTCCCCCACTTCGATCCAGTAGCTGAGTAAACAAACGCATCTGGATGAGATGAGAGAAACTTTGAAATGGGCTTGTCAGGTGATTCGAGAGAATCATCGGACGAAGGGTTTTTATTACTGTTCTTGTTCTTGTATTGGGTGTCTACCGTTTTCGGGAACCTTTTTCCTGATTCTGGGAAGGATTTTCCCGTTTTCGGGAATTTTCTTCCCGTTTCCGGTTTGTCTAAAATCCAGCCAGATAATTCAGTGTTTACCCCAACAAGTTTCATCATTCCCTGCTTCTGGCTAAAGATAATTTTCCTCTCTGCTAAAGCCCTGATAGCGTCCGATACATGCGTGTCGCTCAAACCTGTCAGCTCGGCGATTACGGTGTTCGTCACCCTGTCCTGTTTCTTATTCCATCCGTAGGTGAGCCAGATCACCGCCTCGAAACATTGCCATTCCCTACCTGACATTCTGAGGCGTGGTTTTAGCTGTTGAATCTCGTTGGCGACCTTTGTGTACCCATTGGACAGGTCAGCCATACGCCCCCCTGACTTATCTGGTATCAATACTTTTGCGTTAAAATCTACCTTTCTGACAACTCCCATCTCATTTCTCCGCAGTCAGCTCTGCTTCCTGTTGCGCCATCACGTATTGATATTCCGCGTTTTGGATCAGGAAACCCTCTCCCTCATGGAATACCATTGAGCAATACATGCCATTCATCTCAAAAACTCTCTCTGCTCCTATCCGAATCAAACGTTCAGCGATAGCGAGCCGGTCGCCAAAAACGTTCAATCCGGTATCCTCAATCAATTCAAAAATATTGAGGTCAGCGAGTCGCTCAAATGAGATGACGTCATAGTTCATTGCCATGTATTCAACTGGCTCATTAGCTCTGACTTGGCACGATTGCTCGCAAATCTCCTTGAGTTCTTTAAGTTCGATGCTAAAGAATTCTCTTGATGAATTAACCCGACAACCGCTAAGAGCTGCGTGAATTTCTCGTTCAGAAAATGATGGGTTATCGCAATGGAATGAGGCTTCAACTTTGAATGCAGAAGGAACTCCGGTAGAGGATGAGAGTTCTTTCGCTCTTATTGCTGGGCTATTTGTGGTCATTCCCACTTTATAGATTCCGGGCATATGCTCGTTGCTAAGGATATAAACCCATCCTCCAAGCCTGAAACCTTCAGGTATAGACATTTTTTTTACTTCAGTGGTTTGCAACTTAAGTTCTTCTAGGTGCATAATTACTCCTGTAAATTGATCCAGTATTTAAAAATTCATAGTGATCTGAGAGTCGTCAGCTGTTCCCGCAGTTGGCGACTTTTTCTTTTCTGAGTTGATAATCATGCTCAGCATTCGTAGTGACTTCGCTATCTCAGCGGCTTCATCACCTGCAATTGATAAGATCGAGTCCTCTTTGCAGAACCCGATGACCTCCAAGAACTTAGCCACCCTCTCCACAAAGCATTGCTTCCCTGTCTGCATCCTGCTGATTTGAGACTTATCCAGCCCCATACCCTTAGCGACGGTAGCTAAACCTAATCGGCTTATTAGCCCCCTGATACGAACTTCAATCTCTTGTGAGTTGTTGCGTGTTTTTGCATGTTCCATTTGTGATACTTCCTTTGTTGAATAAATAGTTACACCACCGGTTAGGTGGTTAGGGTTTTCACCAAACGCCTTTTCGGCATAGGGTGAGAGATCAGATTGTTTAAAGAGCGGTGTTGCTTAAGCGGCCATTAACTCAGGCCAAATTTGAGTCCAGTCCTGCGGATGAAGATGTTTTCTAGTTACCGATCCGTCGCTAGCTGTTTCAATTAACACGCACAAGGCAGCGCCTAATTCGTGATTGCGACTTAAAGCCTTGCGGAGGTACCCAATTGTTGTTCCACATCTTTCAGCGAAGAGTCGCTGTTCATCCGAAGACATTGCATTTAGGTAAATGCGTAGTTCTTCCATTTCATGCCTCCGATTATCTATACGAAATTTAGTTTACCCGCAGGTATACAATTAAGCAATACCCGCAGGTCATTTACCAGCGGGTAACATTTAGTAGAATTTAGTGATGGATAAATTCGAGATTAGAAGGCAGCGACTTCGTCAGCTGCGAGATGAAAGATTTAATGGGAAAGCTTCCGCGCTGGCCAATGAGATAGGCGTGGATCCAAGCTATGTATCTAGAATGCTTTATCCTGAAGACAAAAAAGGAAGAAAGCGTATAGGGGAGGAAATGGTAGAAACCATCGAGTCAAAGCTAAAGCTGCCAACTGGATGGATGGATGACCTTGTGTCTAACACAAATATCCCTATGAGCTACAATGAGGAGATTGAGTTCTCTGGCAGTATAAAAAATGGAATTGTTGAGGTCATTGGGGAGGCCGTTTTGGGTGTGGATGGTTCAATAGAAATGATGGAGCAACTTTCTGGCTGGCTCCGAATTTATAGTGATGACCCAAAAGCATTTGCTGTAAAGGTTCGTGGAGACAGCATGTTCCCTCGAATAAATTCAGGTGAATTTGTTGTTGTTGAGCCAAGTCGCACCATTTACGCTGGAGATGAAGTATTCATCCGAACTTCAAGCGGCCATAACATGATAAAAAAAATAGGCTATGATAGAGATGGCTATTACCAATTTGTAAGTGTAAATCAATCACATGCACCAATAACTATGCGTCATACAGATGTTTCTCAGATCTCATATGTTGCCGCAATTGTAAAATCATCACGATACATAGACGCTTCAGAACTCCCTCAATAATTTCTAAAAAATAAATTACCTTACTTTTCAGTGAGGTAATTTTGTTTACCCAAAATATTTACCCACAGGTATAGACAATGAAATTACCCGCAGGTAATCTTAACCACATCAACACGGCAGCACACCAGATCACCGGAAGCCGCCAGCTCTTTAACAATCTGATGCTTTACCACTTTATGCCGAGAAGGTGTTTAGTGTGAAAAATGTCAGTTACAGGTCGTTTATATAGCGGCCTGTGCCGGACAAATGGAGGTTCTTATGAATGCAAGAGAACGATGCAGGGCTAAGCGCCATGCGATACGAGAAAAAGAACGGATGATTGCAGCAGCTACAGGTTGCAACTACCGGACTTCATTGCCTGCCTCATTATACGCAGCAGGTCACCGTAAGAGTGAAAATATCACCGCGAGGTAGTCTCCTACCCCGTTTTACTAACCTTTAGGCTTAGGTGGTTTAGGTGTTGGGCGGGGAATAGCGTGATTAGGGACTATATCTCTACAGGTCATTGTGTTCACTTAAACAATTTACCGGTGAGGGTTATCTCCGGCAAACCATGCAATAAAACGTTTCGTCCGAGATAAGTTCGGGTCTTGGTCTTCATCGTAACCCTTTCTGATATTTGTTCTAACCAATGCAATATCTGAAAGGATCAGCCACGGTCTTAGGTCGTTGTCTTCTAACTCTACAAGCTTATCTAGTAACTCATCATCTGAATATCTGCTCTCCAGCGTTAAGAGCTTCAAATACTCTCTACTTTGGCGAGATGAATGTTCTGATGATTTAGCAAACTGATATGTCATTTGAATTGCAGTCAGAACAGCGACAGCCAAGCCATACCAAAACGCACCTTGGACTCCTGAAAAAACAGCCGAACCGAGGATGAGAAGAATTAGCGAAATAAGCTTATCAATTCGCCAAGTTAGTGAACTAAATAGGTGTTCGAAGTTGTATGAATACTCAATTCTGTAAAGCAGTTCTTCTCTGTCCATTTTTCCTCTGATTCAGCTATTTGCCACCTTCTGGTTTTGGCTGAGGCTTCGGTTGAGGCTTCGGCTGCATACGTGGTGGCATATGGTCTTGTTTAAAGTCTTTCATCGTTAAAATCCTTTGTACTGTTGGGGTGATGAAAGATTACACGTTTTTTTTGCTGTTGGGGAATGGCACGAACCACTGCCGTCTGAGGTGGTTAAGACAGTACAGGCACTCATTATTGGCGCAGATAAAGGGGCGCCAGAAGATTCGCGGGAAGAGCATTCCCTTAATTTAGAGAGGTAGGTATGAGCGAGGAACGTGATGAACTGGTCAAGAAGTTAGCTGGCCAGTTCTTAGAAGATTTAATGGCTATTTCAGAGAACCAACAACGGTTTCAATCTCTTTTCGGCTCTTATCAAAAGAGTCAACAACAGAAGCCGGAGCGCCTTTTACAGAGAGTTCATACCATTCACGTAGAATTTCTCTTGTCTGCTGAGTGACCTCGGCGGGAAGGCATGAAAAAGTAGCGGTAAATGCATGCTTTAAAGCCGTATTGTTAGCTTCAAGCTCATCAACTCTTGCGCTTAATTCCTTTATTAGTAAATCGACTGTAACGGCTGACATCTTTTAATTCCTTTAATTGACTGTGGAATAACCAACGTATCAGCTTTCCTTGACTGTGGAAAGTTAGGAACCACCTCGCCTGATGTGGATAAAAGCAGGCAACAAACAATCACAGGTCGCTAAGGCGGCCTTTTTTATTGGGTGAACAAGGGGAATGAGATGGATAAGACAGAAGAAGAATTGAAGCAGATGAAAGAAGAGTTGCTTCAGTTGCATCAAAAGACAGTCACTGCGGCTTATGAGTACTTCGCAGCATTGCCGTTAGGCCGTGACCGTGTGGTAGCCGGTGAGGTGTATGAAAACCTGCGTACCGCTACCCGCATTTAACAGGCCGCCTAGCGGTCTTTTTTATACCAAGAATGGAGATAGATATGAAAGGTGATAACGGGGGACCGGCATTTCCAGTTGCAGGAAGCGAACACAATTACCCGATTGAAGGCATGACAATGCGTGATTACTTCGCTGCTAAAGCAATGGCATCCATTGTGCGCAGATATGACGGCCATTCATTTGGTGGTGGCCCAGAATCACCACAGTACAAAGAGTTAGCAGGAGATTCCTATTTCATTGCCGACGCAATGCTAAAAGCCCGTGGCGAGTAATGCACATCGCAGGTATTCACTGAGTATCTGCTGTGAGCAATTCTCTTAGCGTCACCTGCCCGCTCAATACGATGATAGGCAGATAGATAACGGGGTGAGCTATGTAGCCTGTAACGCTGGCGAGCGAATACGTATCCGCACGGAGTTTGATTTGCCCCTCTCGTTAGGGGCTTTTTTATACCTGCAATTCATCGCAAAGCGTAGGCGTTTTGCAATGAAACCAACAAAGGAGATCGCCAGTGAGCGAGGAAAAGAACGAAATTGCATTAGTCACTCTGCCGAGCGTACCGGCTGAACTCGAGGCTGCTTTTATCAATGACGAATTCATTGAAGGGTTAATTAAAGACATCCGTGAAAAAGCATCTTCTGTAGTTGGTGACCTGAATACAGCCAAGGGACGCCGTGCATACATCAGCATGGCGGCGAATGTCCGTAGCACTAAGACAGCTATTGACGAGGCTGGTAAGAAGTTAGTTGCAGAAATGAAGAAGCGCCCTGCTCTTGTCGATGCCAGCCGTAAAAAGGTTAGGGATTCACTGGACGAACTTGCGGTTGAGATTCGTAAGCCTGTGACGGACTGGGAGGCTGAGCAGAAAGAAAAAGAGTTCAACGCTATGTGGGATGAGGCGTTAGAGCTGGATGCCAAAATTACAGCGGAACGCGCCGCGGCTTTGGCGGCGAAGATTGAATCCGATCATGAAATGGCTTTACTCATGAACGAGAAGATAGACCGTGAGCGCGAAGAAGCACGACAGAAAGCCGAGCAGGCCAAACGCGAGCATGAAGAACGTATTAAGCGTGAGGCCGAAGAGAAAGCACGGCGCGAAGCAGACGAAGCTGCAAAGCGTGAAATCGAAGCGGCAGCAGCCAGAGAGCGCGAAGCGACATTAGCTAAGGAGCGTGCCGAACGTGAAGCCAAAGAGCTGGCAGAAAAAGCAGAGCGCGACCGCATCGAAGCGGAGCAGCGAGCCGAACGTGAGAAGAAAGAAGCCGCTGAAAAGGCCGAGCGTGACAAACAGCAAGCCATTGCCGAAGAGCAACGAAAGGCCCACGAAGAAGCCGAGCGAATTAAGCGTGAAAACGAGCAGAAGGAGCAGGCTCGATTAGCTGAAGAGAAGCGCATCAAGGATGAAGAAGCTCGCCGCGCAGCTGATAAAGAACACCGCAAAACAATAAACAACAAAGCACTACAAGACCTTATCGCCGCAGGTGTGCCGGAAGAATGCGCCAAGCTGTGCATCACGGAAATAGCCAAAGGCAACATCACCGCAATCAGCATCAACTACTAATCAAATTCAAGGAATAGCCCATATGCAACTTGCACTTGCTGGGCAGTCCGCATCGGGCTGCTCTACCAACTATTTGTTAAAAATCCAGCATCACCCATCTAACCGCCTTACCTCTGCCAGCTTCACCCCACCACCTCGTAAAAGCTGGTTAGACAAACTAGTCGATATATTGAGACAGGAAGGTAGACCATGAAACTTCAATTTTTATGCAGCAATGTCACCACCAGATGCGGTGACCGAGCAGGAGAAATGCGAGTGATTGCTGAAAATGCCGCTCTCTTCGGTGAAACAGATACGAAAGAGATCATGACTCAACTCGATATGGCGGCCGTTTTCGAATACTTGAACGAGCTCGGCTACAGCGTTAGCGAAAAGCAGGTGGCAGCATGAACGAAACAATAGACCCACTGGAACAACTGCTAATCCAGTGGATGCAATCAGCCGAGATGATTCCGGTTATGAACGACCAGATTGCTCAACTAGAAGCGGTGGCAGATCACCGCACTGGCCAGCAGGAACAACGAATAATACGAGGTGACCATGAGCGCTGTTTATAAGGCAATCTCAGCCGTAGCAAAGGATATGTCAGAAGTCGGGATTTCAAAAGACAAGCGTAACCAGCAACAAGGTTTTCAGTTCCGAGGAATTGATGATGTTTACAACGCACTATCCCCTGCCCTTGTTAAACATGGTCTGGTAATCCTTCCAAGAATCATCGAGCGCACAGTAACCGAGCGCACTACAGCTAAAGGCGGTGTTCTCTTTTATGTAGTAGTTAAAGCTGAATTCGACTTTGTAGCTATTGAGGATGACTCAAAGCACACGGTAACCACGTATGGCGAAGCTATGGATAGCGGAGACAAAGCGACGAACAAGGCCATGTCTATCGCATACAAATACGCTGCATTCCAAGCGTTCTGCATACCGACCGAGGAAACAGCTCAAGATCCTGATAGTCAGGTTCACAACCCATCTCCGCAGACGCTAGACCAGATTCTAGCTGATTTCACGGCACAGGCTACCGACTGCCAAAGCGCGGCAGAGCTACAAGGGATATACAAAACCACATGGAATGCCCTTGCATCATCAGCAGAGCATCAAACCAAATGTGTAGATGTTTTTAAGCATCGTGCTACAGAGCTAAAAAAGGCGGCATAAATGGCAAGTAGAGGCGTAAATAAGGTAATTCTTGTTGGAAATTTGGGAGATGACCCGACCGTTCGATACATGCCGAACGGAGGCGCAGTGGCAAACATCACGCTGGCCACATCAGAGAGCTGGCGTGACAAACAGACTGGCGAGCAGAAGGAAAAAACTGAGTGGCATCGCGTAGTGCTATTCGGAAAGCTGGCTGAGGTTGCTGGTGAATATCTGCGTAAAGGTTATCAGGTTTATATCGAAGGTGCTTTGCAGACTCGTAAGTGGACAGATCAGGCTGGTGTTGAAAAATACACCACTGAGATTGTTGTAAACGTTGGCGGCACCATGCAGATGCTGGGTGGACGTCAAGGTGGCGGTGCGCCTATGGGCGGCGGTCAGGCACAGGGTAATCAGTTCAGCGGCGGCTTACTGCCAGCGGCTCGCCCTCAGAGCACTCCAGCAGCTCAGCCACAAAGCAATGAACCTCCAATGGACTTCGATGACGACATTCCTTTCTAGCAGGTAACAATCATGACGCCGCAGAGCATCCTGCGCGTCCTCAGCCAGCACCCCGACAATAACATCACCGAATTCCACAGAGCGCTTAACTCAGTGGGCGGCAAGCTATTGGGCGGCGGTGCTACTGGCGGGGTGACGCTGAATTATCACGAGCCATATTACACATGGCGAAATTTTCTTGAATCCACTCACATCCAATACAACCACATTGGCCGCATTAGAGCATATCTGGACGCAGAGCCATGGGGGAATGTGAATCTTGGTGGAACTATCTACCGACTAAAGCCTGACGTTGATATCGACGCGGCTATTTCTGCGCTAAGTATGGCCGCATAGGAGATATTCATGAACAACCTACCAATTCAGACCTACGAATCAGTAGTTCAGCAGCGTGATGCGCTGGAGAAGAAGCTGGCTGATGTGGTGGCTGAGAATGCAGCGTTAAATAAATTTATAAAAGCTGATTGCTGGGCATGGGATGACAAAAACGAAACATATTTTGATGCATGTGACTGCATTCCTGAAACCCCAGCCACCGACGCATTCACCCGTGAGTGGATGGCAAAAGGTGTCGATATGTATGCAGAACTGTTCAAAGACACTGTGAGCATGGATATCAAACATAACAAGGAGTTCCATAAAGGAACCGTGTGGTACGCCGACCAGCTTCGCAAGGGGATTAATGATGCACAGTAACAGCAAAGAGAAAAAGCTAATCATAAATTGGCTTGAATGTGACTTATGCGGCAAAAGCAATATTGAAGTCACAACCACTTACGGCAACCCAGAATTGCTATATGCAGAAGACAAATGCCAGTGCTTGGATTGCGGCGCGGACGGTGTAATTGAATGTGATGATGGTATTGCGTGGGCTAACTGGTATGAGGAGCAGAGCAATGACTAAGTTAACAACTGAGCTGTTAGAGAAAAAAATCAAAAGCTGCATCGAAATTGAAAATTGCGAAGTCATGATGCCGCCGGCTGGGGTTCGGGTAATCAAGTAGACGAATCCCCGTTTTATTCACCGTTCCGCCTAGGCGGAAACATCACGCGCGCAGGCATCATTAAGCACTGTCGATCACTGGTTAAAGCTGGAATTACTTGGGAGTAAGCGCATGGACAGTAACAGCAAAGACGAGCGCCTTAAGCACGCCAATCACCTTATCTCGATTATTGCTTCATGTGGTCGCAGATTCTTTTTTGATGGAAATACTGAGCGCGTCGCCTTTATGCACCGTTCGCCAGACGGAAAAATTTACTTCTTCGACGCCAGAACAGGGACGCTGATCTATACGCATCGCACGTCTTTTTCAAACAAATGGCGTGGGTTCTCTCACGGTGGAACGCTGCGAGGGCTGGTCGAAATGATGCGTGATTACATTTCAAAAGGCACACAGATTGATGAGTGGTATTTAGGGATGCCGCGTGGCGACGGCACTAATACATGGGGATACCCGCAAGAAGATATTGATCGCGTACGCAGCGCAGCAAAACACCTACCGATCATCAAGCTGGAGCAGAGCAATGACTAAGTTAACAATTGAAACCTTAAAAGAAATCATCGGTTCATATCCAGAAGACTCGGATGAAATAGAGTGCGTCATGGCTCGACAGCTTCTGGCATACGAGCAAGCAGCTAAGAATCCTGTGGCTTGGGATTATGAGTGGGCGTCATACATTACATGTGAGGGTCCACAGGACTTTAATCGCATCATTGAGCGAGAGGCGCCTCCAGATTGGGCTATTGATGAAGGTCAAGCCAGAAACATCATTCCGCTCTATGCAGCACCGGTATTACCTAAACAGCCTGAACTTGTAGATTTGAGTCAGCAAGTGGAAATACTAAACAGAATCTTGAATTGGATATTAAAAGAGCTTCCAGTTCCGACTCAAAAAGCCTCGGCAATGGCTATTCGATTAAGTTCTGTGATTGACATTATTTCAGACCTTGAGGTTTCAGCACCCGCACAACCTAAACAGCCAAAACCAACAATTTCATTTTATCGTGATGGAATAATTGCGGCGGCTAAATGGGTCGAGAATCAGCGCGATGCATACGATAACGAACACGGTCAGAGCGATCCAGAAACTGGCTCGTTTGAGTTCGGGAATAATGCACAGCTCGAGTATTCAACGACATTATCAGAAATAGCGGAGGGAATTCGCTCACTGCATTCTGTCTCAGCACAACCTGTAAGCGAGCCTTACAAGTTAGCAGCAAACGACATTATTGCAGAGCGTCAGCGTCAAATCAGCGAGGAAGGATGGACGCCGGAACATGACGATAAGTATAACGATTTCCAGCTCGCTTTAGCAGCGGCGGGTTATGCGCAGAATGTTGCTGATTATGCAGGTGAATATTGTCAGCCCAATTCGTCCATTGACTGGACTGATGCTCCAGAGCCGGAAGCATGGCCTTGGTCTCCTGTTTGGTGGAAACCATCAAACCCACGCCGAGATTTAGTTAAAGCCGGAGCTCTCATTCTCGCTGAAATTGAACGTTTAGACCGCGCAGCCCCAGCACAGGAGAGCGAACAACATGGCTAAGACGATTTTAGACATGTGCTGCGGCTCCCGCATGTTCTGGTTCGATAAGCAAAACCCTGATGTGATGTTTTGTGATATTCGCAGTGAAAGCCACACGCTTTGCGACGGACGCAATCTTGAAATTAAGCCAGATATGATCGCTGACTTTCGTCATTTGCCGTTCGCTGATGAGTCATTCAACATGGTTGTCTTTGATCCACCGCATCTAGTGCGCGCCGGTGAAAACGGCTGGCAGCGCAAAAAGTACGGCGTGCTTAACAAAGAAACATGGCGCGATGATTTAGAAGCGGGATTTCACGAAGCCTTTCGTGTGCTGCGTGGCCACGGCACATTGATTTTTAAATGGAATGAAACACAAATTACCGTAAGCCAAATTTTGGCACTAACTGAGCATAAGCCGGCGTTCGGGCATCCGGTCGGAAAGCGCGCAAATACACATTGGATGTGTTTCGTTAAAGCGCCTACAGCACAGGAGCAGAAATAGATGGCGAAAACAGACATCACTGATCCGATAACTCATCCAGTTACTCAAGATTAACAGCCGCTAACCAGCGGCTTTTTTATTGCCGGAGGATTTATGCCAGATGATATCGACAACGCCTCTAACCTTGAGCAGTTAGAGCGCGACATTGCATTGATGAACAGAAAACCAAGTCTGCAATTTATTGGGCGATGCTACAACTGCGATCACCCTCTTTTGAATGGGTGCTTCTGTGACAGTGATTGCAGAGAGGATTGGGAGAAGGAGCAATGGGCTAAGAGTCAGCGGAGGGGGTTGCATGAGTGAATTTGCTAGCAATACGCCACTTGAGCACAAGGACCGGTGGCAGACGCCGATAGAGGTATTCGCCGCGCTTGATGCTGAGTTTGGTTTCTATCTCGACGCGGCAGCAGACCACGGAAACACCTTGTGTGCCAGATATCTGACAGAGCGCGATGATGCATTGAATAGCGAGTGGGTAAGCTACGGCGCTATCTGGTGCAATCCACCCTACTCCGCCATCACTCCGTGGGTAGAAAAGGCAGCAGAGCAGTGCAAAGCACAAAGTCAGCCGATTGTGATGTTGCTCCCTGCCGATACATCTACCGGTTGGTTTTCTCTGGCGCTGGAGTCTGTTGATGAAGTCCGTCTAATCACTGGTGGCCGGTTGTCATTCATCAACGCTGGCACCGGCAAGCCCGGTAAAAACGGAAACAGCAAAGGCAGTCTGCTATTCATCTGGCGGCCATTCATCAAACCACGTTGCCAATTTACTACCGTATCACGCGACGAACTGATCGCAATCGGCAGCGGCATTATGACTGGAGTGAAAGCGGCATGACATGACAGCAGAACAAGACAACGCGATCCGCAATGTAGCAAGAGCCCTTCTCACAGAACTCCGCAGCAAAAAACAATTCTCAAACATACCGCCAGTTACTCGATAAGCATTCAGCAAAGATAGCGCCACTATGCGGCAGATTTAAGCCGTGGATGGTGCTGTCTTGCTACTGCATGAAAGTGACGGATAAGGATAAATGATGAACGAGGAAATATTTACGCTCGAGGAGGCCTGCGCATTCCTCAAGATTAGTTTGAGCACAGGTTATGCATGGGTTAAGTCTGGCAGGTTGCGTGCCGGGCGAACCGGCAGAAATGGAAAGAGTGGCGATTACCGCCTATTGAAATCAGATTGTATTGAATCAGTTCGCCCACGGATCAACAATCAAGCCGTGAATGCGGTTGGCGAACAGGATGAGGGTCTTGTATGTCAATCAAACAAAGAAACGGTGTCTACCACTGTGACTTCTTTACGCCTAGTGGGAAGAGAATTAGACAGTCTCTTGGGACAACGGACAAGCGGCAAGCAAAGGAGTTGCACGACAAACTAAAGGCTGAGATGTGGCGAACTGAGAAGCTGGGTGAAGCGCCAGTTAAGCTATTTGAAGAAGCCTGTTTACGCTGGCTGAATGAAAAGTCACATAAGCGATCGCTAGATGCCGATAAATCAAAGATCGGCTTCTTTCTTCTTCACTTTCGCGGCGTTCCGATCGGAGAAATAACTAACGACCGTATACAGGCCACCTTATCGAAAATGGAGAATCGGTCTCACCGAGCTAGATGGGAGAAGCTACGTGACCGCCTGATGAGAGATGGAAAGCCGGTTCCTGAATACAAATCAAAACCGGTAACGCAATCTACTATCTATTCTCATCAGGCATTCATGCGCTCTCTACTTCGTATAGCAGCTAATGAATGGGGATGGCTAAATTCGGTTCCAGTAGTAAAGGCCAAGTCACCGCGCGGCCGTCGAATTCGTTGGCTGACTAAAGATGAAGCTCGTCGTCTTCTCGATGAATTGCCAGGGCATTTCCGCAGCGTTGTAATTTTCGCTTTGGCTACTGGTCTACGCCGCTCCAATATCATCAATATGGAATGGTCGCAGATAGATATGCAGAGAAAAATGGCGTGGATACATCCAGAAGACGCAAAAGCAGGCCGAGCAATTGGGGTGGCACTCAACGACACAGCCTGCTCTGTTCTTCGCGGTCAGATTGGTAAGCATCACCGGTGGGTATTCGTACATGAGGACTCATGCATTCGACCTAACGGTGAAGTTGCTCCGAAGTTACGCAAAATGAGAGTCGATAGCAATAAGGCATGGCGATCGGCACTCAAGCGAGCTGGCATAGAAGACTTTCGTTTTCACGACCTCCGGCACACATGGGCAAGTTGGTTAGTTCAGTCTGGCGTTCCTATCTCTGCACTACAAGAAATGGGTGGGTGGGAGTCTGTAGAAATGGTTCGCAGATATGCACACCTGTCACCGAATCATCTAACGGAACACGCTAAGCAGATCGACGTTGTTTTTGGCGTTTACGGCACAAATACGACACAAGGGGAGATGGCGGAACTGAAAGAAGTGATGTAACTCATTGAATTTGTTGGTGGGTCGTGGCGGGTTCGAACCGCCGACCAATTGATTAAGAGTCAACTGCTCTACCAACTGAGCTAACGACCCAACGGCGGTGATTATTCTCTTCCGTGGCCCTTGCGTCAATCATCACACAATCCCTAGGCGGGCATCTGCTGTCCGCCTAGGTTTACGAAACGATTAAGAAATAAACATCGCTTATCACAGTGGCTTGGTTTGCTGAATTTGGCGTACACAGCGCGCCAGCTCCGTGATGTTGTGATCGGGCATGCTGCGCTGCTCTAGCGCGGAGTCTAGTGAGAATAAATACTCAGCGTTGGTGCCTAGTACGCCACTTGCCTGAGAAATCAGCGCCGCTACGGTGTTCAACGCCGAACAAGACTCATAAAGCGGATGCTCAGGGTCGGTAATAAAGGTAATGCCTTTTACTTCTCGACCGTCAGCCAGAGTCAATGAGCACCACTGCGGGCTGTAAACACCCGCTAGCATCTCACGCGTCCAGAGCACCTGCAGTTCACTACGCGCATTTTCATCTGATAAGCGAAATGCTAATCCACGCGTCTCACCGCCCGGTTTTAAACCCAGCATTCGTCCTGGAGTACATTCAGAGCCTCGTCCAGCCAGAAGGCGAATATTAAAATCACGCTGCCACCCTTTTAAGAACGCGGGCTGCACCTCGGCAAATTCAAGCAACGGATTCCAAATTAGTGAACCATAACCAAAGACCCAAATCCCCTGCCCTTCAGGGCAGCTCTCGATCACATGATTCAAAGACGCATTCAGCTGTGCTGGCGTCCAGAACAGGTTTTCTAATGCTGAGTAGGTTTTAGCATAGTCTTGCGATTCTAGTAGTTTTCGAGTTAACACGTTAACCTCCCCCGCGCAGAAAACAACGACAGTGAATTTAAACTAATCTATAGATCGTTTTAACTCAACTGTCATCATGCGCCGTATGGCGGTTGTGCGGTAATCAAATATTTCGAATGATGTATAGCGCGATGGAGGTTTCACAGATAATAATCATTATCGACCAAAACGCTGCCATGAATTGAGATTTGTTTTTAAGAAAAGCATGAAAGGATTGCATAAGCTATTTGCCCATCAGGCATGACCACTAATGTGTATAACAATGCTACTCCCCCGAAAATATTTCTGCAAATTATCAATTTTAATTGATAATACAAAAAACCTCGCTGGATAGCTTTATTCCCTCTTTCGTTAATGAATCTTTACTGCTTATTTTTCCTCTTTTGGCCGTCACGCTCAGAAAACAAGAATTTTTCTCATTTTCATCGTTTTATCCCTGAATAACAGTAAATTATGTTTTGTCACATACTAGTGGTGATTTTTTATCACTTAGACTACATTTGTAACATAAGACTGAAATATAAGAATTATTGAAGCTTCTGCTTTCTTTGCGCATTTCACCAGTCGGAAATTAATTGCTGTTTAGTTGTCTACTTACCATGAGGGATGGACGATGAAGCTACGGTTTATTTTCGCAATTGCAGCTGGCGCTGGGCTGTTTGCCACACCGGCTATGGCAGTTACCACAACGGGTACCGTTGCCGTAACGTTAACACTCACCAACGGCTGTTTGGTTAACGGCTCACCTGCACAGACAGGTGTTAACTTCGGCTCTTTGAACTTTGGCACATCCGTCGCCACCTTTGACACCTTGTCGGCCACATTTTCCGGCGGAGGCACCGGCGGCAATACATTTAACGTGCAATGTACGGCAGGCGCCAGCTATACCGTCGCACTCACCAGCAGCCTTAACGCAGCCCCTACCACGGTTTATGGCACCGTAGGAACACCGGGACGTTATTTGATCAGCCCAACCGCCACCACGCAAGGTATTGCCTACAGCGTTTATGGCACATCAGCCATGACCACGGCGCTAGCCAACGGTGCCACATTAACCGCGGTAAGCACCAGTGGAAACACCAGCAGCTATGCCCTATGGGGGAAAATCGTTGGCGTCGCAGACAACACCAACGTATTAGCCGGTGCTTATGCCGACACTTTAAACATTACCATTACTTATTAATTTACCGTGAAAAAGCGAGAGTGGTGCGCATTAAAAATAGCGCTTCAGCCGCTTTTAGCGGTGGTTTTGCTGTGGGGGCTCACTTTGGAGAGCGCCAACGCCATCATCACTGCGCAGTTTAAAGCACAGGCTACCATCACGGCGGGGTGCGCCGTTTTGGGAACGGGGAGCTTATTTGGCACGCTAAGTTTTGGTACCTACCCTGGTACGGGTACCGGCGGTGTTAACGGTACTTTTGTCCAAAATACCTCGCTAACGCTGGCATGTACTCCCGGCGTAACGCTAAATATGGCGATTAATGGGGGCTCTAATTTCACAACGGTGCGCAATGTGATGCAGAGCGGAAATAGCTTGCAACTACCCTATCGTATTTATACCGATGCGGCGCACACCAATGAAATCATCGTGAATCAAAACGTTCCGCTCAATATATCCAGTTCCAATAACAACATTATTTTGCCGATTTACGGCGTATTACAACTTAACGGCTTTAGCCCTTCAGGGAGCTACACCGATACATTAACGGTGACGCTCACTTGGTAAATCAAGGAGATAATAATGAGCAACCTGCATCGCTCCACGCGTCATCTTTGCATTATTCTAGGTAGCACGTTATTAGGCGCCGTCGCGACAATAAATGCCAACGCTGCCACAAATATGCTGATCTGGCCGATCGATCCCGCCTTAGGTGCCAACGATAATGCCACTGAGCTATGGCTAGAAAATAAAGGCGCCACGGCCGCCACGATGCAAATTAGAGTTCTGGGTTGGAAGCAGGTTGCGGGAGAAGAAAACTATCGAAGCCAGCAAGACGTTGTTGCAAGCCCGCCCATTGTTAATATCGAAGCGGGGAAAAAACAGTTAATCAGACTGATCCGCCAATCCCCAACGCCGGCTGGGCAAGAACAAGCGTTCCGTATTCTGATTGATGAAGTTCCCCCTGCCGAACGCTCCACGGGGTCACAGGCAGGCGTGTCGCTTTTAATGCGCTATTCGCTGCCTTTATTTGTATATGGCGACGGCATTAATTTCCAGCGCAATGCGGCAGAGCCGGTACACCTTAATCAAAGCCAGCTTAGCTGGAAAATGACGACGCATAACGGTCATCCAGCCATTGAAGTCACTAACCGCGGTACGGTTCACGCGCGTCTAAGCAAAGTATCGATTAACGGCAGAATGGTAGCCGATGGACTATTAGGTTACGTCCTCCCCGGCTCCTATCGAACATGGCCATTACCGGCCGGAGTCTCTCGTGGTGAAACCCTAAAGGCCGAGGTAAATAGCGACAGCAAGATCTGGCAGTCTGGTCCGGCGCAATAGCCGCCCAGCCCGTTAAGATATCGTCGTGAAAGCCATCAGGGTTTGGCGCAGCCACGCTGTGCCGCTTATGGTCACATTAAGTTTGCCTGGTATCGCACTGGGCGAATCAGGTAGCAGTGAGCTGCCGCCACCGCCCACGGCCAGCATCGTCAATCAAGAGCAGCATTTTCGTTTAGCCTTAGTAATTAACCGTTTCGATACTGGCAAACTGGCTGCTGTCACACTGCGCAACGGCCATTTTTACATTTCTTCGTCAGAGCTCATTGGTCTTGGCCTGCCAGCAGATAAATTCCCTGCCCCTGAAACCGATTTAACCGCCGACACAGACATCGACACGCGCTATGACAGCGAAGGTCAGCGCCTGCTACTTCAAGTCCCCACTGGCTGGCTACCTAATCAATCGGTATTCACCGGCAATCCGAATCAACAAACTCAAGCCGTTGCCGGTAGCGGTGCGCTATTCAACTATGACGTTTACACCAGCCATACTCAGGGCGAATCCACCCTTTCGTCAGCGTGGAACGAATTTCGTATTTTTACTCCTGAGGCAACGCTGTCCAGCACGGGCATATTACGCAAAAGCTTTGGCGGTAACAGCGGCGATATTGATGATGGTTTTCGTCGCTACGACACCACGTTAAGCGGGGTCAACGAAGCGCACGCTTTCAGTTGGCAAGTGGGTGATTTAATCACCGGAGCACTCAGTTGGAGCAACAGTGTACGGTTAGGCGGCGTCACCATCGGGCGAGATTTCTCCGTTCGCCCTGATATCATTACCTACCCGCTTCCTGCTTTTAACGGGCAAACGGCGGTCCCCACCACGGCCGATCTCTTCATTAACGGTTACCAATCGGCCAGCACTAACCTTGAGCCGGGGCCATTTACGCTCACTAACTTGCCCTACGTTAACGGCGCGGGAGAAGCGGTGTTAGTCACTACCGATGCGCTAGGGCGACGCGTCTCCACCACTCAGCCTTTTTACGTCGCCAGCACCTTACTGAAACCGGGACTATCAGATGCGTCCCTGTCGCTTGGCGCAATACGTCGTGATTATGGTGAAAAAGACTTCTCCTATGGAAACGCCGCCGCCAGCGGTTCCTATCGTTACGGCATCAACGATTACCTCACGCTGGAATCCCACGCGGAAGGTGCGTCAGAGTTAGCTCTCGGCGGGCTCGGTTCAGTGATTAAACTCGGCTATCTGGGCGTGCTTAATACCTCGGCAACCACTAGCACCATGTATGGCAAGCGCGGAAATCAGTATGACTGGGGATATCAATACAGCAATTCACGCTTCAACATAGGCACCCAGCACAGTCGCCGCGATAAAAACTTTGGCAATCTCGCACTCTATGATGTGCCACAGAGCAATTCCAATCAGTCCTCTTATTCACTCAGCAAAAGCAGCGATCAATACTCTGCGGCAATTTCGCTAGACCAACTCGGCAGTTTTGGTTTGGCCTATTTCGATATCCAAAGTTTCGCGGGCGACCGAACCCGGTTGCTCAACCTGTCGTGGAATAAAAGTTTATGGGGCAATAGCACCGTTTACGTGTCAGCCAGCCGCGATCCCTCACAGCAAGATTGGGCATTAGCGCTGTCTATTCAAATTCCATTCAGCACCTTTGACAACGTGAGCGTCACCGCGCAGCGCAGCGCGACGGGAGAAAATCAGCAAACCGTCACCTATGACCACGCGATGCCAAGCGATGGCGGATTTAAGTGGAATTTGGCCTATGCCAATCAATCACAGCAAAGCAATTATCAGCAGGCCACACTCGGCTGGCGTAACGAACATGTTCAGCTACAGGGCGGCGTTTATGGCCCGTCGAATAATTACACCCAATGGGGGGGAGATGATGGGGGCGTTGGTGTATATGGACAACACGCTGCTGACGGCTAACCAGATCAACGACTCCTTTGTCATCGTCAGCACCGATGGCTATCCCAATATTGGGGTTAATTTTGAAAACCAGCCTAAAGGCACTACTAACCGTCAGGGATACATGCTGGTGCCGGGTGTTTCCTCGTTTTATCCGTCTAAATTCAGCATTGATACCCTAAGTCTGCCAGCTGATATTTACGCCGATACCACGGAACAGCGCATTTCCGTGCGCCGAAACAGTGGCTACGTAGTGCATTTCCCGGTACGCGAACGACGCGCTGCCAGCGTGATCTTGCACGATCAAACCGGCGCCGCTATTCCTCTGTCGAGTACCGTATCACAGCAGGGAAAACCGGATGCCTATGTCGGCTGGGACGGATTGGCCTATTTGGAAAATTTGGAGCACCAAAACACCTTGCGCATACGCACGCCCAATGGACAAAGCTGCACCGTCAATTTCAGCCTGCCCGACACTCACTCACAAAAGTTAAGTACCTATGGGCCATTAACCTGCCAACTTAGCGCTACTGCGGAGAACAACTAAAATGAGAGCTTTTTTTGTCGTCGTTATTATTCTGCTCGCAGGGGTATTCCTCTCGTTTTCAGCCAGCGCGGCTACCACTCACGCGTGCACACTCACCAAGCCGATCTTGATAAACTATGGGACTGTCAGCTCAGTCGTCGTGAATACTACGCCCCAGTCTCAAACCTTCAATATCCAGATAAGCTGCCCTATCGTTCTTGCCATCGCAGCTCCGGGTTCAATCATCATCGCTTATACCAGTGCCACCACCGCCAGCAACTCACGCGCAATCCTCACCAGCAGCACGACCGATACAATCCCTGTCCAGTTGACATGTACAAGTCAAACCTGCACAACGGCCACAGAAATGAAAGTCGCAGATTCGAAATCTATTCCCAGCTCAACGTTCTTGGGATTACTCGCCAATAAACAATACTCACTGCCATTCACGTTGAGCACCGTTCCTCAATCAGTTGCAGCAGGCTCCTACGCAACCAGTATTACACTCACCGTCACGTGGAATATCTGCACTGCTGGCATATTGGTCCTCTGTAACGATAACGACACCGGTAGTGACACGTTAGTCATCCCTATATCGCTAAACGTAACTAACGACTGCGCGACCATCACCGCGCCAGACATCAACTTTGGCAGCGCGCCGGTGGCGGGTAGCTTTAGCACCCAGCCCGGTATTGTTACGTTGGTTTGTACCAAGGGAGCCACATATACCGTAGGAATTAACGATGGACAAAACTCCAGCGGCGGCGTGCGCAATATGTCCTACACCAACAGTGGAACGACAAATTTACTAAGCTACGATATCTACCAATCAACCACCAATAACCGCTGGGGTTCGGTCGGCAGCCAGCGCTGGGGCAGTGCCTCGGCTACCACCACCAGCACGGATACCATGACCAAAACCTATAATTACACGGCTAAAATATTTCCTAACCAGAACACACCACCAGCAGGCACTTACAACGATACGCTGGTGGTCGACGTGGCTTTTTAAGGCTTTCGTTTACTGTTCTAGAACCCAAACGCTGACGCTCCCCGCCGACACGGGGAACTCAGCGCTAGCATCATCGCCTGCGGTAACCACATCCGCATGGTTGCCGAGGAAATCATAGAAGCGACGCCCCGCCAAACCCTCAGTGAGTTGCACATGCTTAGACGCCACATCGCCGTTGGTCATGACAACCACACAGCCCGGCGCTTCTTCGGTGCCATCACGCACAAAGGCCACGCACTGCGGTGTATCGAAATAATCATGCTGCGCGCCGTTGGCAAAACGCTGACGGGCCTCAATCAGTTTTTCAAGCTCAGGGATAACAGGCATGATAATTTCATAATCCTCTCCGTCATCGCCTTTATCGGTATAGGTGGCACCAAACAGGTCGGGATAAAAAACGCAGGGCACACCCTGCTCCCGCAGCAGAATTAACGCATACGCCAATGGCTTAAACCACGGTTCCACCGGTGCTTCCAGCGACTGCAACGGCTGAGTGTCATGGTTTGCCACCAGCGTGACCGTATTCTCAGGCGCAATTGCCACCAGCGTGTCAGCAAACAGCGTAGAAAGATCGTAATCACTGCCCGATTTAGACGCATGATGAAATTTGGTATGCAGCACGGAATCAAACAGCATCAGTTTGTTTTCTGTTTCATGCAGATAGTTCTGCAACGCTGAAACCTCCGGCGACCAATATTCCGCCACGGTAAACAACTCACGGCCAGAATGCTCACGCAGATGATCTAGCCATTGGGAATAAAACCACGCGGGAATATGCTTCACCGCATCTAAACGAAATCCATCGCAGGGCACAGAATCCAATAACCAACGCCCCCAGAATTTTAATTCCTCGTTAACGGCCTCATTACGAAATTCAATATCGGCGCCCATCAGATAATCATAATTACCATTTTCTTTATCAACATCATCGTTCCAGCCATCTTCGCCGAAATCGTTCATGATTTTAAAAATGCCGTTTTCATTCGGATCTTCAATATAGTCAACGCCGCTAAAGCAGCGATAATCCCAAACAAACTCAGAGTATTTTCCCTGCCGCCCGGGAAATACGAAACGGGTATAGGCTAATGCTTCAAAAGCGCTATCGTCGATATCATTGCGGTCGTGTTCTTCAACGCGGCGCACGTGCACGCGCTCTTTCTCATCCGCACCCAATTTGTGGTTTAGCACGGCATCAAACAGCACCTGTAGCCCGTGCGATTGCAAACACTGCGCCGCATGCTCTAATCCCGCTCTATCACCGTATTTGGTTGGCACGCTCCCTTTCTGGTCGAATTCACCAAGATCGAAGAGATCGTAAGAATCATACCCCACCGAGTAGCCGCCGCTGGCGCCCTTATACGCCGGAGGAAGCCAGACGTGGCTTATTCCCAGCGTAGAGAGATACTCAGCCTTATCAGCCACCTCTGGCCATAATTTCCCACCGTCAGGGTAATACCAGTGAAAGAACTGAAACAGCGTGGTTTTTTTCATCGTGAGTCATCCCCAAAAAAGGCCGAACTCTAAGCATGGATGAAAAATCAGCACACAACCAAAAATATTCAAAGAAAACGCATTTTATAGCCGAGTAGCACCATGTCCTTGCTAGGTTAAAAATGTATTAATAATAGAGTTAATTTATTAAATAAAAGAAAAAGTCATTCATAATAAACATGAAATACCGGAATGAATTATTAATTCAAATTAATTATAAACACTACATTTAATTTTCATAAGAAATAACTCGCATCAGCACAACTGCATAAAACAAAAATAAGAAAAGCCTTTAATGTTCGCGCACTCACTACTTCACCCTAATAATAATGAATTTTTGATTTATTATTAATTCAAGCAAAGCCATGAATAAAGCCAATAAAAAAGTTATTCGACTCGTCATAACAAAAAACGATTACGCTCTAGTTTGCTTATCGCCTTATCTTTAGCGACCGGCGGCTGCGCGATGATCCATTCCAATAAAACACCGTTGCCACAAACCGATCTCAGCCAAATACACATCAACGATGCGCCCGCCGGCGCGCTTCGCGCATGGCCGGGAAACCACTGGTGGCAAAATTATCATAATCCACAGCTCAACTAGCTGGTTGAACAAGCGCTGGCCGACTCACCGAGCCTTGCCGTGGTTCGCCAGCGTGTTGAAATCGCCAAAGCACAGACCGAGCGGGCGCGCGCCGATGATTTACCTATCGTGAATTTCGGCGCCGACGTTGAGCGTCAGAAAATGTCGGCTGAAGGTGTGATGGGGCCTTTTGCCCTTGACGATCCGGCTGCGGGCACCACGGGGCCGTGGTATACCAACGGCACCTTCGGTTTGCAGGCCAGCTACGATCTGGATTTATGGGGGAAAAACCGCGCTCAGGTAGAATCGGCGCTCGGCGTTTACAAAGCACGACAGGCGGAACTGGCCGAAAGTGAACTGCTGGTGTCCTCCGCCGTAACCCAAATCTACTGGGATATTCAAACCGTTAAGGCATTGCAGGACATCCTGATTGAGGTCAAAGCGCAAGAGGCGATCATTGCCGATACGGATCGCAAGCTCTACAACGAAGGCATTATCTCCTCGCTCGAACAAACAGAAACGGAAACGCAGTTCACCAAAATCGATGAGCAAATCGACGCATCGCGCGGCAATCTGCTCTTGTTACGGGCGAACTTACAGGCGCTTATCGGGCTAAAAACGCCGTTACCTGCGCTTAAAACGGTACCGTTACCCGACGTGATAAGCACCATGCCACAAAATTTAAGCTACGAACTGCTGGCTCGTCGCCCCGATTTGCAGGCTGCGCACTGGTATATCGACGCATCACTGAGCCAAGTGGATGCCGCCAAAGCCGCGTTCTATCCGGAAATCAACCTAATGGGATTCTTGCAAAACGATGCGCTGCATCTCAGCGACCTGTTCCGGGGTTCCGCACAGCAAATGGGGGGCATATTCGGTTTAACGCTGCCTATTTTTGATGGCGGACGGCTTAACGCCAATCTCAGCATCGTACAAAGCAACAGCAATCTGAACATTGCCAGCTACAACAAAGCGGTGGTGAATGCCGTTACAGACGTCACGAAAGGGATTACCCAGATACAAACGATTTCAGATCAAAGCGCACATCAAACCGAAGTCGTCGCCGGTGATCAAAAAATCTGGTCACTCACCCAAATGCGTTTTCAAGCAGGCTTAATCAGCGGCGTTAACGTGGCCAAGGCTAAGCTTCCTTTGTTAGCAGAACAATCCAAGCTGATCGAACTACACGGTCGTTGGATCGACGCAGATATCAACCTCACCAAATCTCTCGGCGGCGGGTACAGGGCCGAAGCCACACCGAGCAAATCCTAAGCCAATCGCGGCAGTAAAGTCTCTCTTCGCTGCCGCTGGCTCCTCCTCGTTCTTTCCTCACATGTAAACAGGTTCACAAAATGATTCACAAAACGCCTACTATTTTCCCTATAATTAACGAATAGTTATCATAAAAATGCCTAAGCGAGATCCTTTGTACATGCTGAAGATGCTAAAAACCTACGCACTGTTGATGATGTTGCTCGCCACGCCGCTCATGAGTCATGCCGCGAACGGTAGCACGCAACAGGTGACAGCGAGTACGCAAGTCGATAGCGGCGTGTTGCAGAAAAGACTCGATACCATCAAGCAACAGGTTGCCAACGCCCAGCACGAAAAATTACTCGGCCAGCTCAACAGCGAGACGCTACAGCTGGCCGAAGAGGCCGATGCCAAGGCCGCCGAACTCACCCCTGAAATCGCACAGATTCAGGCCCAGCTCGACGTACTCGGCCCCAAAGCCGCCGATGAAACACCGGAAGTCACCCAGCAAAGAACGTCGCTAAACCGCACCAAAACCCAGCTAGATAAGCAAATTGAGCAAATTAATGCGGTAAAAACCAATGCTGCCAATCTCTCTACCCAAATTAATAACCTGCGTCGCTCAGCGCTAAAATCTCAAATCGCCCTTAACTCAGGCACCATTCTGGGGCAAAGTTTTTGGTCCCCAGTACTCAATTCCCAGAATCACGATCTGGATAAATTCAGCGATTTTAATCAACAGCTCAGCGACGCGTGGGATAACGCCTGGCAACCCGGCTGGAAAGCTGGATCGGTATTTTATCTCTTGCTGGCGCTGGCCTTTGGCGTATTCAGCCATACGGTGCTAGATAAACCGGTCAGCGCCATGATGCAGCGCTGGCTGCCCGAAGGACGCCTACGCCGCAGCGTTCTCGCCTTCAGTACCACCGTGCTCACCGCCGTCATGCTCGGCACCAGCGCCCATTTTCTCTGCTATCTGCTCATTCGCCTGCCCGACACCTCGCCGATGCTGGTTGAATTTGCACAAACGCTGGTACGGCTCACCGTCTTCTCCAGCCTGATTGCCGGACTGGGTAATGCATTACTCTCCAATCGCCATCCTTCTTGGCGACTGCCCAACATCTCCGATAACGCCGCCAAAGCCTTAGCGCCTTTTCCAACGCTAATTGCCACCGCCGTTTTCATTTTCAGCATTCTTGAACAGCTCAATAATTTGGTCGGTGCCAGCATCGCCGCCACGGTTTTTTGCAGCGGATTATTGTCACTGTTGGTGGCACTGATTGCGATTTTCATGGCGGTGCGCGTTACCCGACTACGCCATGGACGAAACACCAATAACGAGCAGGTTAGCGCACGCTCGGCGCTGGCTGGATTTATCCATCTGGCGATCAGCGCCACCTCGTTTGCCATTATTATCTCCCTGCTCACCGGCTACATTCTGCTGGCTCGTTTTCTGACTTATGAGCTGATCTGGGTATGGCTGGTTTTGGCCTGTTTATACCTGCTGATTCACCTGATGACCGACCTCTGCGAAAGCGTATTTACGCCCAGCAACCACTCAGGAAAAATACTCAAAAGTACGCTCAGCCTCAGCGATCGCCATCTTTCGTTAGCCGCGACATTGTTCGCCGCGGTGGGCAAAACGGTGTTGGTACTGTTTGCGGTTATCGCGCTGCTGAGCGGAACCTATGGCTCCACCACCCCGCTCGCCCTGCTACAAAAAGTGATCGAAATCTGGCGCGGCAAAGGGCTAGGCGGCTTCACGATCATTCCTGCGCACGCCCTAAATGCCGTGCTGTGCTTAGTCATTGGCTGGTACATTCTGCGCACCGCACGCCGTTGGTTGGATAACGACTTCCTGCCAAAAACCATGATGGATCGCGGCATGCGAGCCTCGCTGGTAACGCTGTTTACCAACGTCGGCTACGTGCTGATTATCTTACTCACGCTCTCCACACTCGGCATTGAGTGGAACAAGCTGGCGTGGATCGTCAGCGCCCTCTCGGTTGGGATCGGTTTTGGCCTGCAAGAGATTGTGAAAAACTTTATCTCCGGCCTGATTTTGCTGACCGAGCGTCCGGTCAAAGTCGGCGATTTAATCAGCATCAGCGGCGTTGAGGGCGATATTCGCCGTATCAACGTCCGTGCGACTGAAATCCAGCTCAGCGATCGTTCCACCGTGATTGTGCCCAACTCACAGCTCATTTCGCAAAACGTTCGCAATGCCACCATGGGTAATGCGCAGGGCGTAGTGACAATTGCGCTCACCTTCCCGCTGGATATCGATCCTGAACAAACACGCGCTCTCCTGCTCGACGCCTATCATCAGCATGTTGCCATACAGCCCGCGCCCGCACCGTCGGTGAGCTTCAAGGAGTTAGGGCCCAACGGTATTGTGCTCAGCGTCACGGGCTATGTGGCGAGCCCTCGCGTGGTGAGCGGTACGAAGAGTGATTTATTGTATGAGATTTTGAAAAGGCTAAGAGCGGCGGGCATCAATCTGAGTCAGAGCCAGACGATGGTAATTGAAAGAGCGCCAGCGGCGCTCACAGAAGAGTAAAACCGCGGGCTACGCCTGAAATAAGATGTAGCCCGCTGAACTTATAACGATCTCGGTTCCATCATCAATAACATATAGCGGCTTTGCAGCTGCTTAAAACGATTGTCGATCTGCCGAACCAGCGCCGGAGAGACTTTTCCGGCGTTTTGCTGTTCAGACAGTTGGCGCAGCAGTTCTTCCAGCGGCGGTGATTTCACCAGCGGCTGTTGAATGGCAAAAATAGATGATTTCAGCTCAGAAACGGTCATATATTTCCCGCGCTGCTCGTCTAATCCATTGAGCTTATTGGCGAGCAGTTGCAGACGGCTTTGTGCCATATGCCAATCACCCAACGTATCACTGGCGGCTGCCTGCGCATTCAAATTGAGCAGCCAACCGGCGGCCAGCTGATCGACCGCTGGCGTCTGCGGCCACAGCGTTTGCGCCTGCTTAACCAGTTGAGAGGCATAGTTCAGCGACCAAAGTGCAGGTAATGAATTCATATTTTCCAACTGCTTTTGCGTTGCCGCCACCATGTCATTGGTCAACGTTGGCAGCTTGTCGGCTTTCTCGGTTCGCAGCGTATTCATCTGCGCGGGTGATAACGGCTGCGGCAACGGTTCGACCGTGGCCAACAGCACATTGCGCACGGGCTCCTGATGCCACGTATTCCAGCCCCACAGACCTGCACCGCCCACCAGCGCCATGCAAATTAATCCCGCCGCAAAACCAACCCAATGACTTTTCTGAATGCCGGTCGCGCTGTTTTCCACCCGCATAATCACCGGTTTTGCTTCGGCTTGAACCACATACACCAGCGGTGAATCATCCTGCATCTCAGGCCCGGCTATCGACATCGACGGGCGCGCCGCCAGCGTGCTGCCGCCCTGAATCGTATTATCACCATCCAGACTTTCCAGCCGAAGCGCGGTGTTATGCATTAGATGATACAAACCATCTAGCTGGCTCAGATGCTTCAGCTCCAGACGCGCCAGCACTTCGCCCAAGTGTTCCAGCAGCGTTTCAGTGCGATAAATAATCGGCAAGTCACCGTATTTAAACACATAGCCGCGCAGTAACTGTTGCAGGCGCGTGGCGAGCCAGCCAAGAATTTCCATGCGCGCGTGCGTTTGCGCAGGCCAAAATACCGGCCACTGATGCGTCAGCAGACCATCGACAAGCACCAGCCCCTCTTCAATGCCCGCCAATCCTGCGCGATGTGCGCGTGCCAGCGTGTAATACGCGGTAGTTTGCAGCTCAACCCCGTTTTGACGAAACAGCCCCAAACACAGCTGTTCCACTTTTTGCCAATCGACGTCAGGACGTGCGGGGTGCGTAAGCTTATTCAGCTCATCGCGCAGGGCGGTAAATTCGCTCAGGGTGCGCGGATCGCCGCCGGTACGTAAATGTTGTTCGGAGAAAGAAGCCATGCGTAGGTGAAGCTCCGTAAAAAGAAAGAAAAACTAAGCGGAAACAAACTGTTGCTGTTTGAGATGGCGCACCAACACTTTTCCCTCAGGCGCAAACTCCGTGCCGAAGCGCACCAGACCCAGCTCTTTGAGCTGAGCCTCAAGGGTGTATTCCAGATGGCCGCTGCGCGTTTGGGGAAGCAGCGTAATCGACAGGCTTTCAAGGCGCGGTTCATACTTCAATAACGTCGCCGACAACAGCGACAGCAGCCCATGCGCCGATCCCGGCATACCTTGCAAGATCTGGCTCATATCGGGCAGACCATAGTCGGGCAGATGCGCCAAAGTGCCAGCGCGGCTATTCAGGATGCGCTGCATGTTATCGAGCACCGATAAAATCACCCGATCGCGTTCGTTCACCCGTTGCAAATCCAGCTCGCCGCCAAAGTTCAGCGTCAGCATTTCATACAATGAAGGGTTTTGAGACGTCATGGTCTAGTCCTTCACCGGTTTAAGGCTAAGCGCGTTATTTCTCAGCTCAATAATCCGAGAATCGTCAGGCAGCAAATCTTCGCGGTCGATAACCAACCGCCAGCTATTTTTCTGCATATCAGGCATACGGAAAAGCCCAACGACCGCCACAAACTTGGCTTCTTTTTCCATCGGCATATTCAGCGACGCACCGGTGCCGGGTTTCACCACCACTTCACGTTCGCTGAGCAAATCCGCCTTCAGGCTTGCATCGCCGTCCACCAGCAGGCTTTGGTAATCCAGCTGTTCGAACGCTTTGCTATCGCGCAGTTGATAAACCCGCACCAGCGTAGGCACCGACAGCGCGCTCATGTCGTTGGCGTCGGTGTTAAGCGCCTCGCGGGCGCTGAAATCCAGATGCAGCGTTTTGATCTGCTTATAAAATATCGATTTGGTCACCGACGCCGTGCCGTCTGCTACGCTCTGCGTCAGGCCACAGCCCGCCAATACCAATACGGACAACGCCATCGCTGCCGCCTGTAATGTACGGGGCTTAGAAGCGAAAATTGACATGCTTAACCTCTCTGTTCGCCGTATTCGGCTGTAATCCTTGATAATGCCCCAAGTTAACCGTGATCTCGTTGGGTAGCGCTAAGGCCGCAGGAGCTGCGGCATGCAGACCGAGCAAGCCGGTTAAACCGAGCTGAACCGGCGTTTTACCTAATACCGGCGGCGGCAACATGGCGGTCGGCAGCACCAGTTTCAGCCGCGCATTGCAGCGCCATCCCAGATAAACGCGCAGTAAAACCATCAGGTCGGTATGCAGTTGACCACTCGGCAGCCAGCCCTTCGCCTCGGTCAAATCGGCGGTGTGCAGCGTGAGCAACAGTGGGTATTCACATCCGTTCCCGTCGCACCCAATACGGCACGTTGCGACAAATTAACCCGCTGTGCTTGCCCCAATCCGGCAGGCTGTTTGAGCACAATTTGCTGGCGATCGTGCGGCGTAACCACCGCCGTGGTGTTCGGTGCCAATAACCTCACTAACGCCATCACCCCTTCGGCGGTGCGTGTGGGTAAACGCATTACGCTCAGCAGCGCCAAAAAACGCGATACCGGCGTGGCAATATGCGAAGAGGTGCCGGGGATCCCTAAACCAATCAGCCCCAATAAGCACTGCGAGGTTTCATCCGTGCCGCCGCTTTGAAACGTGGCCGGATAGGAATACTTGCGCCAAATACGATAAAACTGGGTAAAGATACGGTGGTTAAAAATATCCAGAAACGCTTCCAGCGCCTCATGCCCTTCTCGCCTTTGCGCAATATCGTCGAGGTATGAGGTCGGCAGCGGTGAATCAACGCCGTATAACCCTAGAAACGTAGTGCGCACCGTCGGTGGACGCTCTGGGCGAAACTCGTCACTTTCCAGTGATTTCAGCTCACTAACGGGAAATCCCATACCGGGATGAGGACGAAAACGCACCGGATCGTCATGCGGGCTGGCGGTACTGCCCAACGCCGGTCTTTCCGGTGCCACCCGCTCCAGCAGTTGGCAAAAGCGATAGACGTTAACCTCCGACATGCGCCCTTGCAGTGCCGCTATTAGCCCGGAATGCGCTGACTGTGATTCTCTTTCCATTGCAGACATTTCCCTGAAGGTTGCAGTATCAACGTAAGCTGGTTGAACAGATGAATATCGGCATACAGCGCAAAGAAGCGGCTGAGCATTTCACCAAACAGGCTGATATCCCCCTCACCGGAAAAACCGTTGCTATCCAGCGTGACTTCAATGTCCACGCCGCGCAGCAAAAAGCCCTTCTCAAAGCGCTGGATCAGATGATGTTTCACGTCAACAATCGCCGCTAAGCGACGGCGGTTAAGCTCGTCGCCCGTCCAGTCATACAGCGAAAGCGTGCCGCGCAACACTTCGGCGTTATCCATCATCGGCAGGAAATTCGAACCCAGATGGCTTAATACTCGCCAGTGGAAACGGTCACGCGTCGGCGGATAGCACGGCATGGTTGGCGCGCACAAATTACGCACCGACAGTTTGGTTTGCGTCGATTGAACTACGGTATCCAGCAGCGTGCTTTGCAGCGCCTTACGCGGCAGTTGACCGTTGGTGCCGGTCAGGCTCAGCGACAGGTTTTCTTCGGCCAGCAGCTTATCGCTGTCGAACGCTTCGCCGCCGAGGATCAGCCACGTATCGTGCAGCCCAGAAGCACCGCGTTTCACCCGCGTATGGAAATAGCGCTCCGGCGCGTCGTAACGCATCATGCCGCCTTTATGCCGGAAGCTACTGAAAGGCACGTAGGTTTGGTGTCCGGTATGTTTCGAAGAGACGACGCTGTCGACCGAATAGATCTCGGTATGCCCATCCTGCAAGCGCATCGGGCGCAGTAGGTAATCGGTTTCCAACGGCGAAAGGCGCAGCGGATCGGCCTCTAGCGGGAAAAGATTAATCACGGGAACACAGTGCAAACGCAGATTTTCAGCGTCAAACGGCATGTCGTATGGCCACAGCTCGCTCAGCACCACCTCAATTTCAAACCACGGCAGTGCGGCGGGCAGTTCAAGCTGCTCCAGCCCGTTCAAACCGACAAACATGAATTTCTGCCGTAAGGTAAAAAACTCCAACAGCAGCTGATAGCCGCTAAAAGCACTTTCTCCTTTTGGCCACAGACCGTCCTGCTCGCCAAATCCCAGCGGCGAAAAGTAGCCGTCGATGCGCTGGCGATCAGGCCGTTCCGGTAAGCGCAGATACATGGCCTGCGTTTGCAGCGTTAACGCCTGATGCAGGGCGCTCGCCACCGGACTATCCGCGTTCAAATACAGCGGCAGGCGGCTAAGATCGATTTGCGCCCAGTCGGCCAGCTCACTGCATTCAAAGCGAAAACGGATCACCGAACGACCATCCGGCTCAGTGCTCAGCCCCACCTTAGACAAATTTAACGGCAGCAGATCGAGATCCTGCGTGGTGCTATAGCGACAGCGGGTTTTCTGCTGCCCCACCGGCTGCGACATCACCTCAAAACCACGAGCCACGCGCTCGCTGTGTTTCATCTGCGACCAGTCCGGCGAGAGCTCCACGATGGAAAGCGACGGGATGGTGCGCAAATAATGCGGCCACAGCAGACTCACTAATCCTTCGGTGAGTTCGGGCAAGTCATCATCCAGCTTTTCGCGCAGTCGCCCCATCAAGAAGGCAAAACCTTCAAACAGACGTTCCACGTAGGGATCGCGTGCGCCCACCTTATCCAGATTAAGCATGGCCGCGCGGTCAGGATGCGCTTCGGCAAATTCTTTACCTGCTTCACGCAGATAGCGCATTTCTGCTTCAAAATAGCGCAGAGTTAAGTCATCCATGCGAATTGTGTTCTCATGAGAAAGGTTAAAAAATCGGGGGAGGTAAAACCAAAATCAGGCAATAATCTGCGGCAACATCAGCCACACAGCACGGCGGCTCTCACCGGATCGATGTTCACCAGTCCGGCTAACAAGGTTTCCATACGCCGCGCCAGCGCCGCTTTATCGCTATCGTTACGCTGCGATTTCAAGCGCAGCAGTTTCAGCAGGCGAGCTTTTACTTCGAAACTCAGCGCAGGCTCCCATTCCGCTAGCGTCAGCTGGGACGGATTGATATCCAGCTCGGTTAACAGATGCAGCGCCATCTCATTTTTGCCGTACTGCTCGGCAATGCGCGCCATCAGCAACCGCAGCAGCCAGCGATTGCGCGGGGTATGAATGCCCGAGCGGGTGCTTAGCCACGTCAGCGCGGCTTCAACGCCATCGCTATCGGCCTGCGCCAGCGCTTCACCTTCCAGCGCTAACACGTCGTCATCGCCCTGCGGCTGAGTCGACGCCGGTGGCGCAGCCCACTGCTCTTGATTGCCGCTCACATGCTGAGCAATCCAGTCGCGCGTCACCTCGTCGGCAAACGGCGTGCCGTCGTTGTAGGTCATCTCTTCCAACCCCGGCAAACGCTCTAAGAACATGCCCAAATCGCGCTTCACGATATCGGCCCACGCGTCATAAGGATGGCCTTGTTTGCTCAGGCTTTGGCAGGCATACCACTGCAAATCGAGCCAAAAATGATTCACGCCTTCGGCATACATACGCTCAACCTGTTCCAGCAGCTCATTCCAACTCTGCTGCATATACAGACGTTTAAGCTGGGCGCGATTGTCCGCCCGCGGCGGCGTTAAACGCGTATTGCCCGAGGCATCCTGCGGCGGCAACTGATGCACCGTATCCCAACGCAGGCTTTTCATCAGCCGACTGCTCGACAGCCAGCCCTGCGGCTGATCGCGCAGGTAACGCGCCAGCTCCCGTGCCTGATCGAGCAAATCACGTCCTGATTGGATCTGCTTGAGGGTAGGTAAGCCCATTGTTGAACCGGCTTCTTCCTTTTGCCCCGCTGGCGCGCTGTTCTGCGGCACCACCGCATCTAGACCGCCCGCCTGCGCTAAACGTGCATCCAGCGCCGAATAAAGTCCGCCGAGCGAAGGACGCTCCTCCTCTGGCCACACCTGCATTGCGCTGTCCAACAGCGCCAACGCGGCCACCGTGCGCTCCACATCGGCTTTCACCACTTCGGGATAACGCGACAGGCTATCCAGCACTTTGCTGCTGGTCAGCCATTCCATCGCCACCTTGCGGCTATGCGCACGCAGCGGCAGCACCGTATCGCTAAAGCGAGACACCACGCCCGCCAGCAGCGTTAAGCCATCGGCAAGCCCGGTTTCTCCATCGCGATGCAGGCGTGCCCAAAGGTAATAGGTTGCCACCCGCACGTCTTTGCACGCGGTAGTCAGCAGCTTTTCGGCTAACTGACAGATAAGATCGGTGTCAGCCCCCGACAGGCGGTTAACCTCTTCGCGCATGCGCTGAAAATCATCGTCGTAGCCCGGGTCTTCCCCCGCTGGCGCATCAGCGCTAATCGGTAACAGCCATTTGTCCCACAGCGCCACCTGCTCGCCCGCCAATGCCAAAGCATCGCGCCCGTTCATGCTGGCTGCGATTAATCCCTGTAGCATTATTCATCCTCCAACGCGCTGTTATTACTGACCATCGCCTCTGACGCGCCCGCATTCACCACGAAAATTTTGCTCGGCAGGCTAAACCCGCGCAGTTTCAGCAGCGCTAATGGGCCGCTGCCCAGTTGGGTACGCAGGATCCACGAGAGCGTTAGGCCATCCGGCGTATCCAGCGCTAAGCGGTAGCTGCTTTCGTCCAGCTTGGTGACTTTGGCTTTTTCTAGCCAATGGATTAGCCCCCAACTGCCCTGATAGTCGCCGAACAGGCGAGCGCCGCCGTTAACGCTGGTCCACGTCAGCATCACGCCTGGCTGGTAGGTGGCCCCCGGCCAGTTAAAGCTCTGCCAGCTTTCCATCTGGTTGAAATAGCGCAGGCGTTGACCGTCGATCGCCAGATTAGTTTCTACCACGTTGCGCGCAGGCTGGGCGCGCAGCTCAAAGTGCACGCCTTGGCTGCCGTCGGTGAACAGCACGTCTGCCAGTTGGCTTAGCTGGTTGATAGCCTGTAAAAACTCAGGATTAAACTGAAGCCCCTGACTGTTGATTTGATCCGGTACCCACGTGTTGCCCTCTTTGTGCAGCACGCCCGCTAGCTGGCGCGTGAGGAACTGTTCAATTCGCCCTGAATTAGCGCGAATAAACTGGCCGAGCATCGGCAGCGAAGCGTCATTGCCGCTGCTGGCAAACGGATAGCGCCCAGCAAAAGCGCTGTTCCAGTTCGCCACAATCGAGGTTTGCCACTGGGTATTTAAGCTGGCGGCAGAAGGTTGCAGCACCGTTTGCCACGCCTGAGTCAGCGGCTGCACAAACATTTCACGGCCAAAGCCGCTCCACTCTTCGCCCAGACTGGCCGCCATCAGGCTGCCGTAATCCTGCGTTTCCGTCAGATCGACCGTTTTACCTTGAAACACCGTCTGTGCCATTTGCTGAGTCATCTGCTGCGGATCGGACGCGTTCGCCACCTGTTGCAGCTTCAACCGCACCCGCGTAACGCGAGTTAAAAAGGTTTGCAGGCTCAGCGAACTATCGGCATTCATCACGCCGTTCGTGGTGGTGCCCTTGCCCATCAGCGAGAGCAAAGGCCCGAAGGTGCTATCCAGCGGCCCTGTTGGCCCGCTGACGCGCTGATCGATTACCGGCGTTTTCTCTTTATGCAGCAGGTTTTGCGCCGATTTCATCAACGAATCCGATAGCGCTTCGCCGCGCTGTCCGGTTTGTCCCTGATAGGCCAACGTATTCAGCAACGCGATCAGCGGCGACTGGCGTACATCGCTCATCAGGGTAAGTTGGTCGGTCACATCAGATAAATTCTGTGCTTTCTTCCAGTGCAGGCTGTTTAAGAAATCCAACCACGCACCGCTAAAATCGGTGAAGTAATGCTCGGTAAGGCGCGCTTTGAGCGCGTCAGGAGAGACATCCGCCGAGGCAGGATGTTTGTTATCGCTCAGCACCCAGTCGATCTCTTCACGGCGCGACGACACCGCATCATCGATGGCTTTCTGCACCTGACCGTCCCACGCCTGACGCGTAAACATCCCCGGCACCACCTGCTCAGTGGTAAACAGCAACTGCGCATCGGTATCACCCACCATCTGCGCTAGCCCCATATCCGCGTAGTTTTGCGCGACGGACTGCAACATGTTCTGATACAGCGTGGCTTCGGCGTTACGCTGCCCAATCTGATTGAGCAATACCTGCCGAACCTGCGCCACCAGTGCGGTATCAGGCTTAATGCGCCACTCAGGATGAGCGGGCAGATTTTCGGCATAAAACGTCCACAGGCTTGGCGCCATTCCCTGCCACAGACCGGGGGCAACGCCGGTGCGCGTAGGCTCATTGGCGCTCAGCACGCGGGTAAGAAATTCGGCGTCGGCTTTGTCTGGATTCGCCATCATCAAATAGGCTTTCAGGCTGTCGTATCCGGCACGTGCCAGCTTGGCACGCTTAGGACTATCGGGCGGCAGCGCAGCCATTTCACTGAGGTTACGATGCAGCTCGTCGGCGGCCTGCCCGCGGATCAACCGCAGACTCGCCGCATCATAGTGCGGCCACAACGCGCTTTCTAGCGCGTCATTTTGGCTTAATCCAAACTGTTGATACCACGGCACCGTATGCGCAGCCCGATACTGTAACTGGCCGAGCGTATTACCAAACAGCTGTAGCGCAACCAGCTGTTCCATCGGTTTAGCATTGGATTTATTCAGCAAATCAACCTGATCGCGCACCGTGGCAATCTGTGAACGGTTGGTGAAAAACGACAGGATACTGCCCGCGAACCACAGCAGCGCCAGCGCCATCACGGCATAATAAGCGCTCTGCTCCCAAGAGAACCCGACCCGACGACCGCGCACTGCGCGATCGTTCAACACGCCCTGCCACGCCGCATCCGGCAACCAGCCATGCTGAGCAACGCCAGATTTCGCCGCCAGCGGCAAACTAAACATCAGCCCACGCAGCGACAGCGCCGTCGCATATTCGCGCAGCATCGGCGTTAACGCCTGCTGCCAATGGACAATGCCCTTACGCTCTAAACGATTTGCCAGACGTAATAAAAAGTCATGGCTGTTTTTCAACAACACCTGCGTCATACCGCGCTGACGCAGCGGCGCGACCAGCTTCTGCAAACTGGCGGCTAACTTCTCGGGCGAGTTTTTCTCGGGGAACAAACACCCTACAGGCTGGGTAATACGGTCATCCTGCTGCCACGCGCTGTCACACACCTGCCACAGATAAACCGGTGCCTGCTGCTTTAAAATCTGCCCACGTTTTTGCAACTGACGACAGCCCTGATCGATAACGCCAGCCTGTGCGCTCTGCTGTTCATTCATCACCCACACCACGCCATCCAACGGACGGCGACGGCGCAGCTTACGCAGCCCCAACAACCACGCCTCATCCGGCTCCGCCTGCACACCACCGCCCCACAGCAATAATGTGCCCTGCCCCTCCAGCCAGTGCTGAGTGGTTAACCCCGGCGCGATAGCTTCCGCCGCCGCGTTTTCCCCAACGACTAGTAGGATACGAATTTTATTGCGCCATAGGAGGCCGTGGCGGGCGCGGAGGTGGGTGATAAGTTGTACCCAAGCACCTTCTTTTTTTTGTCTCTACATTTTTTTTCGTTTTTATATCTGACAAAACACGTGAACGGGCAAGCCTATCCCAAATAAAAATAAACAAAGGACAAAACCAGCTCAGTATAAACCAGCACCCTACGCCCCATAATAATAACGTTGGCAAAGATAATTCTGGAAATTTAAAGTAGGGTCCAACAAATAAATATAGAAGGACGCCAATAAGCACCAATAGGAAAATAACGATTAAATAACCTATAACTAAACGCACCAACGAACTCGGATTATCTTTTTATCGGTTGCCATGAGGAACGGTCACTCCAATAACCATTTTATTTTCTGTACACTGACTCATCCAGCCACAAGGCTGCTGCGTATCTAGCGTGTGAAGAAGCGACATTGATATCGCTATATAAGGAGATATTTCACCTAGCGCCCCCCAATAAGGGGCAAGAATATGTTCAATGGCCGACCATCCTCCAGGCTGAAATTCAGCCATACTTTTCTGGTCCATCGCGAGGCAACATTCAGGCATGTCATCCAAATGGGCATAGCGTTCTAGATGACGAGCAGCCATACCAGATTCTACATCCGATGCAACGTCGATTTCCTCAGCACGATGCAAAAGGGCGTTTCCTGCTTGGCTCGCTATCCAAGCAAAACCGGCCTCTCCCGCAGGAATAGCGTCAGCAGATTGAGATAAACTATAAGTGCCTGCGCAAAGCATCCATTTATTAGCATCGATACTCTGCTGGAAAACATCAATAACGTGGTCCATATCATCAATGCACTTTAAATCTAATCGTATAAATGAAATGTTATTGACCGCAGACTTTATTGTTTCAATAAATATCTGGAAACTTGCCTCATCGCCAAACCAGCTAATATAAGCAAGGCTTTGCCATCGTGATTTTATTTCTGGACTATTAATTAACTGCTGAGCCAAATGATGTGCTAAACCCTGTTCTCGTACCGTGGGCATATTTAATAACAGTGGGTAGCGTAGAGATAACAACGTGGGATTATTGGGAGCAGGTGTTCCTCCTGTCATTATTCCTGAATATAACGATTGCTCGTCACCTAAAGGGCCTATTAAGTAAACCTTTTCAATGGCAATACCTAAAGAACGTTCTTGCCACCAATCATTTTGCTCTTGTTCAACAACCTGCTGATAGCTGCTGCGATTCTTCAATCCAATCTGTAGCAGTAGGTAGCGGATAGCAAGTGCAAGTGCCCAAAATAACGAAGGAAAACCTATGATGAAAAACCAAAAGGCCAAACCGGAGGGAGCTTGCTCTGTTGAACGTAGAAGTAGTGCCAGAAACGAACCGATTAACCAAATAGCAGCGAGCAATATGCCCCATCGTCGCCAACGAATAGGCCCAGGGGTGATATAATCGGGGTATTCTGGCGGAAATTTCATGGTGCAATATCCATCTGAGCCAACGAGCTAACCAGCGTACAACCACATTCGCAACGGTGGCCGTCCAACGCTACGGCCTTTCCATTAATCGTGCTGCCCGATGCGCCTTGAGCAATGCGGGTTGCACCATGTTTATTACATACCGCGCTGTCACCCACGCAGGATATCGGCTTGCCGAAGGCGTTATAACTGCCGCCCGTCACTTTGCCACCATATTCTTTCAAGGTGTCACCCACACGAATCACCTTTTTCATTTCAACCCCCTATGCCACTTTAGTCACATCACTGGGTTCATCAATGCCGAGATAGCTACTCAGATAATCCATTCTCTGATTGTGCTGAGCGCCTATCGCCTGCTGTTTTTGGCTGCTGACAAGTGCACCAATATTCTTGGTCGGCGCAAGCAGATCCATCGCATTCGGGAGCAGTGGCACATCTAATCCCGTCGCTAAATCAACAATTTTATACTCTGCCGACATCACGCCGATGGTTCCCGCCACGCCACCGAGCACGTTCTGCACGTTTTTCTGCTTCACCGTATAAATCACGCCACCGACCAACGTTGCCGCACCAACAACTTGGCCTGCAACGGCAATCAGAGACAGATCTTTATTGTTTTCATTACCGCTGTAGATCATGCGATAGCGAAAATAGCCTGCCCAAGGCTCTCGGGAATTTAAAGTAGAATGCATAAACCACGCGCGGGAATCATGAATTTGCTCATCATATAGCGCACAAACCAAGGCCATTTGCGGATCTTTGGTCACGCTTCCCAGTCGATCGATAAATAATTTGGAATATAACCCCTCGCCAGCCTTTTTCATCTCGTCGTATTCAACTTGCTCATCATCGCTGTTAATAAGGTATATGGCATATTTTGGGATCGTATCGAGGATCACCTGTGCCACGCTATTTTGCTCACGATTCCAATCGTAATAATCGTGTTCAAACTCACGGGCGGCTTCGCGTAGCTGCTGCTTATCCAAAGTGGGTTCAAACTCTGGAATACCCTGCTTGTTTATACCTGCGGTTGGGATAGAGTCGTTTGAATCTTTTCGCTTGGTCTGTCTAGATTGCTTGATTTCGCTTACTGCCTCGTCATATTCGTCTTTCTTCCGTTTTTGCGTCTCAGCATCCCACTGCGTGGCATTTGTATAAAAGCCCTGCACTTGGTAGCTACCACGTGCATAACGCCCAATACGCCACGCGGTGATCCACCCCATCTGCTCCTCAATCTTGGTTTCAAGTGAATGGCTTAATAGATGAGGCTTATAGCCCACTGCCGTCTTAGTTTCACCACTCTGCTGCGTTTCTTTTTCAGAAAGGATAGTTTCACGCCATGCGTTGAACCGCCCAACTAATATTGGAGATACATGAAACTCAATAAGTGAGTCAGATGACATTGCGAACGACGGCGACTTAGACTTAATCCCCTCAGGGATAAGATTCTCTGGGACTGATAGAGGTGCCCCTGAGTCAAAAGCGGCCGCATACATATCATGCAATATAATTTGCGATAGCAATTCACCATCCCCGCCTGTCGCCTTACCCTGATCTCCCTTAGGATATCCGCCGCCGATATCCGAGTGCATACCCGGGTATATAACCTCTTTTGCATAGCTCGGGTATGTGCCATTTGGCCTGCGGATTGTATCGAGGGGGAAGCTTAAGCGCTGCTCATGGGCGGCCACGAAGTGCTGGCAGCATTTCACATAGTCAGGATATTTTTTTTCATCAGGCAATTGCTGAGTGCCATCCGCCCAGCCCATATGGCCTGCGGCAAAAGGCGCAACGTGCGCAATACCTACTGAGGGTACGGTATCCAAAATACCGAGAAACTCAATGCTAAGCGGCAATCCTAAAATAGTTTGCTCCGGCAGTTCAGCGCCCTTCGGAGTTGTAAACATTTCGCTTAGCCAGTTTACAAAGGTGCGCGCCTCCGCCGCTCCGCGAGAAAAGCCATAGACGAAAAGTTTAATCGCCAATATTTTAGGATTTGCTGTATCGATCTTGCTACGAAGGGGCTCTAGCAAATTATTAAACGCGTTACGACGATTCACCTCACCGGTAAGCGGCCAATGGGCACGCATATCAGCAATCGTTGTTTTCATTTTTTCCGCAGCTAAAGGCGCATCACCTAACGAAATCGAAAGTGCATGGACTAGCTGCAGTAATGCCCAATTAATTCGGTCTTCTCCACCAGAAGCATACTTTAAACCATCACCGCTATAGTCCATCTCTCCAATATCTGGAAATGGCGTGCCAACCCCCGGCATATAATAGGAGAAATAACCTTTTAACTTTGCATCTTCGGCTAACAACGATGCATGGAAAAGCTTCGCTATATTTGTGGGATGTGGGATCTTGTCATCTTTCTTCTCACTATCGTTTTTATCATTATTCCCTGTACCATCAAAAAATAGGCTGACATGCAAGCTTTGGCTGCAGGTGAAGCCTGTTTTTTTTCCTGCAGACTCACTGCATTGAAGTAAAAAACGATTTTCTTCTTTTTTTTGCTTATTATAGTTTTCTTCAACTTGAAGTTTAGACGTCGGAAATCGTCCTACTGAAGGGAATAATGGTGGAGCACAGACTGAGCTTTTATTAGTTGTTATTGACATGTTTTCGGCTCCGGCATATTTAATGGTTCTTTTATTGGGTAGTCACCTCTACCGTAAACAGAACATGCCGCAGTAGCTTTGACTTGATCGCAGGGTAGAAAATGAATAACCAAATCACACGCTTTGCTATATTTAGGAATATCTACTACTGCAGAATGAAATACATAATCATCCTTTACACTCTTTTCCCATTCTTTATATTTTCTCTCATCAGCATAGCCAGGAAACGAATGCGTATTTTTAGAGGCTGATTTCCATTCTATATTTACCTTCATTCCAGATACCCATTTGTCTTGGAGCATAACACAGCAGGTATAGCCTCCCACTTGCCCTCTATATCCATTTACCGTAAAACTAGTGATCTCTTTTTGAGTGTGGTTCACACCGGTTAAATTTGCTCCACTAGAAGCTCCATCTCTCGCAGCTGCAGTAAATCCTGTCGTCAACAGAGCCAGCAGCATCAGTACACCACCGCAATTCCTTAATATTTTATTCATTACCCTCTCCTGTTTGGATTAGCATCATTATGGTTATTTACTTCACACTTTAATAAATAGTCATAATGGCACCAACAGTATTTATCTCGGACATGTTTTTGGCTCCGGCATATTCAATGGCTCTTTTATTGGATTGTTTTTATTTCCATCTGCCCAGCAGGATGTCGTTGCTTTAACTTTGTTGCAGGGTAAAAAATGCACAGTTAATCCACAGCTATCATTATCATATCTAGGAATATTCACTACCGCAGAATGAAATACATAATCATCCTTTACACTCTTTTCCCATTCTTTATATTTTTTCTCATCAGCATAGCCAGGAAATGAATGTATATTTTTAGAAGCTGATTTCCATTCAATATTTACCTTCATTCCAGACACCCATTTATCTGGCAGCATAACACAGCAGGTATAGCCTCCCACTTGCCCTCTATATCCATTTGCCGTAAAACTAGTGATCTCTTTTTGAGTGTGATTCGCACCGGTTAAATTTGCTCCACTAGAGGCTCCATCTCTCGCTGCTGCAGTAAATCCTGTCGTCAACAGAGCCAGCAGCATCAGTACACCACCGCAATTCCTTAATGTTTTATTCATCACCCTCTCCTGTTTGGATTAGTACCATTATAGCTATTTACTTCACACTTTAATAAATAGTCATAATGGCACTCACGGCATTTATCTCAGACATGTTTTTGGCTCCGACATATTTAAAGGTTCTTTTATTGGGTATTCGGGGCTACCATATCCCCAGCATGATGTTGTGACTTTAACGTTATTACAGGGCAAAAAATGCACTGTTAGACCACACCTTTTCTCGCCATATTTCGGTATCTGAACCATCGCACTATGACTTGTATAACGCGATGCATGCTCCGCATAAGCCTTCCTATACTCGTCCGTTCCTAAAGGCGGTAATCGTTCATATGGTTTTGGATCTACACTCCATTTAACCACCGCACTCATACCCGGATTCCATTTATTAGGTAACAAAACACAACATGTATTTCCCCCAACAAAACCGCCGTAACCATTTACTGAAAATCGAGTTACCCCTTGTTTTGTATGATTCACTCCCCTTAAATTCCCACCAGTCATATCATCGTCACTGGCGAATGAGCAACCGGCCGTCAATAGCGTCAACAGCACCAGCATGCCACCGCAATTCCTTAATGTTTTATTCATCACCCTCTCCTATTTGGATTAGCACCATTATGGTTATTTACTCCACATTTTAATAAATAGTCATAATGGTACGCATGATATTTATCTCGGACATTTTTTCGGCTCCGGCATATTCAATGGTTCTTTTATTGGGTAGTCCTCTCTACCATATACGGAACATATCGCCGTTGCTTTAACTTGATCGCAAGGTAAAAAATGAATAACTAAATCACATGCTTGGTTATATTTAGGTATATCTACTACCTCACTATGATTTTTATAATTAGCAGCATGTTTCGCGTAAGAGGTTCTGTATTCATCAGTACCCAGTGGTGGTAGTTTCTCGTTGGGATTGGGGTCTGACACCCATTTAACTTCTACTTTTAGACCCGGCCGCCATTGATCAGGAAGCATTATACAACAGCTATACCCGCCCATTTGCCCCCTATAATCATTGACCATAAAACTGCTAATTCCCTTTTGGGTATGGTTCACTCCGGTTAAATTTGCGCCACTGGAGCTTTCACCAGAAACCACCGTCCCTGAGGTTAATAATGTGACAAGCATGACCAAATTTCTTACCACTATCGTTTTTTTCATTTTATGACGTCCTTGTTATAAAGATGAGTGAGTATTAGCACTCTAAATGGTGCTGCTCGATAAAGTCAGCAATATCGCCAAGAAAACCTTGTTCGGTTATGCGCACTGCCACACGATAGTAATGGGAGAAATTATGTTCCTTGGAAAAGGCGTTATTGCGAAACCGTTCTGAGCTGGCAATATTTTCGGCATCACTCATACAGGCAATTCTCTCAAACTGATTATCATCCAGAGATATCTCAAAATCACTCATGACAAAATTCACTTCTGGATTAAAACTGCCAGCCAGCCAAACCGGTGATTTATCCCTATCCATCCAGCTCCAAAAAAGGGCAATATCCGTTAGCCGTTTCTTTTGTTCAAGATTAAAAACATCCGTTGCTAAAAGAGGAAATACGCGGGTATCATAAAAACGCAACAGGCCAAATTGTTCCCCCCATTTAGCGACGGATATTTTTTTCAAGTGCTCGCACAGCAGATCAAAAGAGAGTGGTGAAACCAGCATTAACAGTCTTGGGGTTCCAGAGAAATGTTCCATTAGCTCAGACAGCCATGCTTTATGCTGCCATATATCCAGTTGAACACGCATAAGCAAAGGGGCTTGTTCAAGCAGCCCCTCTTCGGGCGTATCATCGAATAACGAAAACCATTTTATTTCTGGTTGCATACGCTGCAAGGACGAGACTATGGGCTGCTGCCAAGCAGCCTGATCGACAAGAATATCGATATAGTTTAAATCCGTCGTCGTACACACTTTTTCGATTTGAGACAGCCAAAGCTGGCGTTTTTCACTCACGTTTTCGTTCCTTCTATTGACGCAATACAAATCCGGCAGCTTCTTCCTGTGCCTTTTTCAAACACTCTTTGCACACCGATTGAGGGAGCTCGGGTAGAGGAAAATCCTCACTTGCAGGCGTATCCCAAACGTGTGTACCTTTCAAACTTAAACGGCTTGGCCCGTGAATCTCAATCTCACCCTGTGGCGTTAAACGAATATAAGCCCCGCCGCAGCCAATAGTGATACCGTTTTTTGCAGTCAACTGTAGATGCCCTTGCACCGACTGTATGGTAACGTCTTTCAGTGCGGTTAAGGCCATCGTATCAGCATGGGATTCAATGGTTAATGCGCCTTTACCTGAAACTAAACGCATACCTTCCTGCTGAGCCAATAGCGATATTGCCTGACTTGAATTTGCAGAAATACGCTGTGCGCTCGCTAAGTTTATCTCTCCTTGGCTTTGCAGATAGAGCGCTTTGCCGCTTTGTAACATCACGGTTTCTGGGCTGACGGCACCTATTCCCTGTGGTGCACTCATCAGAAGTGCCGCACCGGTTAGCTGCGTTGCTTGTGTCAGATAGTTTTTTAAACTCTCGCTTTCAGGCTGCAAATTGTGATGGGACTGGGTGATGGTTCCCCAATCCGTCATTTGGCTTATGGCTCCCTTGATCAAGCTTACCGCCTGATCCATCTCCAACACCTTCCCACCCGCCTTTGGCTGGCCGTCGGCGCTGATGAAAATCCCCTTGCCCGCCCTTATCGCGCCCCAGTCGTCGGTGCGCAGTTCGAAGCCTTCGCCGCGCTGTTGTTTTTGGCTGTCAACCAAATGGCCGAGGTTGAGCTGGGTTTTGCCGCCGTATTCGGTGCTGAGTTTGATGTGCTCTTTGCCGCGTTCGTCGTCGAGGCGCAGTTTGTTGTTAGCGGGAGTGCGCAGCACGTTGCGTTTGTAGTTTTGCAGCGTGACGTGGTCGCCGTGTTTGGAGTCGTGCAGCGCGTAGGCGATGTACGGTCGGTCGGGGTTGCCCTCCTCGAACGCAATCGCCACTTCAGTGCCCGCCAGCAGCGGTGCATGTAGACCGTAGGTGTCACCGGCATACGGCCGCGCTTGGCGTACCCATAGGCTTTCACATCCGGCCTGCCACTCGTCGCGGTCAAAATCAAACGACACGCGGTAGCGACCATCTTTGTCGATGTGGCTGTAGGTGTCATTCACCACGGTGCTGGTGACGCGAGCCGGAATGGTGCCCGCCATCACTGGCTTGGCGCTAGGTTCTGGGCGGAAACAGACGTTTTCAGAATACGGGATGGCGGTGAATTCAACTTCGTAGCTTTGGTCACGGCGCGCTTTGCTGCTGATAGCCACGATCACCGCACCTTGGCGGAACGCCTCGGGCGCATCGCCATCCACTTTGAGCTCCTGCCCCGGCGACAGCGCCGCCGAAGTGGTGAAACCGTGCAGCAGGGTTTGTTGATTCAGATAGCGTTCATGACGCAGGCGCGCATAGAACGCACCGCTCTCTGACTCAGACTGTGGGCTGTTTTTGTCGCCCGCCGCCAGATAATTATCCGCATAGTGATAGGCTTCGCCGTAGGTGGTTTTGTCGCCGCGGGTAACGTCAACGTCGCCATCCATCCACGATTGGGCTTGGCGATAGTTGTAGTCTCGGGTGGTGACGCGGTTTTCGACCACCTGATGAGCGCTGGTTAAGCCCCACACCGATTCAACGCCGACGTCATTCATGCCCGACGGATTACGCAGCGGCAGGCTGGTGCCAAACTGGTAATGCTGTTGATCGTCATAGAATTCCACGACGTCGATATTGAGTTTAGGGTCGGCGGTGAAGCGGAACCAGATGCCGATTTCGGCCAGCAGGCGGCTGATAAATTGCAGATCGTTTTCGCCGTACTGCATCACCAGTTCACGTTTTGGATAGGTGTGCGCCAGCGTGAACAGGAAATCTTGCCCTTTGAAACCGTGGCGATCGCGCAGGATCTTTTCCACGATCTCCGGCACCGAGAGGTTTTGGTAAATCGCGTGCTGATGGCTTTTCGCCAGCAGCGCCAAACGCGGAACCAAAGTGACTTCATAGCGGCTTTCATCGCGTGAAGTCGACAAACGCTTGAAGCGCTGGATCACCCCGTGCACCGTGCGCAGCGCCTGCATAACCGGCGGCGTCATCGACAACGCGGCACCTAAAGAGGCCAGCGCATTCGGCGTGGCGTTCAGAGTGAATATGGCGTCCTGCATCAGCATCTGCGCGGGCTGGATGTCTTTGGCCGAGCTGGTGAATTCAATGGTGTAGCGATAAGGCTGGCTGAGATGCTCTTCGCCAGTGAACGCCAACACGTCCAGCGGAGCCGTATTGTCCCAGACCTTCAGCACATGGTGGCTGTGGTCAAACATCAGTTGAGCCGCAGTATTTAACATGTCACCCTCGCTTCGGCGGTTATCTCGCCGTCTGAGTTAGCATTCTTTTTGTCAGCGTTCAGTTCATCACCGCGATCTTCGTCACCGCTCTCTTTTTCACCAAAATCCAGCGTAATGCCGTCTTCGTCGTTGTAACCCAATGTCAGGCTGTTCGGTTTTCGCTGCTGCGCTAAACGCTGTAATAGCTGCTGAGAAAGCACCGGTAAGATCTGCTGGTTAAGCAGGCTGTCGATGTTGCGCGCGCCGGTATCCGGCAGCAGACAGGCCTCGACCAGCGTGTCCATCAGGCTCTCTTCGATGTGGCAGGTTAGCCCGTAATGTCGCTGAAGACGCTTCGCCACCTGCCCTAATTTGATGGACACAATGCGGCGGAGCGCCACGGCGTCTAGCGGGCGATAAATCAAAGTCTGGAAACGGGCGAGTAAGGCAGGCTGGAAATGATCGCGTAGGATCGGACGCAGCAGCTCTTGCAGCATGCCGTCCGAGGCCTCTGGCTGTTGTTCTAACAGCGCCATCAGCTCATCGCTGCCCAAGTTGGCGGTCATTAAAATGACAGTATTGCGGAAGTCGATCTCACGCCCTTCGCCGTCGCGCATAAAGCCACGGTCGAATACCTGATAGAACAGGTTTAAAACGTCGCGATGCGCCTTCTCAACTTCGTCGAGCAGCACCACGCTGTACGGTCGCTTGCGCACCGCCTCGGTCAAAATCCCGCCCTGACCATAGCCCACGTAGCCCGGAGGTGAGCCCTTAAGCTGGGAAACTGTGTGCGCCTCTTGATACTCGGACATATTAATCGTGATCAGGGATTTTTCGCCGCCGAACAGGTCATCGGCCAGCGCCAATGCGCTCTCGGTTTTGCCCACGCCGCTCGGGCCAACCAACAGGAATACGCCGAGCGGGCCGTTCTCCGAGGTTAAACCGGTTTTTGCGGCGCGTAACCGCTGCGCCAGCGCGCCTAGCGCAGCCGGTTGGCCGATAACGCGTTCGCCCAGCTGATCTTCCAGCTGTAGCAGGCTGGTTTGTTCATCTTTCAACAAGCTGCCCAGCGGCACGCCCGTCCAGTCGGCGATCACGTTCGCCACGGTGCGCACGTCAACGTCGAGAGAAAGCAGCGGCTGATTGCCCTGAATTTCGCTCAGTTGCTGTTGAATAGCGGCGCGTTCGGACTGGCGGCTGAGATCTTGGCGCACTTCCAGCAGCGTTTGGGTAAGCTCGCGCTCTTGCTGATATTGGGCATCGAGCTGCGCCTGTTGGCTGAGCAATTCAGCGCTCAGTTTTTCAATCGTGCCAAGTCGTTCACTGTCGGCGCCGCTGCTGAGCACTAAATCTTGCTCGATAGCCAGTTTTTCCATCTCCAGCGACGCTAACTGGGCGTTAATCTGGGTGAGCTGTTCAGGCACGGTATCCAAGCTCATACGCACGCGGGCGCTGGCGGTATCCAGTAAATCGACGCCTTTGTCCGGCAGTTGTCGTCCGGTGATATAACGGCGCGACAGCGTGACCGCCGCTTTCACCGCCGCATCTTGAATATGCACGCCGTGATGGGTTGCGTATCGCTCTTTTAAACCGCGCAGCATCAGGCACGCCATCTCATCGTCGGGCTCGTCCACTTTGACCATCTGGAAACGGCGTTCTAGCGCGGCGTCGCGCTCGAAATATTGTTTGTATTCAGACCAGGTAGTGGCCGCAATGGTGCGCAGTTCACCACGAGCCAGCGCCGGTTTCAGCAGGTTAGCGGCATCTGCGCCACCGGCCTGATTGCCCGCGCCGATAATGGTGTGCGCTTCGTCAATAAACAGCAGCACCGGTTCGGGCGCTTGCTGTACTGCTTCAATGACGTTTTTCAGCCGTTGTTCGAATTCACCTTTCACGCCCGCACCCGCCTGTAGCAAACCGAGATCCAGCGTGCGTACACTCACGGTTTTTAAGCTGTCTGGCACATTGCCTTCGGCAATACGCAGCGCTAAACCTTCCACCAGCGCGGTTTTACCCACGCCGGGTTCGCCCACCAGAATCGGGTTATTTTTGCGGCGGCGGGAAAGAATATCGACCATCTGGCGAATTTCCATATCACGCCCAAATACCGGGTCGATACCGCCCGAACGAGCTTTTTCGGTGACGTCGAGGGTGAATTTGTTGAGCACCGCCAGATGCGCTTCCTGCATCGGCGAAACGCCGCTGGCGTTGGGTTGACCCGAGGCCGATTCGGCATTCGGCGTCGGCTGCGCTTCAGAATAATGTTCAGAATGATGCTGCGAGTGCTGCAATCCAGTTTGCAGCTCAGGGCGTTCTTCCGACTGGGCATCTAACAGTGGCAGCAAACGAGAAAGCTGCGTGGTGCTGATACTCAGCAACGGCCAAACGGCGTCCGTCGCCAGTAAATTAGGCTTATTAATCAGCGCGGCGAGCAGATGAGAGGAGCGCACGGCGTCGGTATTTTCCTGCAACGATGCATCTAGCCACGCATTTTTGATCAGCTGTTGGAGCTTGTCAGAGAGCTGTGGTTTTCCCTGAATGGTATGCGGAAGACTTTCTAAATGATTCAGCAACCCCTGCCATAGGCCGTCCATGTCCCATTCGTAACGGCGAGCGATCACCGTAATGTCGCCTTCGCCCTGCTCTAACAGCTTGAGCAGCCAGTGTTCTACCGTGATTTCCGCATGGGCGCGGGTTTGGCATAAGGTGGCGGCGGCGGCAAGCGCCTGAGCACAATATGGATTTAACCGACGCAGTAAGCTTGCTGAATTATTTCCCATTACATTCTCTCTCCCGTTTATGCCCATTGCCTTATTAGGCACGCTACCGCCCATAGCCGTTTTCCATACTTGGAAGCCAAGGCCCATAAGGTCATCAAATTAAATTGTTTTAAATCAGTTTGTTGTTGTGCTCAGCGTCCGAACAAGGCCGTTTTGGCGCTGAGCAGAAAAACGAAAAGGCAGACGATTTCTCGCCTGCCTGAGGTATTACGCTGAAGCGCGCTCATTCCAAGAGTCAGAATGAATGATGTTGCCGTCTTTGAAGGTCCAAGTGATCTTCTCGTAACGGAACTCAATCTCTTCCAGATGGTTGTGTTTTTCTTTCGATGGGTCTTTGATATCCCACATTTTTGGCGCGACTTTCACGACTTTGACGTTTTCGAGCTTGGTGTTGAAGTATTCCACTTCTTGACCCGCGTCATCGATCTTGTACCATTTGATTTCGGCAGACTTCAGGGTCTGGCCAGAAGTCACGGCTTTGTAGAGATAAGGGCTAGATGCGTCCACCTCTTTGGTGAATACCAGAGGAGTATGGATACGAGTACCGGTCAGTTTGCCGGTGTTGTTGTCGGTAGGGATGTACAGAGAGTGTTCCAGCGCGACCATTTCGATGCTGCCTTCACGTTTTTGTACGTCTACTGAACCTTTAATGTCTGCGCCGCCGTCGTCTTTCAGCCACAGATATGCTGGAATTGCCATGTAAAACTCCTTGTTACTGGGGAGGTACTTATCGGCACTTGGGGTACTGATAAGTACGCTGTTGTAAGCCGCCACACTGGCGGCTGGTTAAAAATCTGATGCCTTGGCGGGCAGCTTGCAGGCTCCCGCCTCTGGCACCAGACGAATATCTACCCGTCGATTAGCCGCTCGGCCAACGTCGGTTTCATTGCTGGCGATAGGCTGACTTGCGCCATATCCCTGCACCGCGAAACAGGTCATCGGAATATCCCCCATGCTGCGCATCCAATCGCGTACCGCTTCGGCGCGTGCTTGGGAGAGCGTGACATTGCGCTGCGGATTACCGGTGGAATCGGTATGTCCGGCGATCACAATCAGCCAGCCCGGCTGCGCTTTGATGTCGACTAGCGCACTGACCAACACCTTGGTGGAACCCGCTTTTAGCTTCGCGCTGTTGGTATCAAACAGCGACAGGCTGTCTAAGCGCACCGCTTTGGGGATCACCACCTTGGCTTTTTCCTGCACTTTTTCCGGTGGCGGTGGCAAATAGGTAGCAATCGTCGCCAGTAACGGCTGGCGCAAGCGCTCACCCGGATACAGCCCTAACCCCATGCGCAGCGGAACACCCTGTCGATAGTTGTTATCCAACAGCACTTCGTCTTGGATCAGCACGTCAACCGCGTGCTTTTTCGCCACGTAGTCGGTCATGCGAATCGCGTTGTAGCGCTGGATATCGTCACTTACCTGCCGCAAAAGCTGGCGGTTATGCCACGCGGAGCTGCCTAAGGCCGCAATCGCTGCCAGCGTAAATAGCCCAATGCCCCATGCCTGCGTCCGGCGCAGCGGAGTAAACCCCGACTGCTGAGGCAACAGGCGGAGTAAGCGATCGGGAAAAGCCAGCACAGAGCTCGTTTCAGCGTTTACCGTTTCGCTATTCGCCCCATCGCCAAGCGTGGTTTTACTTGCTAACCACTGCTGCCACAGCGAGTGATTACCCGCTGATGCAGGCAGCGCCGCGACCGGCGATAGTGCAATCGCTACCGGTCGACAGGCCGGAGCCGAATGTTCCTGACGCTGGCAGTGTGGCAACACAAATTCAGCCATCCATTCGCGCCAGCTTTTGACCGTGACCGCACACTGGAAGCGTTCAGCGCGCAGCGCGTCACCTTCATCGCTACGATTCGCCACAAGCCAGTCAGCCAGCGCGCGCGGTGCCGAACGGCCAATGCCGACGCTGTTTTCCGCCTGCCCTGCCAGCCACTCAAACCACAGTTCATCGGGCTGATGGGCGTTGGCGATAGCCAAATAGCTGGTGAACAGCACCGGCGTATCTCGGCCACACAGCTTGCTGACGCGTGAAACCTGATAACAGAGCTCACGCATTTGCCCCGCGAGCACGGCGGTATCGCTTTGCTGCTGTGGGTTAATCACCCGCAAGATGCTGATTTGTTCACTCCAACCAGCACGCTGCGCCAGCATAGAATCAACAAAATCCACCAAGCGAAGATCAGGCGGTAAACGCAGATAACAGCCCTGCGGCGTTTCTCTTACGTTGGCGAGGCCAAACAGCGCATCAACGCCGTCGCCGCACACCACCACCACCGGATGACGGAAATGCTCAGGCGGTAAATCAGCGGTGGCCTCCATCACATGGGCATTCACACGCCCTGCGCGCCGCCAACCGATAACCACCACCAGTAAAACCATTACGATGGCGATAATTTGCCCCAACAGCGTCAGCGGCAACCAAACCAGACACAGTAACAGCGCGAGCAATCCGCCCCATGCCCATAGGGCGCGCTTATAGGTGGTGCTCATGTCATCGTCCCTTTATGGCTTGGCGGGTAGCAGCGTGGTAACCAGCGTTGTGAGATAGCTATGGAAGCCCCACCAAACACCGGCCAGAATCACTACCGCCGCAACAACATGAACCCAACGCGAATGCAGCCAGCGATAACGTCGCGAAGCCGCAGCGTTTACCAGCAGCGGTGCGCTTTGATCAACGTCCAGCGGCGCTACGCGCTGGCTAAGTTCAGCCACCAACTGTTGGCGCTCCGGCGTATCGTTTTCGCCGTAGACGCCACGAAATCCCAGCATCAGCACACGGTGAAAACAGGTCAGCACGGCCATGTTTGGCGCGGGCTCACGCAGCACTTCGCGCATGCGTTGATAAAGCAGTTCACCGGCCTGTAAGGTTTGAAAGAAGTGGGCCTGCAACGGCATCGCGTGCCAGGCAGAGTAGCCATCGTCTTGGGGACGCCCTAACACCGTTTCATCCAGCAAAGCACACTGGGCGTAACGAATATGATCGATAGCACTCTGATGCATGCCCGCTTCTTTCAAAGTCTGTTCGGTACGTTCGATATTTTTCGTGCAATGCTGCCAAAGGGTTTGGCCATGCTCGACCGGAATCCCTTGGCGCAGTTGGACCACCAGCAGCCACGTGTCTTGCAGCAGCTCGTCGATATCAATCACGCTCTTTTTACTCATGCTCTCAGCACCGCATACAGTTCAAGTTGCACATCCGATAAGGTTCCCGGTACGTAAAACGCACACACGCCAGAGGCCAACATCGCCGTCGCCGTTGGATGTTTGAGATCCAAAGCGAAATACTGATTTTCCAGACGTAGCGGAATGGCAGCAGGGACATGGCTGAGTGGAATGAGCGGAACGCCGTTGAGGGCAACGTTGATCAAATTATTGACGTCATCCGGCGCGCCCACTTTGCACAGCAGTGGGAACTGGGTTTGCAGCAGATGAGCCGGTAACGCTGAGCGAACCGAAAGATAGAAATCCGCCTCTTCGCGCAGACGAGCGTCGTTTAACGCAGCCTGCCACTGGTTCGGACGGACCTTTTCCAGTTCGAGGGCGATCACGCGTGACGGCAAGCTGGCTTCTAACAGCGTGCTAATCAGGCTGAACAACGGCGGGAATACTGAGCTTAAACGCGCGTGGTCATAGGCCGGAATGGCATCCATATCGTGCTCTAATGAAAAAGTGAGCAACGCACCGGCCAGCTTCACTAATTCGCGATAAACCAGCTCGGGATGCAGCGCCGGATGGGTGAGGAAATCATTCAGCACCGGCTGATAGCTGTTCAGCGCATTCAGCAGCCAAAACAACGACACATCGGCGACGGCAAAATCGGCCATGCGCTGATTACTTTCACGGCGCATTCCCATCAGACGCGTGCGTTTGGCATGTAATTGGGTCAATAAACGATCCAAATAGCTCACCAACGCAGCGTGCGCACCGAACTGAAGCAGCGGTGGAACAAACTGCGGATCGACACCCCAAACGCCCTGCACGTCGCGCACTAAACGCACCGCGGGACAGGTTAGGTAGTCACCGTTTTCATCCCCTTCCAAACGCAGCGTAAGCGCATAACGCGCCACCGCAATGGACTCGGTATCGTTACCAAAAATGTCCTGCACTGACGCCCAATCCTGACGATAGCGAATGGGACGATCGGCTTTGGCATCCGTCGGTAGGCAGTTACCGCCGTTGGCATGTTCCAGCGGCAGCGCCAGCAACAGCGTGGCACTTTGTGCGTCGGCAGGTAACACCTGCGCTAAATCCAGCGCAGGTGGCAACAGATCTGCCCGTTCACTGTCGAGCAGCGTACCGTCCTGAAAGCGGACGCTAATGCGATCCGCTTTCAGTTTGCCCAGCCGTAATGCGTCCTTGTCAAACTCAGCAGCCAAGATCCCCCAAGGGTGAACCAGTGCCAGATGAGCGATACACTCATTGGTGTACGCCTCCCAGCGCGCCTGCTGTTGGAACTGCTGCGGAGACAGCAATGTCCCAGCAGCCCATAACGGACGGTCAATTTTCATCTTTGCGCTCGGTCCCGATTAGGCTTTGGCTTTAGGCATCTGCGAAACCAGAGACAGGTTCACATCCATGCCTTCCACTTGGAAATGCGGAACCGCAAACAGCTTCACGCGGAAGAAACCTGGGTTATCTTCGATGTCTTCAACGGTCACTTTGGCATCGCGCAGTGGATGTGACGCCTGTAAGTCATCAGCCGGATCGGTCATTTCAGTCACCAGCCCACGGATCCAGTTATTCAGTTCCAGCTCCAGCAGACGGCGGTCTTTGGTGGTACCGATATTTTCGCGCTGGATCAGTTTCAGATAGTGCGCAATACGCGATAACAGGAAGATGTACGGCAGACGCGCGTTGATACGGCTGTTAGCCGTGGCGTCGTGGGTTTCATACAGCGCCGGTTTCTGCGTGGAGTTCGCCGAGAAGAAGCACGCGTAGTCGCGGTTTTTGTAGTACGACAGCGGGATGAAGCCCAAGTTAGCGAATTCAAACTCGCGGGTTTCAGGGATCATCACTTCAGACGGGATTTTCACCTGATTACCGGTGCCCAAATCGTAAAGATGAATCGGCAGATCGGTAACGGCACCACCGGCCTGTGGGCCACGAATTTGCACACACCAACCGTTGTTGATGAAGCTTTTCACCATGTTGGCGGCGAAAGCAAACGAGGCGTTAGTCCACAGATATTTCTCGTGATCTGGGCCCTTCACCTCTTCCACGTAGTTAAAACTACGCACAGGGATAGTGTCTGGACCATATGGCAAGCGGCCTAATACGCGCGGCATGGTTAAACCGATGTAGCGTGCATCGTCGCTCTCACGGAACGATTTCCACTTCAGGTACTCAGCACGGTCAAAGTAGTTGCCGATATCTTTGATAGCAGCCACTTCTTCCATAGTGTCTTTGCCGAAGAACGCAGGGCCAACAGAACCAATGAACGGCATATGCGCGGCAGCAGCCACTTTGGAGATATTACGCAGCAAAGCGATATCCTGCGGGCCACGGCCAAACTCATAGTTTGAGATAGTGGCGGCAATAGGCTCACCGCCTGGGGTGTCGTATTCCTGAATGTAGGTATGGGAATACAGGCCGCTTTGGGCAATTTCTGGCGCGTCTTCAAAATCCTGAGCCAAATGATCTTTGCTCACGTCCAGCAGCTCAATGCGAACGTTTTGGCGGAAATCAGTTTGGTCAATCAGGGATTTAACGCCACGCCACGTGGATTCCACGCGCTGAAAATCAGGGTGGTGCATCACGGCATCTAATTGGCTGCTAATCTGAGCATCCAATGCGGCAATGTGGCCATCCAGCAGGGTTTTATCCAGTTTTTCGACTTTTTGTGCCGACTGTTTCAGCAGATCTAAAAACACGCTCACGGCGGCGGTAACACGCTCGTCGGCGGAAGTTTCTGCCAGCCCTTCGTTATTTTGGAAGATTTCAATACCGGTCAGCGATGAAACCGGGCTGAGATTGATTTTTTCAAACAGTGACACATAAACGCCCTGCATGATAGGTGCTTCATTTTCCAGCACAGCGGTAGCATTACCCTGCGCATTTTTTTCCTGTACAGACATCAGCATTTCCTTCTCTTATCCAACCCGGTGATTAACAGTCTTGCGGCGCCAATGCCGCCAATTCCGCACGCAGTTCATCGCTCAAAGCGTCGTCTTTGAGAATATTTTCGAGTTCACGGCGGAAGGTGGCGTTGTCGAGCAGGTTTGATTTGAGATCGCGTAACAGATTACGCATGGCGAGCAGTGCACGTAGCTGAGGGATCTGGCGAGCGACCTGTTCAGGTTCAAAATCTTTCATATCGTTGAAGGTCAGAGATACCGCAGTATCTGTGCCGTCACCGGCCAAAGTATCTGGCACCGCCATTTTAATGCTTGGCTGGAATTCACCCAGTACGCTATTGAAGTTATTTTTATTAATATCGATTTTGCTGCGTTCGGAAAGTGGACGTTGTTCTTTACCGTTGCTATAGTCGCCCATTACCAGTAATTTCAGCGGCAGTTCAACTTTCTTCTGTGCTCCACCGGTATGTAAATCCAATTTGATATTTACGCGAGCCTTGGGTACTTCATTTTGGAAACTTGATGAAGCCATTTACTGTCCCTTACAACTGAAAATTAAGGATAACTGCCAGTCGTGACAAACATTCCCTGCCTTAAATTAAAGCACCGTATACAGGTGGGTTAATTGCGAATAAACGGCGTAGTCAAAACGTTCATCGATTGGCGATATTGAGTATCTCTAGTACATATTTAATTCATGAGGAAAGATGAGTAAGCAAATACTCAATGGGGGAGTTTAAGAAGTTTTATAGATTATTAAGAAATACTTAACTGTTACAGAATGTAACGAAAAGATCGTTTTGTGACGTAGATCATCTAGTTGAAATGTAAGATATTTCTTACGTGAAAAAGCAATAACCCTTGCGCTGCAAGGGTTTAAGGCACCTTATTCACGGCTTAATCCTAGTCATTTATCGGAATGAAAAAATAAGATATTTCCTCTATGGAATAAACCAATAAATGACTATCAAACCACACTGGAAACTTTGCGTTTGAAATATAAAACCCAAATGAACAGCGTCAATTCAAGCGGGCAAAAGACGTTTATTATTTTGTTTAAACCGGATAATGACGACCAATATGTCCATATAATATGGATGTTTTAGCCCCCCATTCTAAGCGCTGATAAATAATCACTCTCCATTTAAAGTACGTTTAAAAATAGGAGTTTTCTTGCAGGTATTGCGGATAATCTGAAATATACAACTCGAAAGTATATTCCTCCGTTTATCGCTGATAGTGTATATACCAATTTAATAAACGAGTAATAAGTCATTTATATAACCTTTCGCTGTATACAGCCCCATATAGCGAACTTACCGATATGTTTGGCATATTGAGCTTTAAAGTCAATAAAGTGCATTCGCTCGCGGGATAAAATAAAGATCAAAAAATAGGCGGCGATAGTTTTTAAGACATAAAAAAGCCTCGCAGAAGGCAAGGCTAAATATGTCAGGCTGTTGGACTGACACGGCGCGCAGGAGCGTGCTATTAGATGCTCTGATGCAGCTGGGAAGCGGCGTCAGAGGTGCTGTTCGGCTCTTTTAACATACCAATCAGCAGGTCAATCTCGGTTTTGTTCTTGAGTCCTAGCTTCTTCTTGAGATAAGAGCGTCGGTTTAAGATATTTTTGTAGCCGTTGCCCTTATCTTTCGCCTGCGAACAAACAGCATCCCAGTCCATCAACAACGCCGCAAATTTATTGGAGATATGCTTTTGCAAGCCAAGATAAATTTGCGAAGACAGCGTATTCACTAAATAGCCACGCGAAGTGCTCTGAATGATGTAGGAGAGCGCTTGTAGGTCGCCGATGCACGCGATATTAAGCTCTGGGAAATCTAGCGGATAGCGATGTGCTATCTGAGCGTCTTTATTGTCAACGATCAGAACGATACGGCTGCGGTAGCTTTCATCGGCCAAACGCTGGAGTAAATACTGGACATCAGCGGCGCACGTTAGCACCGTATCAATTAGCAGTAGTTTAGGCCGAATGATCAGAACCGCTACGGCAGTTTGTATGGGATTTTGAAACTTGAAGTTTGGGCTGGTTCGAGGTGTCGCTGTACGGCATCCAGTGATGCTCGCAATAGCCGACTGCATGAAGTGCGAGCGACTGAACAAGAATACGTCATCCATGATGTCCCCCAAGCAGGGTGCTTCAGCAAAGCATTCACTCAACACCGCATTAACAAGATAGATTATTCACCCATTCTATCAATGGGTATTTCGATAATCAATTTCGATCAAATCTGATCTATTGATCGTCAACACCAATCACAGCCAATCAAAATCGCTCAATTGATCGTCATAATCTATCTTCAATTTTAATCATAACTAGTCATGCCATTGATTTTTAATAAAAAAATCAATAACCTTATAAATTACATGCATAAATCACATAACATTAACAACACAAACCGTTAGGGATTTATTTTTTTCATCCAGAAAAAACAAAATTTAATCCTATTTAGAAAGTTCTTAGAGATAAACAACACTATAAGAAAAGCTTAAGCAATACGGTCTTGCACTGAGATAGCAAACCAATTGCTTGCTTTATTGCCTAGGCATACATTGACTATAGTCACTGTCTAGCCAAAGCGAGGGGAAATTTCATCATTTCTTTTTTGCGAAGAGGCACTGTTGGTGACTTGGATGGTGCAGATTAATGGCTTTTATTGGGAAATTATTCAGAGAGCAAGAGAAAGGCCACACCCTGTGGCGTGGCCCTTGTTATTTCGACGAGCGTTACCAATCAATACCCGCCTGTGCCTGAATGCCGCTATCAAAGGCGTGTTTAACCGGTCGTAGTTCACTCACCGTGTCTGCCAACGCAATGAGATCTCGGTGACAGGCTCTTCCCGTGATCACCACATTTTGCTGAGCGGGTCGATTTTCAAGCGCGGTTAACACCTCATCCAATGCCAAATAGCCATAGGTGAGCATATAGGTCAGTTCATCTAAGATAACCAGCCCATAGGCAGGGTCCGCCAGCATGCGCTTACCCTGCTCCCACGCCGTTACCGCCGCTCGCGTATCTGACAATTTGTCTTGAGTATCCCAGGTAAAACCGGTGGCCATAATATGAAACTCAGCCCCGGCGCGTTCGAGAAGATTACGTTCGCCGCTCTCCCACTCCCCCTTGATAAATTGCACCACGCCGACCTTCATACCGTGACCGATTGCCCGTGCCGCCGTACCGAAAGCCGCAGAGGTTTTACCTTTGCCATTGCCGGTAAACACAATTACGATCCCGCAGCGTTTCGTGGCTGCCGCAACCCGCTGTTCAACGCGCTCTTTGAGCTGCTGTTGACGTTGTTGATAGCGTTCTTCACTCATGACAATGCTCCTATTGGCTATTTTTGACAGCCTGTGCATGCCTTCATCTGAATTTGGTCGAAGAATGAATGGCCCTTGTCATCCACCAAAATAAACGCAGGGAAGTTTTTGACATTCATTTTCCATACCGCTTCCATGCCCAGCTCGGGGTATTCAAGGCACTCAAGGCTTTCAATGTATTCCTGTGCCAGTATCGCCGCCGAACCACCGATACTGCCCAGATAGAAGCCTCCATGCCGTGCGCAGGCGTCGGTAACCTGCTGGCTACGATTACCTTTGGCGAGCATCACTAAGCTTCCGCCGTGAGATTGGAAAAGCTCCACGTAGCTATCCATGCGCCCACCGGTGGTCGGCCCCATCGAGCCTGAGACATGTTCGTCTGGTTTTTTGGCGGGTCCTGCGTAATACACAGGATGATCTTTTATATATTGCGGCAGCGGCTCGCCCTGCTCTAAGCGTTCTTTAAGCTTGGCATGCACAATGTCACGCGCCACAATCAGCGGCCCGTTGAGCGACACGCGCGTCGACACCGGATAGCGCGAAAGTTCTTGCTGGATCTCTGCCATCGGGCGATTTAGGTCAATATCGACCACCTGCCCTTCTTGATGCTGGCGCATCGCCTGCGGAATGTAGCGCTCAGGATGGCGTTCTAACTTCTCAAGCCAGATGCCCTGCTTGTTGATTTTGGCTTTGATATTACGATCTGACGAACATGAAATAGCCATGCCAATCGGGCACGATCCACCGTGGCGCGGCAGACGAATAACGCGCACATCATGCGCGAAATATTTGCCGCCAAACTGTGCTCCTAAACCAAACTCGCGGGAGGCCTCAAGCAAGCTCTGTTCTAGATGCGTATCGCGAAATGCCTGACCGTACTCATTGCCGCTCACCGGCAGCGCATCGAAATATTTGGTTGAGGCCAACTTAGCGGTTTTTAACGTTTGTTCCGCCGACAAACCACCAATCACAAAAGCAATGTGATACGGCGGGCAAGCCGCTGTACCCAAGCTTTTCATTTTTTCGATTAAAAACGCGGTGAGTTTTTCCGGCTCAAGAATGGCTTTGGTTTCCTGATACAGCGCAGCTTTGTTGGCTGAACCGCCGCCTTTATTCACGAACAAAAATGAATACTGCGCGCCGGTGGTGGCAAAAATATCAATTTGTCCGGGCAGGTTGGTGGCGGTATTCACTTCGTTGTACATATCCAACGCCGCATTTTGTGAATAGCGCAGATTGTCTTGGCGGAAGGTATTAAAAATACCGCGTGATAGCGCTTCAACGTCGTCGGTATCGGTCCAAACATACTGGCCCTTCTTGGCAACAATCGTTGAGGTTCCCGTGTCTTGGCAGTTGGGCAAAATGCCTTTCGCCGAGATCTCCGAATTGCGCAGGAGCTGTAACGCCACATATTTATCGTTTTCGCTGGCCTGCGGATCTTGCAGAATAGCCGCGACCTGTTGTTGATGCGCAGGGCGTAAGAAAAAGGATGCATCATGAAACGCCTGTTGCGAAACCAGCGTTAACGCCTCAGGTTCTATTTTAAGCACTTCCTTGCCATCAATCGTAAAAGTAGACACGTATTTATCGGTAAGGAGGTAATACTCAGTTTTATCATCAGAAAGAGGAAATATCTCTTGGTAAAAAAAATCATTTTTATGCATTATTTTTACTCAATAAATTAAAAAAATAGTCGCAAGAGGTTCTTGCTAACCATGGGGCGCAACAAATAATAGATTGTTTGAAAATTGAAAATATAAAAACAATTCCAATTATTATTTTATTAAATTAAAAATCAATTGTTCAATTTTCAACATATGATGCTTAACTGTGAACACCTGTTCTTTTTAATTCCTCGTCATTCGATTTTTCATGCACCCAGCGGCTAAATTTCTGCAAACTGCGTAATCCTCGCTTGCCTTCTTTATAAGTTAAAATAAAGTGGTTTCCGGTACTCATGGGTAAATCGCAAGGGATCACCATATCGCCGTTTTCAAGATCTTTATGAATTGCAAAGCGCGGCAGCAGCGCAACGCCTAAATTGGAACGTACCGCAGAAATCAGCATCGAGAGTAGGTCAAAGCGCGGCCCCATGCGTACCTGCGGGCTGCTCACTCCGGATAACGCAAACCAGTCGTGCCACGAATCCAGCCGTGTAGTCTGGTGTAACAACGTGAATTCATCCAGTAACTGATCCGCACGCATCACCTCTTTATCGTCACGCCACAGCATTCGGCTACAGACTGGAACTAACTCCTCTTCAAATAAATGTTCATTTTCAGCCCAAGGGCTACAGAAGTCTTCGCGCATAATCACAGCGTCATAGCGTAGATTTAAAAAATCGGCGGGTGTGGTTAGCGCAATTAAATTAAGCACTATCTCCGGATTATTTTCATGAAAGTCACTCAGGTTAGGGATCAGCCAGTGTGTGCTAAACGTTGGTGTGACCGCTAATTCCAAAATCTGTTGCGTAGATTGATAGGACATAATACTTTGCGTATCGCGTTCCATCTGTTCTAACGTATCTCTGACGAGGTCGAGATAATAACGGCCTGCGTCGTTAAGAAAAATACGTTTACGCACATGATGGAATAAAGACACGTTAAGAAATTCTTCTAAGGCGGTTATTTGACGGAATACCGCACTCTGCGTTAACGCTAATTTCTCTGCCGCACGCGTGTAGCTTTCATACTGTGCCACGGCTTCAAACGTCACTAATAGATCGGTCTTAGGAATTTTACAGCGCATGTTGATACACCCATTAATTCATAATTAAAAAATCAGTCACGTAACGGCGACGGCGGTAAACTAAAACCACTGCTCGTTTGCTGCCCCATATCGCAATACATGGCGCAGGCGGCGCTAATCACCGACATGGCCATCGCGGCACCGCTGCCTTCTCCCAAGCGCAGCTCCAGATATAAATACGGAATAAGGTCAAGATGCGAAAGCGCCACCGCCGCCCCTTTTTCCGCCGAAAAATGCGAGGGAATACAGTAATCTCGTACCTGTGGTGCCAGACGGTACGCGGCCAGCGCTGACGCATAAGAGAGGAAGCCATCCAGCACAACGGGCACACCCGCGGCGGCGGCTCCGAGGATCACGCCGGTCATACCCACCAGATCAAAACCACCGACTTTAGCCAGCACGTCTACGGCATCATGTGCATTCGGTTGGTTGACCTCGATGGCGCGCCGCACCACGCTTTCTTTATGTGCCACCCGCGCCAAAGGAAGGTTCGCGCCGATACCGACGACGTCATGAGGATCGGTATCGGTCAGCACGCTGATCATGGCCGACGCGGGCGTGGTATTCGCAATGCCTAACTCACCGACGCCAAAAACTGATATCCCCTGTGCCACGCGCTCTTGCACCAGATTAGCGCTGGCAATCAGCAACTGCTCTGCCTGCGGGTAGCTCATCGCGGGCCCGCGAGCGATATTCCCACAGCCACGCGCCAGCTTCAGCGAACGCAGATTGGCGATCGGCTCGGCATCAATACCAATATCAACCGGCAGCACGTGCGTATTGCTATTTTTGGCCAGCGCACAGACGCCGGTGAGCCCCTTTTGCATGTTTCGAGCCTGGATCGCCGTGACATTTTTAGGCGTGACGGCAACCCCTTCATCAAACACGCCGTGATCGGCGCACATCACGATAATCTCTTTGTTGAGATTGGCTAAATCCGCAATCCCCGACATGCCTGACAGCTGAATCGCAAGCTGTTCCAAGCGCCCCAAACTTCCCGGTGGTTTGGCTAACGCATCCACAAATTCCGCAGCCTGCACCATTTTCTCCTGATCTAAGGGACGGATCCTTTGAATAATAGAGTCCAATGTGTTCATGCTTTTTCTCGTTATGGTGGCGCATAAGGCGCAGGTTATTATCCGGTGTTGTGGTGGTGCTAAACCCAAAGCAGTGCTAAAAGGAAAATCATTTCGCCCATCTCTTCTGCCGCGCCCAGCGTGTCTCCGGTTTGCCCGCCGAGGTGATGGCGGAAATAACGCGCCAGCGCATAAATAGCCGCGAAAGTGATGACCAGCGCCGCCAGCGCCTGACGACCGCCCAACATCCCCACCAGCAAGCAGCCGATGACTAACGTCGTCGCCGCCTCAAAACGCGATATTTTACCGATATAGATGTTGCCCATGCCGTCACCTTGGCGGGCGTAGCGCTGTCCATACATCACCAGCACCATCGCGGTTCGCCCCGCCACGCAGGCGCAGCTTAAAAAGCCAAATAACAGCCATGGAGACAAATGGGAAAGCGACACCACCGCCAGCGTTTTCGTGACCACGCAGAAAATCAGGGCGAGGCCACCGTAGGTGCCAAGGCGGCTATCTCGCATAATTTCCAGCATCCGCTCGCGCTGGCGGGCAGAGAAAATGCCGTCGCAGGTATCGGCTAATCCATCCAGATGAAAACCACCGGTCAGCGGCGTCAACGCAAACACGTAGCCCAACGCGCCAATAAAAATCCCTCCGCCTGACTGGCTAATAGCCAGTGAAACCCCAGCGGCCAGCATCCCCACCATCAACCCCACGATAGGAAATGCAGGAACACCACGCCCGTATTGCTGAAAATCAGCCCCCTCGGCCCAGCGACTTGGTACCGGCAGGCGGGTAATAAATTGCACCGTGGCCCAGAACATCGTCAGCGTCATTGGATATAGCTCCCGTGAATCGGCCTCATCGCTGTGGTTCCTGATGCTGGCGCATCAAGGCGTAGATACGGTCGATATCCAAATGCACGCGCATGTTGGAAGCCAGCGCGTCAAACTGCGTTTCTTTATGGCGCGAATAGTCGAAGTTTTTATCGTCTAGCGGCTCCAGACCTTTTTTCTGCCTCAGTTGATTGAGTAAAGATCGGGTGAACCGATTTTGATCAAACAAGCCATGCAAATAGCTGCCCGCTACGCTGCCATCGTGGTTTAGCGCGCCGTCGAACCACGCTTCCGCTTGGCCATTCTTAACCTGCATATGCGCAAACGGACGGGCATTTTCACCCAGAGTAGAAACCCCCATATGGATTTCGTAACCCGTCAGAGGTTGGTCACAGCACTGAGCTAACAGGCCGTTGAGGTGTGAGCCTGAAACGCCCGCCACCTGCGCAGTTTTTTTACTCGGTTCAAAACAGGTATCCACATCCAGCAAGCCTAATCCGCACATGTGACTTAGGCCGGACTCCACTTCATCGAAGATCTGATTACCCAGCATTTGATAACCGCCACAGATCCCCATGATTGCGGCGCCTGCGCCGTGGGCTTTTGTAATCGCACGATCCAGCCTGCGTGCTCTTAGCCAGCTAAGATCGCCGAGCGTATTTTTACTGCCCGGCAAGATAATCAGATCCGCGCCCATAATTTCCTGCGGATCGACGGCGTAGCGCAGACGCACATCCGGCTGCACCGAGAGCGGATTAAAATCGGTGAAGTTGGCGATATGTGGAAACTGAATCACCACCACGTCCAGATCGGCTGCTTTGGCGGAGGAATATTTTCCGACCTGTAGCGCCACTCCGTCTTCATCTTCCAGATCCAGCGATAGCCACGGCAGAACGCCCAGAACCGGAACCTGAGTCAGCGCTTCAATCTGCTTGATTCCAGGCCGCAACAGCGCAATATCACCGCGAAATTTGTTGATGATGACGCCAATGATCCGCGCCCTTTCCTCGGGTTTGAGCAACGCTAAGGTGCCATAGATAGAAGCAAATACCCCGCCGCGATCGATATCCGCCACCAGCAATACCGGCGCGCCAGCGGCCTCAGCCATGCCCATATTCACGATGTCTCGATCGCGCAGATTAATCTCTGCAGGGCTACCCGCACCTTCCAGCACCATGATGTCGGATTCACTCGCCAGCTGTTGATAGACGGTTTTAACCTGCTGTTGTAGCTGAGGTTTATAGTGATGGTATTCCGCGGCATCCATATGGCAGGCCACTTTTCCCATCACAATGACCTGCGCTTTGCGATCGCTCGTCGGCTTGAGCAGCACCGGATTCATGCGCACATCGGGCGCAACGCCCGCCGCCTGCGCCTGAAAAATCTGCGCTCGCCCCATTTCATCGCCCTGCGCGGTGATCCCTGAGTTCAACGCCATATTCTGTGATTTGAAAGGCTTACAGCGATAACCATCCTGCATAAAAATACGGCAAAATCCGGCGACTAAAACGCTCTTTCCTACGTCAGAGGCGGTGCCTTGAACCATTAACGAAATGCTCATTCTTCTTTCCCCTTCCAGTGCCGCAGCACCGCGATCATTTCCTGTTCAGTTTTGCACAGCGGCAAACCCGCCTCACAGTGCAGTTTCACCAGCCAAGGCTGTTCTAAACCGGCACTTTCCAGCAGCGTTTTATTCACTAAAACCTCCTGCGGTGACCCCGAACTCAGCACTTCGCCATTCGACAACAGATACAGTCCGTCGCAGATTTGGTAGATAAGATCGATATCGTGACTCGAAATAATGATGCGTTTGCCTTGCGCCACGATCTGCTCAATGATCGCCAGCATCTTGCGTCGCCCCGACGGATCGAGTCCGGCAGTCGGCTCATCCAGTAACAGATAGTCGGATTGCATAACCAGCGCACCGGCAATCGCCACCCTTTTTTTCTGGCCGAAGCTCAAGCACTGCACCGGCGTGTGACGGAAATGTTGGGCATCAACCAAGCGCAAAGCCCAGTCGGTACGGCGCTTAATCTCCGCCTCTTCAATCCCCAGGTTACGCAGGCTGAAGGCGATATCATTTTCGACATCGCTGTAAAAAATCTGCTGGTCGGGATCTTGAAATACCGTCACCACGCTTTGGCGCAGCGCCCGCAGACCTTTTTTGCTGTAGACCAACGGTTCATCGTCCCACCACACCTCGCCCTCTTGGGGCTGATAGATACCCGAGAGATTCATAAACAGCGTTGATTTTCCACTGCCGTTCGCGCCGATAATGCCGGTAACGTTGAAGTGGCTGAAATCTAACGTCAGGTGCTTTAAAACCGGCTTATCTTGATAGCTAAAACACAGCGTGCGCGTGGCTAATCCGCCGTCGATGTTTGGTTTGGTGCCCGTTTGCATACTCATAGATGAAAATCACCCTGATAAAGCTTGAGCTCAAGCGCCACAGACATTTGCTGGTAGCGGCTCAGCACGCGAGAAAACAGCATCGAAACCAGCATGGCTAACGAGCGATAGCTGTTCCCCAGCGAACAGTAGCCAAAGCGCAGCGCCTGCGCGTTGTGGATTGCCACCGCCTCTTCAACAAAGATGAAAATGAATCGCCACGTCAGCAGTATTTGCTCGATCAGCAGATGCGGTACGCGACAAAACTTCAGCAGCTTAATGAGCTGTTCAAACGGCATGTTCAGCATGAACCAAAAGGTGGCGGCCAATGATGCGAGGCTGCGCCAGAACGTTTGGTTAGCGGTCTGTATGCCTAAGGCATCGATTCCCCACCAGTAACCTGCGATGGGATATCCCCACAGCAGCGTTTCTGGGCGTTGCGTGCCCGTGAGCACAATGGCGAGTACGCCAACGCTCAGAAATCCAATCGGGATCAGCAGCCACTTGAGGTAGCGGAGCACGCTGATATGCAATAAATAGCAGGTCAGAATGGTGAGCCCACACAGCACAGCAAATTGCCCTAACGGTGGTAAAACCATCGCTAGCGTCATAAACACCACGTACATCGCGAACTTGATGCGCGGATCTTTATGACACCAGCGGCTTTGATAGCTCAGCGTTTCAAGATTCAGCATTTTCGTTGCGGCCACGACGGTAATAGCCCAAGACGTAGAAGATCACCGCCGTCCCCAGACACCCTTGTAAGGTGAAAAGCAGGCTTTCGATCTCGCCGCTGGCGGGTTCGTAAATCGACTCAAACCAAGGCTGATAGTGCGGAGCAATCTGTAAGATTTGCGCTTCGGCCTGATCGTCTGAACCGCCATATTCCCCACCGTGGTCGATAAAAAAAGGCATAACAAAGAGCGCAATCACCAACGCGATTAAGATGTATGTTCTTTTCATTGTGAGAAACTCCATGCGTGGACTAAACGTCTTTTCACCAACTGGTCATAGATAAGAACGGTTAACAGGCCTTCTGCGATGGCAATTGGTATCTGCGTGAGGCAGAAGATCCCCATAAATTTCACGATGGCCGCTGTCATACCCAGCTGTGGATCGGGGAACGCGACGCCGAGCTGTACTGAGGTCACCGCGTAGGTCACCAGATCGGCAAAGAAGGCACAGAGGAAAACCCCGACGTCTTTACGCAGCCCTGCCTTGCACGAAATTCGCCAGATGAGATATCCCACCATCGGACCAATCACCGCCATCGACATGGCGTTTGCGCCCAGCGTGGTGACTCCGCCGTGTGCCAGCATCAGCGCTTGGAACAGCAGAACAATGGCGCCCATCACGGCAACCACCGACGGGCCAAACAGGATGACAGCCAGCGCAACGCCGGTTGGATGCGAGCAGCTTCCCGTGACCGACGGAATTTTTAGCGCCGACAGCACAAAGATGAAGGCGCAGCACAACGCCAACAGGACCTTTTGGTTACTGTCTTGCTGCACAATATGGCGTAGCCGAACAATTCCAGCGCCTAAAAATGGCAGGAAGATCAGCCACCAGCCGATGGCCCACATCGGCGGTAGAAAGCCTTCCATGATGTGCATCGCAAACGCCTCTTGAGGCGCTAGAATCAACAACACCGCAATGACAAAGCCGGTGAGTGAAAATTTCTCTAAGCTCTTTTGCATGACTTACCTCGAAGCATTCCAATTTTTATTCACTAAAATGGTTGAAAAATAAGGCAGTTCGAGCTGTCTGTCGCACTCATCAAGGTGATACCAGCACTGCTGGGTGGGCAACGTGGCATCAGACATCATGATGGCGTGGTCGAGTAACCCCATTCGCCCGAGTAAAGAACGTATCGTTGCGAAACGCCCATACACCTTCATCAGCACCGCGCAGTCATGGGTGCGTAAAGCCTGTTCCAGCTCGCTTTCTGGCGACGTGCACGACAGCACGGTCAGCGTTTGATTTTCCATCGCCAGCGGCATCGCGCTGCTGGCGGCAATCGCGGCGAAGGACGTCACACCGGGAATAATTTCCAGCCACGGTTGATGGCCGATGCGCGCCAGCAGTGATACCCAAGTACTAAACAGCATGGCGTCGCCCAGCGTGATGAAACCAACCTGTTTGCCCTGCGCCACTTCGCGTTGCATGGCGTCTGCCACCCGATCCCAAACGGCTTCTTTTCGCGCCTGTTCAGCCTTCATCAAGAAGTGATAGGTGCGTATTTCGGTGTTTGGGGAGAGGTACTCGGCAACGATGCGGTGCGCTAAACTCTGCGCATCGGCTTTCCCTGCCGGGGTGTAAAGCACATCGAGCTGTGCCAACGTTCGTGCGCCGCGAACGGTGATCAGATCGCTGGCGCCGGGTCCAACGCCGATGGCGTATAGCTTGCCGCTCATAACGCCACCGCCGCACAGCTGTTGCTCAGCGACGCTCGCAGGTGTGGGTGTGCGATTGGGTGCTGATATGTTTCGGCGCAGCGATACCACACCACAGATATTGGTTTCATGGAAAATGTCCTTGATTAGCAGGTGGTTACTCATTTTCGTCACAGCCCGTATCGCGCTAAATCACGTACCCGCGTGGCGTAATCATCAAACCATCACTCAGATAGGTTGATTGATTGCCAACGATCACCAGACTGGTCATATCCACCTGTGAGAAATCCATTTGGCTAAAGGTGGTGACCCACTTTTCCTGTTTTTTCCGTCCTGCCGCCTTAACAACTCCCACCGGCGTAGTTTCCGCTTTCCAAGGCGTCATCAGCTCAAAAGCCTTGGCAAGATGCCCCTCACGTCCGCGACTGCGTGGGTTATAGAAACAGATGACAAAATCGGCCTGCGCTGCGGCGATAATGCGTTTCTCAATCACCGTCCACGGCGTCAGCAAATCACTGAGGCTGATGTGACAAAAATCATGCATCAACGGTGCTCCGAGCAGCGCCGCACTGGCAATGCTGGCCGTGATGCCGGAAACCACGCGCACTTGGACATTGCGGCGTTGCTTGCTGACCAGTTCCAAAATCAACCCCGCCATGCCGTAAATACCGGCATCACCGCTGCATACCATGGCAACATTTTTTCCCTGCTCGGCAAGATCGATGGCTATCTGGCAGCGTTCGATCTCTTTGCACATGCCGGTTTTGATCACCTCTTTGTCGGCAGTCCATTTTTTGACTAAATGGGTGTAGGTTTTGTACCCCACCACGATATCGGCCTCTTGCAAGGCGGCGATGGCCTCTTGGGTCATCATGGCTTCGCTGCCGGGGCCTATCCCTATTACGCTCAACATGCGGTTGTTACTCCTGTCATCATGGGGATCATGCTGTTAAGCCTGACGATATTCGTGGCTGAAATCGGCGTCGTAGAGTTTTGAATAGTGGAACTGGTCACCGAGAAAAGCGCCGACCAATATGAGCGCCGTTTTGCCAATCCCTGCGTGAGTCACCTTCTCTGAGATATCGGCCAGCGTGCCGCGCACGGTTTGGCTGTCTGGCCAAGTGGCTTTGTAGACCACCGCCACCGGCGTATCAAGGGGATAACCTCCGGCAAACAGCTGGCTCACCACCCCGCTGATGTTTTGCACGGACAGGAAAATGGCCATCGACGTTTGATGACGCGCAAAGGCCTGTAACGTTTCTTTCGGCGGCATCGGTGTGCGCCCTTCGATGCGCGTGATAATCAGGCTTTGTGCGATCTCAGGAACGGTATATTCCACGCCAAGCTGAGCGGCTGCGCCCAAGAATGAGCTGACGCCCGGCACTGAGACAAAGCCGACACCGTGTTGACTGAGCACTTCTCCCTGTTCGCGAATGGAGCCGTACAAAGAGAGATCGCCGGTCTGTAAACGAACCACCAGTTTTCCGTCGTTAACGCCCGCCAGCATCAGCTGGGTTATCTGTTCTAAGGTGAGCCCCGCGCTGTCGTGGCATTGTGCGTCTGCTGGGCAATATTCCAACAGTTCGGTATTGATCAGAGAACCGGCATAAATCACCACCTGAGCCTGTTGCAAAAGTCGGTAGCCTTTTAGAGTTATCAGCGATTTATCACCGGGTCCGGCACCAACAAACCACACTTTTTGGGTATCAAAACGTTCAGGCACAGCCCTTCTCCTTGCGGCAAGAAATGAGGTAAGAGAAATTATTCGGTTTGAAATAGTGGCCCTGCCCCAGCGGCGTGAGCGTATTCACCTGGATCTCACAGCAATCAAGGTCTACGACCGAGCACTGCTGCAAATACGCGAGGGTCTGGGAGAGGTTTTCTAATAAAATGAAGCTCATCACTAAACGGCCATCCGGCGTTAACCGCTCCAGCGCCCAGTCAATCAGCTCTCGCAGCATTCCGCCGCTGCCGCCAATGAAAACGGCATCAACCCTCTCGTTTAATGCCATGGGCGCAGTACCAGCCAAAATGCGCAGATTGCCGCAGCCAAAGCGTTGGCTGTTATTCGCAATCAGATCGAGTGCATCCACGTTACGTTCAATGGCGATGACGTCGAGATCGGGGTAACGCAGCGCGGCTTCTAAACTGATGCTGCCGGTTCCCGCGCCCACATCAACAAAGCGCTGAGCCTTATCCAGAGCCAACCTTTCTAAGGCGAGTAATCTCACCGCCTCTTTTGTCATTGGCACACCGCACTCGCGCTTAAATAATTCGTCTTTCATCAACACCACTCCTCGTGTGATCTCATGCCGTAACACCTGATGGGGAAAGCCGAGTGAAGTCCGCCAAAATGTCATTGATGGGGCGATTGGCGCCGAGAAAATGGTTATCCAAGGAAAATAAGACGGCGTCGCATACCGGCCGGTTATGGGAAAACCGCAACATCTCATTGATGCGCTGACAGATTTTTTTGGCTATTAATTCAAAAACGGATTGCCAGCCACGCTCAATAATCAGGTCGATAGCGGTCTCTGTAGTGGTGCACTGCTCCACCGCATACAGCATTTCAAACGGCGCACCGAGCAATGCCAGATTGGCAATCAGCACTTCCCGTTGGCAATCCGCAACGTGGCTATGGGTATGAAAAATACCGGCGGCAATTTTGACCAGTTTTCCTGCATCGCCGACCAGAACCACATGACGAAAGCCGAGCCGCACGCACTCTTGCAGCATGTAGCCAACAAAGTTGCTCATCGCCGCCGCGTGATCTGCACTGATGCTCAGGTTTTCTTCAACCAAGCGTTCTTCATCGCTGCTCAGCGTTAAACTGTTGCCGGGAGCTAAAATGATTTGCTCTAAGCCCAGCGTTCGCTTTGTTTCCAGCTCAATCGCCAAGGCGCGTTTCCAGCTCTCCGCCGACATCGGATTAACGCTATCACGCGTGCCGATAATGGAAATTCCACCTTCGATCCCCAAACGTGCGTTGTAGGTTTTGCACGCGCGTTTTTCTCCTTCTGGAGCAAAAATGACAACATCGGCACCGCGAGCAGAGCCAATAACGTCACGAACCGCTGATTCAATCGCTTGGCGCGATGTTTTATGCATGGCGGCGGTTCCTACATGTAGCCCTAACCCTGCGCGAGTGATGCGTCCAATCCCTTCACCGCCGTCAATCGTAATAACACCGCTGTTGTTCAAACTGACTCGTGCATAGATCAGCATGTTGTGAGTGGCATCAATATCATTACCACCGTTGGTGCATATGGCCGCGGTGGCCTGCTGTCCTTCGATCAGCGGGTGCTCGACCGGTAAAAACAGCGTGATGCCAGCCGAGGTGGTAAGCGAAATCTGTTCAATAATCTGCTGGCGCAGGATCATTAAAGCTGCGATGCGTGCCGCCGCCGTTGCGCATGACCCGGTGGTGTAACCCTTGCGCACGTTTTTTCGCTTATGCCACTCCATCATTGAATACCCTCGGCTTATCACGGTGAACAAACACCACTGGCTCATTTATAGGCTTTGTGTTTCTCACATTTGATTTCGAAAAATTAGCTGCAAAATTTTGGGTTTACGCGCTCGGTTTATTGCGCAAAAACGCACGTATTCGATTGACGATGTAAATAAAAGATGACAACCGTGGTCGTATTTAAAAAATACGCGACCATACGCTAGTAATTTTACAGCGCAATATATTAGAAACAGAATTTACTGCATATTCATCGTTATCAAACTCTCGATAGTTAAAATACACACTTTCATATTACCAAACATAGCAATTCGTTTTTTTTGTGACCAGCATCTTAATAATAATTAAAGTTCATTAATCAACACAAAAAATCAAAATTTATAAAACAAAAACATAGCCAAGAACATTGCAGATTTAAATACCTCATTTTCAAAGTAATTACTTTACTCATAAGAATTCAAAAATTAAATGAAACCTAAATAAATTAGCTATAAACTTCAATGAGATATAAACAAACTGCGAGAACATCAAATAATATAAAGAGATCATTCCGTAAAATGATTAAATATTGCGAGCGGCGTCAAACATATATTTTTCCGAGTCATTAATAATAGCGTCGCATCTGAAAGACCCATGAGAATTTATATAATTATATATAGCGTGGTTATTTTCATTACCCAAAACTTCAGTCATAAGTTTTAGCCATAAAGGTTTGCCTAATGAGGAAAGGAAAAGTTTTACTAGTTGGCGCTGGACCAGGAGATGCATCGCTCATCACAGTTAAAGGATTAATTGCTATTCGAGAGGCTCAGGTTATTGTTCACGATCGTCTCGTTAATCTTGATCTGATTGCGCAGGCTGCACCAAATTGTCAAATTATTAACGTTGGGAAAAAACCTAACAATCATCCGGTTCCTCAAGAGAACATTAATCAAATCCTCATTGATCATGCCTTAATGGGAAAAAACGTTGTTCGCCTCAAAGGGGGTGATCCGTATGTATTTGGTCGCGGCGGCGAGGAAGCCGAGAGCCTCGCTCAGTGTGGCATCCCCTTCGAAATTATTCCGGGGATCAGCTCAGCGATTGGCGGATTAGCCTATGCGGGTATTCCCGTTACGCACCGTGATTACGCCTCCAGTTTTCACGTGGTGACAGGCCATATGTGCCAAGGCAACGAACCGCAAAATTGGCAGGCTTTGGCACAGCTGGAAGGCACGTTGATTGTGCTTATGGGTATGACCCGACAAGAGGAGATCTGCCAGCTGTTGATCGATGCGGGTAAATCCCCCGATACGCCTGCGGCGGCTGTGATGTATGCCAGCCAGCAGAAACAGCAGATGGCGAAAGGCACTTTAACCACGCTTAAGGATGAAATTCAGCGTAAGAATCTACACGCGCCTGCGCTGTTGGTCATTGGCCAAGTGGTCAATCTCAGCGAAATGCTGTCATTTGCTTCCAGTCAGGTTGATATCAGCCAAGAGTTGTTGCTGCAGGCGATATAGCCAAGGGAAGACGTTTAAACATCGGCATTAAGGTGTGATTTATGGCTGAAGCATCCTGTCCGGCCTCATGTGGTGAACTGCTACAGGGATGGATGGAGGGAGGAGAAAAGCTGATCTCCTGCCCTATCAACTGGTATAGCACCGTTTACGTGAATGAAGGGAAACCGAGCCCACACGAGCGCCCGCGAATGCGACAAATGCTTTTGCAGGTGTTGTCCTATTTCGGTGAATCCCCACGGCTTGCCGAAAGTATGCGCATTGAGTTTGACTCAACCATTCCGGTAGCCAAAGGCCTAGCCAGCAGCACCGCGGATATTGCCGCCACGGCAGTGGCTACCGCGCGTTTGCTTAACCACGCGCTGAGCGCCGAACAGCTGGCCGCGCTTTGCGTGGCCATCGAGCCTACGGACAGCACCATCTTTAAAAACCTAACGCTTTTTGACCATCAGACGGCGCAAACCCAGCGGCATTTCCTGTGGCTGCCCACGCTGGATATTGTGCTATTAGAAAGCCCGCAGCGCATTATCACCGAAGAGTTTCACCGCAGAGATCGCCGGTCGCTGTTACTTAATCAGGCACAGAATTTAGAAAATGCCCTGATTCAATTTCACCTTGCGAACCATCGCCGCTGTTACTACCGCCTGGGTGAAGCGACTACCCTTAGCGCGATCGCCAGTGAGGCTTTATTGCCCAAGCCCGAGTTTAACCGCCTGCGCGATCTGGTCGAACACTGGGGGATTTATGGTTTGAATGTCGCCCACAGCGGAAGCGTCGTTGGCCTGCTCTGCGATCGGCGTAAGCATGATATCGACAAAATCGTCAGTGCATTGCAGGAGCGAAAAATAGCAGAAAGCTATCCGAAAATTCATATCGTAAAAACCGTTGCCGGTGGCGTTCATTAGCGACGATTCCTAAATAATACCTTAACGCACCTCAATTATTTACAAGATAAAATAGACTATTGAGATGATATTTAAACTCGTTATTCATTTCGCACTAATTGTCACTCAGTATAGCTGAGTGAATATTTCAACGCGTCGCATCGATGTTAGATGAATTTATTTATTCATCAGCAGTGAGTTTATTCTTAGATTGTTCTCTCTCTTCTTTTTTAATTTATAAAAATATCCAATAACTATGACAAGGGTCACATTTCAATAAACACTAAGTAGATCACAAATTAGAGAATAATTTATCAAGCTGGTGGGTTTTATTTATTTTAATTAAAAACAAAACCACTGTAACAACATGTTTGTTAACGATTTTTTTGACATTAAGTTATTTTCATACAATAAGTTATTTATTTTTCAAGAACTCCTGACGAGATATCAATTGTGTTTAATCAGCGCAAAAAGCACATTGAGATGAACAAATATTCAGCGATATTTTTACATTTTTATCGTCGCGTTATCGCCAACACTTTATATGCAGCATGTCACAAAAATAACCTCTGGTTGGTTTTAGTCATGATTCTGATCATGGCATTAACTTTCCAGTCACCAAGCTAAATATGGACCGTTATCTAAATAGAGGGCTTATTAACATGCAAAATCCAACAATTGTTATTGGCGTCATCGGTGCTGATTGCCATGCTGTTGGTAACAAAGTATTAGATCGCGTATTCACCATGCACGATTTCAACGTCATTAATCTCGGCGTAATGGTTAGCCAAGATGAATACATTGACGCAGCCATTGAAACCGGCGCACAGGCTATCGTCGTTTCCTCTATTTATGGGCACGGTGAAGTGGACTGCATTGGCATGCGGGAAAACTGCATTGAGCGCGGCATCGGCGACATTCTGCTCTACGTGGGCGGCAATTTGGTTATCGGCAAACATGATTTTTGCGACATCGAAGCCAAGTTCAAAGGCATGGGCTTTAACCGAGTCTTCGCACCCGATACGGATCTCGAGCTGGTCTGCTCGCTGATGAGAAAAGACATTGAGCCCGTAATGCAAAACGAGCGCGTGGCAGAGGGCGTGCAATGATCAACGTCTCTATCGACATCGGCTCCACCTGGACGAAAGGAGCAGTGTTCGAGGTGGGAGATAATGACCATATTGAAGTCAAGAACTGCGCATTATCCCCAACAACACCGCACCATCTGGCTGAAGGATTTTTTACCGTTCTGAATAAAATCCTCAACGTTGATGATGCTCGTCCTCTCTTGGCATCGGGAAAAATCAAACTTGATTATTCCTCGTCAGCCAAAGGTGGGCTAGCCGTTGCTGCCATCGGTCTGGTGCCCAGCATCACGCTAGAATCGGCGAAGGTCACGGCGCATTCTGCCGGAGCAAAGGTTTCGCAGCATTTTGCTTATAACCTGAACAAAGCGGATCTGCGCGCTTTAGAAGCCACGCCGCCCGATATTTTGCTGTTTACCGGAGGCACCGACGGCGGTGACTGTTCCCATGGTTTAGCCAACGCCAAGCTGTTGGCCAAATCTAATCTCGACTGCGCCATTATTTATGCGGGTAATCGCGACCTACAAGATGAGGTTCAAGATCTGCTCGGCGATAAAGATTTAACCATCGTCGATAACGTTTTGCCGAGTCTGGATAACCCGAGCCCGTTGGGTGCTCGCAGCGCTATTTGCGATATTTTCCTGCATAAAATTGTGAAGGGAAAAGGCTTAGACGTCATTGTTGAGCAAACTGGTGAAGAACCGTTGCCGACCCCCTACTCCGTGTTCGAGCTGGTGGAGCAAATCCGCCGCCATGTCGTGGGATGGGAAACCTTCATGCTTATCGATATGGGGGGCGCCACGACAGATATTTACTCGGCTAACCAGAACAGTCTGGCACCAGACACCGTGATGCATGGATTACCTGAACCCATCGTCAAACGCACGGTGGAGGGCGATCTGGGGATGCGCGTGTCGGCTATCACGGCGGGTGAAACCGGAGCACCGCTGATTGCGCATTATTTTTCTCATCAAGAAAGCAAAATTGCGGCCTTTCATCACTACCTAAAACATCTGGTGGCGCATCCAGGGTATCTGCCGCGCACCGATGAAGAACGCGTCTTTGATCAACTGCTGGCGGGGATCTGCGTGGGTTACGCCGCTGAACGCCACGCGGGTAAAAAAGTACAGGTTTGCACCTGCGCCGGAAATGTCGACCTCCAAGTGGGCCGAGATCTCAATCCGATTAGAAAAGTGATCGGCACCGGCGGCTGGCTATCACGCGCCAATGATTTCGATATTCACCACTGGTTGAAATATCACGATCTGGACGATGACGGCAAACAAGTGCTGCTGCCAAGTCAGTTTGAATATTACCGAGATACACAGGGTTTACTTCCGCTACTCGCCAATGTCGCTCGCCGCTTTCCTAAAGCTGCCGCTCAGACTAGCGTTCAAATTTTGAACAAATAGAAATTGGAGTCATGATGGAACTTCGAAACAAAAAAATTACGTTAGACGATTTTATGACCGAGCGTGCCGGTGTTTTACAAACCTGGCATACCGGAAAGGATGTTGAGAAATTTGAGGACTGCGTCAAATATCAGCAAACGATCCCTGAATCAAAAAACTTCGCCAAGGCGCTGTTTGAAGCCGATAGCCAAGGTATTACGCTCAGCCAGCCACGTGCGGGAGTGGCGTTAATTGAAGAGCATATTGCGCTGCTTAAAACGCTGCAAAAAGACTGCGATCTGCTGCCAACCACCATTGATGCCTATACCCGTCTGAATCGTTATGAAGAAGCCGCCATCGGCATTCAGAAATCCATTGAAGCAGGAACCTCGAAGCTTAACGGTCTGCCGGTCGTTAACCACGGAGTAAAAGCCTGCCGCGGCATTACCGAATCGCTCGACAAGCCGCTACAGATCCGTCACGGCACGCCCGACGCTCGCCTGTTAGCCGAGATCGCCATGGCCAGCGGATTTACCAGCTACGAAGGCGGCGGCATTTCCTACAACATTCCCTATGCGAAACGCGTGACGCTCGAAAAATCCATCCGGGATTGGCAGTACTGTGACCGCTTGATCGGCGTGTATGAAGAGCACGGTATTCGGATCAACCGCGAGCCGTTCGGCCCACTGACCGGCACGCTGATCCCGCCGTTTGTTTCCCATGCGGTGGCCATCATTGAAGGTCTGCTCGCGCTGGAGCAAGGCGTTCGCTCTATTACCGTCGGCTACGGTCAGGTTGGCAATATCGTGCAAGACATTGCCGCCATTAAGTCGCTGCGCGATCTGTCTCATGAATATTTCCGTGCTAACGGCTATGAAAACTATGAGCTGAGCACCGTTTTCCATCAGTGGATGGGCGGTTTCCCTGAAGATGAGTCCCGCGCATTCGCGGTTATCTCTTGGGGCGCAGCGGTTGCTGGAATGGCTGGTGCCACCAAGGTGATTACTAAGAGCCCGCACGAGGCCTATGGCATCCCAACCGCGGAGGCCAATGGTCAAGGGTTACGCGCCTCGAATCAAATGCTGAACATGGTTCGCGATCAGAAATTCCCGCCGTGCCTAGAAGTCGATCGCGAAGTGGAGCTGATTAAGCGTGAAGTACGCGCCGTGATGAACAAAGTGCTGGAGTTGGGCAACGGTGACATCGCGATCGGCACGGTACGCGCCTTTGAAGCCGGTGTACTCGATGTGCCGTTTGCGCCAGCAACCTGTAACTCAGGAAAAATGCTGCCGATCCGCGACAACAACGGGGCAATCCGCGTATTCGATCCGGGTTCTGTGCCGCTGCCTAGTGATGTCTTGACGCTGCACCACGATTTTGTTGCCGAACGCGCCAAGGAAGAAGGCCGCGAGCCCTCTTTCCAAATGATCATTGATGATATTAACGCTGTATCCCATAGCAAATTAATAGGAAGACCATAATGAAAATCAAACACGCACTCTTCACCGCTGGTAATTCATCCTTCTATTTTGACGATCAGCAGGCGATTAAAAATGGCGCTCAGTTAGATGGGTTTATCTATAAAGGGAAGCCGGTCACGCCAGGGTTTACCTCGATTCGTCAGGCCGGTGAATGCGTTTCTATCCAATTAATTTTAGAAAACGGCGCGGTGGCCGTGGGTGACTGCGCGGCGGTGCAATACTCTGGCGCAGGCGGTCGCGATCCGCTGTTTGTGGCGGCGAATTTTGTTCCTTTCTTGGAAAAACACATTAAGCCGCTGCTTGAAGGCCGCAGCGTGGATGAGTTTTTGCTTAACGCCCGTTTCTTCGACGAAGTCACCATTGAAGGCAAACAGCTGCATACGGCGATCCGCTACGGTCTGTCACAGGCGTTGCTGGACGCAACCGCGTTAGCCACCGGACGTTTAAAAGCCGAAGTGGTCTGTGACGAATGGCATCTGCCGGTTATCGCTGAATCTATCCCTCTGTTTGGCCAAAGCGGTGACGATCGCTACATCGCCGTCGACAAAATGATTGTGAAAGGCGTCGATGTGCTGCCACACGGCTTGATTAACAACGTCGATGAAAAACTGGGCCGTAACGGTGAGAAGCTGCGCGAGTATGTGAGCTGGCTGGCAAAACGCATTGCCGATCTACGCGTCGATCCTAACTATAAACCGAACCTGCATATTGACGTTTACGGCACCATCGGTCTGATTTTTGATAAAGATCCGATCCGCTGCGCGGAATATATCGCCAGTCTGCAAGAACAAGCGGGCGATCTGGAACTGTACATTGAAGGTCCGGTTGATGCCGGTAATAAACCCGATCAGATCCGCCTGTTAACCGAGATCACCCATCATCTCAAAAAGCTGGGTTCTAAGGTCAAAATCGTCGCCGACGAATGGTGCAATACCTATCAAGACATCATCGATTTTACCGACGCAGGCAGCTGCCATATGGTTCAGATTAAAACGCCGGATCTGGGCAGTATCCATAACATCGTCGACGCCGTTCTTTACTGCAATAAAAAAGGCATGGAAGCGTATCAGGGCGGTACCTGTAACGAAACCGACGTTAGCGCCCGCACCTGCGTGCACGTTGCCATCGCCTCACGTCCAATGCGCATGCTGATCAAGCCGGGTATGGGCTTTGATGAAGGGATGAATATCGCGTTTAACGAGATGTCTCGTACTCTCGCTCAGTTGAATGCAAAGGCGAACTAACATGTCTAAAACGTTTAAGATCTTGTCGCCAACCGCCATTCTGGGATACGGGTTTCCAGAAGAAAGCTTCATGTTGGCGATGGAGGAATCTCCCGATTTGATCGCCGTTGATGCGGGTTCTTCCGATCCGGGCCCGCATTATCTCGGCGCAGGCAAAGCCTTCACCGACCGCGCAGGGGTCAAGCGTGATTTGCGCTATATGATCACTGCCGGTGTTCAGCACAATATTCCGGTGGTGATTGGTACCGCCGGAGGTTCCGGTGCCGCGCCGCATCTGGAGTGGTGTCGCCAAATCATTCTTGAGATAGCCAAAGAGGAAGCGCTCGAATTTACCATGGCGGTGATCCCTGCCGACGTGGATAAGGCGGTCGTTCACGCTGCGCTGGACGCGGGAAAAATTACCGCGCTGGATTTTGTTCCTGAACTGACCCACGAAGCCATCGATGCAACCACTTATATCGTGGCGCAAATGGGTATCGAACCGTTCCAAGAAGCGCTGGCGGCGGGTGCTCAGGTGGTGTTAGGTGGCCGAGCCTACGATCCCGCCTGCTTTGCGGCTCTGCCGATCATGCAGGGATTCGACGAAGGTTTGGCGCTGCACTGCGGCAAAATACTGGAGTGTGCGGCCATTGCGGCCACGCCGGGGTCAGGTTCTGATTGCGCGATGGGCATTCTGGACGAAAGCGGTTTTACCCTGAAAGCATTCAACAAAAAGCGTCAGTTTACTGAGACATCTGCGGCAGCGCATACGCTCTATGAGAAATCTGACCCTTATTTCTTGCCGGGCCCAGGTGGTGTGCTGAATCTGAAAGCCTGTCAGTTTAAGGATGCCGGAAATGGCCAAGTCCGTGTGACCGGTTCGGTGCATGAAGAAACGCCTTACACCGTGAAACTGGAAGGCGCTCGCCCAGTGGGCTACCGTACGCTCAGTATTGCAGGGACGCGCGATCCGATCATGATTGCCAACATTGACGATATCTTGGTGGAAGTGCGTCAGAGCGTAGAGAAGAACTTGAGCATCGCACCTGATGCCGTGAAGCTGAATTTCCATCTTTATGGCAAAAATGGCGTGATGGGTGAAATGGAGCCTGAGGCGGATACCACCTCTTATGAACTGGGGATTTTACTCGACGTCGTTGCGCCAACTCAGGCGATGGCCGACAGTATTTGCTCTCTTGCCCGCTCTACCCTGTTGCATTATGGCTATAACGGTCGAATTGCAACCGCGGGTAATTTGGCATTCCCATTCTCTCCGTCGGATATTAAAGGCGGCGTGGTGTATGAATTCTCCATTTATCATTTAATGGAATATACCCCAGAGATTAAATTTAAGTTCCGTTTAGAAAACGTGACGCCTGAAGGAGCGATCGCATGAAACAATCAATTCTAGATTTGGCTCATGTGGTCAGATCTAAAAATGCGGGTCCTTATGAATTAGTATTGGATATTTTATTTAAGGATAAAAAAATATATTCCCACATCAAAGAATCAGGACAATTTAAAAAAGAGCTGATTGCTCAGATTTATAAAATAGATCCAAAATCAGTTCACCGCATCGTGTGGTTCGACCCCGCGAACGCCGTTAAAGTCGTGATGCCTCGTGGCATTGTGTCTGGCTCGGTGGGCGATACCGATGTTTATGGCGCTCAGCAGCACGCGCCGCTGTTAAAACTCGAATTCGCTGTTTAGTTTTTTAAATATCAACATGAAATACACGGTGCAAAACGCTCCGTCGTTCGCTGTGCTTTGCACCGTTCTAACCTGAAAGTACTGTTTTTCTTTACGGCATTTTTAGCACCATCACTTTACGACACAACTTTGCCTATAACTTGGTAATGATGACTTGGCAATAAAGAGGAAGTATTTAATACACAAACATGCCGTGGGTAAAAATTTCATTCAATGAAGCACAACATCAGCTCCGTTATTCAATAACGTTAGAGAAATGATACTACCCTACTTATAAATGGAATCATTATGAAATCGAAAAACCTAACCACAATGATCATATTGGGTCTGATAATAGGTGTTATTGCTGGTTTTTTAATAAACGAGTTCTGTAGCCAAGAATTCGCTAAGTCTTACGCCTCCGAGATCTCTATTTTTACTGATATTTTCCTGCGTTTAATCAAAATGATTATTGCTCCGTTAATCATTTCAACGCTGGTGGTCGGGATCGCGAAAATGGGCGATGCCAAAACCTTAGGACGTGTTTTTTCTAAGACTCTATTTTTGTTCATCTGCGCCGCGTTCATCTCCATTTTACTGGGTCTGGTTGTGGTGAATCTGTTAAGACCTGGCGATGGTATCAACTTTGTCGCAGCGGGCGCAGGTGCCGTTGACGGCATTGAGCCAGTACCGTTCTCGGCCAAAGTGTTCATTGCTCACGCGATCCCAACCAGCATCGTTGACGCGATGGCGCGTAATGAAATTCTACAGATCGTGGTGTTCTCTATCTTTATGGGGATCAGCCTTTCCGCCATCGGCGATAAAGCCAAGCCAATCGTATCCGTGCTGGATTCGCTAGCGCATTTGATGCTGAAACTCACCGGCTACGTGATGCTTTTCGCGCCTCTGACGGTCTTTGCCGCCATCTCCGCGATGATCTCTGAGCGTGGTCTTGGAGTGTTAGTGAGCGCCGGGATCTTCATGGGCGAGTTTTACTTCACGCTGGCAGGCCTGTGGGTGATCCTGATTGGCTGTTCAGTATTGCTGATTGGCCGCTGTACCCTGCGACTGATCAAAGGTATTTCTGAGCCTGCCCTGCTGGCGTTCACCACCTCAAGTTCCGAGGCCGCCTTCCCGGGTACGTTAGAAGCGTTGGAAAAATTTGGCGTCAGCAACAAAATTGCCAGCTTCGTCTTGCCGATTGGGTATTCGTTTAACCTTGTTGGTTCAATGGCCTACTGTTCGTTTGCCGTTATCTTTATTGCGCAAGCCTGCAATATCCATCTGGGTATGGGCGAGCAAATTACCATGCTGCTGATCTTAATGCTGACATCCAAAGGCATGGCAGGTGTTCCAAGAGCCTCGCTGGTGGTTATCGCTGCCACGCTGAGCCAGTTTAATATTCCTGAAGCGGGCTTGATTCTGCTGATGGGCGTCGATCCTTTCCTTGATATGGGCCGTTCAGCCACTAACGTGATGAGTAATGCCGTGGGTGCTGCGCTGGTGGGCCGTTGGGAAGGTGAACATTACGGTGAAGGCTGCCGCGGAACCGCGAGGAGCCTCGACAGCATGGTGGATGATAACGAACCTTCAGAGCAATTCATTATTGAAGCTGAAGCTAAATAACATTCCCGTTGCCACCATCACTATCTGTAGGGAGACATGCCGCGGTGCATGTTTCCCTTTTCCTGCCTTACCGCCTCACAGCAGTTCATCACGCTAGGAAACTGATATGAAGACGCTTATAAAAACGACCGTTCTGGTCAATACCAAGTTTGTCGCGGCCCTGTTTGTTGCCGCGTGTTTGATGGGAAATAGCTACGCCAAAACGGCACCGAGTCCTGAATCGTCAACCACTGACTATTCAGCCATCGTGCAAAATGCCTACACGCAATTTAAGAATGATAAACGCGGAGATGTGGCGGATTACATTCCCGCCTTGGCGAAGTATAGCCCTGATAATTACGCTATCGTCATCGCCACCGTTGATGGGAAAATATTTTCCGCTGGCAATAAAGATGCTCTTTTCCCCCTCGAATCGCTCACCAAGGTCTTTACTCTGGCGCTGGTGATGGAGCAACAAGGGCAAAAACAGACGCTGAATAAGCTGGGTGCGAATGCCACTGGACTTCCCTTTAATTCAGGCTTAGCCGTTGAGCTGCGCCCAGAGCGTCCGCAGAATCCGCTGGTGAATGCGGGTGCCATTAGCTCGGTGAGTTTGCTTAACGCCAAGACCCCTGACGCAAAATGGCAACAGATTATCGGTAATCTGAATGCCTTTGCCGACAACCAACTGCACGTTAACCAAGAAGTTTATCAGTCTGAATCAGAAACCAATCAGCATAATCAGGCTCTCGCCTTGCTGATGCAGTCATACGGTCGGCTGTATAGCAATCCGCGTGAAGCCGTGGATCTTTATACCCGCCAATGTTCCGTAGATGCCTCCACCCTCGACTTAGCGAAAATGGGCGCGACGATTGCTAATCATGGCCAATCACCTTATAGCGGTAAACGTCTGATCGCTGAAGAGAACGTGCCAAAGATTCTGGCTGAAATGGCGATTGCGGGACTATACGACGGTTCAGGCCAATGGCTGTATAACGTGGGGATCCCAGCTAAAAGTGGCGTTGGCGGTGGAATTTTTGCCGTTGTGCCGGGGAAATATGCGGTTGCGGTCTATTCACCGCCGCTGGATAAAGAAGGAAACAGCGTGCGTGCTCAGGAAGCCATTGAGTACATCGCCCATGCCACACAGGCGAATGTATTTCGCTAAGGGGATTTCCCTCGTGAGATAACACATTTGGGGTTGGCAAAATACCAAAGCAAAAAGGCCACGCTTAAAAGCGTGGCCTTCGAATTTTGGCGGAGGAGTAGAGATTCGAACTCTAGGAGCTGTTACACTCGACGGTTTTCAAGACCGCTGCCTTAAACCACTCAGCCACTCCTCCGCAACGGGACGAACTATAACGGCACACGAATTTCTTGTAAAGCACGAGAATGATCGAATGCCGATAAAATCACCAATTATTAGTTTGTTTGTTTTATTTTTCAGCGTACTGATGAAAACATCAACGTTATCGCACCTTTCTGTTAGATAGTTTCCCTCGGTAATCAAAGTAAAGAAGGGTAAAACGCCTTTCGTGTATGCGCTGTCCTCTCTATTATTTTGCTCTAGATCAATAATTTTCCGATCGATTCATTACACAAGAGAAAAATTCTATGGACCGTATTGTTGTTTCCAGCTCATCTTCGCGCGACTCTCTGCTGAGCACGCATAAAGTGTTGCGCAATACTTATTTTCTGCTGGCACTGACGCTGGCGTTCTCCGCATTAACCGCCACGGCTAGCACGGTGCTGATGTTGCCTGCTCCGGGTCTGCTGTTGATGCTGGTTGGTTTCTATGGCCTGATGTTCTTAACCTATCGTTTAGCCGATCGCCCTGCCGGTATTTTGGCGGTGTTCGCGCTGACTGGGTTCATGGGGTATACCCTTGGCCCGATTTTAAGTTCCTTTATCGCAAGCGGTGCAGGCGATCTGATTATGCTGGCGCTGGGTGGTACGGCGGCGGTGTTCTTCTGCTGCTCGGCCTACGTGCTGACTACGCGCAAAGATATGTCATTCCTGTCCGGAATGATGATGGCAGGTTTTGTTATTTTACTGGTTGCCGTGATTGCTAATCTGTTCTTACAGATCCCTGCGCTGTCGCTGGCAATCAGTGCGCTGTTTATCCTGTTCTCTACGGGTGCCATCCTGTGGGAAACCAGCAACATTATTCATGGCGGCGAAACCAACTACATCCGCGCCACCGTTGGCCTGTATGTGTCCCTGTATAACCTGTTCATCAGCCTGTTGAGCATTTTGGGTTTCGCACGCAGTAACTAATTCAGCCCAGCTGAATATGTAGAACGGTTTTACCCAACAACATGTTTTACCCAATAAAATGTGCCCCGCCAAAAGCGGGGCTTTCTTGTTTCTGCACGGTAGGTTTAAACGCTGCTTCTCCCCTCTCAGGTTGCTCATTTTGCTGCACTGCCGCTCCTTGAGTTACAATAGCCGCTGATTTGTCGATAAGAGATACATTCCCAATGTTAGAATTTGCTGGCCGCCAGATTGAGACGGATGCGCAGGGTTACTTACTGAACAGTAGCGATTGGAGCGAAGAGCTGGTGCCTTTGCTGGCGATGGAAGAAGGTATTGAGCTGAGCGAAGCCCACTGGGAAGTGGTGCGTTTTGTACGTGAGTTCTATATGGAGTTCAATACGTCACCGGCCATTCGCATGCTGGTAAAAGCCATGACTCAAAAGTATGGCGAAGAGAAAGGAAATAGCCGCTATTTATATCGCCTATTTCCTAAGGGCCCAGCAAAACAAGCCACCAAGCTTGCGGGTTTGCCGAAACCGGTGAAATGCATTTAATCAGTATTTGATTTTAAACTGGCTGAAATTCTGTAGCGGACGCGGTTCTGTGAGTACCTGATCGACTCGGGCACCGCGTGGACCGCCCTGCTTTATCCACTCAATCAGCTGCTCTACCGCGTCAGCCTCACCTTCTACCACCACTTCCACTCGTCCATCATTCATGTTGTAGGCGTAACCAGTGAGATTGAGCGCCCGTGCCTGACGCTGCGTGTTATAGCGAAAGCCCACGCCCTGCACGCTGCCTGCGACATACGCCGCCATACTGACTTTTGACATATTGCCTCCCTAAGCTCCGAATGATTTGGGTATTTGCTTTTCTTGTCCCATAACCGGACAATGTCGCACCTTATTTGTCTGATTCATCATTGATCATAGAAAACTAACATGACCGCACGTTTATTTCTTGCCAAAGGACGCGAAAAGTCCTTACTCCGCCGCCATCCATGGGTATTCTCCGGTGCAGTGACCCGCGTTGAGGGTAATGCTGCTTCAGGTGAAACCATCGACGTTTGCGATTTTCAGGGAAAATGGCTGGCCCGCGCCGCTTTTTCACCTCAGTCTCAAATCCGTGCGCGTGTTTGGACATTTGATCAGCAGGAAGCCGTGGATCGTGACTTTTTCATCAATCGCCTGCAAACCGCTCAGCAATGGCGCACATGGCTGGCCGAGCGCGATGATTTAACAGGTTATCGTCTGATCGCCGGTGAGTCTGATGGCATGCCGGGCATTACCATCGACCGATTCCAAAATTTCATCGTCCTGCAATTGCTTTCAGCAGGCGCAGAATACCAGCGTGCTAATCTGTTAGCCGCGCTGCAGCATTGCTATCCAGAGTGTTCTATCTACGATCGTTCAGACGTTGCGGTGCGTAAAAAAGAAGGTTTACCGCTGGCACAAGGTTTAGTGCTGGGCGATGAACCACCAGCCTTACTGCCTATCCGTGAACACGGCATGCAGATTTTGGTTGATATTAAAGAAGGCCATAAAACTGGCTTTTACCTCGATCAGCGCGATAGCCGACTCGCGGCGCGTCGTTTTTCAGCCAACGCCAAAGTGCTGAACTGTTTCTCTTACACCGGCGCATTCGCAGTATCTGCACTAATGGGCGGCTGTGAGCACGTGATCAGCGTAGATACTTCACAGGCGGCATTAGACGTGGCGCGCCAAAACGTCGAGCTCAACCAGCTAGATTTGAGTATGGCTGAGTTCGTCCGTGACGACGTTTTCCAACTGCTGCGCAAATACCGCGATGAAGGCCGTAAATTTGACCTTATCATCATGGACCCGCCGAAGTTTGTCGAAAACAAAAGTCAGCTGGCGGGCGCATGCCGTGGCTATAAAGATATCAATATGTTGGCGATGAACTTGCTGAACAGCGGCGGCATCTTGCTGAGCTTCTCTTGTTCAGGACTCATGCCAATAGAATTGTTCCAGAAAATTTTAGCCGATGCCGCCATAGATGCTGGACGTGATGTACAATTTATAGAGCAGTACCGTCAGGCAGCCGACCATCCGGTTATCGCGTCTTACCCTGAAGGTCTGTATCTGAAAGGCTTTGCTTGTCGTGTAGTCGGTTAATCAAAAAGCGATTGTCGCTGCCATGAACGGTTTCAGGCAGTGGCAAATACCATGGATAAGGTTGAAACGTTCGTCTCCGCCCACATATTTATAGGTAAACCCTGTTGGTGCGACCCGCAATAACAGGGGAAAGAGCAACGGTTTCTCAGGAGGTCATTATGATTACCAGCAAATTTGGCATCGGACAGCAGGTACGCCACAAACTGTTAGGCTCATTGGGCGTGGTGGTAGATATTGACCCTGAATATTCACTCGAAGTCGCACCCGACGCCGACGAGCTAGCCGCAAATGAACATTTGCGTCATATGCCGTGGTATCACGTTGTGATGGAGAATGATGATGGTGAAGCGGTGCATACCTATTTGGCTGAAGCGCAGCTTGATGGTGAAAACAGCGATGCCCATCCTGAACAGCCTTCTATGGATGATTTGGCCGAATCAATCCGCCACCAGTTGCAGGCACCACGGCTGAGAAACTAACGTTCTGAATTCTTTTATTTAAAAGCCCAGAATTCTATAACATCGTTCATTAAAAGCTCGAGATACACGGGTCTACCACACCGCGGGGCGCTACGGCGGCTTACGCCGCTACGACCCCATCGGTGTGCTCCCCCTAAAATCGAGCTGAAGTAAACGCTGTTACAGTATTCTGGGCTTTTTTGTCTATGTTTTACGCCTTTTCTAATCCAAAGCGCGGGATATCAATTTTAGGGCAGCGATCCATCACAACCTGTAATCCGGCCTCTGTTGCCAGTTTTTCAGCCTGTTCATTGATGACGCCAAGCTGGAGCCACAGCACCTTCGCGTTAACCGCAATAGCCTCCTCCGCTACGCCGTAAGCCGCCTCTGAATTTCTAAATACATCAACCATATCAATTGGGTGCGGAATTTCAGCCAAGGTGGCATACACTTTTTGGCCTAGCAGGTCTTGCCCTGCCAATTTAGGGCTGACGGGCGTGACTTGATAGCCTTGTTCAAGCAGATAGGCCATCACCCCATAACTTGCGCGATGTGGCTTATCGCTCGCACCGACTAACGCTATGTGCTTTACCTGTTGCAGAATGGATTTAATCTGTTGTTCGGTCATGCTGGCTCCATAAGTGGCAAATACAAAGAGTGCGCGAAACGGTTCATTCTTATCACTTTGCTTAGCCTAAGTGAGTCGTGGTTGTGGGTATATTTGATATTCATCGGCTAACATGTAAGTAAGTATTAATAACAAAATACTTTGACACACCATGCTGGCTACTGAACAATGTCCTTCGCACAGTCTATAGTTGAGGGTTTCATGAGATATCGCGTTTTACAGACAGGTGCGTTGCTATTTTTGCTCAGCCAGTCCGTTTTTGCTACTACCTTAAAGTTTAGCTCAGAAGTCGAACTTCTGGCCGTCGATGGTCAGCCGTTGCCGAGTGCCCTATTTAAAAGCGCCGATAGCCTAGAGCTCAACGGCGGTGTTCATCAAATATTGTTCCGCGTCGAGAAAATGGTTCCTCCTGCGGGCCAGCACCAGCAAATGTTTACCTCGGTACCTTTAGTGGTGGTATTTGATGTACGAGACTACACCTCAATCAGCATCAAAATTCCCAAGCTGCTTAACGAGCATGACGTTCGCGCGTTTGAGAAAAGCCTCAGCTTCGATTTGTTGAATAACCGGGGTAATCCGGTGGAATACAAATCTGATGTTTTGCATATCAGCCAGCCGCTGTTAGCAAACTATGAACAGGCGATGGAGCGCTATAACCTCTCCGACGCCTCAGCCGCTCTGCCTGCATTGGTTAAAAAAACACAAAAATGATGAATTAATCATCAGGCAGCCTATTTTTTTGCGTCTAGTCTGATTATGGTCAGCAACCTTATTGTATTGTGTGTGAATTCATATGATTGGCTAAAGGTCTAGACATGGAACTCACCACTCGCACTATTGCTAAGAAAAAACACATCGCGCTTGTTGCTCACGATCACTGCAAACAGGCGCTGCTGAGCTGGGTGCAGGCGAACCGCGATCAGCTGGCTGAGCATCAGCTTTCTGCTACCGGCACCACGGGTAATCTTATCCAGCGTGCAACCGGCATCCCTGTGAACAGCATGCTAAGTGGCCCAATGGGCGGCGATCAGCAGGTGGGTTCTCTGATTTCAGAAGGAAAAATCGATATGCTGATTTTCTTCTGGGATCCTCTCAATGCGGTTCCGCACGATCCCGACGTCAAAGCGTTGCTGCGCTTGGCGACGGTTTGGAATATTCCCGTCGCTAATAACCGTTCTACGGCCGATTTCCTGATTAGTTCTCCGATGTTCAAAGAAGAAGTCGAGATCGCGATCCCCGACTATCAGCGCTACTTAGCTGAGCGTTTGAAGTAAATCTGGGAAAAGAGGCAAAAATGGGGACTGAAGTCCCCATTTTTTATGGCTTGCGCTGTACCGCTGCGCCCAGTCGTTTGAGCTGGTCAACAAACACCGACGGTTTATCGACATCCTGCATCAACCATACCTGATGGCGCGCTCGCGTTAGCGCGACATAAAGCAGCCTGCGTTCCTCAGCGTCTGGGAAGTCTTCGCTCTGTGGCAATAGAACCTGTTCGATAACCGATTCCCCCGTGGTGGCTGGGAAGCCATCTTTGCCCTCTTGTAAGCCTAAAATAATCACATAGTCAGCCTGCTGTCCTTTGCTGGCGTGAATAGTCGTGAATTCAATGTTGAGTTTAGGCCAACGAGTGGCGGCTTTATCTAAAACATCCGGTTTAAGGTAGCGGTAACGCGCCAGAATCAGGATGCGCTCTTCAGGTTTTACGTAGCCGCTGAGCTTGTTTAGCAAATCTTCCAATCGTTCTTGCGGCAGGATCGTCACCGCTTTCTTCGGCCCTTCAGACAGGCTATTTAGCGCTTTACGTAGCTGGTGGGGGTTTTGCTGGATAAAACCGTTGGCGATCTCGCCAAGCCTGCGGTTAAAGCGATACGTGGTATCAAGCTCGCGCCGATCGCTGTCGCCAAAATGCTGGGTAAACGCGGTGGTAAGCGTAAGTTCTGCGCCGCTGAAACGATAGATAGCCTGCCAATCATCTCCGACGGCAAACAGGTTTGTGCGTGAGTTTTGCTTACGCAGTGCCTCAAGCAGCTTCGCACGCTGCGGCGAGATATCCTGAAACTCATCGACCAGAATGTGCTTCCACGGGCTAATAAATCGCCCTTTATCCAGCACGGCGATCGCCTGCTGTATCAGCCCAGGGAAATCTACTGCACCTTCCTCTTTTAGTGCCGCTTTCCAAGCTTTGAGCAACGGAGCCATTAGGCGAATGCGCTTTTGGAATAAATCACGAATCTCTTCCGGCGCATCTTCAATCATCTGAGCCTGCGAGCCGCCATGCTCACGCATTAGCCCTACCCAACGTTCCAGTTTAAGGGCTAAGCGCATCGCGAGCTTTTTTGTCTTGCCAGTAGTTTTCCTCTTCGACCCGCCAATCCAGATCTTCGGTTAACCATTGGCGCCAGCCCTTAGCCTGCGCTTTTTTCGCCGCACACTCTTGCTGCCACGTTTTCACCAACAGCTTTTGCCGAGCCTGAGCATCGCCTTCAAGCTTACTGATATTGATCGTTTTCTTGCCGCTGTGATTGATAATTTGCAGCGCTAACGCATGGAAGGTTTTGGCCTGAATATCTGCCGTATGCAACCGCTCTTTGATACGATCGTTCATCTCCTCTGCGGCTTTACGCCCAAAGGCGAGCAGCAGGATCTGTTCTGGCATGGCTTCTTTGCGCAGCAATAGCCATCCGGCGCGCGCCACCAGCACGGATGTTTTTCCGCTACCGGCGCCAGCGAGCACCAGAACGCCGTTTTCACCGTTCACCACGGCCTGAGCCTGAGAAGAATTCAACGGCTGGCTTTCTACCTGCTCAAAGAACTCGGCGTGCTCTGACAGCATGCGCGTGGTCCATTGCTGATTACGTTCATCAACCATTTTTAGACCGTAGTTCAGCCACTTAAGGCAATAGCGGTAGCGTTCACGACAGCTATCAAACTCTTCAAGGCGCTGCTGCGGCAAAGGGATGGCTTCGAAACAGCCCTTAATCATGGTGCAAATATCAGTGAGTTCGCTGCGCTTGAGCCAGCGGTCTTGCTGATTAAGCTGTTCCAGCTCGGTGACCTGTGCAGAAAGCACGTCGGCGCTGATTTGCGCCATTTCATCGCTCCACGCCTGCCAGCTTTGCTGTAGGTGGTGATAAAAACGCTGCGTCTCTTGCCAGTCGGTGCCGTGCAAACGCACCACTTTGGCTTCAGGCAGTTCAAACTCGAGTTCGCCCCACACAATGCCTCGTTTGCAATGAATAGCGACCAACTGGTTAAACGGAATAAGGTACTCATGGCGATCGCCGCTCACCTCAACGCCCGCATTCAGCAATCTGACACGGTTATAAGGATGCTGAGCCAGATGTTGGCCCATTTTGGTTGCTCTCAGTTCCATTGTTTCGCCACTGTATTTTCGTTCTTCAGTATCACTATAGTTTACCTGTGTTCCAGTAACATACCTAGAACCTGCGTTATGGGACTTATCTTTATGAATTTTCCCTCTTTTACGCTGTGGGTATAGCAGATGAATATCAGAGAAAGCCAAAACAAGGTAAACTGCGCGGTAAAATGTGTATTGTTAATAATGCTATTTAGGTAAAGATCTATGAGAACTGTACTTAATATTCTTAATTTTGTTCTGGGTGGTTTTTTCACGACTTTGGGGTGGTTATTAGCAACGGCAGTCAGCGTTGTTTTAATTTTCACGCTGCCCTTAACCCGCTCATGCTGGGAAATCACCAAACTTTCTCTGCTGCCGTTTGGTAATGAAGCCGTTCATGTGGATGACTTATATCCAGACCGCAAAAACGCGCTGCTTTCTACCGGTGGAACCTTGCTGAATATTGTCTGGTTTATTCTCTTCGGCTGGTGGCTGTGCTTGTCGCATATTGCCGCGGGTATCGTGCAGTGCGTCACTATCATTGGAATTCCAGTTGGCATTGCCAACTTTAAAATTGCTGCTATTGCATTATGGCCAGTGGGTCGCCGTGTCGTGCCCGTTGAAGTCGCGCAGCAGATGCGTATCGCCAATGCGAGTCGTCGTTTTAAATAAAGGGTCACAACGTGCTCTCTTTTGCACCTGGTTTAAGGCGTTATGCGTACAGCAGCGCCCTGCTTTATAACTTTCGTATTTTTATTGCGCTGGCTGGAGCGGCAGGGTTTCCGTGGTTTATCGGTGAGCCGCGGTTAACAATCCCACTAACGCTTGGCGTTGTGGCTGCGGCCTTAGCCGATCTTGATGATCGACTGGTTGGGCGGCTGCGTAATTTAGCCATTACCTTAACCTGCTTTTTCGTTGCATCCGCTTCGATTGAAATTTTATTCCCTTATCCGTGGTTCTTTGCCATCGGTTTGATGGCGTCCACCATCGGGTTTATTTTGCTGGGAGCGTTAGGGCAACGCTATGCGACTATCGCATTCGGCGCGCTGCTGATCGCGATTTACACCATGCTGGGTACCTCGATGTATCACATTTGGTATCAGCAGCCGTTGCTCTTGGTGGTTGGTGCGGTGTGGTACAACGTCTTAACGCTGCTGGGTCATCTGATTTTCCCTATCCGCCCGTTGCAAGAGGCTTTAGCGCGTAGCTATGGTCAACTGGCCGTTTATCTTGATGCAAAATCCAATTTGTTCGATCCCGATCAGGAAGGCAACTTCAATCAGCCGCTGATTGATGTGGCGATGGCTAACAGTAATTTGGTTACCACGCTGAACCAGACTAAAGCGTCTTTGCTCACGCGTTTAAAAGGCGACCGAGGCCAGCGCGGTACACGCCGTACCCTGCATTACTATTTTGTCGCGCAAGATATTCACGAACGTGCCAGCTCTTCACATTTTCAATACCAACAGCTCAGCGAGATGTTCCGCTATAGCGACGTGTTGTTCCGCTTCCAGCGTCTTTTGATGCTGCAAGCACGCGCCTGTTCGCAGCTATCACAATCCATTCTGCTTCAGCAGAAATATCAGCATGATTTACGCTTTGAACGGGTCTTTACTCATTTAGAAGCAACGCTGCAACGCATTGCCACGCAGCACGGCCATCAGCATATTTTGGTGAAGTCGTTGTTTAATCTGTTGCTGAATCTCAAAGCGATAGATGCTCAGCTGGCTAATATTGAATCTGAACAGTCTTTGGCTGCCGAACGGGAAGAAGAAAATACTCTGTCTGACGATCGCATCAGCGGTTGGAATGACATGAAGCTTCGGATCAGCCGTCATCTCACGCCGCAATCCGCCCTCTTCCGCCACGCGGTACGTATGTCGATAGTCTTAGGCGTAGGCTACGGATTTATTCAATTTACCGGTTTAAATCACGGCTATTGGATCCTGCTGACTAGCTTGTTCGTTTGCCAGCCTAACTACAACGCCACCAAGCGAAGATTAGCGCTGCGTATCATTGGTACGCTGGCGGGGGTGTTATTGGGATTACCGATCCTCTATTTTGTGCCATCACTCGACGGCCAAATGCTGCTGATCGTAATAAGCGGCGTGCTGTTCTTTGCGTTTCGTAATGTGCAATACGCGCACGCCACCATGTTCATCACGCTGTTGGTATTGTTGTGCTTTAACCTCTTGGGCGAAGGCTTTGAAGTTGCAGGGCCGAGAGTTTTCGACACGCTGGTGGGATGTGCTATCGCATGGGCGGCGGTGACCTTTATCTGGCCTGACTGGAAATTCCGCGCATTGCCTGCGGTGGTGCAAAAGACCCTTAACGCTGACTGCCGCTATCTTGACGCTATTCTGGTGCAATATCATCAAGGTAAATCCAACGCGTTAGATTATCGAATTGCACGACGTGACGCACATAACTGCGATGCGGAGCTGGCATCTGTAATTTCGAACATGTCCGCAGAACCGAAAAACAATGCTCAAACGCAAGAGTCCGCTTTCCGTCTGCTGTGTCTCAACCATACGCTGCTTAGCTATATCTCAGCATTAGGTGCACATCGGGAAAAATTGGATAACGGTGAAGTGCTGAGCATGCTTGATGATGCCGCGTGCTATATGGACGATGCTCTCAACTATGACGATAGCATTGCTGAACGTACCGAAGTGGCTATACAGAGCCTTAAGCAGCGACTGGAAGCGTATGCCTCTCCGTCTGATAACGCCGAACAGCTTGTAGTGCAGCAGATAAGCCTGATGATGGGCGTGTTACCTGAACTGATGCAGCTTAAGCGTGAACTTATTCCAGCCTAATCTGTGCCTAACCGCTCTTTTCTGACACTTTTTACTACTCTGACGGGAGCCTTGTCTTGGCTCCCTGTTATCGTATAAACCACACTATTTTTTTTGCCAGCGATAGGTATTTTGTTTCAACCATTCATCTAACGTGGCTCGTACCTGATATGAGAGCGCGGCTTCATGGCATTTCCTTACCGCCCCCGCCAAATCGAAGAGCAAGCGGTTGTGCAGATTGGCATTCATCTTCTTAAGCCGAATAAAGACCTCTGTTTCACCTAGGCTAATCAGCTGTTCGGGGCTTGTAATACCGATCTTGCCTAACAGCCGCTCCATCATATTATTAATATTCGGCAGCGATCGTAGACCCGTACTTTCCGCCGCCCGCAATGACCGTTTAAGCATCACTGACTGTTCTAATGAGGCATTCGCGAGATGCTGCAAAAAGGCGGGGTCATCCCACATGCCATGTTCAACGCGGTAATAGCTTAAACGCACTGGGATCCCTCGTTTGGTATAAATGAACGCCTTCATGCCATACGTTAGAAAGCGGGATTTCAGTTCATCATGCGCACGTAGATATAACTCCCCATCAGAGACAACCCCGAACATAGTTTTATCTAGCCATACGCCAAATCCCCCAAACTGCGAGCGTAAAGTCACCGCTCCGAGCGATGAAAAAACTTCATACGCAACGGCAGCCCTTTCAGTCAATAATCCTTTCATATGTAACTCCCTTGATATGCATTCACAATACTAATAGTTACTTTATTTAGTAATAACAGTGAATTAAGAACATAGCGAATTACCGAAAAGCATCCAAACTGAAAGTTAGTTTTAGCTCGTTTTCATCGCAGATTTGCGAAGAGCATTGTAAAAAATAGGTTGATCTCTGCCGATCACCCATGTACTGTATATTCATACAGTACACACAGCGAGAACATATCATGCGCACACAGTCACTGCATCATTACACCGACCGCTCATCATTTTTAAGCCCGTCAGCGCATCACGAAACTGAAGAGCAAGGGAATGCCTATGCTGGCGTCATCAGTGAATTGGTCTATAGCGAACATCAGCCTATGTTGTCTCTGCTTTTGCTTCCGTTACTGCGTCAGCTCGGTAAGCAATCTCGCTGGTTACTCTGGTTGAACCCGCAGCATAGACTGAGCAAACAATGGCTGGCCGATTCAGGTTTACCTGCAAGTAAGGTTATGCAGCTCAATCAAATCGAGCCTGTTGAATCTATCTATGCAATGGAATGCGCACTACGCAGCGGCAACTATAGTGTTGTATTGGGTTGGCTGCCGCCGTTAACTCAAAATGAACGCGCAAGGTTAAGAAAGGCTGCGCAAGATGGAGAGTGTTTTGGACTGGTGATGCAACCCGATCTGAATTCGGATCCAGACCAAGGACAACGAAACTTGCTAAAAATTCAGTCCAAATTGTTTCATTAAGTAAATTTAAGAGAAATCTTATCAGCACTATTTTTTCACTGCTAATTATTTAATTTTATAGCAGAAACCCGCATTGCGCCTACATTACTGCTCTTTTTTGTGAAAAAAACGACGTTTATTTTTTGAACAAAACGTTAAACGAAGTGTACACATTAACGGTTTTTTTGTTGAGCTATATCACATCGTACTTGTAAGTTTCTAATCTCGTTGTAGACTTGTTATCGCGAAGGTTGCTCTATAACGCCGAGAAAATTGGCACAGTATTTAATCGAGCGAAAACCTAGCAAAGGATTTTAACCAAGGGCTAATTGTAGCAATCTAGCTCTTTGGCCTATTTGGATGATAACGAGGCGCAAAATGAAAAAGACAGCTATCGCATTAGCAGTGGCACTCGCTGGTTTCGCTACCGTAGCGCAAGCAGCACCTAAAGATGATACTTGGTATGTTGGTGGTAAACTGGGCTGGTCCCACTACTACGACAACAGCATCAACCATTTCGGTAGCACCAACGTTCGTCCTGACCAGTTAGGCGGCGGTGCGTTCTTCGGTTACCAAGCAAACCCATATCTGGGCTTTGAAATGGGCTACGACTGGTTAGGTCGTATGGAATACCGTGGTACTAACAACGGTGCTTTCAAATCTCAAGGCGTTCAGCTGGCAGCTAAACTGAGCTACCCAATTGCTGACGATCTGGACATCTACACTCGTCTGGGTGGTATGGTATGGCGTGCTGACGGTTCTGCAAACCAGAACGGCAACCGTTACATCGACAGCCACGACACCGGTGTTTCTCCACTGGCTGCAATCGGTGTTGAATACGCACTGAACAAAGACTGGGCTACCCGTCTTGACTATCAGTTCGTAAGCAACATTGGTGATGCTAACGAAACTGCTGCACGTCCAGACAACACCCTGCTGAGCGTAGGTGTTACCTACCGTTTCGGTCAGGATGAAGCTGCTCCAGTTGTTGCTCCAGCACCAGCTCCAGCTCCAGTTGTTGAAACCAAGCGTTTCACTTTGAAGTCTGACGTTCTGTTCAACTTCAACAAAGCAACTCTGAAACCACAAGGCCAGCAGGCTCTGGATCAGATGTATTCTCAGCTGAGCAACTTGGATCCTAAAGACGGTTCTGTTGTTGTTCTGGGTTACACCGACCGTATCGGTTCTGAGCAATACAACCAGAAACTGTCTGAACAGCGCGCACAGAGCGTTGTAGATTACCTGGTATCTAAAGGTATCCCTGCAGACAAAATCTCTGCACGTGGCATGGGCAAAGCTGACCCAGTTACTGGTTCTACCTGTGACAACGTTAAAGCTCGCGCAGCTCTGATCGACTGCCTGGCTCCAGACCGTCGCGTAGAAATCGAAGTTAAAGGCATCAAAGACGTAGTAACTCAGCCACAGGCTTAAGTTAACTCGTTGGTCCTTTAATCAAAAAGCCTCGCATTGCGAGGCTTTTTTTATGCGTTTTATTTATTGGTTATTGTACTTATTGACCATTGAACTTAGCGGTCATTGTGCGTAGCAATCACGATTGGCAGGAGCTAAGGGTGAAATCGGTGTTATTCCGAGGGCTTACCCAAAAATGACTGCAAATCCTTCTTCAGCGATGACATCTGGTTGGCATACTGTTCTTTGCGTTCTGCATCTTCAATGAGCTGAACGATGGTTTCAGATAGCGTACTGCCGCGCCGATGAGCAAGCCCAGCCAAACGTTGCCAAACCAAATATTCTAAATCGATAGATTTCTTGCGCGTATGCATGTGCTCGGCGTTGAAATGACGCTTTCGCCGCGCACGGATGGTTTGTTTCATCTTGTTTTGCAGATCGGGATTCATGTGTTCCCTGATCCACTCGTGAACATTAACAGGCTCACTCTCAAGCTTTAGCAGCAGATCAACAGCCTGCTGGGCCATACTAGTTTCTAGATAACGGGTGATCGCTTCGCCTTCTCGGTGTTTCTTCACCAAGTATTTCCACTTCCACCCACTTTCCAGATTTTCAAGCTGTTGGTATTTCATTGAGATATCTGCCAGTGACACGGTAACTTCCCATAAGAATAACAACTTTTTTTAGTTTTGCAGATATTTCATATTTTATTATTGATTGTTTTTTATCCAGCGCTGCCTCGAAATCACTTCCTTTTAACTCTTCTGCCGTTGTTTCCTGTGCAGGGCGGTGGAATCTTGTATAATTGCGGTTTTCCTACTGACAATAAAATTGACGACTTTGAGCAATTATCGACTCGACTGGCAATCGCTACTGCCCGATACGACACCTTATCAGTCTGTTTTCTCTGCGGCGGCACAACAGCCTGCGCTGACGTTCTCAGAATATCAGCCACGCTTGGAAAACAGCTTGGCCCATTTCTGTCATCCGCAATCGCCTTCACCTTTTATGATCCTGAAGGCAGAGGAGACCTATGAGTATTTGGCAATCCTGCATCGTGCGACCGGAGAGTTATTACCGGAGCTCACCTTGCGAGGCAGCCAATATCACATCGATGGTATGCATGTCAGCATCATGCCAGCTGATAATCCTCAGGCGAATTTTGCAGCCACCACAACGTCACTTTTTGCCGACTGGTACGAAGGTGAGCAGCTGTTTGGCACGGTTCGTCAATCCAATGGGAAAATCACCCTTGAACCAGGCATGGTCCATAAAGCAAACGGCGGTGTGTTAATCCTGTCGTTGCGAACTATGCTTGCTCAACCGCTGCTTTGGCTGCGATTGAAACAAATCGTTCTCGGCAGAAAATTCAAATGGTTCTCACCTGATGAGAATAAGCCTCTGCCAGTTCACATTCCGGATATGCCAATCGATCTTAAGGTCATTCTGGTCAGCGACCGTGAAGGATTAGCTGATTTCCAGGATATGGAACCTGACTTATGCTTCAACTCAATTTACGGTGAGTTTGAAGCCGATATGTCATTGGTAGATACCGAAGATATGCAGCGTTGGTGCTCATTGGTGACTACCATTGCCAACGAATATCAGCTTCCCCCCATTGCGGAAGATGCATGGCCAATCCTCGTTAATACGGCCATCCGAGCCATTGGCGATCAAGGCACGTTGCCGCTTAGCCCAACGCTCATTGCACGCACGCTGCGTGAAGCCGCGTTGCATAGCAACGAGGTTATTGATGCCCAAGCCCTCAATGAAACGATCGCCTCTCGCCGCTGGCGTGAGGGTTATCTTGCCGAACGCATGCATGATGAAATTGAGCTAGGCCAAATCCTGATAGAAACCGAGGGTGAGGTCATTGGCCAAATCAACGGCTTGTCGGTATTAGAATACCCAGGCCACCCACTGATGTTTGGCGAGCCTTCGCGCATTACCTGCGCGGTGCATCTGGGCGATGGCGAATTTACGGACGTAGAACGCAAAGCGGAGCTGGGCGGGAATCTTCATGCCAAGGGCATGATGATTATGCAAGCCTTCCTGATTTCTGAATTAGATTTAGAGCAACAGCTCCCCTTCTCTGCGTCTATTGTTTTCGAGCAATCTTATGGTGAAGTTGACGGCGACAGCGCTTCACTTGCCGAGCTTTGTGCATTGGTCAGCGCACTTTCTCTTGCGCCAATCAATCAACAGATCGCAGTCACCGGCTCCGTGGACCAATTTGGACACGTACAGCCTATTGGCGGCGTTAATGAGAAGATTGAAGGCTTCTTTGAAGCCTGTCAGCGTCGTGGCTTAACGGGCTCTCAGGGCGTGATTATTCCGGCAACCAACGCTCGTCATTTATGCTTAAGTGCAGAAGTTATCGAAGCGGTTAAAGCTGGAACCTTCCATCTTTGGGCCGTCGAGAATGCAGAAGATGCACTGCCAATTCTGACCGGCGTAGTATACCGTAGTGAGACGGGGCCTAGCCTCATCGGTGCAATACAAGATCGAATTGCCGCTATCAGCCCAATGGATAAGCGCCAATTGCCTTGGCCACTACGCTGGCTAAACTGGTTCAACCATGGCTGATCGGACTTGTTCAGCGTACACGTGTTAGCTAACATGCACCCTTCATTAAAATAAGGCTTACAAGAATTATGGTAGATAAACGCGAATCTTATACTAAAGAAGACCTTGAAGCGTCTGGACGCGGTGAACTGTTCGGCGCTGGTGGGCCACCACTGCCGTCAGGCAATATGCTGATGATGGATCGTGTCGTGAAAATGACCGAAGACGGCGGTAACTACAATAAAGGCTATGTAGAAGCTGAGCTGGATATCAATCCTGACCTATGGTTCTTTGGTTGCCATTTCGTTGGCGATCCCGTGATGCCAGGATGTTTAGGCTTAGATGCGATGTGGCAGCTGGTCGGCTTCTACCTTGGCTGGTTAGGCGGCGAAGGCAAAGGACGTGCACTTGGCGTGGGTGAAGTGAAATTTACCGGTCAGGTTCTGCCTACTGCGAAAAAAGTCACCTACCGTATTCATTTTAAACGCGTTATCAACCGTCGTTTAATCATGGGTATTGCTGATGGTGAAGTATTAGTTGATGGTCAGGTGATCTATAACGCATCTGATCTGAAAGTAGGTTTATTCAAAGATACCAGCGCATTCTAATGCGTTAGGATCTGTGGCTCTTGCCATGAATGAATAATAAAAGCGCAGCAACTTGCTGCGCTTTTTGTTTTCTAAATAAGAGACATTTCGTTATCTAACGATGAACAACGGTGTTATTCGTAATCAAGACCTCTTTAACTTTATTAATGAGATCTAATAACGCCTTATCCTGCTGTGCCTTTTTACTGTAAGACATATAGATTTCATAAGTCCCTAAATCAACCTCGCAATCTAGACGCTTCAGATTATATATATCTTTAAATTTTTCATACATTGACTCAGGGAAAAAACCGACGTCATTTGTTTTTTCAATCACGGCTAAAGCCGTAATCAAAGAAGGCGATGCAAATGACACCGTTCTTTTACTTCCTAAGAGGGTATCTATTTTTGTTCTGAATTCATTAATTTTTTTTCTATTTTTAGTAATTGTTGTATAACGTTCATCCATTATGCGGCCACCCGCCACGCCACCACTGATTCTTGGATGGTTTTTACCACAAACCATCACAATATCCTCACTATAAATTAGCTCAGATTCTATAGCCGAGTTATAGATTGGGACAATATCAAAAATGATGTCTGCTTTATGGTATAGCAACGCATGTTCTACTTCGATAGGATCCTCAGGCAACAGATTATGAGCGATTCGGCACTTAATCTTGGCCGACGACATAAGGTGGTTGCAGACATCTGGTATCAATAGCTGAGCGAGGTGAGGGTCGCTCCAGATCACCAGATTCCTGATGCTATCTCCCTTATCTGCAAAAATATCAATGATGCCATTTAAGCTTCCCTTTATGTTCTCATGCATGCTATCAGCAAAAACCGTCGCAGATATCCCCTTTCCATCCCTGATGAATAGAGGGTCTGGAAAGTACTGTCTGAGTCTTTGGATACTCTGGCTTACCGCTGGAGATGTCATACCTAAAATATCAGCGGCTTTACTAACGCTCTTATAAAAATAAACAGCTTCGAAGACCGTTAATAAATTTAGGTCAAACTTCCTTAATGATTTTAAACTATCCTGATGTTCAAACATCCCAATAACTCCAAATAGCAAACTCCATTTTTGGCATAATACAATTCATTAAATTAATAATAATTTAAGATATGAAAAACCAAATTATTCGTCCATGGAATGAATTCATATTCCAATAATAATTCATTCAATAATACATTATCTGATAGGTTATAAAAAATAAAGCCTAATTTAACTGAGAATTAAAAACATAGGAGATTAATTTATATATAAATTATAAATGAATCTTGTATATATTCATAAACTAGCTGTTCTACTGAATAAAAACCTCTGCGCGAACAGAGGTTTTTATTGCTAATCCGAATTGATAGCGATGACCATCAGGCCATTACCGACCTGTCTTCCATGGCCTGCCGCCAGCCTCCCAACCAATGTGACCTTGCATCTACCGATTGATATGGGCAAAACTCCTTTGAGCGCCCGATAATACCAGCCTGATACCCACGTGATTGAGCCCGTTCTAGGCGGTCGCGTTTTTGTCTCTTCATGCCTCGTTTCCCTCATTTTCAGTTCTGCTGGAAAGAAAACAGTGATGGATTTTTCGCCATCACACATAATCAATAGCCGCTTTTAGCCTGAGGGTCAATGCGCAAAATTCATACCAGTGTCACAAATGTGAGCGACAAGACGTCGCCGCACAACAGTATTTAACGCGATATGTCACAATCATCTGTTCTACATAAAGAAAACCCCGGTCAGCGATATTGGCTCTGACCGGGGTTTATTTAGACACTTTTAGCCTAGCGTATTACTGAACCTGACGTGCGATCTGCTGCGCTTCCTGTTGCCAGCCTTCCGCGAGCGTCTTCACCAACGCATCATAGCCGTCCTGCGGCACAGGAAGCACTAGGTTGAACGCTCGCTTAGTCAGTTGACCATTACGCGTTAATATCCATTCACCGCTGATAACGGCCTTGCCATCATAGCGACCATGGAAGCCTGTCACGCTAATATTTAGCGTATCTTGAGCATTACCCAGCGGCTGAGATGAAACAATCCAACCCGACATCGCCACACTCAAATTCGCGACCATCGTTTGTTGGAGCTGTTGTTCCAGCGGGCTTGCCCAAAGATTATTCCCGGCGGTGACAAACTGCACATCGTTAGTTTGATAAACCACGCCAAGGGCGCTCAGAAAGTCCGCCACGTTCACACGCTCAAGCCATAGCTGATGTGTGTCGCTGTTAACGGGCGCTTGCACCACCGCCGTGCTAGCCACGGGAACAGGCAGCTGATAGTAACTTTTCTGTGGTTGGCCGCTGCATGCACTCAGCAATAACGCAGCCGCTCCCAGCATCCAGATTTTCATTATTTTGTCCTCTTAGGCTGCGGATCTTTGCCAGCTGGCGCTTCAAATACCAGCGAGTTGCTCTTCTCATTTAGCGTGCGCAGTACCGGCTGTAGCTCACGTAACACCTGATCCAAGCGCTGCATGTCACCGACCATATTGTTATAGGCTGGCGAACCAGGCTGGAAGCCTTTCACACTGCGATTCAGCTCAGTTAGCGTTTTCTGCATATCCGCTGGCAATGCCTGCGCCTCTTTACTTGAAACCAGTTTATTCAACGCATCCAACGTTTTCTGCGTTTCTGCCATCGTTTTCTGGCTGGCTTTCAAGGTATTAGTCGCTTCATTAATCATTGGCTCGATAGGTAACGAGTTGATTTTGTCGAGTGTCGCAGTCAGTTTCTGTTGCAACTGCGCCAAGCCACCGCTCACCGTAGGCACCACCGGCCAGCCATCAATTTTACGCGGTCCTTTCCACGGCTTAGCCTGTGGATAGAAGTCCAAATCAATATACAGCGAGCCAGTTAGCAAGTTGGCCGATTTCAGCGATGCACGTAAACCTTCCCCTACGCCGGAGAACAGGTGTTGCTCAACGTTAAAGTTATCACCCAATTTTTGCTGAATACGTCCCGGCTCGATATTGACCAAGACCGGAATCTGATAATCGGAGTCCAGTTTCTGGCTTAGACCCGTCACAAAGTAAGGTGCTTCAGCCACCGTACCTAAACGAATACCGCGGAATTCAACCGGAGCCCCTGCTTGCAGACCACGAATAGAATCACTAAAGAACATCAGCACACTTTTATGTTCGGTATAGAGAGATTCCTGAATGCTTCGCTGGTTATCAAACAGAGCAAACTGAGACTGATTGGCCGCAGGCTTGCCGACTGACCAGCCTTGTGGCACATCAAAGCTTACGCCACCGCTAAACAGCGTGGTTAATGAGCCCATTTCCACACGCATGCCCTGAGCAGACATATCGAATGCAACACCGCTGTCGATCCAGAAGCGCACATTGTCTGTGACCAAGGTGTCATATGGCGCAGAGATGAAGATCTGATAGTGAATTTGGCGGTTTTTCGGATCAAACTGGCTAGTTTCAACGGAGCCTACGCGTAAACCACGGAACAATACGGGATCGCCAGGGCTAAGCTGCCCAGCCTGCTCGCTGTTTAACGTTACACGGATCCCTTTCGCATCCGGTGGCGCTAACGGCGGCTGATCAAGCAAATTGAACTCGTCGCGATCCTCTTTATTTGAGCCCGGCTGTAGCTCAATGTAAGCCCCTGAGAGCAACGTTCCAAGCCCAGAAATACCTTCACGGCCAATCTGTGGTTTTACCACCCAGAACACGCTGTCTTTGCGCAGGAGCTTTTCCATTCCTGAATTCAAACGTGCTTTGACGATAACCTGCGTCAAATCCTCATTTAACGTGACAGTTTCCACCATGCCCACGTCAACGCTACGGCTTTTGATCGCCGTTTTTCCACCTTCTAGCCCTTCTGCGCTAGAGGTAATCAACGTCACTTCCGGTCCTTGATGGCTAAAATGATAAAAAATCACCCATGCACCGATCAGTGCCGTGACGATAGGGACAATCCAGACAGGGGACCAGCGTTTGATTTTTTCAACCTTAGCTACGCCAGTTTCTTGCTCATTCACTTTGAGGCTCCTTGTACGTTAAGCCACGTTCCCGATCCCAGATCAATCTAGGATCAAATGTCATCGCTGAGATCATGGTAATAATTACCACCATCGCAAAAAGTAACGCTCCAATATCAGGGTAAATGCTCATCAATTGCCCCATATTTACTAACGCAGAAAGCACCGCGATAACAAATACGTCAATCATTGACCAGCGCCCCACAAATTCCACAATTTCATAAACAAAATGCATACGCTCGCTGTCACCGCGAGTGGCATATTTGGCATCCCAGCATAGCCACCCTATCGCTAATATTTTCAGCGTGGGAACCATAATACTGGCGATAAAAATAACCATAGCGACCGGATATGAGCCTTCGCCCCATAGCAAAATAACCCCGGCCATAATCGTTGAAGTCAGCTTGGTGCCCAACGCTTGCGTCACCATAATGGGCAAAACGTTTGCGGGGATATACAGCATAATTGCCGTGATGAGTAAGGACATCGTCCATTGCAAGCTGTTACGGCGACGTACATGCCCCTTACTATGACAGCGCGGGCACAACAACTGATCGGCGGGTAGAATAGCCGAACAGCATGAGCAAGAGCGCAGCCCTTGCTGAAGACCGGTCAGGCCAACGCGTAAATTTTCTGGATGCTGCGGCGCGGGCGCAATATCACTCCACAGAAGTCGTTTATCGATCACTTGGAATACGCGCACCTGCAGAACGCAAAATAGGCAATAAGGCAGGAAACTGGTACCCACACCGACGTCACCGTAGGCCATCAGCTTCACGAAGCTGACCAACACCCCCGCTAAGAAGATTTCAACCATGCACCACGAGCGGCATTTGAAGAGGATCTTCGCCATCATGACCTTAAGTTCTCTCGGCATCGGTACCCGCAAATTAAGCAGAATAATCGAAACCATACAAAACGCAGGAACCAACTGAACGAAAATCATAAACAGCGACGCCATGCTGGCATAGTCTTCTGAAACCAACACCTGCGGGATCTGAATCAGGGTAATGGCATTGCGGATGCCTGCAACGGACATGTTAACAAAGGGAAACAGGTTGGCCAGCACCAGCATAAACAGCGCACAGATGGCGTATAGCACGGGCTGACGACGCGGCTCTCGCCACTTCACCATTAAGGTCGTATGACAACGAGGACAGCTACTTTTAGAGCCCTCTGGCAATACGGGCAGCTCCACCAGCATGTCACATTGCGGGCATAATATTTTGTTTTCTGAATCCAGATGATGTTTAGAACACATGATTTCTTCCCACTATTCGGTTGCTACATAAAATGCATAAAAAAGCCTGACACAACACTTCACTCCGCGTTAGTCAGGCTTGATTCCGTCTTAGGCAGATCGATTAAGCATTCTTCATTGCTTCTAGCTCTTCCCAACGCTCAAACGCCGTTTCAAGCTGCTGCTCGACTTCCGCCATCTTTTGCAGAACGTTCTGAGTTTCTTCATGGGATTGGTTGAAGAAGTCAGGTTTAGCCACTTTTTCCTGCCAAGCCGTCAGCTCGGTTTCCAGCTCTTCAAGACGGGCAGGAAGCTGCTCTAATTCACGTAGCAAATTATAGCTCATCTTATTGCTGCGCTTTTTTACTTCAGCTTTAGGAGCACTTGCACTCGCCTGAGGTTTAGACGCGGCTTGTTGGCTGAAAGAACGCATATCGGCTTTTTGCTTGTGCGCGTCGTAATAACCACCCACGTAGCTGTTGATCACGCCGTTACCTTCAAAGATCCAGCAATCAGTCACGGAGTTATCGACGAATTGACGATCGTGGCTAACCAGCATAACCGTGCCTTGATAACCATCGACCAGCTCTTCCAACAATTCCAATGTTTCGATATCTAAATCGTTGGTCGGTTCATCGAGGATGAGTAAATTGCTTGGCTTCAGGAATAGCTTAGCGAGCAATAGACGGTTACGTTCACCGCCTGACAAGGCGCGTACTGGCGTCATCGCGCGTTTAGGATGGAACAGGAAGTCCTGCAAATACCCTAAAACATGGCGTGGACGACCGTTTACCATGACTTCTTGCTTACCTTCTGCCAAGTTATCCATCACGGTTTTATCCGGATCTAACTCTGCGCGATGCTGATCAAAGTACGCAATTTCTAGCTTAGTCCCGCAACGCACTTTCCCGCTGTCTGGCTGCAATTGGCCCAGCATCAGTTTCAGCAGTGTGGTTTTACCACAGCCGTTTGGCCCAACCAGCGCGATCTTATCGCCACGGTTAACCTGAACGCTAAAATCACGCACCAGCGTTTTGCCGGCCACGCTGTAATTAACATTCTCCATCTCAAAGACAATTTTGCCGGAGCGCAGAGACTCTTCAACCTGCATCTTGGCATTGCCTTGCACACTACGGCGCTCGGCATGCTCGTTACGCATTGCTTTCAATGCGCGAACACGGCCTTCGTTACGGGTACGACGCGCCTTGATCCCTTGGCGGATCCAGACTTCTTCCTGCGCTAACTTGCGATCGAATTCGGCGTTTTGCATTTCTTCAACGCGCAGCGCTTCTTCTTTCGCAATTAAATAAGCGTCATAGTTGCCCGGCCAAGAAACCAGCTTACCGCGATCCAGATCGACGATGCGGGTCGCCATGCTGCGAATAAATGAACGGTCATGGGAAATAAAGACGATGCTGCCGGTAAATTCCTTCAGGAAATCTTCCAGCCACGTGATCGTTTCAATGTCCAAGTGGTTCGTTGGTTCATCCAGCAACAGCACATCAGGTTCACATACCAGCGCACGAGCCAAAGCCGCTTTACGCAGCCAACCACCCGACAGCGCAGACAAGTCGGTATCGGCGTTCAAACCCAGCTTGGTCAGCACGTCGCTGATACGGCTATCAATACGCCATAGGCCTTGATGATCCAAGATCTCCTGCAGTGCAGAAAGCTTATTCAGGTTCTGTTCGCTAGGATCGGATTCGACCTTTTTCAGCAAATCATGATAAGCCTTCAGATGCTGAGCCTGCTCGGCAACGCCTTCTGAGACAAAATCAAAAACCGTTCCACCGATATTACGCGGCGGATCTTGCTGCAAACGCGAAACCACTAAATCTTGCTCATAGATGATACGTCCATCATCCAGTGGTAACTCTTTGCCCAGAACTTTCAGCAAGGTTGATTTGCCTGCACCATTACGGCCTACCAGACAAACACGTTCATTTGGCTCGATGTGTAATTCGGTGTTATCGAGCAACGGCGCATCACTAAATGAAATCCATGCACCGGAAAGACTAATTAACGACATATCTTACTTTTCCTCGCCAGCATGACGGATCAGCCAGCAGTTATGGATCTGACGGTTACGGGCAAAGTCCTGAGACAACGTCTGAGCGGTAATTTCTTTCGCTTCCAGACCTAATGCGCCGAGCGCTTCAAGATCCATTTTAAATCCACGCTTGTTGTTGGAGAACATAATGGTGCCGCGACGACGCAGCATACGCTTAAGGTTGCGCATAATATCAATATGATCGCGCTGCACATCAAACGTGGCTTCCATACGTTTTGAATTCGAGAACGTCGGTGGATCAATAAAGATCACATCGTATTGTTCATCGCTGTTATGTAAATAAGATAAACAGTCAGCCTGAACCAAACGATGCTGACGTCCTGTTAGCCCATTGGCACGCAGGTTTTTCTCTGCCCACTCAAGGTAAGTACGCGACATATCCACCGTGGTGGTTGAACGTGCGCCGCCTAACCCTGCATGAACGCTAGCCGTACCGGTATAAGCAAACAGGTTCAGGAAGTCCTTACCGTTACACATTTCGCCCAGCATGCGGCGGGCAATACGGTGGTCAAGGAACAGCCCAGTATCTAAATAGTCCGTTAAGTTAACCCACAGCTCAGCGTTGTACTCTTTAACCAGCATGAACTCTTCTTTTTGTGCCAGTTTTTCATACTGACTTTTGCCTTTCTGGCGTTCACGGGTTTTTAAGATCAAGCTGTTAGACGGTAAATTCATTACCGACTGCGTAGCGTTAATCACGTCAAACAGACGCTGACGTGCTTTTTGCGCATCAACGGTTTTCGGCGGCGCATATTCCTGCACGACCACTTTGTCGGCATAGCGATCGACAGCAACGTTGTATTCTGGCAGATCGGCATCATAAACGCGGTAGCATTCAATGCCTTCTTGCTTCGCCCACTTATCAAGCTTCTTCAGATTCTTACGCAGACGGTTGGCATAATCCTCAGCAATTTGACCTGCTGGCGCACCCAGCGGGTTCTCTGCAAGCTGATAGTTTTTCTGCACACAGTCCAGCGGGCCGTTCTTCGCCTTAAATTGGCGCTCGGCACGCAGCTGTAAGCAGCTCAGTAGTTCTGGAGATGCACTGAATAAAGAGAGCTGCCAACCGCCAAATGCGCCTTTCATGATGCGACCTAACGCATTGTGCAGCGCAATCAGAGCAGGTTCGCTTTCTAAGCGTTCACCGTATGGCGGGTTGCTCAGAACGGTACCGGTGGGGCCTTCTGGCAGCGGGTTTTTCAGGTTGCTTACATCGGCTACGTTGAACGTAATCAGCTCGGAAACGCCAGCACGACGGGCGTTTGCTCGTGCCATTTCAATCACGCGGCGATCGTTATCTGAACCGAAGAAACGTGACTGACCTTCCTGTTCTTGCAGACCACGGCGAGCACGCACCTGTGCTTCCGACATCAGTTCACGCCACAATTCAGGGTTATGGCCATTCCAAGCGGTGAAGCCCCAGTGCTGACGGGTCAGCCCCGGCGCGTGATCGGAAGCCATCATTGCAGCTTCAATCAGCAACGTACCGGAACCACACATTGGGTCGACCATCGGAGTGCCGACTTTCCAGCCCGAACGCAGCACAATGGCCGAGGCCAACGTTTCTTTAAGCGGTGCCGCACCGGTGAGGTCGCGGTAGCCACGCTGATGCAGGCCTTCGCCGCTGAGATCCAACGCCACGCTGGCCGTTTCGCGCTGTAGGAAAACGTTAATGCGGATATCTGGCGTTTGTTTAGCAACGGTTGGACGCGCATCAATTTTGCGCGTGAAGCTATCCACAATCGCATCTTTGACTTTCAACGCGCCATATTGACTATTGCGAATTTCTTCGTTGGTGCCGGTAAAATGCACGGCAAAGGTTTTATCGACGCCAAAAATAGAAGTCCAGTCGATTGCCTGTACACCAAGGTACAGATCCAGATCGCTATAGACTTTAAATTCATTCAGCGGCATCAAAATGCGCGAAGCTAAACGGCTCCAGAGCAGGCTCTGATAGAGCAAACGATCATCCCCTTGGAAATGCACACCGCCTTGAACAATTTGACAGGAGTGCGCACCGAGGGCTTCGAGTTCATTTTTTAACAGTTCTTCTAGACCGCGCGCGGTGCTGGCAAACAGAGATTTCATGTTTTCACTATCACTAAAGAGAATTTACGGAGACTAAAAGCCAGAAAAAGCTTAATAATCAAATGATTATGCAACTCCATGCATTATAACTAAGCAGCAAGTCACACCGTTTGCTAGGTTCTGACAAATGAATATCAGTAAGTTAATTAGCTATTTTAACCTGTACGACCCTACATTTGATACTTTTCTATGAAAAACCGCCATCCTTCATTTTATCTTTTTGCCAGCCCCGCTTTTTAGCCTGTTTTTACGCGCTGCCTAACGCGTGATTTTCAATCTTTCCTTTTCTGTTAAAAATGTTCAAAATAAGCACAATTAATAATTATAGTTAACGATTTCATAGATATATATGTGATAAAAAATTTGATCAAAGTCATTTTTTTTGCAAAATGACAATTTTAAAATCTCACGCCGAATTCATGATGTACCGATGATATACGATGAAGGAGGAGCTGAAGATGACCCAAGAAAGCGTGATGACATACGATCGCAACCGCAACGCTATTAAAGTTGGCAGCCGCGTCATGGTGAGTGGTACCGGTGAGATTGGTGTAATTACCGCGATTCACGGTGACAACCTGTCCTCAGCGCAAATCCGTCGTTCAAAATGCGTGGATATTGATAACCTCAGCGATCGTTACGTTCCGACCGATCTTGTTCGCTTAGGGATGAACTAAGTCCTATCTAGTCCTATATTGCGCGTTAATACTCACCGTTAAGTGCCGGTCGCAGATCTATCGATCGGCACTGCATCTCTTCCCCACCGCATCTACACCTACCGATAGTTCTGTACCCATAAAAGAAAACGCTGCGCTATCTGTTCAATATGAACGAGGTATCATAAAGTGATCGGCTGAAATTCTTTTAAAAACGACGGAACGAGGAAGTGCTGAAATGATCACGTTATCAAAGCTGTATGTTCATCCGATAAAATCCATGCGTGGCTTACAGCTTTCACAGGCTCAGGTTTTGCCAAGTGGTTTAGCATTCGATCGTGCGTTGATGATAACTGAAACTGACGGCACCTTTATTACCGCTCGCCAAAATCCACAGATGGTGACATTCACACCGTCTTTATTACCAAACGGTATTGCTCTCACCGCGCCAGACGGTGAAAGTATTATGGTGTTATGGCGTGACTTTATTAATGAGCAACAACCTACCGAAGTTTGGGGCAATCATTTTACCGCGCTGGTTGCGCCGACTCAGATAAACGTATGGCTTAGCCGCTATTTTAAGCGCGACGTTCAGCTTCGTTGGCTAGGCGATGAGCTCAGCCGGCGCGTAAAACGTCATCCAGAAATTCCGCTTACGTTTGCTGACGGCTACCCTTTTTTATTAATTAATGAAGCGTCGTTTCAGAATTTACAGCAGCGCAGCCCAAGCGCCATTCGTATTGAACAGTTTCGACCGAATATTGTCGTTAGCGGAGCTCAGGCTTTTGATGAAGATAGCTGGCAGGTTATCCGCATCGGCGAGATTATTTTTGATTTAGTCAAACCATGCAGCCGCTGTATTCTTACCACCGTGAGCACCGACCGTGGCCGTAAACACCCCGCAGGTGAACCGCTAAAAACCTTGCAGTCATTCCGCACCGCAGACAATGGCGATGTGGATTTCGGTATGAATATGATCGCACGCAGCGGTGGGGTTATTCGCCAAGGGGATAGCGTTGAAATACTCAGCGTTCGCCCTCCTCGCCTTTATTCCGCTGGAGAAACAAACGAATCTCTATCAGTACCAGATTCAGGCGAAAAAAGCGTCAAAATTGAATATCAAGGGCAGGTATTTACCGGCAATAACCAGCAGATTCTGTTAGAGCAGCTGGAAGCTCAAGGGATCAGAATTCCCTATTCTTGCCGAGCAGGATTATGCGGTTCTTGCAAATTAACGCTAAACGAAGGGGAAGTTACACCGCTAAAGAAAAGCGCCGTGGGCGAGAATGGTCTCATTCTTAGCTGTAGCTGCATTCCCAAAAGCGATATCAAATTAGCTTAATCGTCGTCGTTCTATAATAGCTATTGTTCTAATAATGGATATATGCGGGATATTTACTGCCCGCATATATTAAACGGCATAGGCCAAAATATCTTCAGCGTCAGCGGATGGCTGTAGGGCAATTAATCTGTCGTGCATCACTTTAATTGCGTCGCCAAGCTGCATGGCTTTGCCTGCCAGCTGCAAATAAGGCTGGGCTAAAAGACATAAACTGGCACTATCTCCAGACTCAACCACCAGTAAACGCGCCTGCTCGGCAGTATTAGAAACCTGCACGGCAACCACTTCGCCCAAAGCCGGACTTACCGAACAAGACTGTGGAGCAAAATGCCAACTTTTTGGCATCAGCGGTTTCAGAAAACGCTGCGCAACTAGCGCATTTAATATTAATTCTGCACGTTGTTCTTTTTTTAATCCCGTCTGACGGCTTCGTTCTTCAAACTGGTAATAGAGCGCTGCATCATCAACACAAAATGAGCATTCTTCAAAAGCATCTGGCGTCAGCATTTTGGCCGCAAAGCGGGATCGAAAGATCATTCCGTTGGCTAAATCCAACATCAAACGATCGTGTTCCTCATCAAAATACCAGCGCCAGTTATCGCCCGGTTTTATATTCATAACATCCCTCTTCTGCATCGACCATCAGGATCGTGATTCGACTGTTGCCCATATCATTAATACGGCCAAATCATGCTTTGCTTAAATTAGCGTGATTCGTTTGGGCAATTAATTGGCAGAACGGTTGAAATATAGACTACCCCGAAGAAGAAATAAACCCCCGGGGCAAATAGGCAGGTAAATAATTAGATGTAGTTAACGATATCTTTAATCAGACCTGGTCCTTTAAAGATAAAACCTGAATAGATTTGAACCAATGAAGCACCGGCATCTATTTTTTCTCTGGCTGCAATGACGGAGTCGATCCCGCCAACACCAATGATCGGTAAGCGCCCCTGCAACTCTTTAGATAGCTGGCGCACAATTTCCGTACTGTGCAGCTGTAAAGGACGTCCGCTAAGTCCACCCGTCTGATCGCAATAATTAAACCCGTTAACTAATTTACGATCTAACGTGGTATTCGTGGCAATAACCCCATCTATATTATGGCGAACTAAACTATCGGCGACCTGAATCAATTCCTCATGAGAAAGATCCGGCGCGATCTTCACCGCAATAGGAACATATTTATGATGTTTCTGTTGTAGCTCGATCTGCTTTGCTTTTATCGCCGTTAATAGATCGTCTAATGCTTCACCATATTGCAAGGTTCTTAAACCCGGCGTATTTGGTGAGGAGATATTTATCGCAATGTAACCGGCATAGGAGTAAACCTTTTCCATGCAGATTAAATAATCGTCTTTACCCTGCTCAACCGGCGTATCTTTATTCTTGCCAATATTGATCCCTAACACGCCGCCAAAATGAGATTTTTTGACGTTCTCGACCAGATTATCGACCCCATGGTTATTAAACCCCATGCGGTTAATTAAGCCTTCAGCTTCAACAAGACGGAATAAACGTGGCTTATCATTACCCGATTGAGCGCGAGGCGTTACGGTGCCAACTTCGATAAAACCAAATCCCATTGCGCCTAACGCATCAATACATTCACCATCTTTGTCTAAACCCGTGGCAAGGCCGAGCGGATTTTTGAAAGATAATCCCATGCATGTTACCGGCTTAGAAGCCACTGACTGACGAACCAGAAACTCCAGCGGAGTGCCCGTAATACGGCGAAGCTGCTTAAATGTGAATTCGTGCGCGCGCTCTGGATCGAGCTGGAAAAGTGCCTTTCTAACGAAGGGGTAAAGCATGGTATCTCCTGAGTCCCGGTGGCAAGTCGGGGCGGTATTATCCGGTATCTTTCAACAGATTGGAATTGATTAAAGACAAAAAGAACGCATTCAGCGCAAACGATTACCCTTACCCACTCATTTATAGGCATTTAGTGACGTTTAGGTTTTGAGATAGCGGCAAGATATCCGATTGCCTATATAAAATTTTTGAACTTAAAAGAATAAAAAGAAATTTTTAATAACTTATTTTGACTGTTAGGGTGAAATGGAATTTAGATTTAACATTCCATTTACGCTTAATTGGAGCCTTCTATGGTTATTGTTTCGCTGGCTGGTAGCCCAAAACAGCCATCACGTTCTTCCGCACTACTGGCGGTTGCTCACCGCTGGCTCGCTCGTCATAACGTAGAAATCGTGCATTTTAGCCTGCAAGATTTCGTGGCTGAAGATCTCTTATTCGCCAATTTTAATAGCCCACAAATACTGGCGTTGAACCACGCCTTGAGCCGAGCAGACGGTCTTCTGGTCGCGACACCGGTTTATAAGGCCGCTTATTCTGGAGCCTTGAAAAGTATTCTAGACCTGCTTCCCGAACGAGCACTTGAACACAAAGTGGTGCTTCCGCTTGCTACCGCAGGATCGTCCAATCACTTTTTAGCCTTGGACTACGCGCTCAAACCCGTACTCAGCGCGTTAAAAGCGCAAGAGGTATTACATGGTGTTTTTGCAACCGGCCTACAGATTGATTACGCCTCACGGGAAGCCACGCTGGAGGCGGCTCTGGCAGAACGCCTAGAAGAGTCACTCACCACATTTTATGCCGCCATTCAGCGCAGAGGGGTATCTCTCGCCACCAAAGAACATGCGGCCAACCATGAATAAAAAAAGCCCCGCAATAGATGCTGCGGGGCTTCAGTTTAGTGCTTTAGGTTAATCGTTATGCATTGAGCGCTTTGGTGATCTTCTCAAACAGATCGCCTGACAGGTTTTCTAATCCTTTCAGTTCTTCCAACGATTTACGCATCAGAGCCTGACGGCTTTCGTCATAGCGTTTCAAGCGAATCAATGGTTCGATCATGCGTGCCGCAACCTGTGGGTTACGGGTATTCAGATCTTTCAAGATCTCGGTTAAGAACGCATAGCCTGAACCATCCGCAGCGTGGAATGCTGACGGATTAGCCCGTGCAAATGCGCCCACCAGCGAGCGAATACGGTTAGGATTGCTCAGCGTAAATGAACGGTGTTTAAGCAGCGCTTTTACATTGTCCAAAACCAGCGCAGACGGGCTAGTCGCTTGCAGCATGAACCACTTGTCCATCACCAGACCATCTTGATGCCAGCGTTCGTCAAACTCAGCCATCAGGCGGTCGCGGCACGGCAACTCAGCGCCAACGGCAGCCGACAGCGCGGCTAACGAATCGGTCATGTTGTTCGCATTTTCATACTGACGCACCACTAATTCATCGGCCAGCACCACGTCTTCGCCAAAGGCTAAATAGCGCAGGCAGACATTACGCAGCGAACGTTTGGCAATATCAGCATGATCGATGCGATATTCAGGCGTGCGGTTATTGTTGTAAACCGCCAGCCATTCATCCGCCATTTCTTTCGCCAGCAGACGCGTGATAGCCGCGTGCACCGCACCGATCGCTTCAGGATCGATGATGCTAAACAGCTCAGCCATTTCATTTTCAGATGGCAGCGTCAGAATTTGTGCCGCCAGTGCCGGATCCAAGGTTTCATCCAATAGCACCGCACGGAACGCATCAACAACATGCATTGGCAGCGACAAAGGCTGATTCTGCTGGAATTTCGCAACGTTGAGGCGCACATATTTTGCCAACAGCATTTGAGCCGCATCCCAACGCGAGAAATTATTGCGCGCATGCTGCATCAAGAAGCTCAGCTGCTGGTCGCTATACGGATACTCTAATTTTACCGGCGCCGAGAACTCACGTAATAAAGAAGGAATTGGCTTATGCGGAACGTTATCAAACGCGAAGCTTTGCTCAGATTCCGTCACATTAAGCACGTTACTCACTGACTCGCCGTCAATCATCAACGGGATCACGTTACCCTGCGGATCGTAAAGCTCGATATCCAACGGAATATGCAACGGCAGCTTATCGGCTTGTTCGGAGGTCGGCGGCGTTTGCTGCGTCACGTAGAGACGATATTGCTGATGCTCAGCATCATACTCATCACGCACGCTCAGCTCTGGCGTACCAGCCTGACTATACCAACGACGGAACAATGTCAGATCAACGCCTGAAGCATCCTCCATCGCCTGAACAAAATCATCACAGGTCGCTGCACTTCCGTCATGACGTTCAAAATAGAGCTTCATGCCTTTCTGGAAGTTTTCTTCGCCTAACAGCGTATGCATCATTCGAATAACTTCAGAACCCTTCTCATATACGGTTAGCGTATAGAAGTTATTCATCTCGATAACTTTATCAGGACGAATTGGGTGCGCCATTGGGCTGGCATCTTCTGCAAACTGCGCACCGCGCATCACACGGACGTTATCAATACGGTTTACCGCGCGGGAGCCTAAATCCGAGCTGAATTCTTGATCGCGGAAAACGGTTAAACCTTCTTTCAAACTGAGCTGGAACCAGTCGCGGCAGGTGACACGGTTACCGGTCCAGTTATGGAAATACTCATGTCCAATAACGGCTTCAATGCCCAGATAATCTTTGTCAGTCGCGGTTTCCGCTTTAGCCAGAACATATTTCGAGTTGAAAATGTTCAGACCTTTGTTTTCCATCGCGCCCATATTAAAGAAGTCGACGGCCACAACCATATAGATGTCGAGATCGTACTCTAGGCCAAAGCGGGTTTCGTCCCACTTCATTGCATTTTTTAGCGATGTCATCGCCCAGCCTGCGCGATCCAGATTACCGCGGTCAACGTAGAGCTCTAGTGCAACGTCACGGCCGCTTTGCGTTGTAAAGCTGTCACGCAGAACGTCAAAATCACCGGCTACCAGCGCAAACAAATAGCTTGGTTTTGGGAACGGGTCTTCCCATTGCACCCAGTGACGCCCATCCTGTAGCTCCCCCTGTGCAATACGGTTTCCGTTAGACAGCAGGAACGGATAACGCGCTTTATCCGCCACGATGCGCGTGCGGAAGCGAGCCAGAACATCTGGGCGATCCAGATAATAGGTGATATGGCGGAAACCTTCGGCTTCACACTGGGTACACAGCGCATCACCGGAAAGATAAAGTCCTTCCAAGGCACTGTTTTTCGCCGGATGAATTTCATTCACAATCGTCAAGGTGAATGCTTCCGGCAGATTTTCCAGAATGAGCTGATTCTCAGATTCGCGGTAATGCTCCCAAGGGGCATCATTCACGCTAACACTCTTCAGGGTGAGATCTTCACCGTTGAGGATAAGAGGTGCCTGCGAAGCGCCTTGACGCTTAACCTGACTGACTGCGGTAACCGTGGTTACCTCTGCGTCCAAATCAAAATCCAGAGCCAGATCGGTGATCGTATAATCTGGCGCCTGATAGTCGTGACGATACTTGGCTTGAGGTTGTTGTGTCATAAATACCCTTATAGGATTCGCCGAAAATATGTGCCCTAAATAATTCAAGCTGTAGGAAGGCGGTATCGCGGTAGACCGCGCCATTGCTGAATAGCCACTGACTAAAAATCAGCACCCTAACCAACCATTAACTAAACTGTATCACACCGATCGAAAAACCGAAGCTCTGCCTAGAAACTCCGGTGCGTTTGCCTGTTATTCACGCAAGTGTCATCAGAAGTTTCCAGAGTAAAGCCCAATCAAAAGCGTGTACAACCCAGCATTGAAACCATAAAGGATAAAGGCTAGCTAAACATTCGCTATAATGGAGCAAGATTATTCTCAGTCCTAAATACTTACTCTGAGTGGCGATATTCTGACATAATGATCAGAGTTACCTTATCGTTTGACGTTTCTTGTTCATTACGCCCGCTTTAGCGGACAGTAATATATTCAATGAGCTCCTCGAAGTTCTAAAACCAGAAAACAGCGTGCATGAAGCTAAAAAACCTTATCTACATTTTCACCACGGCGTTGGTGTTCTTTTTTGGTATTTTTATCTATAGCTCATTGCATAAAGCACACGTCGATTTCGCTCAAAACCAGCAAAACCTCTACAAAGTAAAACGACTGCGCGAGCTCACTGAAGTTTTCCAATCTGCACTGTTAGTTCATCGCTTAAAGCGCATCAGTTTTATCAGCGATTCCATTACACAAGATGAGATTCTTGCAGCAGAAAAACAGGTCAGACTCAACTCCGCAGCGCTGGTTCTCCCCCCCTGCTGACAAATCGGCGACAGAATTAGAACAACAGACCCATGCGATGTTTAATCAGGCAAAGTCTCTCGTCTACAGACTCACGGCCAACGACAATCAAGAACTATCGGCTGCAGGTCCGATGATGCAGGCTCAGCTCGATTTGAGGAGTAACTATTTTATTACTGAGCTCAATAAGCTCTATTTCTTATACGTCTATAACACCACGCTATCTGACACGCACTCCTACAAATTTATCGAAAGTGTTCGCTTGAATAACCGCTTAACGTTAACCGCAACGGAGCTTATTGATCAGTTAGTCGACATAAAAACGGATGACGTGAAGCGCAATCAATCTTATCTACGTTCGATAGAGTTGATTGGCGTGTTGGACTCATTACGTTCGCGGGTAGATTTTATTATTGCAACCGCGCCGGGTGGAGCACACCCATCGGCCAATATTGAACAGCTATTAAACAAGCTCAGTAAAGAAAGTATGCGGCATCTAACCACCGACCTTACCAGCGTAATGCAAAGTCGATCATCGAATGCGTTTGACGGTTTCTACCGCTACATCATCAGCATTGATAAAGCTTCCGCTATCTTTGTGAATAACAGCTATGCCCTTGAGCTACATGAGTTAGAGAAGAAAATAAGCATCAGCCGAGTTCAGCTTTACGGCATGATTTCACTGTGCTGGCTGCTCGCGCTCTATATCGTTATGCCGATTTTGGTTTTTTCATCCAAAATTAGCCTGTGGCTGACGCTCACCAATAAAAATATCATGAAGTTATCTCAGGGCGATCTTGAGATATCGCCAGATAATTCAATCATGACCGGTGAGCTGTCGGCGATATCCGATGCCATTAATCAGCTACGCCAAAATCAAATAGAAAAGCATCTGCTAGAAAATGAAAAACAGGAGCTTATCAATGAGCTACTCGAAGCTTCTTCAACCGATCCTCTGACCAATATTTATAATCGTCGTAAATTCTTCAATCAGTGCAGCCAAATTACCGAGAAAGACTACCCTCTCGCCTTCTGCCTTATCGATATTGATAATTTTAAAAGATTGAACGACCGTTATGGCCATGACGTTGGGGACTTGGCGCTTATCGCCTTTAGCCAAATGCTGCAACAGTCGCTGCCGAAAAGTACGGTTTATTGCCGCTACGGTGGGGAAGAGTTCGCGATTTTAATTAAATATGAAGATATGCAGCAATCGATGAAAATTATTGATGCGGTGCGCCATCGTACTGAAATGCTGCGCATTGCCATTCCAAATAAGCCTAGCGTGGGGTTTACCATTAGCTGTGGATTAGCGCGTCTTGATGACTATCAAAATATTAACCACTCTATCAAGCAAGCCGATGAAGCACTCTACTATTCGAAGAAACGTGGTAAAAACCAAGTCAGTTTTTATTCACCGAGTGGATTCATTAGCTTTGATGCTAACGATAAAAATACGTGATATTTGTTTAGGAAACGCGATTAAGTTCAAAGTATGAATATTGTACAATTGCACAGTAACTTAATCGGTGCTAATGCAAATGGCACGTTTAATCCTCGACCTATCACATGCCATATGGTGTTATGAGGCTTCAATCTCGGGATAAACTAGGTATACTCCTCCAACTTTGCCGACTATCCCGAACGTGGAATATCCCTGACGAGGATGCAGTAACGCGCCATGACTCAACATGCTTCCCCGATATTAACTTCATTATTGGATACTGACGCCTATAAGTTGCATATGCAGCAGGCGGTGTATCATCGTTACCGCAATCTCTCCGTAGCGGCTGAATTCCGTTGCCGTGGCGACGAGTTACTGGGCAGTTATGCCAACGAAATTATTCAGCAGGTTGCTTTAATGGGCAATCTTGCGTTAACCGATGAAGAATATAACTATCTCAGCACTCTGCCTTTCTTCAAAAAAGATTATCTAGACTGGTTGCGCGATTTTCGCTTTAACCCGCAACAGGTCGATATCCGTGACGAAGACGGCCATCTCAATATCCGCATTACTGGCCCTTGGCGTGAAGTGATTATGTGGGAAGTGCCGCTGCTCGCTGTTATCAGTGAGGTGGTACACCGCGATCGTTCACCGCTGGCAACGCCAGAAATGGCCGTGGCGCAGCTGCGTAAGAAACTCGATTCATTTAAGCAACTGAGCGCAGATATCGATCTTTCTGGCTTTAAGCTGATGGATTTCGGCACCCGCCGCCGTTTCTCACACGATGTTCAGCGTGCCATTATTGAAACGTTGAAAACGGATTTCCCCCATTTAGTGGGAACCAGCAACTATAAGTTTGCCCAGCAGCTGAGTCTTGCACCGATGGGGACTCAGGCTCATGAGTGGTTCCAAGCCCACCAGCAGATTTGCCCGGTATTAGCGAATAGCCAGCGAGCGGCCCTTCAAGCGTGGTTAGATGAATATCCCGATCAGCTTGGCATTGCCCTGACCGATTGCATCACGATGGATGCTTTCCTACGCGATTTTGGCCCGCAGTTTGCTAATCGCTATCAGGGGCTGCGCCATGATTCCGGTGAACCGATGGAATGGGGAGAGAAAGCCATCGCTCATTACCAGAAACTGGGTATTGATCCGATGACAAAAACGCTGGTGTTCTCCGATAACCTCGATCTCGAAAAAGCCTTGGAGCTCTATCGTCATTTCCATAACCGCATTAATCTTGGTTTTGGTATCGGCACACGTTTAACCTGCGATATTCCACAGGTCAAACCGCTAAATATTGTCATTAAGCTGGTGGAGTGCAACGGTAAGCCCGTTGCCAAATTGTCTGATAGCCCGGGTAAAACTATTTGTCATGACAAAGCTTTCGTTAAAGCGCTGCGCAAAGCCTTTGATTTACCGCTGGTAAAAAAAGCCAGTTAAATTGCTTGGCTTAATCGTTAACGTAAAAAATATTATGAGGGCGTATGCAACGCCCTCTTTTTTTGCCTAAAAAACGCCAATTTTGACTGCTAAAATCGATTATTCTTCTTTTTTTCATTCAATCTCCCAATATCTCATCAAGTTCTTGCGATTTGGCTGCGATTTCTTCTTGTGTCTGTTTGCGTGACAAGTAACATAGCAACATGCCCGTATTATCTGGGCTGTAGGTTATTTATCATCCAAGATCAATAAAAGAGAGAAATCTATGAGCGTAGTGCCTGTAGTCGACGTACTGCAAGGTCGTGCCGCGGTAGACACTGAAGTCACCGTGCGCGGTTGGGTACGTACCCGGAGGGATTCTAAAGCTGGTATCTCCTTCCTCGCCGTTTATGACGGCTCCTGCTTTAATCCGTTACAGGCCGTCGTTAATAATTCTCTGCCGAATTATGAAAGTGATGTTTTGCGCCTGACAACGGGTTGTTCTCTGGAAGTCACCGGTAAAGTGGTCGCATCGCCGGGTGAAGGTCAGAGCTTCGAGATTCAAGCCACCGAAGTTAAAGTCGTAGGTTGGGTTGAAGATCCAGACACTTATCCAATGGCGGCAAAACGCCACAGCATCGAATATCTGCGCGAAGTTGCTCACCTGCGTCCACGCACCAACCTTATCGGTGCAGTTGCTCGCGTTCGTCATACGCTAGCGCAGGCTATTCATCGTTACTTCCATGAAAACGGTTATTTCTGGGTTTCTACCCCGCTGATTACCGCTTCTGATACCGAAGGCGCTGGCGAAATGTTCCGCGTTTCAACGTTGGATATGGAAAACCTGCCGCGCACTGACGAAGGTAAAGTCGATTTTGGTGAAGACTTCTTTGGTCGTGAAGCGTTTCTGACCGTATCCGGCCAGCTGAACGGCGAAACCTACGCCTGTGCACTGTCTAAGGTGTATACTTTTGGCCCAACGTTCCGCGCAGAAAACTCGAACACCAGCCGCCATCTGGCTGAATTCTGGATGGTTGAGCCTGAAGTTGCATTTGCGGATCTCGACGATATCGCAGGCGTTGCCGAAGGCATGTTGAAATACGTCTTCCAAGCCGTTCTTGATGAACGTGCCGATGATATGGAGTTCTTCGCTCAGCGCGTAGATAAAGACGCCATCGATCGCCTGAAGCGTTTTGTTACCTCCGACTTTGCACAGGTGGATTACACCGACGCGGTGGATATTCTGCTTAAGTGCGGCAAGACCTTCGAAAACCCAGTCTACTGGGGCGTCGACCTGTCTTCTGAGCATGAACGTTATTTGGCTGAACAGCACTTTAAAGCACCGGTGGTAGTGAAAAACTATCCAAAAGACATTAAAGCGTTCTACATGCGTATGAACGAAGATGGCAAAACCGTTGCTGCAATGGATGTGTTGGCGCCAGGTATTGGCGAAATCATCGGTGGTTCTCAGCGTGAAGAGCGTTTAGACGTTCTGGATGCACGTTTAGAAGAAATGGGCCTGAACAAAGAAGACTATTGGTGGTATCGCGATCTTCGTCGTTACGGCACCGTGCCTCACTCTGGTTTTGGCCTTGGATTTGAACGTTTAATCGCCTATGTAACCGGCGTACAAAACGTTCGTGACGTGATCCCGTTCCCACGCACCCCAAGAAACGCAACCTTCTAATTAAGTAATAAAACAACATCTCAACGTTTTGTTCACAAAAAAGGGGCCGGCAATGCTGGCCCCTCTCTTTTTTAAACTTAGACCCCTGTCACAAAGTTCCCAAAATTTTACATTTTGAAACACATTATTGCGTTCTGTTACTCGAATTATAGTTTTGTATCATTTTCGATGTAGATTATCGCTCTAGTGAATGGAACACTGCGATGCAGACACAGGAAGACACCATACTTTCTCTTTTAGTTCCGTAAGTGATGAAATAGTTCCGCGCAGAATTAAATTAGGCAGTGGCAGGTGTCAAAAAAAAATAACTCCTTTAGAGGGTAACAATGATGAAACGCAATATTCTTGCAGTAGTGATCCCAGCGCTGTTAGCAGCCGGTGCAGCAAACGCAGCTGAAATCTATAACAAAGACGGTAACAAGCTGGATCTGTACGGTAAAGTTGACGGTCTGCACTACTTCTCTGATGATAAATCTGCAGACGGCGACCAGTCTTACGCTCGTTTCGGCTTCAAAGGCGAAACTCAGATCTCTGACCAACTGGCTGGTTACGGTCAGTGGGAATACAACATCAAAGTAAACAACACCGAAGGCAACGGTTCTTCTAAAAACGCAACCCGTCTGGGCTTTGCTGGTCTGAAATTCGGTGATGCAGGTTCTATCGACTACGGTCGTAACTACGGCGTACTGTACGACGTTGAAGCATGGACCGATATGCTGCCAGAATTCGGTGGTGATACTTACACCATCACTGACAACTACATGACTGGCCGTGCTAACGGTGTTGCTACCTACCGTAACAACAACTTCTTCGGTCTGGTTGATGGCTGGAACTTCGCTGTTCAGTATCAGGGTAAAAACGACGGTAATAACTTCAACGAAGCAACTGGCGAGTGGGACGGTAGCAAACTGTCTAACAACTCTCGTGCATTCCAGAGCCAGAATGGCGACGGTTGGGGTCTGTCAACGACTTATGACTTCGGCATGGGTATCAGCGCTGGTGCAGCATACGCATCTTCTGACCGTACCAACGAGCAAGTTACTCGTGGTCGCGTAGCTAACGGTAACGTTGCTGGTGGCGATAAAGCTGACGCATGGACCGCTGGTCTGAAATACGACGCTAACAACGTATACCTGGCAGCTATGTATGCAGAAACTCGCAACATGACTCCATACGGTGATGACGGTATTGCAAACAAAACTCAGAACTTCGAAGTTGTTGCACAGTACCAGTTCGACTTCGGTCTGCGTCCATCCGTATCTTACCTGCAGTCAAAAGGTAAAGACCTGAACACCAATCTGTCTGGTGACAAAGATCTGGTTAAATATGTTGATGTCGGCGCGACTTACTACTTCAACAAAAACATGTCTACCTATGTTGATTACAAAATCAACCTGCTGGATGACAACGAATTCACCAAAGCTAACGGCATCGGCACTGACGATATCGTAGCAGTTGGTCTGGTATACCAGTTCTAATCTGACGGCAACCTTGCGGTTGTAGCAGAATAGGATCAAAGGCAGAGCTTCGGCTCTGCTTTTTGTTGTCTAGGATTTAGTGCCACGTATCGCTGATGATTTATCCCCTTCTTTTAGTCCGTGTTCTATCGCCCTATTTCCTACCTGATTTTCTTGTTTTCTTCTTATTTTTGGTGCTTTTATCGGCATTGAAGCATTCAGGTAACAACTTTGTATTCTTTTTGTGGCAAACGGTTGGCAAGCTCGCGGCGTAGCGGTAACCTGATGGTTCTCTGGCTCAATCCCACACATGGAAGCTCTTACATGTTTGAAAATATCCCAGCCGCACCAGCGGATCCGATTTTAGGTCTTGCCGATTTATTCCGTGCCGATGCCCGTACCAACAAAATCAACTTAGGTATTGGCGTCTATAAAGATGAAACAGGTAAAACACCGGTTCTGACCAGCGTTAAAAAAGCTGAGCAGTATCTGCTGGAAAACGAAACCACGAAAAACTATCTGAGCATCGATGGTATTCCTGCTTTCGCGACCTGCACGCTGGAATTACTGTTTGGTAAAGAAAGCCCAATCATTCAGGACAAACGGGCTCATGCAGCTCAAACCCCAGGTGGGACTGGTGCTCTGCGTGTGGCCGCTGATTTTATTGCCAATAAAACCCCAGCAAAGCGCGTATGGGTGAGCAACCCTAGCTGGCCTAACCATAAAAGCGTATTTAACGCCGCAGGGCTGGAAGTACGCGAATATGATTACTACGACGCGGCAAATCATCAGTTAGACTTTGCAGCCCTCCAGAGCAGCTTAGAGCAAGCAGAAGCCGGTGATGTGGTTCTATTCCACGGTTGCTGCCATAATCCAACCGGTATTGACCCTACGCCAGAACAATGGGAAGCACTGGCTGAAATGTCTGTTGCTAAAGGCTGGTTGCCGCTGTTTGACTTCGCTTACCAAGGTTTTGCCAACGGTTTAGAAGAAGATGCTCAAGGCCTGCGTATTTTTGCGGCTAAGCATGATGAATTGCTGGTTGCGAGTTCATATTCCAAAAACTTCGGTCTTTACAACGAACGCGTTGGTGCTTGCACATTAGTTGCCGCTGACAGTGAAACCGCCGATAAAGCATTCAGCCAGATTAAAGCGACTATCCGCGCTAACTACTCCAACCCACCAGCGCACGGTGGTTCTGTGGTAGCTACTATTCTGGGTAATGAAGCCCTGCGTACTATTTGGGAACAAGAACTCACTGATATGCGTCAACGCATTCAACGTATGCGTCAGTTGTTCGTTAACACACTGCAGGAAAAAGGCGCTGAGCAAGACTTCAGCTTCATCATCAAGCAGAACGGCATGTTCTCATTCAGTGGGCTCACTAAAGATCAGGTGATCCGCCTGCGCGATGAATTCGGCGTTTATGCCGTGAATTCTGGCCGCGTCAACGTAGCCGGAATGACGCCTGACAATATGGCACCGCTGTGTGAAGCCATCGTCGCCGTATTGAAATAGCACGCATATTGAAACGATAAAAGGAGCCGAAAGGCTCCTTTTTTATACTGTAAATAGCATTCTCAACAACGTTACCAAACCGCAGGCTCATCGCGAACAAATGGGTTAGTCTGGCGCTCCTGACCAAAGGTCGACATTGGGCCGTGACCTGGAATAAACGCAACATCATTGCCCAGTGGCCACAGTTTAGTTTTAATTGAGTTAATCAATGCCTGATGGTCGCCACGGGGAAAATCGCTACGCCCGACACCGCCGCTGAATAACACATCGCCAACCTGCGCCAAGCGTGATTTCTCATTAAAGAAAATCACATGGCCTGGTGTATGACCCGGGCAATGGAAAACCTGCAACGTCTCATTACCCACCTGCAAAGTATCGCCGTCGTTTAGCCAACGGGTAGGCTCTAAGGGGTCGCAATCACTGAGGCCAAACATTTTGCTCTGAGCAGGCAGCCCTTCCAGCCAAAACTGATCTTCTTCCTGAGGGCCATAGATCGGCACATTTAAGCTTTTCGCTAAGTTGCCAGCAGCTCCCACGTGGTCTAAATGCCCGTGGGTCAGCAGAATTTGAGTCACCGTTAAACCCAGCGCTTCAACTTCACGCTGAATTTTTGCTGCTTCGCCGCCCGGATCGACGATCGCGGCCTGAAGCGTGTCCTCACACCATAAAACAGTACAATTCTGTTGGAATGCGGTGACGGGAATGATTTTATATTTCATGTTTGCCCCAATATAAAAAACGCCGGCAAAGGCCGACGTTCAGGATCTCTTTGACTACCCAATAATACCGTCTTAAAGCGCTATTACCAATTTCTAACGGGGCCGGTGTCAATATGTACGAAATTACTGCGCGGGTAATATCCAACGCCACCCGCTCGCATTTTCAATGCAGCTTTACGAATATTGGCTAGCTGAACACCTTCAATATGGAAATCCATTGCCTGTCCAAGCGTATGGTAGCTATGTTTTGCCACGCCGCTGCCACGCTCGCGCAATTCATTATTAGTCCGCGGGGAACGATAGCCGGAAATAAGTTGAATCGGTTTACGTGTGCCGATCATCGCCTGCAAACGAAAAATTTGATCGAATAAGCGAGGGTCAATGCTTTTTACTTTATTTGCACGATAGTCGCGGAATAAATGATTCAGGCGAACTAATTCTTCCTGAATATAGTTTTTACCGTCGAAGAACTCAGCCTTAAGTTGTTCGCCGGTATTTAAATTATTAAGTAATAAAATACGAGGTCGTGGTGTAGAAAGCGTTGCTAACGCTTGCCCTGGCAGCATTGCCATTCCCATAGCAGCGCCACCTAAAGCCAACCACTTGCGACGATGAATATTAATTGGATCCATGAGATAAGTTGTACTCGGCAAAATGTCTGAAAATCACGCACCAAAGCGCACCGTCAGGCACCATAACCGCCATGGAAGATCGAGTCAACCCGCTACCCGCCAAGGTTGGCGGGTTATCACAGATTTTTATGGCTATTATTTACAACATTACAAAAACTACGGTTTTGCTAACTGCTTGCTACAGTTGAAAAAGCCGCTCAGCTTGCGCAGCGATTTTGGCCCCTGAACGTACAGTGTCATCATAATTGTAAATATCTGTGCGGAACTGCGGCTTGCCGTCTTCAGAAACCCATGCTGTCAGATAATAGAGACGAACAGGAATACGGTGACGTATCGGTACATATTTCGTATTCCCCTCTTTCAGCGCAGACGAAACCCGCGCATCATTCCAACCCGCATCTTGAAGTAGCATATTTGCCAGCGTCGAAGCTTTATTAACACGAACACAGCCTGAACTCAGTGCACGAATATCTTTTTCAAATAATCCGTGGTTTGGCGTGTCATGCAGATAGATAGCATCTTGGCTTGGCATATTAAATTTATATCGACCTAGCGAATTATTCGCTCCCGGCGCTTGCTGAATTCGATACGGGAAATTACGCGGCGACACAGACGCCCAGTCGATCATATAAGGATTGACGACTTCGGCATCGTTGCTCCACCCAGAAAACAGGCGATAGCCGTGGCGCTCGAAATAGCCTGGATCGTGCATGGCCTTCGGTATGATATCTTCACGAATTAACGTGGTTGGCACATTCCACGGCGGATTAACCACCACGTTATTCAGTTCGCTATTCATCAGCGGTGTTTTACGCGTTGGTCGCCCTACAATCACTCGCGATGAAAGCACTTCTGCGCCATTCTGGTAATAAATCAACGAGTAGTTAGGAATATTGACCATGATGCCGGTATTCACTTCTCCCGGCAAAATGCGTAAGCGTTGAATATTCAACGCCAGCAATGTAGCTCGCGTTTGTGGAGATACATTCAGCCACTCACGTGTGCGTTTGCCAATCACCCCATCGCTGGCTAACCCTTGCCACTGCTGGAAGCGTTTTACGGCTTCAACGAGCTCAGGCGTATAGCGGTTATCGATCACCGAAACGGATGACGCTTTTGCTGGCTCCGCCTCTGGCGATGGTTGTTGCTTGGTTAAATCAGTCACTGCGGTGGTTGATGGGCTGATCACCGCATTAGGATCCTGACTCGCCGGAGATTGTAACGGCTGTGCATCAGGCACCGGTGTTGGCTTCACGCTGGAATCGCCTTCCAACATTCCTGTACGCTGCAACACTTCACGCAGCGCTGGCATATCCGCGCTCAGGTCACCCGGTTTTAAACTCGGTCCGTCGCTGACTACAGGCCAAGGTCGCGCATCCGCTAACAGATTTTTCAGCGCTTTATGCATCGCAGCATACTGAGGATGCGCAGGTTCTAACGATTTAACAAAAGTATTTAAGCGGCCATCGCGGATCGACAACTGCCAGTTATTCACCAGCGTTGTCGATGGTTCTGCCATCGCATAAGGCACCGAGCTATATAGCCAACTGCCTTTGGTTGCGCTCACGCCGGAGACAAACTGCAGATAGCCCAGCATCGCATCAGATAAAACAGCGTCACGCGCCATGCCACTGACATCGGGATTAGTCAGCGCCTGAACCCATTGGGTAAACTGAGGCTGAACGCCAGAGAGTGCGACTTCAGCGAGCTGCTGTTGAAATTGCTGAACGGCTGTACGATCTTGCCACATTGGCTGCATGTGGTTAGCGGCGTAGAGCGAAGAAAGTTGATTCAAATAACGCAGTGAAACGCCCTGCGGAAGCTGCGACAACAGCGCCGAACGCGATTGCGGTACACTCATGGTCGCCACTGAAACCACGGGTTGCTTAGCAACTTCGGCATAGGCTGGCAGGATGCTCAGCGCCAATGCACTCATTGCTATTGAACCACCGACAACCATATGGCTTAGACGGAATCTGTTATTCAGCACCATCCCTTGCTCCCTAGTTAGCTCATAGGCACCGAATTTCGGAACCTTAGCTTAATTATACAAATAGAAATGACATTTTGCCGTTTCACTGTCGGTTGGTGCGTCAACAACCCAGACATTGCACGTTAATTATATGATGATACGTCACTGGCTATATTCTGCCAAAAAAAACGGCCTTATATGAAGGCCGTTTGCGTTAATAATGATTTCAGTATGCGGAATTTACAAGAAGTTATGTCTCAGATTCTTCTTGAGCGACTGATTCTATAGGACTTTTCTCAGGAGCAAAGCCTCTCAATCCCACCACATGAACATGTTCAGTGTTATTGAACACTTTACGCACCAGTTTATAGGTGGTGCCTTTTTCTGGGCTGATGTTTTCTGGTGCCGCAATAATTAGCTGCATTTCCAGACGTTCACACAGCTCGAACAACGTCGCGATAGATTTCGCATCCAGACGCGCGGCTTCATCAAGGAATAGCAGTCGGCAAGGCGAAATATCTTTACCGCGCAGGCGGCGAGATTCTTCTTCCCAGCTCTGAACCACCATGACCAGAATGGACATACCGGTACCGATAGCTTCCCCCGTTGACAGCGCCCCACTTTCCGCACGCAGCCAACCGTCTGAGCCACGGTTAACCTCAACTTCCATTTCAAGGTAATTACGATAGTCCAGCAGCTCTTCACCGATGGTTTGCGGTGTACGCTGCCCCATATCAATCTGTGGATTAAGACGCTGATACAGTTTTGCTAACGCTTCAGAGAACGTCAGTCGATTGCTGTTAAACAGATCCTGATGCTGCTCTTGCTGCTCTGACAATACCGTCAACAGCGTTGAATGCGCTTCACGCACGTTAACATTCAAACGCACGCTATTCACCTGCCCGAAGGCCACCGTCTGTAGGCCTTGGTTGAGCATACGAATACGGTTTTGTTCACGCTGAATGGTTTTGCGAATAATGTTCGCCACGCTCTTCGAACTGATTGCCAGTTTTTGTTCGCGTGATGTCAGTTCTTCGGTCAAACGCGCCAGCTCAATTTCCATCTGTTCGATGGCATCGACAGGATCGTCGCTGCGGATAATATCCTGACGAATACGTTCGCGCAGATGCTGGTAAACGGCAATGTAGAACTGAATTTTACGCTCTGGGCGTTTAGGATCTTCTGACAGACGCAGCACATCACGCAGATGTTCGTTGTCCGCCACGGCCAGTCGTAACGCGCCCAATGCCTTATCCGACATAGAACGCAATTCATCCGCGTCCATATAGGCAAGCTCACGGCGATGCAGACGACGTTCAACGCCGTTGTCTTTCACCAAACGCATTACCGCACACCAGCCCGCTTTCGCGGTGGTAACTTGTTCACGGATCTGATGGTAATCGCGCTCTACCTTACGCAGGCGTTTTTGCAGATTATCCATTTCAGATTCACAGAACATGATCTGTTTTTCAAGCTGATTGCGACGCGCACGGTTGTTGCTTAGCGCAGTGTGCAACTCATCGCGACGGATACGTGCACGCTCTTCCGCATTAGGATCGGCCTGAACACCGATATCTTGTAATTCTTGCGACAGCTCTTTGAGCATGTCACGTTTAGCTTCAAACGAGCTTTTCAGCGAGGCTAAAACCTGATGATACTGGGCCAGCTGTGCCTGCTGTTGACGAAGCTGTTCACGCGTCCGGCTGCGATCGGCCTCAGCATGTTCTAAACGCTGACGCAGTTTATCGTTGAGATCGGAGTTCTCCGTCAGCATGCCAGCGGAGTCGCTATAGCTGAAGTGTGCGCGACGTTGCACCACTTCCGTTAGCGCAAACGCCTGTTGTTTCGCCGTTCGCTGATTCTGCTGAGCCTGCTGATAATCTTGACGTAACTGTTCATGCTGTTCTGGATCGCTTTGCAATACGGACAGCATGGGTTCTAGCTTAGCCAGACTGGTGCCGTGCTGTTGCAGATAGCGCGCAGCTTCCTGCGCCTCTTCCAGCTCTTCACGGATCTCTTCGACACGATCTTGTAAGGTTTCATCAGCCAGTAAACCGATATGCGGCGTGAGCTTATGCAACAGCGCGACGCTTTCTTTGGCCTGTGACAGCTGCTGGCGCTGCTGTTGCGTCACGTTATCCTGATTATTGAACTCGCGCTCAATCTCAGTACGACGGCTGTTGATTTGACGTAATTCAGCCTCTGGATCCTGCTCAAACGCCACCGCTAAGTGATTACCAATGAAGCGGCTGAACGCTTGATGTAAACGCTGGGTTTTCTGCACATCAAATGACAGGTTCGCATAACGCTCAGCCAGCTCATCGCGCTGTGCATACAGCGTTTCTAAACGGCTTTCACGTGCAGCGCGACCAAACAGCGGCACCTCAGGGAAGCGAGAATAACGCCATTGACGATCGGCGGTTTTCACCACCACGGCACGTTCCAGTTCATCGGCGGCAAATACGCTGTCATCAAACGACTGCGGATCACCTTCGATCAGATAGAGATCTTCTGGACAGTCTTCTAGCCCCGCCAGATGCTCGCGAACCAAGGAAAGATCGGGAACAACAATAGCGTGTCGTGCTGGGCCATATAACGCCGAGAAATACGGCGCATCGTCGATGGTGACGTCATCGTAGATCTCAGACAGCAGCACGCCGCCAAAACGTTCGGCCAAGGCAATCAGACGCCCATCCTCGGCACCGCTTGGCTGGCTTAAACGCTCGATTTGGCTTTCAATTTCACGTTTTTGATGAGCAACTTCGTCGCGTTCAACGGTAGATTCACGTTCACGCTCCAGCAATTGCTGCATCTGTTCAGTGACCTGACGGCTGTCTGACAGCTCTTCGCCACACTGTTCGCTCAGCTGACTCAGCGCTTCCTGAGCCGCAAGCCACACGGGGGCTTTCGTGGTCAAATCTTTCGCTTTCGCCGTGATTTGCTCAAGCTCTTGGCGCAGCACCATACGGCGCTCGCTGGCTTCAGCCACATCAATCGTCAGCGTTTCAATGCGTTCTTCCATTTCGCGCTGCGCATCATCCAGTTCTTCTGGTTGATACTGCTGCCCGGTGCGTTTGCAGAAGTCTTGCAACAAACGCTCGGCATCTTGCTGCGAACGCAAACGCTGCTCCAGCTCGGCCAAACGCATGCGTAACGGCTGCACGCGTTCTGACTGATGCTGAAGTGAAGACCAGTCGCGCAATAAATCACGCCCCGCCTGCCATGCTTCACTCCGGCTAACTTCACCCACCAGCTTAACCACCAACTGATAAGCATTTTCGAACTGTGAATGCGCTGCGCTGGCCACATTCATTTTCTGCTCAAGCTGCATCAGAATTTCAGTCGCTTCCTGCTCACGCGCACTGAATGTTTCTAGCCACTCTTCGCTGTTATCCGCATTGAGGTCTGGCAACTGACACACTTGGCGTGCGCGCTCTAGCGCCTGTAGCGCTTGCTGGTATTGAATTGCGCGGGTTTGCTGAACGTCCAAGGCTTGCTGGTAATCGGCCAACTGACTTTTTAGTTCATCAACTTCGGCTTCCGCGGCTTCTGAACGGGCTTCATAATCTGCATGCAGATCGCTCGCTTCAGCCACCACTTCATTCTGTTCTTCTAAACGGTAGGTCAGCTCTTCCAGATCGCTCTGATAACGTTCGATCTTTTCCTGCTGGCGCATTGCCGTTTGCACCAGATTTAAATGATCGCTTGCCGCCTGATAATCGGTTTCGAGATCGGATTCCGACCCGCTTTGCTCAGCTAACTCACGCGACATTTCCACGTGGCGATACTGCTCGGCCAGCAGCTGTTTACGGCCGCCCAGCAATTCACGGCGTAGCAACAGTGCCTGATCGAGATGTATGCGTCGCTCATTAGCATGGCGCATATAGTCAGCAGAAACATAAGATGTTGCTTCGGTGATCAGATGTTTGAACAGATCGCGGTCAGATTGCGTGACGCGAATCGCTTCCAGCGTCATGCGGTTTTCGCGCAAAGCCGCTTCCATATCTTGGAAAGCTTTACGTACCCCGCTGTTTTCTGGCAGCAAATAGTCACGCAGGGAACGGGTAATCGCACTGGAAATACCACCGTAAAGCGACGCTTCAATCAGGCGATAAAACTTGCTGCGATCCGATGCCGAACGCAAACGACGCGGGATCACACCCAAATCAAACATCAAGGAGTGATAGTCGGTAATCGAGTTAAACTGTTTGAACTGCACGCCTTCAATGGCTTCTACGCGCTCTTTCAGTTCGTTTAACGGCAGCACACGAGCCTGACGCTCACCCACGGTTTGCGTTAGGATTTCCGTTGGCTGGAATGACGTTGGTAAGCCTTGAATAGTGAACAGTTTGATATCCACTTTTCGATCGCGCCCAGCAACCTGTTGCAGGCGAACGCCGACTAACACACGCTGATGGCGTGAGTTAACCACGTCAAGCGTGGCATAACAGACGCCAGCGCGTAGCTTTCCGTGTAAGCCTTTGTCTCGTGACCCTGACGTTGCACCAGCTTCCGTCGTATTACGAAAATGCAGCAGCGTTAAGTCTGGGATAAGCGCCGTAACAAACGCCGCCATGGTGGTGGATTTACCCGCACCGTTACCGCCGGACAGCGTTGTAACTAGTTCATCCAGATCAAAAGTTCGGGCAAAGAAACCGTTCCAGTTAACCAATGTTAGCGAGCGAAACTTTCCGCGTTCAATCATTCCTGTTCATCCTCCGCGTTGTCCGCGCTACCGTCTGCACTGGATTCGTTTTCTTCGTTTTCATCATTCAGTGACAACGTGTTTTCTAACGGCATTGCTTCACCGTCACGGATCATTCTCAACTGGGATTCACGAGGATCGTCACCGCTACGCACATCAGCACCAAAGCGGAACACCGCTTCGGTGATGCGGAATTTCGTGCTGTCGTTACCCATGAAATAGACCATGCCCAAGCGGCGAAGACGATTTAACGAGGTACGCACCTTCTCTTGCAGTTTCTGGCGGTCAAGATCCGAACCGGTTGAGCGCTGGTTAACATATTTCAGCAGCTTATTTTCATCGGCCAAAGACAGTAACTCGTCATAGAGTTCCTGCTGGCTGAAAATGCCTTCATGCGCCAAACGCTCAGGGCTAAGGTAGAGATAACACAGGATTTTCCCGACCATCATGTCCAGTTCGGACAGTACCGAACGTGGGATCAAGGTGGTCGAACGCGGCCTCAGGTAGAAGAAACCTTCAGGGGCGCGGATGAGCTCAACGTTGTAACGGCTATAAAATAATTCAAGCTCGTCCTGAAAATCCATCAGGAAAGCATGGTTATCTAGCTCATCAATGCCGATGTGACGGCCGGAACGCAGCTGACTATCCAGTGCAGGGAATAGCGGGTTAAACACCGCTAGCGCCAGTTTAGCTGGCATCATATTTTCAGTATTTGTCGATGACATGGGCCTGTACCTTGGCTCCGTAATCATTGATTGCCTGCCATTGAGCAGGTAATCCGGTGAAATCAGCTTCAGCCACACCTAAGCGGACCGCTTGGTCGACCAAAATTCTTGCCAAATCGAAATGACGTTGGCGCGGATACTGGGTTAGGTATTCGCGCAAAACCGCGCCTAAATCCAATGGACGCTGTTCTTTTTGATAAATCTTCAGCTCTTGTTCAATCATCGCCGCCAACTGCTCACGGATCTCAGAAAACTCTTCGTACTCCATATCTGGAGGCAGTTCTCCGGTGACCTCTTCATTCAGCAAGGCCAGCTCTTCATCACGCATATCGAATAGACGATCGGCATTGGCGATGGTCAGTGCCCAAGGGTTATCGAAGTAGTTCTGAACTGACTGGCGTAAACGCTGGGCAAAGACTCTATTTTTATCCATATCTATCGCGGTACGGATAAATTTATGCACGTGTCTGTCGTAGCCAATCCACAGATCGATGGTCAACTGGCCCCAACTGATGATGCGGTCTAGCTTGTTTTGTAGATCAAACACCAGTTTATCAACAAACGCCAAATCCGGATTATTCAGGTTAGCATCTTGAATACGCAACAGGTTTGCCTGCAGCTTGTCGCCCGCCGCCTCCAGCGTATCCTGTAGTTCACGCAAGGTGCCCGAGGTTTCCGAGAGCAAGACTTCACAGCTTGTGATGGCTGCACGCCAATCTTTATTCAGCAACGCCGCGATATCCGCTTTTACGCCCTGCTGCTGCTCATCCATGATGCGCTGGGTTAAATCGATACTGTCGAAAATCTCAGCAACAGAGTATTTCAGCGGGGCAAACACATTACGATGCCAATGATACTCATCACCACCCTCTTCTGCCGCTTCGGCTGCGCTACGTAGCTCTTGCGCTACGATTGACAGCTGCATAGATAGGCGCAGCGTTGAGAACTCTCGCTGACGAATGTAGTAGTCCGTAATGCCAATGCCTAACGGCGTTAACCGGTAGATCGCATTTCCGTCGGCTAACTCGCTGGTAAAGCGGTTTAGCAGGCGCTGCTTAACGAGATCGTTAATCGCATTGTTGGCACGGATGGCTACCGTTTCATGTGTTTGTTCAAAAGCTTTGCTGACGTGTCGGAATGCATCGATCAGTTCACCTTCACTCATCTCACCGTCTAGTCGTTCGCTGTTCAAAGTGGCAATAGCCAAAATGAACGCCAAACGTTCGGTTGGAAGTGAAATTGAAAAGTCATTTTTCCGCGCCCAGGCAACCAGCTCCGGTACAGTCTGGGAGAAATCACTCATAGTTGGTCCTTCGTGTCGGGTTTGTGCGCCATCACATGGATGTAGCGCCCCAAACTCACAAAAGGCTCCTGACGACAATAACGCTGCTCCAGCGCTAATAGATCATCAAAAGCCTCAATTTGTTGCGTCTTGTCTCGTAGGTAATCATGGAATACCCGCACGCCCGTTTTACCGGAAATTGTCAGCCCAATGTCTTCAAGCCAGCCGTACACCTTTTGTGGATCCAACGGGTGATCAGGTGACAACGTGCGTGTCTTACGTTTTTGCATCCCTTGATTGACGTATGCCGTATTGCCAATGATCACGTTTCGCATTAACAGACCATTGTAGTTATAGAACATTAACGACAATGCGCCGCCGGGCGTTAAACACTTTATCAAAGATGCCAGCGTTTCTTGAGGTTCAGCAACCCATTCCAAAACCGCATGGAACAATATCAGATCAACCGGCTGTTCTAAATGCTGATGCATCTCTTGCGCAGGACTTTGCACAAAACGCATGTGTTGGATCACACCTTTCTCTTCAGCATAGGCCTGCGCACGCTTGAGCATTTCACCCGAGATGTCACACAGCGTGATCTGATGACCGCGTGCGGCAAGCTCACAGGATACCTGCCCAAGCCCACCGCCTGCATCAAGAATGTGTAAGGATCTTTGCGGAAGCTGCTTCAGCAATTGTTCCAGATCCTGCCATAACACTGCCTGACGGATTTTTCCTTTGGTCGTGCCGTAAATGTTGCGCGCAAATTTTTCAGCGATATTGTCAAAATTACGATCTTGCGTACCTCGACTCATGAATATGTCGGCTCCTGAATATTTGCACAGCGCACCACCAGAAAAATCTCCCCGTGAGGGACGCTTTAAACCTGCTATTTTGACACAGGCTGGCTTAGAATGAATCTTATCGGCCACATATTCTATCTAGATGTCGTTTTTTCATTCAGAAAGGCACCTGATTCATGCTGTTTACGCTAAAAAAGTTTATCGGCGGGCTACTTTTGCCCCTTCCTCTGTTGCTGCTGATCGTCGCGGTAGGCCTGATTTTTATCTGCTGGACGCGCTGGTCACGACTAGGAAAAATCTGTATTTCACTCGGTTGGCTCGGGATCCTGCTGTTAAGTCTGCAACCCGTCGCCGATCGATTATTGGCTCCGTTTGAAAACGGCTATCCAACATTAAACCAAACCAGCAATGCAGATTACATTGTGGTACTCGGTGGCGGTTATACTTTTAATCCTGACTGGGCACCGAGCTCGAACCTAATCAGCAACAGTTTGCCACGCGTCACTGAAGGGATCCGCCAGCTAGAAATGAATCCCAATGCCAAGATTATTTTCACCGGCGCTGCGGCCATTGGCAATCCGATGAGCAGCGCACGCGTTGCCGCCACCGTGGCTGAAAGTTTAGGCGTTCCAGCCGATAAAATTATTGTGCTTGATAAGCCGCGCGATACGCAACAAGAGGCTAGAGAGGTGGCTAAAATTACAGACAAACAGAAAATATTACTGGTCACGTCGGCAAACCATTTGACTCGCGCATTACGCTTCTTTAAGGCTGAGGGGCTTAATCCGATCCCGGTTCCGGCCAATCAATTAGCGATTTCGTCGCCGTTAAATCCTTGGGAACGCTGGCTACCTTCATCGCTTTATCTTGGTCATAGCGAACGGGCATGGTATGAAACGTTGGGGAGTTGGTGGCAGGCAATCATCACGACAAAGGATGAAAAATGAAACTCCGACTGATCAGCCTTTTTACGGCAATTATCGTATTTGAAATGCAGGTGGTTTTACTCGACTTGCTTTCTAAAGCTGAAAATATGTCGGTCAGCTTCAATCCGCTCAATGCTATTAGCGCGTTGGGATTTGTACTCGGATGGACGACGGGGCTAAACACCGTGATGGCACTGATCGCTGCGGCAGTTGCTCTTTTACTGATACCCATCGGCGTCTATTGTCTCTGCCATGCTTGGCTTAGACAAAGACGCCGCTGAAGATGGTATCAATTACAGCCGATGCCGGTTCACTAACAAGCATGCCAAGCGATTGTGTTGTTGCACAACCGAAGGTAAGTCAATGGTCTGCAATACCCCTTCACGGATAACAACCTGCCCGTTAATCACGCTGAAAGCCACGTTCCCTGGCGTACAGAAAACTAACGCCGCCAGCGGATCGTGTTTGGCACCCGCAAGATTCAAGGTATTGAGATCAAATGCGACAAAATCGGCGGCCATACCCGTGGCTAAATAGCCAATATCATCTCGGTTAAGTACTTTCGCCCCGCCTCTCGTCGCAATCTCTAAAGCCTGTCTTGCATTCATCGCATCGGGGCCGAAGCCAACCCGCTGTAACAGCATTGCCTGCCGCGTTTCTGCAATCATGTTACCTGCATCGTTAGATGCTGAACCGTCAACGCCAAGGCCAACAGAGACGCCTTCATCAAGCATCGCACGAATAGGCGCGATACCCGATGCCAATCTCATATTTGAACATGGGCAATGCGCCACACCGGTTCCGGTTCTCGCAAACAACGAAATCCCTGCGCGATCCAGTTTGACGCAGTGTGCATGCCAAACATCGCTTCCGACCCATCCTAAATCTTCGGCGTACTGCGCTGGCGTCATACCAAAATGCGTCTGGCTGTAGCTCACATCGCTGTCATTTTCAGCCAGATGGGTATGAAGTGACACACCCTGTTCGCGCGCCATCTGCGCTGTTTTCACCATCAACTCTCGGCTAACGGAGAAAGGCGAGCAAGGTGCCAACGCGATACGCAGCATGCTATAGCGCTGGGCATCGTGATAACTATGAATTAAACGCAATGAGTCTTCTAAAATTGCCTGCTCATTTTCGACCAATTCATCTGGAGGTAAGCCCCCCTTACTACGCCCTACGCTCATGCTTCCACGGCAAGCATGGAAACGCATGCCGATTTCGCGAGCGCCATCGATGCTGTCGTCTAAACGACAACCGTTGGGATAAACGTAGAGATGATCGCTGGAGGTGGTGCATCCAGAAAGCATCAATTCTGCCATCGCGGTTTGGGTCGAAATTCGGATCATCTCTGGGGTGAGCCCCGCCCAAATGGGATAGAGATTATTTAGCCAGTCAAACAGCTCTCCATCTTGCGCATCAGGTATCACTCGCGTCAAAGACTGAAACATATGGTGATGCGTGTTGATCAGTCCTGGAATAACGATATGCCCACGCAGGTCTATCTCTTCATCTGCCGGTGCAGCGCAAAGCTCGTCACCGCCAACGGCAACGATGCGATTTCCCTCCACCAGCAGGCAACCACCTCTAATTTCTCGTCGCTCGTCATCCATCGTGACGAGTAATTCCGCATTCTTAAAGAGCAGCGTTCTTTTGTGCATTTTGTCTCTTCCTCCGCATAGCGATATATTCGCGCGTCGTGCTAAAGACCTCTCGAGCGGCCATACTATTTTCATTGACCTCTTGCAGCTCGCACTCTTTGCACCCAGGGATTTTGGCTTGTCTATCGCGGCCATTCAGAATCAAATTAGCGCCTATTGCCACAACGGTACCAATGGTAATCCCGCTATGTAAGAACATCTCTGCGGCCTGTGGCATTTGTTGAAATAACTGCGGAACCATCACCGGTAACATGCCAAGACCGAGCGTTAACGCCACAACCATCCCATTATTGTTATTACGATAATCAACCTGTCATAGCGTCCGAATGCCTGACACGGCAACCATGCCAAACATGACGATCCCCGCCCCACCAAGCACCGGCTTCGGCACAGCCACAACAAAAGCCGCGAGTTTAGGGAACAGGCCAAGGGTGATAAGAATGCAGCCAGCCACTCCAACAATGAAACGGCTACGAACACCGGTCATACTGACAAGCCCTACGTTTTGGGCAAAGGCCGCATAGGGGAACATATTGAAAAAACCACCAAACAACGTTGCAGACCCGCAAGCGTATAGGCCACGTTTTAAGGTTTTTTGATCTGCTGGGCGATCAACGATTTCCCCCATGGCCATCATCGATGACATGGTTTCTACCATCACCACCACCATCACCATACACATCAGCACCGCGGGAAAGAGATGAAATTCAGGAACCGCAAAACGCATCGGATAAGGGAAGGTCATCCAACTGGTCGATGCCACTTGGGAAAGGTCGAGTTTCCCCATGAAGTAATATCCCAACGTACCAATGATAATTCCCACCAACACAGCCACATTCTTCAGCATGCCCTTGCCGAAGGTGTAAATTAGCATCACGACGCCCAGTGTGAATAAGGCCATCAATAGCGAACCATAGCTGCCGAAACTTACGGCATCCAAATCGCCACCGCCGATCCATCCCCCGGCAACCGGCAGGATCGACAGGCCAATGAGCGTCACTATCGTGCCCATAACCGCTTTAGGGAAAAAGCGGACTAGCTTACATACAAAGGGAGCGCACAATAGCGTGAATATCCCAGCGACAATAACCGCGCCTGAAATACCACCAATGCCATACTGCTGGCCGATCAGCGTCATCGGAATCAGCGCAGCAAAGGTACACCCTTGAACAATTGGGAGTTTGCTACCAATAATATTAAATAAGCCTATTGATTGTAGGATCGTGCCGCAGCCGCATATAAAGAGATCGGTACTAATTAAAAATATAATTTGCTCTGGCGTAAACCCAACGGCTTTACCAATAATTAAAGGAACCGCAATGGCACCGGCATACATCACCAATACGTGCTGAAAACCGTAAACTAGCATTTGTCCAAGCGGCAGTATCTCATCGACAGGGTCAACATTGGCTTTTTTTGAGGGGAGGTTTGACTCTCCTGTAAATAATTTTCTATATGATTAATCGCTTTCACAATAACTCCCTCTATCTGCGAGTATTATTTTGATATTTCATTTGATGGTATGTAGAAAATGGCCCCTCTCCATGTTCTACATCCCCGTTAAATCTGTTTATTCACTATTTATTCAGCGACTTCCTCTGCAATTTCATTTTCATCTTTTTCGCTATCTGACTCTTTATCGGGATGATAGCCATTGAAATAGAGATTGAGGCTTACCGCACACACGGTAGCTAATAAAATACCGCTATGAAGCAACGGCTGAATTGCCGCTGGCAGTTGGCTAAAGAAATCATGTGACACTGTAGGTATCATGCCGATACCAATGCTGATGGCGACAATATAAAGGTTGTAGCGATTGGTGCTGTAGTTAGCGCGTGAAAGAATACGGATCCCCGTTGCCAGCACCATCCCAAACATCACAATACCAGCACCACCCAACACAAACTGTGGAATAGAGGCAACGATAAGTGCCATTTTAGGGATCAAGCCGAACAGAATTAAAATTCCGCCCGACATAACACAAACCCAGCGGCTGGAAATACCGGTTACGCTAACCAAGCCCACGTTTTGTGAAAAAGACGTATGGGGAAAACTATTAAATAGCCCGCCAATAACGGTACCAATTCCATCAACCCGTAAACCACGAATAATATCTGCTTGTTTAGTTGGCCTTCCCACAATATCGCCAAGGGCAAGAAACATCCCCATCGATTCAATGAAGGTGATCAACATGATAATGGTGAGCGTAAGAATACTGACAGGTTCAAATGTAGGCATACCAAACGCAAACGGCTTTATAGGAGCAAACCACGCGGCGTTATCTAATCCCGCGAAATTCACTTTCCCCATAGAATAAGCAATGGCAAAACCAAAAAGAATACCGAGCAGCACGGAAATATTACACAGAAAACCTTTGGCAAAACGAGTGACTAGCAGAATAAAAACCAGCACTAACAGCGAGGTTCCAATATATATTGGGCTGCCGTAATCAGGATTCCCTTTTCCACCGGCGGCCCAATCAATACCCACCTGCATAATGCTAATGCCGATAGAGGTGATAACCACACCGGTAACCACCGTCGGAAACAGTGGCATCAGCCGCCCGATCACGGGAACGAGTAACGTGGCAATAATACCTGACGCGATTGTAGCGCCGAAGATCCCTGTCAGCCCGATATTAGGATCTGCGCCAATCGCCAGCATCGGTGTTACCGCAGCGAATGTAACAGACATAATCACGGGAAGCCGGATACCAGCAAAACGACCAATCCCCAAACACTGCAACAGCGTCACTACGCCACAGCAGAAAAGGTCTGAGCTAATTAAAAAAGCGATTTGGTCTTTGGGTAAACCTAAGCTGCCCCCGATAACCAGAGGCACGGCAACGGCACCAGCATACATGACAAGAACGTGCTGCAGACCTAAGGTAAACAGCTGTGCAATCGGCAGCCTGCGCTCGACGGCATCGTCTAGCGGTATACCTTTACTGTGTTCTATTTTTAGATGCGGATTTATGACGCTCATGGACACATCACTCCTTACGGCTCGGCTAAATGGTGGGTTAACCAGCTACGATTCGAGAGCCCTTGCTCCCCTATTTACGGATGTACAGAGTTTTCATCAGCGCAAATAGTTTTAGAGTTGATAGAACACATCAGTTATTTGCGCACATGCCAACTATGCACAGAGCATGCGAACTTTTATTTATTGAAGGTAAAATAGGGAGATAAACGAAATAATTGCGGGCGGTATCACATTTGATACTTAATAAGACGTTATATTTCAGCAAAATTAGCGGGCGAACGCATCATAGAGGAATAAAACAGGGAGGTTATTAGATCAGCGAAAATATCAAAGTGGTAGCGGTTTGTATCATTATCAGATTATCACCTCTCATAGTGATTGATAATTAACCAGCAACCCGATATGGACTGCTGGTTTTCATGCTCAAATACAGCCCACAGTTAACCCAACCAAGGGAGCAGTTGCTGAGCAGCGCGTTCCACAACCGGACGATCTACCACGCCAGTATGTAAATAACGCCCAATTGACTCCCACAGAACATATAGCCAGCGGCGTACCATGAAATCCTCGCTCACGGGGGCTTTCTGCAAATAGGAGTGAAGCAATTCGGTCGCCATACCATCTTCGCTCAGACGGAATAGATCATACTCACGCGGAGCCCAGAGCATCATTCCAGGGTTCAGCATGGCAAGTAGCTGATCGCTTTTGGGATCTTTTAACATGCTTCTTAGCGTTAAGTTGCCATGAACCAGCACGCAGCTATCGTCAAAGCCCGCAAACAGCTCAGGCAACTGCTCTTTACTACGAAACAAAATACGGCGAGCTTCAATGCTTAAGTCAGACGTAGGCATATTGCCAAGCGTGGCCCAGATGACCTCCAAGCGCTGTGCGTACCAAGCGGGCCAGCGATTTTCCTGTACGCTGTCAACGTTACCCACACAACCGTGGCTATCAATGCGATGCCAAGAGAGGATCCCTTCTGCAATTTGGTCTTTTAAGCACGACCAGCGCTGCGGCGTTCGTGTCGGCGCTTCAACAGAAACACCGCGCAATCGCTCAATTAATAATACTTCTTTGAATGGGGACTGATGGGTGGTAAGAACGCCATAAACCGTCGGTAAGCGGATATCGCCCTGTCGGGCAAGCATCGACAGCTTGTACGCTTCCTGTTGGGCAATTCCTTGGCATAAAAAGGTTTTAGCCACTAAGGGTAAAGGCGTGCCCTGCTGATTATAAAGGGCAAAAAGGCTGGCATACGGCTGTTCACTGATCTGTTCTAAGCGGCCAATTGACTCACCAAGAACAACGCTAAGTTCGGCTTTTAAATGATCCATGTTGTGATACAGGTTTTGCTGCATTGCGCGGTACCTTTTTTCACCAGATAGAAAGTCATCATGGCGGATTTATCAAGGTATTGTATTCGACTAGATCAAAAGAGCGTGCACTTGCACGCTCTTAATTTAAACATAAACGTCTGGCGATAAATCAGCCTATTGCGCTGCTGCAAAAATAGCGCGAACTGTTTCCAAATCTTCAATGGTGTCAACGCCTGGGCTTGGCGCGGTTTGTGCAACATCCACATGAATTTTTTCACCGTACCAAAGCACTCGCAGCTGCTCGAGCATTTCAATCTGCTCAAGATCGCTAGGTGCCCAAGTAACATAACGGCGAATAAAACCAGCACGATAAGCGTAAATACCAATGTGACGCAGGAAAACATTACCGATTTCATCACGAGATACCGCAAAGCGATCGCGATCCCAAGGAATTGTGGCGCGAGAGAAATAGAGCGCATAGCCATTTTTATCACAAACGACTTTTACCGCATTTGGATTAAACGCTTCTTCACTCGTAGTAATCGGCACCGCCAACGTGGCCATACCCGCTTCACTACCGGCCAAGTTTTGCGCCACCTGACGGATAATTGCCGGCGGGATCAGTGGCTCATCACCTTGAATATTGACAATGATTTCATCGTCTGCAAAGCCACATTTCTCAATCACTTCGGCCAAACGCTCGGTGCCAGAATGATGATCCGCTCGCGTCATGCAAACTTCCCCACCTGCGGCTTCTACAGCTTGCTTAACATCTTCATGATCGGTAGCCACAATGACGCGTGCAGCGCCAGACTCCAGCGCTCTTTCCATAACATGCACAACCATCGGCTTGCCGCCAATATCGGCTAAAGGCTTGCCCAGTAGGCGTGTTGAAGAGTAGCGAGCAGGAATAATAGCAATAAAACTCATCAGATTATTTCTCATCCACTGGAAGTTGGCGGGCTTCATTCTCGAGTAATACTGGAATACCGTCACGCAACGGATAACCTAAGCGATCCGCTTTGCACACTAATTCCTGATTTTCTTTATTGAAGTAGAGTTTTCCATTACAGACGGGGCAAGCAATAATTTCGAGTAAACGATGATCCATGATTGTTCCTAAACGAGTTCTTGTATCAGCGAAAAAGCATGATGTAAGGATAACCCGCAACAGCAAAATTATCACGGCTTGTATGACCATACGGCTAAAAACCGTTTAATGAACCGCTCTATCTATCAGATTGATAACCCAACATCTCATTATGACGTTTGTTTGGGTTTGGGTCGTTTTCTCTCTAGAAACACAGAAATCCAAACTGTTCAAAAACCATACCAACTCACCGCAATCATCCCGCTGTTATGCGAGACAAATCACATATTAGGCGCACCGATGGTCCGTTTTTCCGTTGTGGCACAAGTGTTGAATCTAATTCAATCAGCCATGGATAGCGTCGAGCATTGCCCCCTCAAACTCGCCACTTTTCATTACTTTTAATCACTGCTAACTCTGATGACCAGCCATAACAATCTGGTTCGTAATAGCGTTACGTAATACGTAAGGAGATACCCATGAGTGCGCCAAGCACCTCATCATCAATCCGTCGCGTTGATGGACTGGCAAAAGTCACTGGAACAGCCGTCTACGGCAATGACATAACCCTACCCGGAATGTTGTATGGCGTGTGCCGCTATGCCGATATTGCCGCAGGCAAAATTGATAAACTCGATCTTAGTGAAGCATTAGCGATTCCAGGCGTCGTCAAGATCGCAACATATCAAGATATCCCCGGCGAACCCGTCGTTGGCATCATGGTGAAAGACTACCTCCCTATTATTAAAGATGAAGTCGTTTTTCACGGTGACGTAATTGCGGCTATCGCCGCAGAAACCTACGAAGCCGCCTGTCTGGCAGCAGACAAAATTCATATTTCTTATACCCCTTACGCGCCCATTACCGACGTTGAGCATGCGCTAGAACCCGATGCGCGGCTTATTCATCCGGAAAGAGGGAATAACATCGCGGCGTATCACCACACGATTAAAGGCGACATCTCCGCGGGATTCTCAGCCAGCGCACATATTCTCGAGCGCGAATATGAAGTTGGTTTTCAAGAACATGCTTACATTGAGCCTGAAGTGGTGCTTACCTGGCTCGATCCCACTGAACGTCATTTAATTATCTCCGGCTCAATCCAAAATCCACACCGTGTACGCAGCTTTGTCGCAAGATTTATGGGTTGCCCACAGGGACATATCAATATTAAACGCGCGGTGATGGGCGGCTCATTTGGTGGTAAAGACGATATTATCGATCATCTTGCCTGCCGCTCTGCGCTACTAACAACGCTAACGGGCAGACCGGTTAAATTTTGTTATACCCGCGAGCACTCAATTTTAGAAAGCTGCAAGCGCCATCCCTATAAAATGAAATATAAGGTCGGGCTGGATGATTCGGGCCAGATCTTAGCCATGAAGGTCGATATCCTCGCCGACAGCGGAGGGTATGCAGCTTCAACGCCTTTCGTTACCTGGAGAAGCTCGGTTCAGGCTGCTGGGCCTTATCGCATCCCTAATATTCGTATCGATGTGACCGGCGTATACACCAACAACAGCTATACCTCTGCCATGAGAGGTTTTGGCTCACCGCAGGTGGTATATGCCAACGAATCGTTAATGGACGAAATCGCCGAATATTTAAAGATATCTCCCGTCGAAATTCGCCAGATTAACGCATTAAAACAAGGTGATGCATCAATCACAGGACAAGTTTTTGACAAGCATACCGTCTCCGCCCTTGAGGTTTTAAGCAAAGCGGTTACCTCAGCTGAGTTTGATAGCAAGCGCCAGCATTATGCTCAACTCAATCAACAAAGCGGCGTCTATCGCTATGGCATTGGCCTTGCCCTCAGCTACCGCGGATGCTCTATTGGTGCCGAAGGTGTCGATACATCAACCGCACTGGTGCAGGTGAACGAAGACGGCAGTGTCAACATTGCAACTTCCGTATCAGAGAATGGCCAAGGGCTGCAGACCACCATGTCGCTTATCGCTGCAGAGGCTTTTGGCATCCCACTGTCCGAAATAATGTTTAGCGAACCACCGACCTCCGTGATTGGCGACGGTGGATCTACCGCCGCAACACGTGGCACGCTCGTCGGCGGCGGCGCGATCCTTGACGCAGCGGTTAAAATTAAGCAACGCATTTTAGGCGTTGTGGGCGACGCGCTGGGCACAAAAGAATTAGATAATACGCTGTGGCAAAACGGGTTTATCAGCAACAAAAACAACCCATCACAAGCGATAGACTTCAAAACAGCCGTCAACAAAACCAAATGGGCTAGCGTGAGCCTGACCGAATATGGCTGGTTTGTACCACCACCAATTCACTGGGACGAGGAAAAAGGAACCGGCAGCCCTTATTTCACTTGGGTTTATGGCTGTCAAATTGCCGAGGTTCGGGTCAATACCAGCACAGGGAAAACGGATCTTCTCCACGTTACGGCGGCACACGATGTGGGCCATATTATTAATCCGGTGGGTTTCAATGGGCAGGTCAGCGGAGGGATTGCTCAGGGATTTGGCTATGCGTTACTTGAAGACTTCAACATTGAAAACGGACAGGTAAAGTCAGAAAACTTTGATACCTATCTACTGCCAACCATTAAAGATATTCCTGAAATTACTATTATCGGTGTAGAAAATCCCGATCAGGCAGGCCCTCTGGGCGCGAAAGGCATCGGTGAACCCGCCACTGAATTAGCCGCAGCGGCCATTAACAACGCCCTTAGCTTTGCCTTGAACACACGTTTCAACAAGCTACCGCTGACTCTTGAGCAGGTTATTTTAGGCTATAACCTCAAAAAGCCAGCCAGACAAAGTGAGTTAATGGTTGAAACCGATAACAAAAAACAGGTTTTACGTTTAACTGATGTCACGGTGACAAGAGCCAAAACGCTACCAGAAGCGTTAACCTTGCTCGCTCAGGATGACGTTAGCATTATTGCTGGCGGCACCGATGTTATTGTTCAAGGGCGTTTGCAGACCAAGGCCATGAACCTCATTGATATATCGCGCATACCTGAACTTACACAGATTACCGAAGATAACGGAGCGGTCGTCATTGGTGCTGCGGTGACATTTAACCGTATCGTTGAGCACGAGTTGGTTAGAGAGCGTTATCCCCTGCTCGCTCAAGCATGTAAAACGGTGGGCTCAAACCAAATTCGTAACCGCGCCACTATCGGCGGCAATATGGTTAACGCCGCACCTTGTGGTGATTCATTGCCTCCCTCAATTATCTATGATGCCCAAATTGAGCTGCAGTCGCTTGATGGCGCACGCCGCATGCCGCTGTGCGAGTTCCTACAATCAGGATATAAAACACAACGTAAGCCTAATGAGCTGATGACTAAGGTCATATTGCCACCGCCGCCAAACCCAAGGCCACACGCTTTCTATCACCAATTGGGGCGTAGAAATGCGCTGAACATCACTCGTCAGAGCCTAACCTGCCTAATTGCTTGTGACGCAGATGGAATAGTGAACTATTGCCGTTTAGTCGATGGCGCGTTGTTTAGCAAACCTCAGCGGCTTCTCGATATCGAACGCTGTTTACTGGGCCACCGACTCACGCAGGAAACAATCGATCTCGCCAGCCAGCTGTTAGAAAAGCTGATTTATGCCGCTATCGGCAAGCGCTGGTCTGCCGCCTACAAACAACCTGTGTTTATTAATATGTTCCGCGACATGATGGTGGAAGCCACCGATTCTCTCTATCAATCAGAGCTGGCATAAGGAGTTGATGATGAGCAATATCAAAGTGAAGGTAAACGGCAAGCTGATTGATGCGCAGGTAACAGGGCAAATGCGCCTGCTCGATTTCGTGCGAGATAAGCTGAGCTTAACGGCAACAAAGGAAGGATGTGCCGTTGGTGAGTGCGGCGCTTGTACCGTTATTATGGATGGAAACGCCGTTTGCTCTTGTTTAGTTTTAGCTGAGCAATGCGACGGTGCCGACATTACCACACTCGAAGGATTACGTGACGATCCTATGACTCAAAAGCTTCAAAGTGCATTTATTGAGCATGGCGGCGTGCAGTGTGGCTTCTGTACACCTGGCGTTCTTGTTAGCACGTCGGCATTGCTGGCTAAGCATCCCAGCCCCAGCGATGAGCAACTTATGGATGCGCTTGAAGGCAACATTTGCCGCTGCACGGGTTATCAACCAATCATTCAGTCGATTCATGCCGCGCTGAAAAACTAAAGATCGTTTTGATCTGTCTAAGTAAATAAGTAAAATCGGCCCAGTGCCGATTTTTCTTTTCATTAACATCAAGCACTCATAAATAAAACATGTTGCAGTTGGTTTGGCGGAGGAGTAAATTATCAAACGTGATACACATCACAATTTCCTGCAAAACATAGAAAGTAAGATACATATGAAACTGCTGCATAAAATCATCGCGATGTTCGCCAATTACAGTAACTGATTGGCTAAAGGGCAATGGAAACAACCATTGCCCTTTTTGATATTTAGCCCTGTTGTAATACACCATCCAGCAACCAACCGTCACCCCAATAACGGCGCCAATCATCTGGCTGCTGCTGGATTTTAACCTCGGTCGCCTGCTGCCAAATCGCAAAAAGAGTAATAGCGGCTTTCAACTCAGCCCTCTTTTTCTCCGTAAAGCGTACATGTTTTTCTTGATGACACGATTTCAGTTCTAGTACCTTTTCTTTACGATGCATTTTGGCATCGATCCGGCCAACTAAAGCACCACGTTGAAGTATCGGTAGCGAAAAGTAGCCAAAAATTCTTTTGGCTTCAGGGGTATAACATTCTAAGCGGTAATCAAAACCAAATAATTCAGATGCACGTCTTCGATCCCAAACAACAGGATCAAAAGGAGAAAGCAGCGTGGTATGCGTTGCTTTTATTTCATTGTTTTGTGCCTTTTCTAATAAATGCGCAAGGCTATGATGAATGTAGAAATGCTCTTGGGTTTCCCGTTCACGCACCGCAATTATCTCTTGGTTATCCAACATATTATGTATCGTCTTTTTGATATCAATTTTCTTCAGGCGATAATAATCGGCTAGCCATTGCGCTTTAAATGCACCTAAGCTGCGTGCGCTATTGGCCATCATTTGTTGCTGAGCAAGCGCAGGGCTAATGCCGTGCACATCGTCATTCCACTCTGGCATAACGCGTTCCGGCAAGTCGTAAACGCGGTGAAAATTAACTCGCTCTTTCACCATCAGCTGACCACAGGAAAACAGCGTTTCCAGATGTCGTTTCTCGGGTTTCCACTCCCACCACCCACTGGTCTTTTTATTCTTCGCGCTAAAATCAGTAGCTTTAACCGGTCCGTTATGGCGGATCTGTGTGAGAAGTTTGTTAATGTCATCTTGGTGCTTCTGATGCCACTCTGGGGAATACTTCCATCCCATATTTTCCGGTGCCATCATCTGCGGGCGAACCAGCCGGTAATCCTCTTTTGGGATAAAACATGCCTCATGCGCCCAATATTCAAAAATATCACCGTTGCGTAAAGCCTCATCTAGCCACTGCTCGGAATACAAACCCAAACGAGAAAACAGCACCAGATAGGGACTGCGAGCGACAACGTTGATCGTATCAATTTGTAGCAAACTCATTTGACGTATACACGCGATCGCATCAAGGGGCGTTGCTTTTCGTCTGCGCGTTTTATCTAAACCTTGAGCATGAAGATGCAGGTTTCTAAGCGCACTTAAAGGTAGGGATATTTCAGCCATCGTAGCCAGACGAACCTCATGATGAGAAAGCCGGAAAGATGATTATACGCAAAGCTTATTGAGTTGCAGCAAGGAAGGGAAAACAGTTCAGCCAGCGTGAAGATGCGTAGGGAATAACGCTGGCTGATACGATGTCATCAGTAGGCGATGACGTCTTCTGCGGTGAGACCGCGACTACCTAGGTAAGTTGAGAATTCAACGCGCTGACCTTCTGTCAGTAATTTTTTGCGTGAATTAGCAATGCCTGAACGATTAACGTAGATATCATTTCCACCATCCAGTGGAGAGATAATACCGAAGCCTTCAGACTGGCTGTACCATTTTACGAGACCCATTTTCAGTGTCATATTTTTTACCTTATATTTACATCCCTCTAAATTCTAGTTCAGATTAGGATGTGTAGCTCATATTCAAGTTATCGTTAAGAACCTCTTCGAGCGGATTATTAAAAACAAAAGCCCGCCAATGGCGGGCTTTCTGGTCTTGTTACTGACTCCGCAGAACGTGCTAACACCTTTGGGGCTAGCTTACTGCGATAACGATCAGTTCAGTATCAAAACAAGTTCTCTGTAATCTTACAGAGCAACAACATTCGCAGCAGCCGGCCCGCGCGGGCTGTCCTGAATGGTGTATTCTACACGCTGGCCTTCGGCCAGAGTTTTGAAACCTTCGCTAGCGATAGCAGAGAAATGTACGAATACATCTTTACCGCCGTCGTGCTGTTCGATAAAACCGAAGCCTTTGCTTTCGTTAAACCATTTTACCTGACCGGTCTTCTTAGTCATTTGTATTACCTTTATAACTGATATCACTTAAAAAATTTGCCCTAAGGCGTAGGGGCCGAGCTCAGAAAGATTACTTATGGATGGCACTAAGAAGGTGGTTCGTCTAACAAGCGGAATCGGAAGATAACGTCTTAAGGAGGAACTGCTTTATCTCATGTCGTGCATAAATAGGTCTATATCACAGGCCGCAGTCATTTACTCATAAAGGTGATTGATGAGCAAGTCTTTCTTTTAAAAAAAATGACGCTACGGAAGTATTTAAACGCAAAACTATATGCATCCGAAGATAAAAGCAGCAGATTTATTTGTTAGCATTTGAAAATTAAAGATTAGTTTTAATCAAACTCGTAATTTTTGCTAACAATTCATTCCCTTGTTCAGCCGGAATTTCTGCATTGACGGGCAGATACCACCAATTAGACTGCGCAAATTTACGGCATTTTACGGCGTCTTTTTCTGTCATTAACAGCGGCTGTCCTTCCGGTGTCAACGCGCTTAATGTCTGCTGGTCATATTCTTGGTGATCGGCAAACGCGACGGTATTGATCACTGGCGCACCCAATTGACTCAGCGTGGCAAAAAAGCGAGGGGGATGCCCTATTCCTGCCATTGCAACAGCTGGGGCTAAACTATCGGCTGCACGGCGTTCACCAGTATGAACATTCACTAAAATACGCCCCGCCAACGTCATGGGGATTTCACCAGCCGCTGCCTTTCCACCGTTAGTGATAACGGCATCAACGCGGCGCAAACGCCCTACTCTCTCTCGCATTGGCCCTGCCGGTAACCACCAACCATTACCAAAGCGGCGAACACCATCTACGACAACCAGTTCAACGTCACGCGCCAGCGCATAATGCTGTAGACCATCGTCGGTGATAATGACATCTACTGCCGCATGCTGAAGCAAGGCTTTTACCGCATCGCTACGCTTAGGAGCAACGGCAACTGAAGCCCCCGTTCGCTGATAGATGAGAACCGGTTCGTCTCCTGCTTGCGCCGTTGACGTTTCATTATTCAATAGTAGAGGGTAATGATCTGAGCGCCCACCATAGCCGCGCGACACGACGCCCACGCGAAAACCACGGGTCTGTAACTGTTCAACCAGCCAAATAACCACGGGGGTTTTACCGTTGCCGCCCGCAGTTAAGTTACCAACTACAACCACAGGGCAAGGCGCTTTCCAGCTTTTTAGCCAACCCATTCGATAACAAAACTGGCGGATACCGCTCACTAGGCCATACAGCCAAGAGAGCGGTAGCAGGAGCAGGTATAAAGGCGATTGCCCAGACCAGATACGCTCAATCATTGCCCGAATTGCAACCTATGCAGCTGAGCATATGCCCCATTCTTCGCCAAGAGCGTTGCATGATCGCCACGCTCAGCGATATAACCATCTTCAACAACGATAATTTCATCGGCTTTTTCGATAGTTGATAAACGGTGAGCAATAACCAACGAAGTACGGTTTTTCTGTAATTCATCCAGCGCAGACTGAATCGCACGTTCAGATTCGGTATCTAACGCAGACGTGGCTTCATCCAAAATAAGAACCGGACTATCGCGTAGCAACGCACGAGCAATGGCAATACGCTGGCGCTGTCCACCTGACAGCAGCACGCCGTTTTCGCCAATGACGGTGTCTAAACCGTTATCCATTTTATCAATGAAGTCCATGGCATATGCCATGCGAGCCGCTTCTTCAATTTGTTCACGGCTGTAAACTTCATTACGCGCATAGGCGATGTTGTTCGCAATAGTATCGTTGAATAAGTGAACATTTTGCGAAACCAAACCAACCTGATTACGTAGAGAACTCAGCGTATATTCGCGTAGGTCATGCCCATCCAGCAGGATCTCGCCCTCTTGGATGTCATAAAAACGCGTCAACAGATTCGCAATCGTTGATTTACCTGAACCTGAACGTCCTACTAAAGCCACCGTTTTATTGGCAGGAATGGTAAAGCTGACGTTTTTCAGCGCAGGTGAACTTTTGCTGTTATAGCTGAACGTGACATTACGGAACTCAACATCGCCTTTAGCACGCTTAACTTCCAGCTTACCGGTGTCTTTTTCCTGCTCGAGATCCAAAATAGCAAACAGCGTTTGGCATGCCGCCATACCGCGTTGGAATTTGGCGTTGACGTTAGTCAGGGACTTCAGTGGGCGCATCAATGCAATCATTGAAGAGAACACTACGGTGATCGTACCGGCCGTCAGAGTTTCCATTACCGATGGAACACTTGCCGCATACAGCACAAACGCCAGTGCAAAAGAGGCGATCAACTGAATAATAGGGTCTGACACCGAAGACGCAGCGACCATCTTCATATTCTGCTGACGCATCCAGTTGCTGGTTTTGTCAAAACGCTTGCTTTCAACTTCCTGACCACCAAAGATCAGCACTTCTTTATGACCTTTTAGCATCTGTTCAGCGCTAGTGGTCAATGTGCCCATCGTATTTTGCATATTCTTACTGATGTTACGAAAACGCTTCGACACCATGCGAATAGCGATTGAAACCACCGGGGCAATAACAATCAGAATCAGAGATAGCTGCCAGCTGTAATAAAACATCATGCAGAACAGGGCAATAATCGAAGCACCTTCACGCACAACCGTAATCAATGCATCTGATGACGAAGAAGCAACCTGCTCAGAGTCATAGGTGATTCGCGATAGCAGCGTTCCGGTCGATTGTTGGTCAAAGAAGGAAACCGGCATGCCCATCATATGGCTGAACAAGCGACGACGCATATTCATCACCACCTTGCCCGCCACCCAAGAGACGCAGTAGCTGGAGATGAAACCAGAAATCCCGCGCACGATCATTAATCCAATAACGACGAATGGCATCCATTTCAGAATATCGGACCCTGTCTTGCCAAAACCATCATCCAATAATGGCTTTAACAAGGAGAGCATGTAGGCATCACTACCCGCGTTAATTACGAGTGCGACTGAGGCAACAATCAGGCCTGCCTTGAAAGGAGAGATCGATGGCCATAAGCGACGAAATGTTTGCCAGGTCGAAAGATCTTTGTCATTCAGCATTTAGTTAACCAGCTCAGGATGAAATAGCGGATCATTTTACTCATTATGGCTCCTTACGCCAAACCAACCGTGATACCAACGTGGATTTAATTGCGTTTTTAGTTCATTTATTCGCCAATTATCTGTTTTTGCCGTCATTATAACCTCTCCGGCATGTGCAGTATCATGCCAATGAATACTTTGAACACGATAACGCGCAGTCACTTTTGGTGAAGGAAAATGCCATGGAGAAAATCGTGCAGAAGAACTTATCGCCTCATTTGGCTTAACCCTACGCAGCAACAAACTACTCGATGAGGTATTGCTGCCATGATGAGGCACCTGCAAGACATCGGCATTAAGCTGCTTTTTCCAGCGCTGTACCAGTTGGGTTTCAACTTCAGTTTCTATATCTCCAGTGAGCAGCATTTTGCGCTCCCCCACTGCAACCATGACAACACAAGAATCATTATTTTTCGGAACGGCAATCTGGCGAGGTGGCCAAAGCACGGTAAAACGCACGCCTTGCCAGACCCAATCGCTGCCGATATGGCAGGAAAAATCGCGAGGATCTGGGCTTCGCACCCACGCTAATGGAAACGCATGACTGAGAGAATATCGCCCGCCGCTGTGGTCTGAGTCGCTATGGCTAATCACCATGCCATCCAGTTTCAGTCCATGCCAATGTAGGTAGGGAATAATTTCACTGGTAGCAATATCGCCACCGTCCCATTTATTACCCGTATCATACAAAATGGCATTGCCACGACGTTCGATAAGCACCGCCAGCCCATGTCCCACATCCAGCATGTGAACACGCAACTCAATATCATCACTTTTTTTAGCACCGGATATCCAAAGATAAATCACCGCCTGAACAACACACCAAAGCGGCAACCCTACCTTAGAAAATGAAAAGCCAATAACAAACAGTGTCAGGAGGCTTAGGCTTATCCAGAGGCCAGCGGCACTACTATCTACCCAGAACACAGGCCCACTCGATAATCCCCATTGCATCACATCTAGCAGATGCCCTGCCGTGTGCCATGCGCCTAGTGGGTCACTCCACCAAGAGGTACCTATGCCGACTAAAATCAGCGGTACAACAAGATAAGTCACCAAGGGAACAGCAAAAAAGTTGGCCCACAGCGCACTGCCGCTGATGCCATGAAATAAATAAATTTGTACGGGCATGAGGCACAAAGCAATGCCAAATTGCAGATGTAATAACCTCAACCAAAAGAATCGTTTTTGTATTTGTAACGATGAGGGCAATGGTGCAAGCCAATACCAAAACAGAAGGCAGGAAACTGCAATCACAGATAGCCAAAAGCTGTCAGACAGCAATACAAGCGGGTCCCAAACCACCATAAGACAGGCCACATTCAGCAGATATTTCTTGGGTGGGATAAATTTGCCCCAAACGCCATATGCAGAGATAAGCATCATCGCAACGCCAACGCGAATAGCCGGAGGATTGGCGCCTGCAAGCCATACATAACCCCAGCCAACGCCCATCATCATTGCCATTGGAAAATAAGGATTAATCCAGCGGAGAGGAAAACAGAGCTGTATCGCCCTTGCGACACACCAGCCCAGCATCGCAGCCAACGCGATGTGCAGCCCCGAAATGGCGAGCAAATGAGACAAACCATTTATGCGAAATAGCGAATTCTGTTCACGCGTAAGTAGCCCTCTCTCACCAAAAGCCAATGCGACAATAATGGCTTTGGAGGATGAGTCCGGTATCGCTGTTACCGATCTGCTTATAATCTGTTGTCGCCAATCACATCCACTCGACAGTCGTTGATAAGCCGTCGGCATGCCTTGCAAAACAACATGATGACTCACCGATGCTCGTTGTGCATCGTACCCGCCCTGATTAAGACGCCCATGAACAGGACGCAAGCGCGCGGTTAGCGCCCACCGCTGCCCAGAGCAAAATGAATAACGCTCTGAGTTCCAATATAAGGTGATATCGAATCTATCTTTTACATCTTGGCCATTCACCGTAAAGACACGAAACGTTACCTTGTCCTGAGGCGATACAGTACCAAGCGCCGCGCTAACGACGTATCCCGTTATGTTGACGGGGCGGGAGATATCATAGTCCAAAGGCGCTAATACACGCTGCGCACAAATAATCCCCCATGCGAGTCCCAGTATCACAAATGCAATTTTTCGAAATTGCCCAGAACACATGCAAAGGAGCAGCAACGCAACAGGCAGAATGCCATAGGCAAAATATTTTGTAGGAACGCTAGGAAGAAATAGTAACGGCAAGCAGCCTAACGCTGCACAGTGCATACCTTCATCCCATCTCATTCTCACCTGTAACGCCTCTCTCTGAGCAGATACAGGATGTTGGCCTAAATTAGTGAAAGTAAAAACGGCTTACATTGAGCAATGCATAAGGGATTGAAAGGAAACGTAGCAACAGAGTTTGACCAAACTTTTTATCGCGACTGGCATCGCAAGTTTCATCAAAAGAACATTAATTATGTGAGCGATTCTAGAGTGGATTTTAGATATGAAAACGGCACCCGAAGGTGCCGTTTTAGACTCTAAGCAGGTTGCTTAAGCGTAGATGTTCGCCCGGTCACGTAGTTCTTTACCAGGTTTAAAATGGGGAACGTATTTACCTTCCAGTTCCACTTTATCACCAGTTTTAGGATTACGACCGACGCGAGGCGCACGGTAGTGAAGTGAAAAACTGCCGAATCCACGGATCTCAATGCGTTCACCGTCAGCAAGCGTTGTTGCCATATGCTCAAGCATTTCTTTCACTGCATCCTCAACCGCCTTCGCAGGCAGGTGTGGTTGCTGGCTAGCAAGTCTTTCAATAAGTTCGGACTTGGTCATATTTCCTCCAAGCTATTTCCCCTCATTGGGGAACGCACTTTGCAGCTTAACTACCGTTACAGGGCGGCCGAAACCGCCCTCATCATTATTCGCCTTTAGCTGCCTTGAATGCTTCAGCCATAGCGTTAGAGAAGTTAGGTGCATCTTCCTGCTTGTTGTTAACAACAGCGATTGCATCTTTCTCATCAGCTTCGTCTTTAGCACGTACAGACAGGCTTACAACGCGATTCTTGCGGTCTACGCCAGTGAATTTAGCTTCAACTTCGTCGCCTACGTTCAGAACCAGAGTGGCATCTTCAACGCGGTCACGGGAAGCTTCAGAAGCACGCAGATAGCCTTCTACGCCATCAGCTAATTCAACTGTAGCACCTTTAGCGTCAACTGCAGTTACTTTACCAGTAACAATTACACCTTTCTTATTCATAGAGATGTAGTTGTTGAATGGATCTTCTGCCAGTTGTTTAACGCCAAGGGAGATACGCTCGCGCTCTGCATCAACCTGCAGAACAACTGCTGCGATTTCGTCGCCTTTCTTGTATTCACGAACTGCTTCTTCGCCTGCAACGTTCCAGGAGATGTCAGACAGGTGAACCAGGCCATCGATGCCACCGTCCAGGCCGATGAAGATACCGAAGTCAGTGATAGACTTGATTTTACCTTCAACGCGGTCGCCCTTGTTGTGGGTTTCTGCGAACAGCTGCCATGGGTTAGATTTACACTGCTTCAGACCCAGGGAGATACGACGACGTTCTTCGTCGATATCCAGAACCATAACTTCCACAACATCACCAACGTTAACAACTTTGGATGGGTGGATGTTTTTGTTGGTCCAATCCATTTCGGAAACGTGAACCAGACCTTCAACGCCTTCTTCGATTTCTACGAAGCAGCCGTAATCAGTCAGGTTAGTCACGCGACCAGTCAGTTTGGTACCTTCTGGATAACGCTTAGCAATAGCTACCCATGGATCTTCGCCCAGCTGTTTCAGGCCCAGAGATACACGAGTACGTTCGCGGTCGAACTTCAGCACTTTAACAGTGATTTCGTCGCCCACATTCACGATTTCGCTTGGGTGCTTAACGCGTTTCCAAGCCATATCAGTGATGTGCAGCAGGCCGTCAACACCGCCCAGATCAACGAATGCGCCGTAGTCAGTCAGGTTCTTAACGATACCCTTAACTTCCATACCTTCTTGCAGGTTTTCCAGCAGCTGATCGCGTTCTGCGCTGTTCTCAGATTCGATAACGGCACGACGAGAAACAACAACGTTGTTGCGTTTCTGGTCCAGCTTAATGACTTTAAACTCAAGCTCTTTGCCTTCGAGGTGCAGAGTGTCACGTACCGGACGAACGTCTACCAGAGAACCTGGCAGGAATGCACGGATACCGTTCAGCTCGACAGTGAAGCCACCCTTAACTTTACCGTTGATAACGCCGGTAACAGTTGCAGCTTCTTCGTAAGCTTTTTCCAACGTGATCCAAGCTTCATGACGCTTAGCTTTCTCACGGGACAGCTGAGTTTCACCGAAGCCGTCTTCAACTGCATCCAGAGCAACATCAACTTCGTCGCCTACCTGAATTTCCAGTTCGCCCTGTGCGTTTTTGAACTGTTCTGCTGGGATTGCAGACTCAGATTTCAGACCGGCGTCAACCAGTACGATATCTTTGTCGATAGCAACAACAACGCCACGAACGATGGAACCCGGGCGGGTTTCGATTGTTTTTAAGGATTCTTCAAAGAGTTGAGCAAAAGATTCAGTCATATTGATAATCTTCAGGGTTCTTTATTTTAACGTCCATCAGGCATCCTGCTAGATGGGGTTGTTTAACATGCCCCGCGACAATCCATAGCGGCAGGGAGGGTAATATTATACATCGTTCAGCAATATTAGCTGAACAAATTTATCAATAACAACAATAGCCATAATGTAGTTTAACATTATGGCTATCGGCGTACCTTTAACGGTAAGCTTTCCTTTCCGCCCTACTCGGCAGAAAGTTGTAATGTCTGCTTGGCATAAGCCAGTGCTTTTTCAATCACTTGTTCGATAGACATCTGGGTTGAATCCAGCATGAGCGCATCCTGCGCAGGAACAAGCGGTGCCACCGAACGATTACGATCGCGATAGTCGCGTTCTTTTATTTCGTCCAAAAGGCGTTCAAAGTTAACACTAAAGCCCTTCTCCTGCAACTGAAGCATGCGTCGACGAGCACGCTCCTCAGAGCTAGCATCAAGAAAAATCTTAACCGGCGCATCAGGAAAAACCACGGTGCCCATATCACGACCGTCGGCGATAAGACCAGGGAACTCACGGAACGCGCGCTGACGACGCAGCAACGCTTCTCTTACTCGCGGAAACGCAGCGGCCTGAGACGCGGTGCTACCCACTGATTCAGTGCGAATTTCATTGCTCACATCTTCGCCTTCAAGGATGACCTGTAACTGCCCATCCTGCGCAACGAAACGCACGTCAAGATGCGCAGCCAATGGCACCAGAGCCTCTTCAGACGTAATATCGACTTGACGATGCAACGCAGCCAGGGCAAGAACGCGATAAATCGCGCCGGAGTCTAAAAGACACCAACCCAAAGATTCAGCCAACGCTTTACACAAAGTCCCTTTACCCGCACCACTCGGCCCGTCAACGGTAATTACCGGAGCTATTGCCGTCATTTTTCTCTCCTTTCTGGGGGAAACAACTGCCCGCATAGACTTTGCCTACGAAGACTTGGGTGTGCTCTGCTATGGCGCGACGATATATTTGTTATATTTAGGCAGGTTCACCATAGCAGGACACACACATCGAACGGCGCGCATTATACGCCGATCAACGTCTCACTGTTACCCTCAACGATGCTGGTTGCTGGAAAAACTCGCACCCACAGTCACACGCGTGTTCCATAGTTTAGGCGAAAGCGATGCAATGAGACGCGAAAAATCCTAGTTAATCGGTTGCGGTGGCTTTATATGGCATAACGATAAAAAGAAAGGACCCACATACGTAGGCCCTTTTTAGGATTCGGACTACTGGCTTAACCGAGCGAACTGCTGGAAATAGTCTGGGAAGGTTTTTGCCGTACACTTAGGATCGAGGATCGTTACCGGCGTATCCGACAGCGCGACCAATGAGAAGCACATCGCCATACGATGATCGTTATAGGTACCAATCTCAGCGGCTTTCAGATGTGCAGGAGGTACTACGCGGATAAAATCATTGCCCTCTTCCACTTCGGCTCCCACTTTGCGCAACTCAGTGGCCATCGCGGATAAGCGATCGGTCTCTTTTACACGCCAGTTATAGATGTTACGGATGGTGGTTGGCGCATCGGCAAATAGCGCAGTGGTGGCAATGGTCATGGCCGCATCAGGAATATGATTCATATCCATATCAATACCATGCAGTTCACCTCGTGAGCATTCGATAAAATCATCACCCCAGGTGATTTTTGCCCCCATTTTTTCCAGCACATCTGCGAAGCGAATATCCCCTTGCACGCTGTTTTTACCAATTCCGGTGACACGCACCGTGCCACCTTTAATCGCAGCCGCGGCGAGGAAATAGGATGCAGACGAAGCATCCCCTTCAACCAGATAATCTCCAGGGGAAACATAGTGTTGGCCACCAGCAATACGGAAGACCTGATAATTATCGTTCTCAACGCTAACGCCAAAGCTGCGCATCAACGCCAACGTAATATCGATATAGGGTTTTGAAACCAAATCCCCTTTAATGGAGATAACGGTGTCCTGTGCCGCCAGCGGCGCCATCATCAATAACGCAGTCAAAAACTGGCTGGAAACCGAACCATCAACCTCAATATCACCGCCGGTATATCCACCGCGCAGGCGCAGAGGCGGGTAGTTTTCTTGTTCCAGATAGTCGATCTGGGCTCCACCTTGACGCAACGCATCAACCAGATGCCCAATCGGACGCTCTTTCATTCTCGGTTCGCCGGTGAGGATCACATCCCCATCCCCCAAACATAACGCGGCCGCCAGTGGGCGCATGGCCGTTCCCGCGTTACCTAAAAATAGCTCAAGCGCACTATGCGCTTTCAAAGCGCCCGCGTTACCGGTAATTTCGCAGCGGGTATGACCGTCGGATAATTGAAAATGAATGCCCAGCTGTTTCAACGCAGTCAGCATATGGCGAACATCATCGCTATCAAGCAAATTATGTAAACATGTCGTTCCACTCGCCAAAGCCGAAAGCAGTAACGCACGGTTAGACACGCTCTTAGAACCGGGTAAATTTATCTCACCGGAAAAATGTGCAATAGGTTGTAAAGTCAGGGAATCTAGCATCAAACTCACTCCAAATTTTCAGTTAATGCAGCGAATCCCATCACTGCAAATAAATCATTACATTGTTGTACCGTTTTTCGTGACGGCTGTCATCTTTCTTATACACAAACAAAAAACCCCGGCATGCCGGGGTTTAAACCAATGCAGCCTAATTAGCCATGGCGGCGTTCAAAATCAGCCATAAAGTCGGTGAGTGCTTTAACACCGTCAATCGACATCGCATTATAAATAGACGCTCTCATACCACCCGCCACGCGGTGGCCTTTCAAAGCAACTAAGCCAATTGCTTTCGCTTCCTGTAAGAACAACGGATCTAATGCAGGATTTGCCATCTGGAACGGTACGTTCATACGTGAACGATTTTGTAGTGCAACGCCGTTACGATAAAAATCACTGCGATCGATAGCACTATAGAGAAGATCGGCTTTGGCTTTATTTCGTTTTTCCATCTCAACCAAGCCGCCCTGCTCTTTCAGCCATTTAAATACCATGCCTGAGAGATACCATGCAAAGGTCGGTGGTGTATTGAACATAGAATCGTTTTCAGCCAAAACGGTGTAATCGAGAATCGATGGCAGTTCTTGACGCGCTTTGCCCAGTAAGTCTTCACGTACAATCACCACGGTGATCCCCGCTGGGCCGATATTTTTTTGCGCGCCAGCATAAATCACGCCATAGCGGCTAACATCAATTGGGCGAGAAAGAATGGTGGAAGAGAGATCGGCAACAACGATTTTATCGCCAAAATCTGGCTCTTCATCGATAGCAATACCATCGATAGTTTCGTTAGGACAGTAGTGCACATAGGCAGCATTATCACTCAGCGCCCAATCACGCATTGGTTTGATCGCTTGCAGGCCATTGTCGTCAGTGGTCTTTATATCAACAATATTCGGCGTGCAGTATTTCTGCGCTTCATTGATAGCGCTATGCGCCCAGTATCCGCCGTCCATATAGTCGGCTGAGTTGTTATCACCGAGCAGATTTAACGGAACTGCGGCAAATTGCGCACGCGCACCGCCATGACAGAATAGAATTTTGTAGTTCTCAGGAACCTTCAGCAGAGAGCGTAAATCTTGTTCAGCCTGCGCCGCGACCTGCATAAACTCTTTGCCGCGGTGGCTGATTTCCATGACCGAAGTGCCTAGGCCATTCCAGTTACACAGTTCTTGTTCAGCACGACGCAATACCTCTACCGGCATCATTGCTGGGCCAGCACTAAAATTGTACACCTGTGTCATTTCGCCTCACCGCTCTTCGCTATATTTAGTCAATTGGTTACATGTCGGCAAACGCATCCATAAGGATGAACAGCCCACATTGATATCGAATTTATTCACATCTAATTTACTTTATCATTTGGTTTTATCATTCACACGCTCAGGCTGCAACGGTTATTGGTGACTGTCCCCAACGCGATAAACCCTGCGTTACCAAGCCACTATAGGCGTTTTAAAAATAAAGTTCTGCATCGGTGTAAGACCAAAAAACTTTCATTCTTTTTTGTGTTTATTTTTAGTTTACCCGACTGTTATTCTAGACCTCTCCTAAGTATCCATTGCCACTAACACACGTGAGCCAGCCGCACCTTATTGGAGGCTATGCGTTTTAGAGCGAGGGATGACTTTTGAATGGATGTCCATTGGCCTTAAGTGACGAATAAGACAAAGGGGGAGCCAGAGTGCTCCCCCTTTTAGATAGAACTTAGTACTGATTAAACATCTGCTGGATCTGTTTTGGATCTTTAGTTTGTGTCAGAGCCAATTGAAGCAAGACGCGTGCTTTTTGCGGATTGAGCGTGCCTGACGCTACAAAGCCATATTTCACGTCATCAATTTCAGCGTCTTCCGTGGTTGAGCCAGAAGGAACGCGTGATGAACGCACCACGGCTACGCCGTTATGCGCCGCTGTAGCTAAAGTATCAAAGATAGATTTGTACAGATTGCCGTTGCCAACACCCGCACTCACAATCCCTTGATATCCTGCTTCAAGCAGTGCCTTAGCAGGCAGATCCGACGCGTTAGCGTAGTTATACACAATGCCAACTTTTGGCAATGAGGTTAACTTGCTTACGTCAAATGGTGTTTGCGTGGTGTGTTTGCGCTCAGGCGAGCGTTGATAGTCCACTTTGCCATTGTGAATGTATCCCAATGGGCCGTAGTTAACCGCTTGGAATGTTTGCACGCCGGTGGTGTTTGTTTTAGTCACATCACGACCATCCAGCACGGTATCGTTCATCGCCACCAGCACACCACGTTTGGCAGAAGCCGGATCGGCAGCGGTGACAACGGCGTTATACAGGTTGAATGGACCGTCGGCGCTCATGGCTGTTGATGGACGCATCGCGCCAACCATGACCACAGGCTTATCGCATTTTACGGTTAAATCGAGGAAGTAAGCCGTTTCTTCCATGGTATCCGTGCCGTGAGTAATCACGAATCCATCGGTTTTGTTACAGTCAGCGTTGATTTTTTTGGCAAGTTTTAGCCATACATCGTCATTCATATCCTGCGAACCGATGCTGACTACCTGCTCACCTTTGATGTTAGCGATATCTTTCAGCTGAGGCACTGCATCAACCAAAGACTCTACGCCCACTTTCCCGGCGGTATAATTTGATTTTGTTGCTGAGTCACCGCCCCCGGCAATAGTCCCGCCCGTTGCCAAAATGGTGACATTAGGCAACGCAAAAGCCGCGCCACTAAATCCTGAAACCAACAGCGCTAGCAAACTTACTTTGACCAACTTCATTCGATTTCTCCTATTAGATAACTGCATGAATTATCTTTTATATCCATAAAAAAATGTGACATTCCCTATGGATATGGAATTCATGGAGGAATAGGCTAAAAAAACGTATCATGCCGTTTTTTGCAGCTAACAAGTGACTCAAATGACGCAGACCTATATTCCCGGCAAAGATGCCGCGCTGGAAGATTCCATTGCACGCTTCCAACAGCAATTGACCGATCTTGGGTTCAATATTGAAGAAGCCTCTTGGCTAAACCCTGTTCCACATGTTTGGTCTGTACACATCCGCGACCGTGATTGCCCGCTTTGTTTTACTAACGGCAAAGGCGCCAGCAAAAAAGCTGCGCTGGCCTCGGCGCTGGGTGAATATTTTGAGCGCTTGTCGACCAACTATTTCTTTGCTGATTTCTACCTTGGCCGTGAAATTGCGCAAGGGGACTTCGTTCACTATCCAAATGAGAAGTGGTTCCCTGTTCCTGCCGACGACAGCCTGCCTGAAGGCATCTTAGATGAGCGTTTGCACGCATTTTACAACCCTGAAGGTGATGTAGGCGCGCAGGATCTTATCGATCTGCAATCCGGTAATGTCGATCGCGGTATCTGCGCGCTGCCGTTTACCCGCCAGTCCGATCAGCAAACTGTCTACATCCCAATGAATATCATTGGCAACCTGTACGTTTCAAACGGCATGTCTGCGGGCAACACCCGCAACGAAGCACGCGTACAAGGTTTGTCTGAAGTTTTCGAACGTTACGTAAAAAACCGAATCATTGCAGAATCCATCAGCCTGCCAGAAATTCCTGCCGAGGTTTTAAACCGCTATCCAGAAGTGGTTGAAGCTATTGCAAAATTAGAGCAGGAAGGCTTCCCTATTCTGTCCTACGATGCTTCGCTCGGTGGTCAATATCCAGTTATCTGCGTTGTGCTATTCAACCCAGCCAACGGCACCTGTTTTGCCTCTTTCGGCGCCCATCCGGACTTTGGCGTCGCATTAGAGCGTACAGTGACTGAGCTGCTGCAAGGCCGCAGCCTGAAAGATCTCGATGTCTTTACCGCCCCTACCTTTGATGACGAAGAAGTCGGCGAGCATGCCAACCTTGAAACCCACTTCATCGATTCAAGCGGTCTAATTTCTTGGGATATGTTTAAGCAAGACGCCGATTATGACTTTGCCGATTGGTCGTTTAAAGGTACCACCGAGGAAGAGTTCAGCACTTTAATGAGTATCTTCGAACAAGAAGATAAAGAAGTTTACATTGCAGATTATGAACATCTTGATGTTTATGCCTGCCGCATCATCGTTCCGGGCATGTCCGATATCTATCCTGCCGAAGATTTGCTGTTAGCCAACAACAGCATGGGCGCGCACTTACGTACTCAGCTACTTCAGTTGCCAGCGTCCAATCTGACGAAAGAAGAGTATTTACAGATCATCGAACAGCTCGATGACGAAGGCCTTGACGATTTCACCCGTGTACGCGAACTGCTCGGTATCGCAACCGGTAAAGACAACGGCTGGTATACCCTGCGCGTGGGCGAATTGAAGGCGATGTTGGCATTAGCGGGCGGAGATTTAGAGCAAGCGCTGACATGGACCGAATGGACTCAGGATTTCAATGCCTCAGTATTCAGCCCAGAACGCGCCAACTTCTACCGCTGTCTGCAAACCTTGCTGCTATTAAGCATGGAAGAAGAACGCGATCCTGCGCAGTACTATCAGGCATTCAGCCGCATGTATGGCGCAGAAACCCTCGAAGCCGCTTCGGCGATTATCGCCGGAGAAGAACGTTTCTATGGTCTTCCTGCGATTGACGACGATTTGAAAGCCCTCCCTGCGCATCAAGCGCTGCTACAGGCGTATCAAAAACTTCAGGCCGCAAAACGCCGTTATTGGTCTAAATAATAGGCTCATTGCTCTAAGCGAACATCTGCACGCGTATACCGGTGCAGATGTTCTCGACCAATAAATACGCAAATTTGTCGGTTCCTTTCCTCCAAACGCACTTATCATCACAGTAAAAAAGGCACAACGACTATCATACCCGTATGTCTTTGCACGGTAAGTTTGGCCGATGAGCTCTTCTACTATATGTACTGATATATGAAGTCGTCATTTATATGTAATTTAATTGTTGTATATAAGTGATCTTATTGCTGGCATTGCAAAATAATATATTCAATTTGATCGAATTATTAAGTTATTTATTTACCTTTTACACTATCTGTTAGCGTGCTCATTCAACTTAGCGTGTAAAAATTAAAAAATATTTTTCCTTTTGAATTCAACAAGTTTATTATTTAACTTACTGTTTTTAGGGGTATTTTGGGTAGGCTAGTTCTGCGCATCATGATCCAGATCAATTTTTGCCGTATACTGCTTTGTTAGTATCTCAACGCTGATTAATATTAAGAGAGAGTTAGTGTGAAAGCTGACAACCCCTTTGATCTACTACTACCAGCAGCAATGGCCAAAGTGGCCGAAGATGCTGGCGTTTATAAAGCCACTAAGCACCCGCTGAAGACTTTTTATTTAGCGATCACGGCTGGTGTCTTCATTTCTATTGCTTTCGTTTTCTACATTACCGCGACAACCGGCACTGCTGGTGTACCTTTTGGCTTTGCCAAGCTGGTTGGTGGTATCTGTTTCTCTCTTGGCCTGATGCTTGTTGTGGTTTGCGGGGCTGACCTGTTTACTTCAACCGTATTAATTGTCGTTGCCAAGGCCAGTGGGCGCATTACCTGGAGACAGTTAGGCCTCAACTGGTTAAATGTTTATGTTGGTAACCTGATTGGTGCACTTTTCTTTGTGGCACTGATGTGGTTTGCCGGCGAACACATGACAGCGAATGGCGCATGGGGTCTCAATGTGCTGCAAACAGCCGATCACAAATTGCATCATACGTTTGTTGAAGCCGTTTGCCTGGGGATCTTGGCCAACTTGATGGTTTGTCTCGCAGTTTGGATGAGCTATTCCGGCCGTAGCCTGATGGACAAAATGTTTGCAATGGTTTTACCGGTGGCCATGTTTGTGGCGAGCGGTTTTGAACATAGCATTGCAAATATGTTCATGATCCCATTAGGGATTGTGATTAAGAATTTCGCAGCGCCGGAGTTTTGGCAAGCCATTGGTGCTGCACCAGAACAGTTCTCAAACTTGACCGTTAGTCACTTTATTACCGATAACCTGATCCCTGTCACGATTGGGAACATCATCGGCGGTGGCTTACTGGTTGGTCTGACATACTGGGTTATTTATCTGCGCGGTGGCGATAAGCACTAATTACGTGCTTTACCACAGCGCCGGGTTTACAAAGAAATCCACACTAGAAGGTAGGTGTTAAATGTCCGAGCTTAATGAAAAACAAGCAGCCGCATGGGAAGGTTTCACTAAAGGCGACTGGCAGAATGAAGTCAACGTTCGTGATTTCATCCAGAAAAACTACACCCCATATGAAGGTGACGAATCCTTCCTGGCTGGCGCTACTCAAGCGACGACCAACCTGTGGGATAAAGTCATGGACGGTATCAAAATTGAAAACCGTACCCATGCGCCGGTTGATTTCGATACCAACGTAGCTGCAACCATCACCTCTCATGATGCTGGCTACATCAGCAAAGACCTGGAACAAATCGTTGGTCTGCAAACTGATGCGCCTCTGAAACGTGCTCTGATTCCGTTCGGCGGCATCAAGATGGTTGAAGGTTCATGTAAAGTTTACGGTCGTGAACTTGATCCAATGATCAAGAAAATCTTCACCGAATACCGTAAAACTCACAACCAGGGCGTGTTTGACGTTTACACCAAAGACATCCTGAACTGCCGTAAATCTGGTGTTCTGACTGGTCTGCCAGATGCGTATGGCCGTGGCCGTATCATCGGTGACTATCGTCGTATCGCCGTTTACGGTATCGACTTCCTGATGAAAGACAAATACGCTCAGTTCCAATCACTGCAGACCAAACTGGAAAACGGTGAAGATCTGGAAGCGACTATTCGTCTGCGTGAAGAAATTGCTGACCAGCATCGCGCTCTGGGCCAGATCAAAGAAATGGCTGCCAAATATGGCTGCGATATCTCTGCTCCAGCTAAAAACGCAAAAGAAGCTGTACAGTGGACTTACTTCGGCTACCTGGCTGCGGTTAAATCTCAGAACGGTGCTGCAATGTCCTTCGGTCGTGTATCCAGCTTCCTGGATATCTACATCGAACGTGACCTGCAAGAAGGCAAACTGACTGAAGAAGAAGCTCAGGAACTGATTGACCATCTGGTTATGAAACTGCGTATGGTTCGCTTCCTGCGTACTCCAGAATATGATGAACTGTTCTCTGGTGACCCAATCTGGGCAACAGAATCCCTGGCTGGTATGGGTCTGGACGGTCGTACTCTGGTTACCAAAAACAGCTTCCGTTTCCTGAACACCCTGTACACCATGGGTCCATCTCCAGAGCCAAACATGACCATCCTGTGGTCTGAAAAACTGCCTCTGGCGTTCAAGAAATTTGCGGCTAAAGTTTCCATCGATACCTCATCTGTACAGTATGAGAACGATGACCTGATGCGCCCTGACTTCAACAATGATGACTACGCAATTGCTTGCTGCGTAAGCCCAATGATTGTTGGTAAGCAAATGCAGTTCTTCGGTGCTCGTGCAAACTTGGCTAAAACCATGCTGTACGCAATCAACGGCGGCGTTGATGAAAAACTGAAAATGCAGGTTGGCCCGAAAGAAGCTCCAATGATGGATACCGTACTGGACTATGACAAAGTCATGGAACGTATGGACCACTTCATGGATTGGCTGGCTAAGCAGTATGTGACCGCGCTGAACACCATCCATTACATGCATGACAAGTACAGCTACGAAGCATCCCTGATGGCTCTGCATGACCGTGACGTATATCGTACTATGGCATGTGGTATCGCAGGTCTGTCTGTTGCTGCTGACTCCCTGTCTGCAATCAAATATGCGAAAGTTTCTACTATCCGTGACGAAGATGGCCTGGCTATCGACTTCGACATCGAAGGTGAATACCCGCAGTTTGGTAACAACGACCCACGCGTCGATGATATCGCTTGTGACCTGGTAGAACGTTTCATGAAGAAAATTCAGAAACTGACTACTTACCGCAACGCAGTTCCTACTCAGTCTGTTCTGACCATCACCTCTAACGTGGTTTATGGTAAGAAAACGGGTAACACCCCAGATGGTCGTCGCGCAGGCGCTCCATTCGGTCCAGGTGCTAACCCAATGCACGGCCGTGACCAGAAAGGTGCTGTAGCCTCTCTGACCTCCGTTGCTAAACTGCCGTTTGCTTACGCTAAAGATGGTATTTCTTATACCTTCTCTATCGTTCCTAACGCTCTGGGTAAAGACGACGAAGTTCGTAAAGCTAACTTGGCTGGCCTGATGGATGGTTATTTCCACCACGAAGCTAGCATCGAAGGTGGTCAACACCTGAACGTTAACGTTATGAACCGCGAAATGCTGTTAGACGCGATGGAAAACCCTGAGAAATATCCTCAGCTGACCATCCGTGTATCTGGCTACGCTGTACGCTTCAACTCTTTGACCAAAGAACAGCAGCAGGACGTAATTACTCGTACTTTCACTCAGTCCATGTAATTACCTGCCAGCTTAAAATGGCATAAAATAAAGGCTCCACTTAGGTGGGGCCTTTTTATTAAGTATGAGATAATGATTGGGTCGTTTCGCTAAGCGAACAGCTTTACGAAAATAACCCAGTGATAAAACGACACCCTTTAACTGTTTTGCCGGGTTGCTATAGCTCGCCCTATACTCAAAACATGCATGCCGATGGACATCAGGCAAAACAGTTATCAGCAAGTTATTGATGTTCGCTGTCGATATCATTGCCTTTTTAGACTGCTATTGATCAGTCAATTTTGGAGAAAACCCCGCAATGTCACTCAAAGGTCGCATCCACTCTTTTGAATCCTGCGGTACCGTAGATGGCCCAGGTATCCGCTTTATCACCTTCTTCCAAGGCTGCCTTATGCGCTGCCTGTATTGCCATAACCGAGATACTTGGGATACACATGGCGGTACTGAGATTACCGTTGAAGATTTGATGAAGGACGTCGTGACCTATCGTCACTTCATGAATGCTTCAGGCGGCGGCGTAACCGCATCCGGCGGTGAAGCTGTCCTTTAGGCTGAGTTTGTGCGTGACTGGTTCCGTGCGTGCAAAGAAGAAGGCATTCATACCTGTTTAGACACTAACGGCTTTGTACGTCGCTATGACCCAGTCATTGACGAACTGCTCGACGTTACCGATCTCGTCATGCTAGATCTCAAACAGATGAACGATGATATTCACCAGAATCTGGTAGGGGTTTCAAATCATCGCACGCTGGAATTTGCTCGCTATTTGGCAAAGCGTAACCAAAAGACGTGGATCCGATATGTGGTTGTGCCAGGTTGGTCAGATGATGATGCTTCTGCCCACTTGCTAGGCGACTTCACGAAAGACACGAAGAATGTTGAGAAGATCGAACTCTTGCCTTACCACGAGCTAGGTAAACACAAATGGGAAGCCATGGGTGAGGAATACAAATTAGGTGGTGTAAAACCACCTACTCACGAAACCATGGAACGCGTAAAAAACATTCTCGAAAGTTATGGGCATAAAGTCATGTATTAATGATTTATGTCTTTTGGGCTGGTAAAAATACCAGCCCAAATAATTATTCCGTCCGTGATAATTTCTTTTGGTTTTCAGCCGAAATACTCCCTCCCCTCCTTCATATTGATATTTATTATTATTTGAAATATCCCCCACTGAATATAATTACGAAGAAATAAGCACAAACCGCCTTAGTAGTCATTTTTTATGAATATTTAACATTCAGAATTTTATACTACCCAATAAGCGCCTGACTAAATTATTTTCCTAATATTCCTAACAGAATTTAAGTAATGTGATGAGATGGGGTGGATTATTAGACTTTCTTCTAAGCAGTGACTTCCCTGATTTGCCCCGATACACTGCCCATACACCCGCAAACGATAGGTCTTAAATGATAGGCTTTTAATTTCAGTCTATTGCGGAGTTGTGAATACTTTTTTTCATACTGACTTGTGCCTGCACATTGCTGCAAACACCAGAGGTGGATGAATCAAATAAACACTATGGATAGCCTTTATTTAATTTTTCAGGCGCCCCATTTACAGGTGCAATGTTACCGGAGGTTTTATGTCAATTGATGCAATTCTCGACCAACGCTGGCAGTACTGCCACCAGCCACTGAGCTGGCGCCACGCGATCCATTTAGCCTGCCAACCGCTGATTAGCGAAAGCAAGGTGAATGCAAGCTACCCGCTGCATATCATCGATGCGCTTAAACAGGATAAACAGGATTTCGTGGTTAGCGAAGGTGTATTACTGGTGTTTGCCCAGCCTGAAAACGGGGTAATCAGTAAACGCGGAGAAGCATCAGTGCTGAAGTGCGATAAACCGGTTATGCTGCAAAATGGCAGTGAAGTTAGCCTGATTATCGTGCTCTCTGCGGGAACGCAAGCCGAGATGAACACGCTGCACCAGCAAATTGAAGGTTGGTTAGAGATGAATAACTGCCGTGAGCATCTGATGCAAGCAACCAGCCAGAATATGCTGGGCTCTCGCATCCAAGCTGGAAGCCGCATGCACTAATTGCAGGCCTACAGTACAGATACAAAAAACGCCCATCTCGGGCGTTTTTTTATGGTTTGTTTATGGCTACTAAAAACTCATGCAGCAGGCAGTGCATGATGATGATCGGTCTTTTTCATCAGCATCAGTAGATACACCAACGCGATCCCCGCAATCATCAAAAACAGTACGTTATCAGAGTATTGCTGCATCAACGCGGCAACCGTCGCCGGGCCAGCAAGGCTCCCAATCGTATAGCTCATCAGTAAAGCCTGATTCATCGCGACTAATTCATGCGCAGCCGCAGTTTCACATGCCCAAGACATAGCCACCGGATACAGCGTGAATCCCGCACATCCCAGCGTAAATAAAGCTGGCACAATGCCGTAGTTGCCCAGCATTGCCATGCTGCCGAGAATGACCAAACTCACCTGCACGCGCAGGACCGCCAAACGCCCAAAGCGATCGGCTAAGCGACCAACCGGCCATTGCCCCATGATGCCAGCGCTGACCAGCAATGCCATCCAAAGCCCGACATTCGCATCGCTCATACCTTTATGGGCCAGATATAACGGTAACAGACCATATAAAGAACCCAGTACCGCACCTGAAATAATACAGCCGTGAATACCTAGGCGTGCGCTACGACGACGCAACATCGCCCACATCGGTACCGAGGTATGTGCTTCTGGCCGAGTAAAACGCGCAAACAGCAGCGGCAGCATAGCCAATACCATCAGCGACGTTGCCCATGGCAGCACCTGCAATACCGCGGTCGGCACAGCGCCCAGCATCAGTTGCCCCAGCACGGTGCCCAAATAGTAAACCGTCATGTAAGCAGCCAGCAGTTGGCTACGATTCGCGTTCGTTCCACTACGCAGTAATGCGCTTTCAACAATCACCCACACCATCGCACAGCCAACGCCCGCAAGGAAACGCAGGGCCAGCCAGCTCCAGATATCGGTTGAAAAGCTCAGTGCAGCGGTCGAAATAGCAAAAATAGCACAGGCATAATGATAGCTTCGGTTAAATCCTGAATGCATGATTACTGAACCAGCAACCAGCGTCCCTACCAGATTCCCCATAAAATATGAGGAACTCACCAGACCGACTTGCCAAGTCGGTAACTGCTCATGGCTCAGCCACAATGGAACTAAAGTATTTAAAACCGCCATAGCAACGGTCAGCAGCAGGAGCCCGCAGAGCAATAAAAGCACTGGGCGAGAGTATGAAAACATGTGAATTTAAAACCGAACCGCATTGAGAAGTGGCGGCATCATGCCACTGGTGAATTAAAAGTCAATCGCCCATAGATTAGACATAGCACGATTTGTTAATACTTAGGCGGAGAAATTTATTTTTCTGACAAACTGGCTAATTTTGGACTTCCTGCTACCAGCAAAATATGTCCATGATAACAGGCCGTTTTACACTGGCCGCAGCCGTCACAGCGGGCCTCGTCAAAGCTTGGCTGGTCGGCTTCGTCAAACTTTATCGCCTGTGAAGGACACGCACGAACACACAAACGGCAGTCATCATTTCCTCGCCCAATGCAGCCTTTGGCGACAACTGGCCTTAATGCCGTATCTGAAGGAATTAACGGAGACAGCGCTCCCGTTTTGCACGCCGCAGTACAATAGTTGCACTTAGCGGTATCACAGGATGAAAAATCAATCTGTACGGCCGCCGCACCATCTTTAATTTCAATTAAGCCGTAGGGACATGCACCCACGCACTCCCCACATGCTGTACATAATGCCAGAAAAAGACTTTCCGCTACCGCCTGCGGCGGCCGACCCACAGCGCGTTGCACCGTTTCTTGTGCAACCTGCAACTGAGCCTGTTTACCGGCCCCTAGCAAGCCACGGAAAAGCCCGCGGCGGCTAACGGTACGATGAGACATCCAAGCGCGGTAGTAGTCTTGATCCTTTTGCTCACTCATTAGCGATAAAGCTCACACGCGGCAGGCATAATCGCTAACTGTTGCTGCCAACTTGCCAAAGTTAACATCGCAAGCTCTGCTAACCCTTGATAAAACGGATGTTGAGCGTCCTGTATCATGAGCGTCAAATAGCGTGAGCTCCATGGCAACAGGTGAACAGATAAAAACTCGCCGAGCGCCTGAGGCTGTGTCTCAGCAAGCCATGCAGCCATCATCAGCATTAAACCAAACTGATCTTCCGGCTCCTTTTGCTCGCTCTGCCCTTCAATATGATGCTGGCGCATCCACTGACGTAGCGCCAGCGTTGAATCACCAAAGAGAACGCTCTCTTTATCCAGATAAACCGAGCCCCAAGGGGGAGCCGGTAGCGCATGTGGCCCGATAAACAAACGCTGGTACGCATCTTCCAGAGATTCATTCGTCGCAGTCGTCAACTGAGCCATACATTCCGTTAACTGTACTTCCGAGCCATACGGCCATTCACTACACCATTCAGATGAAGTAAAGATTTCCACCAGCGGCGTACAGGCTTCACTTTCTGGGGAGTAATAAAAAAGCGCCCCTAGCGAGCGGGCCGAAATGGCAATATCTTGAAGCTGTTGTGGTTGTAGCATGAGGATACCAAATCAATTTTGTCGCGATGCGAATAACAGTGCTAATAACATAGCCGATGTGAGTTGACGGATAGTGGGGCTCGATCTGAGCCCCACTCCGCGATAATCGCATTTATCCTGCGATTGCCATACCCACGGTCATATGTAAACCGTAGAACATGCCGCGACCAATCAGCTCACCGGCGACAACCAGTAAGAAACCAATCACCAGCCAGGCAACAGATGGGGCTCTGCCTTTGATCATTGGGCAAATCCAGCAGCCTAGTCCAAGCACTAGCAGCGCCAAACGCCATGCCAGCAACGCACCAAACGATGGAATAAGCGCAGAAGCCTGTTGGACTGAGCTATGAATCTCAGCCAAGCCAAAACCCTGCATCGCTACAGAGGCAACGCTGATAAGCACTGCCAACACGCTAACAACGGGCAAAATACGCATTGCACAGCCGCACACTCCGGCAGCTCTCAGCAGCAAGAAGCCCAGCAATGGCCCACCGATAAACATCGTCAGTACGAAGCCCAGCGTGGTGTAGCCGTTATGCCACGTAGGTACGGTATCGATCTGGTACACACGGCACATGGCGTAAACAAATAACAGGCCTAACACCATGGTCACAGCAAGCCAAAGCTTACCCAGCGCTGCAGGCATTTTGTTTAATACCGCCAAAAGCCAGTAGATACCGCCAACGGCAAAAAATACCGAGCCACTGGCAATTTCGTTACTCAGAGCGGATTCACCGATACGATTAAGCGAATTGAACGCCCTCATTGGCGAGCCCAAATGCATCACCGAGGCGATAAAGCCGATCCCCATCAGTACCCAGAGAAAAAACATACTCAGATGAACGCGTCGCGTGCGATCGTTATCTAAACGTCCAGATATTAATGCCAGCGCCAGCACAATGAAGCCACCGACAACACACTGCCCTAAGACCGTAAAAATCATTAACGGCCATTCATGCCATCCCATACCCATCTCAGACCTCCTTCGGATTTGCCAGATAACCGGTGGTATCTCCGACCGGACGGCTGTTGGCGTTAGGTTTTAATACGATATTCGGCTTCGTAAAGTGCGCAGCTGGAAGCGGCGCAATTTCAGCTAAATCACCGTATTTGGCACGTAGCTCCTCGATAGGCGCTAAGTCCAGCGCACGCAGCGGGCAAGACTCAACGCAGATCGGTTTTTTACCGGCTTCTACTCGCTCGTAGCAGCCATCACACTTGGTCATATGCCCTTTCTCCTCATTGTATTGAGGAGCGCCATACGGACAGGCCATATGGCAATAACGACAACCGATGCACACTTCTTCGTTGACGACCACAAAGCCATCTTTCTCGCGCTTATGCATCGCACCGCTTGGACACACCTTGGTACAAGCCGGATCGCTACAGTGGTTACACGAAATTGACAGGTAATAAGCAAACACGTTTTGGTGATAAACACCGTTATCCTCTTGCCAATCACCACCGGCATATTCATAAATGCGGCGGAAACTCACATCAGGCGTTAAATTTTTAAAATCTTTGCAGGCCAGCTCGCAGGTTTTGCAGCCGGTGCAACGACTAGAGTCGATATAAAAGCCGTATTGCGTTGTCATCAGCTACTCCTTATGCCTTGGTGACTTGAACAAGATTCGAATGTGACGGATTCCCTTTCGCCAGCGGCGATGGGCGCTGGGTAGTCAGCACGTTGATTGAGCCTGCATGATCGACGCGGTTTGCGTCAGGGCTATACCATGCCCCCTCACCCAGTGCGACAACGCCCGGCATCATGCGAGGTGTCACCTTAGCGTTGATACGAACTTCACCGCGATCGTTGAAAATACGCACGATATCGCCGTTGGTGATGCCGCGTTTTTTCGCATCCATCGGGTTAATCCACATCTCTTGACGACATGCGGCTTTCAACAGATCAACGTTGCCATAGGTAGAATGCGCACGCGCTTTGTAGTGGAACCCCGTCAGTTGCAGAGGGAATTTCTCAACCATCGGATCTTCATAGCTTTCAAAACCGGCGCTGTAGATTGGCAGAGGATCGATAACATCATCCTTGGCTAATTCCCATGTCGCCGCCTTTTCAGCCAATTGCGCAGAGTAAATCTCGATTTTGCCTGATGGTGTGGTTAACGGATTAGCAGCCGGATCTTCACGGAACGCTTTGTAGGCCACATGGTGCCCTTCAGGATCGCGCTGCTTATAGATTCCTTGTTGACGGAACTCTTCAAACGACGGCAGGCCCGGCATGGCTTGCTGAGACTGTTTGTACAGATGACGTAGCCACTCTTCCTGATTGCGTCCTTCGGTGAACTGCGCCTCCACGCCCATGCGCTTCGCCAATTCACTGGTCATCTCGTAAATGTTTTTGCATTCAAAACGAGGCTTAATCACCTGATCGGCAAAAATAACGTATGACATGTTGCCCGCAGACGCATCCAAGCAAAAATCTATCTGCTCTGATGCCGTACAGTCTGGCAATAAAATATCGGCATACTTCGCCGAGGCGGTCATGTGGTTATCGATCACCACAATCATTTCGCACTGCTTATCGTCTTGCAGAATTTCATGCGTGCGGTTGATTTCAGAGTGCTGGTTTACCAAGCAGTTGCCTGCGTAGTTCCAGATCATTTTGATCGGCACATCCAGCTTATCTTTGCCACGCACACCATCGCGTTTCGCCGTCATTTCAGGGCCGCGCACAATGGCATCGGTCCATAAGAACATAGAAATACTGGTCTGAATCGGGTTTTCAAACGTTGGCATACGCACGAAATCAAGCGAGTAGGAGCCTTCGCGCGCACCGCTATTTCCGCCGTTGATTCCGACGTTACCCGTCAGGATTGCCAGCATAGAAATAGCGCGTGAGGCTAATTCACCGTTTGAGTGGCGCTGTGGCCCCCAGCCTTGTGAGATATACGCAGGTTTTGCGGCACCGATTTCACGACCGAGTTTAATAATTTTATCGGCTGGAATGCCGGTGATCGCTGAAGCCCACGCAGGCGTTTTAGCAATGCCATCGGCACCTTCACCTAGGATGTAGGCTTTGTAGTGACCGTTGGCTGGCGCACCGGCTGGCATGGTTTTTTCATCATAGCCAACGCAATATTTATCGAGGAATGGCTGATCAACTAAATCTTCTTTGATCATCACATAGGCTAGCGCCGAGGCCAACGCCGCATCAGTGCCTGGACGAATCGGTACCCACTCATCTTCACGGCCAGCGCCCGTATCGTTATAACGTGGATCGATGATGATCATCCGCGCATCAGATTTCTGACGCGCCTGTTCCAGATAGTAAGTCACCCCGCCGCCGCTCATTCGCGTTTCGCCAGGGTTATTACCAAACAGCACCACTAGTTTGCTGTTTTCAATATCCGACGGGCTGTTGCCATCGGCCCAACCACCGTAGGTGTAATTTAACCCTTCGGCTATTTGCGCCGTGCTGTAGTCGCCATAATGATTCAGATAGCCACCGCAGCAGTTCATCAGACGGGCAATCAGCGTTGATCCTGGTGGCCATGAGCGAGTCATGGTGCCGCCCAGCGTCCCTGTGCCATAGTTGAGGTAAATGGCTTCATTGCCATAATCTTTGATGATGTGCTGCATGCTCGCCGCGATGGTATCGAAGGCTTCTTCCCAGCTAATACGCTTGAACTTGCCTTCACCGCGTGCGCCAACGCGCTTCATCGGATATTTCAAACGGTCGGCGTTATAAACGCGACGACGCATTGATCGTCCACGCAGGCAGGCACGTACCTGATGCAGACCTTCGTAGTTATCATCACCGGTATTGTCGGTTTCAACATACTTAATTTCGCCATCCACAACGTGCATGCGTAATGGGCAACGGCTGCCGCAGTTTACGGTGCATGCGCTCCAGATAACTTTTTCATTGGTGTTAGCAGATGCTGTGTTTGATTGGGCTACTGCCTTGCGGGCAAATGGCAAAGATAATCCACCGCTTGCCGCAACTAAACCGCCAATGGCACTGGATTTTACCAGTTTGCGGCGGCTTACCTGCGCAGACAATAAGCCTGTCTCTTTCGTATTTTTCATACAATACCCACTCAGTTTGCTTTCAAAATCAAAAATGTGACCGCAAAAGCGCAGACAAAAGTCAGCGTTTTTTAGTCAGCAAAAAAGAAAGTGGCCTATTACGTAATTGAACATCCAGCGTGTGCTCAAAACACTAAGGAAAATAGTCAACTCGCAATTAATTAGAATGAAATGATATGGAATGGAAGGTCATTAAATATCAGCGTCCACTTTCTCAAATGGATAATACTTCTTTGGGAGTAACTCATATTGTTTGATGTCAATAAAGGCACGCGCAAGCAGGCCGCAAGCGGTTTATGTGATGCAATTAGCAACTTATCAAAATCAAAAACTTACGATTGAGAATAGCTATCAGTCAACTTAAATACTTTTAAACTGAATTAATACAGCCGCAACAATATTAAAAATAGGATCTGAATTTATATTTGAGTTTATAAATGAAAAAAGCGCCCGTAGGCGCTTTTATTAAACATATTAGGAATTAACCAATATATTCTAAACCGTTCATATACGGACGCAGAACTTCTGGTACCTGAATGCGACCATCAGCTTGCTGATAGTTTTCTAATACAGCAACCAGAGTACGACCCACAGCTAAACCAGAACCGTTCAGTGTATGCACCAAACGTGGTTTTTTGTCGGTCTTGTTACGGCAGCGAGCCTGCATACGACGTGCTTGGAAGTCCCACATGTTTGAACATGAAGAGATTTCGCGGTAAGTGTTCTGCGCAGGAACCCAAACTTCCAAATCGTAGGTTTTGCTTGAGCCAAAGCCCATATCACCGGTGCACAACAGCACTTTGCGGTATGGCAGATTCAGCAGCTGCAACACTTTCTCGGCGTGACCAGTCAGTTCTTCCAGAGCATCCATTGAATCTTCTGGGCGAACAATCTGAACCAGCTCAACTTTATCAAACTGGTGCATACGGATCAGACCGCGTGTATCACGACCATAAGAACCCGCTTCAGAGCGGAAACATGGCGTATGTGCAGTCATTTTCAGCGGCAGAGATTCTTCTTCCAGAATTTCGCCACGCACCAAGTTGGTAACGGGAACTTCTGCCGTTGGGATCAGCGCATAGCTGCTGGAATCGGCTTCTTCTTCCAGTGGGCGCGTGTGGAACAGATCGCCACCGAATTTAGGCAACTGACCCGTACCGTACAGCGTGTCATGGTTAACCAAGTAAGGAACGTAAGTTTCGAGGTAACCATGCTGTTCGGTGTGCAGATCAAGCATGAACTGAGCCAATGCACGGTGCATACGCGCCATTTGGCCTTTCATCACCACGAAACGCGCACCGGTCAATTTAACTGCGGCAGCAAAATCCAGCCCGCCAGTCATTTCGCCCAGAGTCACGTGATCGCGAACTTCGAAATCATACTGACGAGGCTCGCCCCAGCGGCTAACTTCCAGATTGTCGTTTTCGTCTCTACCTACCGGCACAGAATCATCTGGCATGTTAGGAATGGACAACGCCAAATCGCGGATATCATTTAGCAACTGATCCAGCTCGGACTTGGCCGCATCCAGCTTTTCGCCCAATTCGTTGACTTCAAGACGCAGTGGCTCAATATCTTCCCCACGCGCTTTAGCCGCACCGATGGATTTGGATCGCGAGTTACGCTCTGCTTGCAGGCTTTCAGTTTCAACTTGCAGCACTTTGCGGCGTTCTTCCTGCTGACGCAAAGTGTCAACATCCAGTTTAAAGCCTCGACGAGCCAGCTTTTCGGCGACTGCGTCTAGCTCATTACGCAGTAGATTGGGATCTAGCATGCTAATCCTGTGATTATATTGAGGGAGTTATAATGAGCAATACATTGAGCACAAGGCGCTCAATGTAAAGCGTATTTTATCAGGGATAACCTTACCGCAATGGGAATATTAGCGGTAGCGTTTTGTCGGGCTATTTTGATCCTGCTCAGCCAACCATGCCAGTTTTTCACCAATTTTGCCCTCTAAACCACGGTTAGTAGGCACATAATATCGGGTTTGTGACATTTCAGGCGGGAAGTACACTTCACCCGCAGCGTAAGCATTGGTTTCATCATGCGCATAACGATACTCAGCCCCCAGCCCCATTTCCTTCATGAGTTTGGTTGGTGCATTACGCAAATGATCGGGAACATCATAGTCAGGACGCTCTTTGGCATCACGCACCGCGGCTTTAAACGCGGTATATACGGCGTTACTTTTCGGTGCACAGGCTAAGTAGACAATGGCTTGTGCAATCGCACGCTCGCCTTCTGCAGGCCCTACACGGGTAAAACAGTCCCATGCTGAAATCGCAACCTGCATGCCGCGCGGGTCGGCGTTGCCCACATCTTCTGAGGCAATCGCCAGCAAACGTCGTGCAACGTAAAGCGGATCGCCACCGGCGGTGATAATACGCGCATACCAGTACAACGCGGCATCCGGTGACGAGCCACGCACTGATTTATGCAGCGCCGAAATCAGGTCGTAAAAACGATCGCCTTTATTATCAAAACGCGCGCTGCGCTCACCTGACACTTCCTTCAGCAGATTGGCAGTTAAAACACGATGACCGCTGGCGTCCACTTCCGCCATATCCGCCATCATTTCTAACGTATTCAACGCTCGGCGGGCATCGCCACCCACCAGCTCGGCGATCATATCTCGCGTGTCATCAGGCAAAACAATATTTTGTCCGCCGTATCCGCGATCTTTATCGGCCATCGCTTGATTGAGCACTTCAACGATATCTTCGCTGGTTAGCGCCTTGAGCAGGTAGACTCTGGCGCGTGAAAGCAACGCAGAATTGAGCTCAAATGAAGGGTTTTCCGTAGTAGCACCAATGAACGTAATGGTGCCGTCTTCGATGTGCGGAAGGAAAGCGTCTTGCTGACTTTTGTTAAAGCGGTGAACTTCATCTACGAATAGGATGGTTCGGCGGCCCGCATCACGATTATTACGCGCTCGTTCAATCGCTTCGCGGATCTCTTTGATCCCAGAAGTGACTGCCGAAATACGCTCAACGTCGGCGTTGCCATAGCGACCAATCAGCTCAGCCAGCGTGGTTTTCCCTGTCCCTGGCGGCCCCCACAAAATCATTGAATGCAGATGTCCGGCCTCAATCGCACGCGGCAGAGGCTTGCCCTCAGCCAGCAAATGACGCTGTCCGATATACTGCTTCAATGTTTCTGGCCGCATACGCGCGGCCAGTGGTTGAAATTCATTCTGCGAGAAGTCGAGGGACAGATTACTCACTGGCTTTTCCCATTCATCTATTTTGTTTGGCTATTGGCGTTGATCGTCCACCGTCACGCCTTTAGGCGGTGTGAACTGGAATTTGCTGGCATCAACCACGCCGCTTTGCTGGCTTTTCAGTTTATAAGCGCTGCTTTGCCCGTCTTGTTCAACGGCGGTAAAGCTATTGATGGTGCCCGTTGGCGATACGCTAATCGTAAATTTCTTCAGATTATTTTTCTGGCTTTTCGGCGTCAGATCAAACGTATCACCGGTTTGTTTCACATTGTACTGATTCCACTCTTTCGCATCGTTACGTGTAATCAGCATAAATGGCGTATTGCTGGTCGCGCTATCTAGCCAAGTCGCGGTTACCTGCTCAACGAACGGGTTATAGAACCACAGAGTTTTGCCATCGGACACTAAAACGCTTTCATCGGGAGAGGTCATGTGCCAGTTGAACAGGTTAGGACGTTTGACCCATAATTCACCTTCACCCTGCTGTACCGCAGCGCCGTCGGCCGTTGTTACGGTTTGAGTAAAGCTTGAATGGAAACTGTTGACCTTATTCAGGCGAGTCTGCAAATCGCTGCTTGGCGTCGCCAGCGCGGCGGTCGATGCAAAACCAGTCATTAAACAGCACGCTAATAACAGCTTTTTCATTATTTTCTACACCTTTTGTCGGTCATGGTTAGCTGCAAAAACAGATAACCTCGGCTGATTTTTATCATCTGGTCAACGGCACGCTAGCCGCTACACCACGCTTTATATTGAACAATATAATACGCTAACTTTAGCCAATAGACATGGAGTTATCATCGGTAACATTCTGAATGACGGTGATTTACACATCTTTTCGCTGACAGACACTCGTCTATTTTTGCATCTCATCGATAAATAAAACGGGCGGTGAAATCACCGCCCGTAAACATGACATTATGCAATGACAAAATTACATATCATGCGATGGCGGTGCCAATACTTCACGGTTGCCATTATTGCCCGGTGAGCTGACGATCCCCTGAGCTTCCATTTGCTCAACGATACGCGCAGCACGGTTGTATCCGATACGGAACTGGCGTTGAACGCCTGAAATTGACGCTCGGCGCTTATCCACCACGAAAGCAACGGCTTGGTCAAATAGCGGATCGAGTTCTTCGTCGCTATCCATCCCAAATCCACCTTCACCCTCTTCAGAAGAGCTCAGGATGCTATCAATGTACTGTGGGCGTCCACGCGCTTTCCAATCCTGAACCACCGCATGCACTTCCTCATCGCGAACGAATGCGCCGTGCACACGAACCGGCATTGACGAGTTAGGCGGCATATACAGCATATCCCCCATCCCTAGCAACGATTCCGCACCGCCTTGGTCAAGGATAGTACGGGAGTCGATTTTGCTCGAAACGGTAAACGCGATACGTGTTGGAATGTTCGCCTTAATCAAGCCGGTGATAACGTCAACCGATGGACGCTGAGTCGCCAGCACCAAATGGATACCTGCCGCACGAGCCTTTTGGGCCAAACGTGCAATCAGCTCTTCCACTTTCTTGCCGACGGCCATCATCAGATCCGCAAACTCATCCACCAACACCACGATATAAGGCAGTTTTTCCAATACCGGTGGCGTCATATCCATGCTGTCACCCGGCTTCCAGAACGGATCTGGAATTGGGCGCCCCATAGCAATGGCCTGTTCAACTCGTTCGTTGTAGCCCGCAAGGTTACGCACGCCTAATGCCGACATCAGCTTATAACGACGTTCCATCTCACCCACACACCAACGTAGCGCATTGGCTGCGTCTTTCATGTCGGTGACTACTTCGGTCAGCAGATGTGGAATACCTTCGTAAACCGAAAGCTCCAGCATTTTAGGGTCAATCATGATGAAGCGAACTTCATCCGGCGTCGCCTTATACAACATGCTGAGGATCATGGCATTCACACCAACCGATTTACCGGAACCAGTAGTACCGGCCACCAACAGGTGAGGCATTTTTGCCAGATCGGCAATCACTGGCTGACCAGCAATATCTTTACCCAGCACGATGGTCAGTGGGGAAGGACTTTCACGGAACTTGGTGCAGTCCAAAACTTCTCGCAGATAAACCGTTTGGCGATGCTTGTTTGGCAACTCCAATCCAACGTAAGGTTTACCCGGGATAACTTCCACCACGCGCACGGCAACCGCAGACAGTGAACGCGCCAAGTCACGCGACAGGTTAGAGATTCGCGCCGCTTTAACGCCTGGTGCCAAATCTAACTCAAAACGGGTGATCACTGGGCCCGGCGAAATCCCGACCACTTCGGCTTTAACGCGATAATCCGCCAAACGTGATTCAACCAGATTCCCCACCTGCTCTAGCGCAAACATATCAACCGGCTCGGAGTTGGCAGGAGGCTCGGTGAGCAGATCCAACGTTGGCAACGGCGTAGTTGGTTTTTCCAGCGGCTGCTCATGACCACGCATCAAGAATGGATGAATCAAACCATCCATCGCTGGGTGCTGGCCTGCTGGCTGTTGGGTCACTGCTGGCTGCTGCACTGGGGCAGTTGGAGCCGCATACTGTGGCGCGGCAGTTTGATGCACGCTCTGCGCTGGCTGGCTATTATGCTGACTATATTGAGGCTGAGGCGCTTGCGGCGCAGATGGCTGCTGTTGCACCGGTGCAAAACGTGGATCTTGCTGACGCGGTGCATACTGCGCAGGTTGCTCTGGTTCATCATAGCGACCAAACGGAACATCATAAGCATCGTCGTCACGCGCTGCGCTCTCTTCCTGCTCAGGGGTAATAGTGAATAGCGGTTCAGAAGGGCCATCGTCCACTAAGTCTGAAACAGGGGTAAAGCTGAAAGCATTATGGTTGGAAGACGCAGCTTCGCTCAAGGCCTTCGCCGGAGAGAAATCCATCAGGTCATTGCGCGAAGCGGTAACGCCGCTTAACGCTGATGAATTGTCATCTGCGACAGGTTGTGACTGATAACGCTGCTGTTGCTGAGCAGAAAACTCGCTCTGCAACCGCGCCATTTCAGCGGCCTGCTCATCTTCTGCCTGATGCGCATACTGTTGCTCACCGTAGCGCTGCTGCTGTCGTTCTGCAAACGCCTGACGCAGGGCAAGGCTTTCCTCATCCATCGGCTGTGCAGTATTCTGCTCCGGCTCTGGAGAGGCTTCCATTTGCAGGCGCTGGGCTTCAGCTTCTTTCTTCGCCTGTTCTTCTGCCATTCGCTGTGAAGGAAGTTTAATGCCTAAAGAGGCTAACTCACGGCGTGTCGGAATACGTACAGGATTCGGACGTGGCAGTTCAGGTCCGACACCCTGTTTCACCTGCAAGCTGCTGTCTTCGGTTGCGCTAAACGCAGGCATAAACATTGAGCCCGCGGCAGCGGCCGTTGATACGGTTGCAGGAACAACATCGTTACGCGAGGCCGCGCCAAACGGAACCGCATCTGACGATAGGCCAGGATTAATGTATGGCGTCGCAGGCGACTCATCGCGATCAAAATGCGAGGCCGAGAAATTCATTCCCGATGAAGATGTTCCTGTTTGTGATGCAGGCGTTTCAGGCTCAAAACTGCCAATTCGTGGACCTTCATCATCCCAAGCAGAGCGCGTTGGGCGCGATGAATGATTGGCCACGTTAGACGGTCTATCTTCGGGCACTTCAAAGGAATAAAGCGGAGGCATGCTCGGCTTGATTTCCGCCACAGGTTCTGGCTCTGAGGCACTGAAAGTCATCGGCTGAGTTGCAGCAGAAACCACCGGCTGAGCGGCGGCAACCGCTGCCCCAACGGCAGAAACCGCGGCAGTTGGAGCCATCGTAGGTGTAACTGCGGGCTGAGCCACATCATTCAGCGAGCTCTCAGCTTCGTGCAATGGACGGAGTTTACCCAATAAAGGATCGTCGTCTTCTGCATCTACATCAGCAACAGGCGTTTCAACAGGCTGTTTGACTGGTTTAGCCAAGAGAATATCGTCATCGTCTTCAGCGGCGGAGGTATTAAGCAAGACATCATCATCTGCGCCCTCACCTTCTGAACGTTCACGCTCGGCTGCAACGACTTCTCGGCTATCTTCTTCATAGTCGTAGTCATCATCCCGATCGCGGCGAGAACGATTACTCATAAACGTCATGCCGCCGAGAAGAACACCACCGATTTTTTCAGCAATCGTCAGCCAAGACCAGCCGGTAAACAGCGTCAAACCTACCGCCCAAACGCCCAATAAAAGCAGTGTTCCGCCAACGCTACCCAGCAAAGGAATAACGCCATTCGCGAGAAGGCTACCAATCACGCCGCCTGAGGCGAAATAGTAAAGGTCGTCGACGTTCAGCGACGCTAAGCCACACGATGCCAGCACCAATGCCAACATACCGATAAGCTTGAGCGAAATAGAGAAATAATCGACATAGCCACTATCGTCGCGTTTGCGATACGCAAACCAGCACAAAACGATAATGACGGGAGGAATGGCGTAGCCCATCACTCCGAAAACGAAGAATAAGGTATCAGCCAGCCATGCTCCTGCGCCGCCGCCGATATTATTGATCGGTTCGTGCCATGCCGTTTGTGACCAACTCGGATCCGAGGGGTCAAAACTCAGCAACGAAACCATAAGATAAATAGAAAACAACGCTACTACGATGAGTAACGCCTCGTATAACCGACGTCCACTGCTCATTCGTTTGAGAGTAACGTCCTTCTCTTCTGTGTATTCCTGGCTCAAGAAAGGCTCTCCAGGTTCCTGTTTTTCACCATAGCACTATTATTGCCTATTGCCGCTTTAGAACAACGCATTGCCACGTAATATTATATTTCAGTAAAACTCATACCAATAACAACGCCGAGAGAGTCTACCCTCGGCGTTGAAACTGTATAGATACACAGGAGTGTAACCAAATTAATCAGGTTTTGCACCTGCTACCGTTATCGTGTTTTGATAACCAAGCGATTGCTCTGTTTGACTTCTTCCATAACCACGTAGGTACGGGTGTCATTAACGCCAGGCAGGCGTAACAGGGTTTCACCAAGCAATTTACGATAAGCGGACATGTCAGGCACACGTGTTTTCAACAGATAGTCGAAATCACCTGAAACCAGATGACACTCCTGAATTTCTTCCAGTTTCTGAACAGCTGTATTGAACTGTTCAAACACATCTGGCGCTCCACGGTTCAAGGTAATTTCTACAAATACCAGTAAGGATGCATCCAGATAGTGCGGGTTCAATAACGCAGTGTAGCCTTGAATAAAGCCCTGACGCTCAAGGCGACGCACACGTTCTAAACATGGAGTTGGTGATAAACCAACTCGCTTTGAAAGCTCAACGTTCGAAATACGTCCATCCTTCTGCAACTCATTCAGGATGTTACGGTCGATACGGTCGAGATCTTTACCGGGGCGCTTTTTATTGTCTGCCATCTTATTGTCTCTCTTATATCCTTCCCTGCTCGCCATCCCCTCAACAAGTTCAATTTGTTAAGGATTTGTCCCAAACGAAAACCCCATGCCTGCAGTCAATCAGCAATTCCCATTGCTTATGATGACGAAAACAACCGGATAAATCCGCCGAAGCTAGGTTTCAACTTCATCTGTTTTCGCAGATTGCACTTAATTCACATGCGAGGGCTCGCATAATTGCTTTGCTCTGATTCCAAATCAATGCACATAGAGGTTATATCGTAAGACCACGATCCCTAACGTCACTCATTGAAGCCAATCTAAGCACTACACATTTCTTTTCGTATACACGGTATTTATTACATCAGGGGAAGAAAGCGCTGTTTTAGGTCAATAGGCTATTTGTTGCCTTCAAGCAGATAAAAATTCTGCTAAATGCCTTTCAAGCCACAAAAACCAAAGACAAGTTCTTCCCTACATCCATGTTTTCGCAAATGCACAGGCGATTGTCAAAGCAAAAGAAGCAAAATCAGACGAACATGCCAACTATTCTAAAGAAGGCTTTCGAGGCGACAACAAAATAAACCGTCAAAACAGACGAATAAGCGTCGCTAAGAAGCGCTATTAGGGGGCTTTCTCGGCAAGAATGTTATCGGAATAGGTTTAAAAAAAATTATCTGCTGCCATGATTTTTACTAATCGATAGCTAGCTACTATCAAACAAATTGATAACATTTTTTTTGCACACTTTTTTTCAGGCGCTAACTTCCCTACAATCGAGTTATTGTCCGGTAAAATTGGAAAAGAGGAATTCATGGGCACAGTCAAACACAGCAAACTCCTGATCTTGGGCTCAGGCCCTGCGGGATATACAGCGGCGGTCTACGCGGCACGCGCTAACTTGAACCCTGTATTAATTACCGGCGTTGAAAAAGGCGGTCAGCTCACCACCACGACAGAAGTCGAAAACTGGCCTGGCGATCCCGAAGGGCTCACCGGCCCTCTGCTGATGGAGCGTATGCATGAACACGCGGCCAAATTTAATACCGAGATTATTTTTGACCACATTCAGCGTGTCGATTTGCAGAATCGTCCATTCCGCCTGTTTGGCGATTCTCAGGAATACACCTGTGACGCACTGATTATTGCAACCGGCGCTTCCGCACAATATCTCGGCCTGCCTTCTGAAGAAGAGTTCAAAGGCCGTGGCGTGTCCGCCTGTGCAACCTGCGATGGTTTCTTCTACCGCCAGCAAGAAGTGGCGGTGATCGGCGGCGGTAATACCGCAGTTGAAGAAGCGCTTTATTTGTCTAATATCGCCTCTAAGGTTCACTTGATACATCGCCGTGATACATTCCGCGCCGAAAAAATCTTGATTGGACGCATGATGGACAAAGTTGCGAGCGGCAACATTGTGCTGCACACCAACCGCACGCTGGATGAAGTTCAAGGCGATGCCATGGGCGTAAACGGATTACGTTTAAAAGCGACCGACAGCGATATCGTTGAAGAACTGAACGTAACAGGCTTGTTTGTGGCTATCGGCCACAAGCCAAACACGGCTATTTTTGAAGGTCAGCTCGCGCTGGAAAATGACTATATCAAGGTTCAATCTGGCCTGAGCGGCAACGCCACCCAAACCAGCATTCCCGGCGTTTTCGCCGCGGGTGACGTCATGGACCATATCTATCGTCAGGCCATTACCTCAGCGGGCACCGGCTGTATGGCGGCGCTTGATGCCGAGCGTTATTTGGATGGGCTGTCTGCCGCCAATCAATAAATCAATCTCGATTTAAATCATATGGGCTGCTTCGGTGGCCCTTATTTTTTAGTAACCATCGTGTTGCCACCGTATTTTTTCACCTGTTTATACTCAAATCGTCACTTGTTATCTGAACTCCCCCACAGTTGTTAACAGAATTTACCTTCCTTTGGTTTCATGTCCCCGCAGGCCGTTGTAATATCAGCGCTTACGCGTGAACCGGTGAGTAAAGATAAAATAGGCCGGTCATCAGCACTCTTTTCGACGCTTCATCTGCTTTAGAAACCATCGCAACACATGAATAAAAACAGACAACGCGAATTAACCCAATGGCTCAAACAGCGCAGTTCGCTGGCCCGCCGTTGGCTTCGAATCTCTATGATCCTCGGTTTGATATCCGGACTTCTGATCGTCGCTCAGTCGTGGATCTTGGCGAAACTGCTGCATGATTTAATTATTGAGCAGGTACCGCGCCAATCTCTCCTGCTGCCTTTCGGCTTACTGATTGCCGCCATTGTGCTACGTTCGGCCTTAAGCTGGCTGCGTGAACGCGTTGGTTTTAAGTGTGGCCAAGTCGTGCGGGTGCAAATCAGACACTTGGTGCTCAATCGGCTTGATGAACTCGGCCCTGCATGGATACAAGGAAAACCAGCCGGGCATTGGGCAACGCTAATTCTTGAACAAATTGAAGACATGCAGGAGTTTTATTCCCGCTATCTGCCGCAGATGTATCTGGCCACCCTAATCCCGCTGTTGATTCTGATCACCGTATTCCCGATAAACTGGGCCGCAGGCATGATCTTGCTGGTCACCGCGCCGCTGATCCCGCTGTTTATGGCACTAGTTGGCATGGGTGCCGCCGATGCTAACCGCCGGAACTTCTTGGCATTAGGACGCTTAAGCGGCAACTTCCTCGATCGCTTGCGCGGATTAGATACGCTGCGTCTGTTTAATCGCGCCGCCGCTGAAACCGACAATATCCGTCGTTCGTCGGAAGATTTCCGCAGCCGCACGATGGAAGTGCTACGTATGGCATTTCTTTCCTCTGCGGTGCTGGAGTTCTTTACCTCCATTTCAATCGCCGTAGTGGCGGTCTATTTTGGTTTTTCTTATCTGGGTGAACTCAATTTTGGTAGCTATGGCACCAGCGTGACGCTTTTTGCTGGTTTTCTGGTGCTTATTTTGGCGCCAGAATTCTTCCAACCGCTGCGTGATTTGGGCACTTTTTACCACGCGAAAGCGCAGGCGGTGGGCGCGGCTGAATCTCTGGTGACTTTCTTAGCAGAAGACGCGGAAAGCCCAACGCAGGGCCAAGGCCAAGAACAGTTAACGGGCACGCATTCCGTTAGCATTGTCGCTTCAGAGCTAGAAGTATTATCTCCACAGGGAAAAGTGCTGGCTGGACCACTGACGTTCAGCATTGATGCAGGACAGAGAATTGCGCTGGTAGGCTTTAGCGGCGCAGGGAAAAGTTCGTTGATTAACGTCTTGCTCGGCTTCCTGCCCTATCGCGGCTCCCTGTTGGTTGATGGGAAAGAGCTACGTGAATTAACGCCTGCGAGCTGGCGTCAGCTCCTCGGCTGGGTTGGGCAAAACCCCAATCTGCCTGAAACCACGCTGCGCGCCAATGTGCTGCTCGGCGCTCCTCATGCCACTGAGACACAGCTAACCACCGCATTAGAACGTACGCATGTCACCGAGTTTTTACCCCTGCTAAACGCTGGCGTTGATACAGAAATCGGTGAGGGTGCTGCTCGCCTTTCGGTCGGCCAAGCACAGCGTGTTGCCGTGGCGCGTGCCTTGCTTCGTCCATGCCGCCTCTTGTTGTTGGATGAACCCACTGCCAGTTTGGATGCACACAGCGAGCAGCTTGTCATGCAGGCACTGTCTGAGGCCTCCCATCAACAAACCACGCTGATGGTGACTCATCAGCTAGACGATGTGAGTACCTACGACCAAATTTGGGTGATGGATAATGGCAAGCTGGTTCAGCGCGGCGCTTATGCCGAACTCAGCCAGCAAAAAGGGCCCTTTGCCGATCTGCTTGCAACCCGTAGTAAGGAGCTATAACCATGCGCGTACTTTTGCCGTTTTTAGCACTCTATCGTCGCCACTGGTTCCTCATTTCACTGGGCGTGGTTCTGGCTATCGTTACCCTTCTCGCCAGCATTGGACTATTGATGCTTTCAGGCTGGTTCCTTGCGGCCTCAGCGCTGGCTGGTCTTGCGGGGCTGATGACGTTTAACTATATGCTGCCCGCTGCGGGTGTCCGCGGCGCGGCGATTATCCGTACCGCAGGACGCTACGCCGAGCGCGTTGTCAGCCATGATGCAACGTTTCGCGTGCTTTCCCATCTGCGCGTATTTACCTTCAGTAAAATACTGCCGCTGTCGCCGGGAGCCATTGCGCGTTTTCGTCAGGCCGAGTTACTCAACCGTTTGGTTGCCGATGTAGACACCCTCGATCATCTCTATCTCCGCGTGATATCTCCGCTGATTAGCGCCATCGTGGTGATCGTGGTCGTTACGGCTGGTTTATCGTGGTTCGATCCTACATTGGCAATCACGCTGGGCGGCATCATGTTGCTGTTGCTGTTTTGCTTGCCGCTGGGTTTTTATCAAGCAGGAAAGCCCGTAGGGATTGCGTTAACTGAACTCCGTGCCGACTACCGCACCCTATTGATTACGTGGGTCGCAGGACAAGCAGAACTCGCCATCTACGGCGCGGCTGACCGTTTCCGTCAGGCGCTGGATGCCAAAGAACGCCAGTGGCAACAGCAACAGCAGAGACAAGCGTCTTTAACCGGTGCTGCACAGGCTTTGATGATTTTGGCATCGGGGCTCACGTTTACCTTAATGCTCTGGCTCGCCGCCGGAGGCGTTGGGCACTATGCTCAGCCGGGGGCGCTGATAGCGCTGTTTGTCTTCTCCTCACTGGCCGCGTTTGAAGCCTTAGCACCGGTTGCCGGCGCCTTCCAGCATTTGGGACAGGTCACAGCATCAGCAACCCGCGTAGCGCAGATGATCGACCAAAAGCCCGAGGTCACATTCCCTCTATCAGGCCCCGCACTGAGCGAACAGATTGCCGTTAACATTGACCACGTTAGTTTCAGCTATCCGAACCAGCCGGTTTCAGTGCTTAACGACATTTCCCTTTCTGTACAGCCCGGAGAGAAAATCGCCCTGCTCGGACGTACCGGCTGTGGTAAATCAACGCTGTTACAGCTGATAACTCGCGCATGGGACTGCTCTCAGGGCGAAATTCGTCTAAATGACATGCCGCTGCCTGCCTTTGATGAAGCAACGCTGCGACAAGCCACTGGCGTCGTCAGCCAGCGTGTACATGTTTTCAGCTCAACGCTGCGTGATAATTTAAAAATCGCCAATGACCAAGCGACCGATCTGGAATTAAAAACCGTATTGGAACAGGTTGGCTTAGGTAAATTGTTAGAAGACACTGGTCTAAATGCATGGCTCGGTGACGGCGGCCGACCGCTTTCAGGCGGCGAACAGCGTCGCTTAGGTATTGCCCGCGCGCTACTGCATCGCTCCCCGCTGCTGCTATTGGATGAACCTACTGAAGGCTTAGACGCTGACACAGAGAAGCAAATTCTTGAGCTGATCATGCAGCACTGCCAACACAAAACGCTGATCTTAATTACTCACCGCCTGCAAGGCTTAGATAAAATGGATCGGGTCTGCGTGATGGAAAATGGTCAGATCGTCGAACAAGGTCATCACGCTAAACTTCTGGAAGAAAAAGGCCGATATTATCAACTGTGCCAGCGGCTATAGTTAATACGGGTAATCATTAACAAGGCCTATGATGTTTTTCATTCAGATTGGGATATTTTGATGCGCATCATGCAACTGGATCGGCAATCAACGCTATTTCCCCCAACGGATCTCGCACTGCGTGAACCGAACGGGTTACTGGCCATTGGCGGGGATTTACGTCCTGCCCGTCTACTTGCCGCCTACGGTGCGGGGATATTCCCATGGTTCACGCCAGGGGATATCATCCTCTGGTGGTCGCCCGATCCACGTGCGGTTTTATTCCCCCATGAGTTGCACATCAGCCGTAGCATGGCGAAATTTTTACGTAAGCCCGATTTTGTCGTCACGATTAATCAGGCGTTTGCCGATGTTATTCGTGAATGCGCCGATCAACGCGAAGAAGGCACATGGATTGGTGAGGACGTACAGCAAGCTTATTGGAAGTTGCATGAACTAGGCCATGCGCACTCCGTTGAGGTCTGGCAGGAAGATCGGCTGGTAGGCGGCCTGTATGGCGTGTTACAAGGTTCTCTCTTTTGCGGCGAGTCGATGTTCAGCCGCGCCACAAACGCCTCCAAAACGGCTCTAATTGCGTTTTGTGAGCATTTTGTGTCGTTTGGGGGAACATTAATTGACTGTCAGGTGCTTAACGCGCACACTGAGTCGTTAGGTGCGCGTAATATCCCGCGCAGTGATTATTTACACCACTTACGGATTGACCAGAATAAGGTAATTAATCCCACCTGCTGGAAACCCCAAACTATTATTTCACGCGAGTTTGCGATAAAACCCCATCAAAATTGCCCGTAATGGATGAAGAACCACCGACACTCCTTTACATAATCGGGGTTTTTCGGCATTATCTTGCCGATTAAAAAATATGGTACTCATACCTAGAGGATTCGATGGCCAAAGAAGACAATATTGAAATGCAAGGTACCGTACTTGATACGTTACCAAACACGATGTTCCGCGTTGAATTAGAAAACGGACACGTCGTTACCGCTCACATCTCCGGTAAAATGCGTAAAAACTACATCCGCATTCTGACGGGCGACAAAGTCACTGTAGAGCTGACCCCGTACGACCTGAGCAAAGGCCGCATTGTCTTCCGTAGCCGCTGATAGGCTCACCCTGCGCACCTGCGTTCACGCATCTGCGGCATAAATTATACTCGCGGTGATATGACGGTCTGACGAGACACATGAATATCACTGAGAGTTAGCTGAAAAACTTAAATTTCAGCCATAAAAAAGAGCGCCTTTTGGCGCTCTTTTCTTTTGCTTCTTTAACTTCGGTTAATGCAGGGCGTCTTCAGCTTTACGCTTCTGTGCGCTACAAAATTCATACGTTAACTGCTGCTTATCTTCGCTCAAATCCACGGTGACAGAGCCACCATCCACCAGCGAACCAAACAGGAGTTCGTTCGCCAACGGTTTTTTCAGATTTTCCTGCACCACACGTACCATAGGACGAGCGCCCATCGCGTGATCGTAGCCTTTCTCTGCCAGCCACAAACGCGCTGCTTCGCTCACTTCCAACGAAACGCCTTTAGCATCTAGCTGAGCCTGCAGTTCAACGATGAACTTATCCACCACCTGCTGAATAATGTCAGTCGACAGATGGTTGAACCAAATGATGTTGTCCAGACGGTTACGGAACTCTGGCGTAAACACCTTCTTGATCTCTTCCATTGCATCGGTGCTGTTATCCTGCTGCGCAAAACCAATTGATTTACGCTGAGTTTCACGCACACCGGCGTTGGTCGTCATCACCAAAATCACGTTACGGAAATCGGCTTTACGGCCGTTATTATCCGTTAAGGTGCCGTTGTCCATCACCTGTAACAACAGGTTGAAGACGTCCGGATGCGCTTTTTCAATTTCATCCAGCAGCAGAACCGCATGAGGATGTTTGATCACCGCATCCGTCAGTAGACCACCCTGATCAAAACCGACGTATCCCGGAGGCGCACCAATCAAACGGCTAACGGTATGACGTTCCATATATTCGGACATATCAAAACGCAGCAGTTCAATATCCAAGGCTTTCGCCAATTGAACGGTGACTTCGGTTTTACCTACGCCAGTTGGGCCAGCAAACAAGAACGAACCGACTGGCTTATGATCTTGACCTAAACCGGCACGACTCATTTTGATGGCTTCGGTCAGCGCGCTGATGGCTTTATCCTGTCCAAACACCAACATTTTCAGGCGATCGCCCAAGCTTTTCAGCACATCACGATCGCTGGCTGATACGGTTTTCTCTGGAATGCGCGCAATGCGAGCAACCACAGATTCAATATCAGCAACGTTGACGGTTTTCTTACGCTTGCTCACCGGCATTAAACGGCTACGAGCGCCCGCTTCATCAATAACGTCAATGGCTTTATCTGGCAAATGACGGTCATTGATGTATTTAACCGACAGCTCAACCGCCGCACGAATCGCTTTCGCGGTATAGCGCACGTCATGGTGAGCTTCATATTTAGGTTTTAGACCATTAAGAATCTGTACCGTTTCATCTGGGGTTGGCTCAGTAATATCGATCTTCTGGAAACGACGCGCCAAGGCACGATCCTTTTCAAAGATATTGCTGAACTCTTGATAGGTCGTCGATCCGATCACGCGGATCTTGCCGCTAGACAGCAGCGGTTTGATCAGGTTAGCCGCATCAACCTGCCCACCAGACGCTGCGCCCGCACCGATGATGGTATGAATTTCATCGATGAACAGGATGCTATCGGTATCTTGCTCAAGCTGTTTGAGCAACGCTTTAAAGCGCTTCTCAAAGTCGCCGCGGTATTTTGTGCCCGCCAGCAATGAACCAATATCCAGTGAATACAGGGTGCAGTCCGCCATCACCTCAGGCACGTCGCCCTGCACAATTCGCCAAGCAAGCCCTTCCGCAATCGCGGTTTTACCGACGCCGGACTCCCCAACCAATAGTGGGTTGTTTTTACGACGACGGCACAACACCTGAATCGCACGCTCCAGCTCTTTATCGCGGCCTATCAACGGATCGATACCGCCGACGCGTGCAAGCTGGTTTAAGTTCGTGGTGAAGTTCTCCATGCGATCTTCACCGCTAGCAGGCTCTTCCGGTGCTGGATTTTCGGCATTTGGTGCCTGTCCAGTTTCGTCTTTGCGTGTGCCATGCGAGATGAAGTTCACGATGTCCAAGCGGCTCACGTCGTGCTTACGCAACAAATACGCAGCCTGAGACTCTTGCTCGCTGAAGATCGCGACCAGTACGTTGGCGCCGCTAACTTCATTGCGGCCTGAGGACTGAACATGGAAAACAGCACGCTGCAGAACGCGTTGGAAACTCAGCGTAGGCTGAGTATCACGTTCGGCTTCACCGTTAGGTAACGTGGGTGTGGTTTGTTCAATAAAGGTTTCGAGTTCTTGACGCAAAGCGGCTAGATCAACAGAGCAAGCCTCAAGCGCTTCACGCGCAGCAGGGTTACTAAGCAGTGCCAGCAGCAGGTGCTCCACGGTCATAAACTCATGGCGATGCTCGCGCGCTCTGGCGAACGCCATGTTGAGACTGAGTTCCAGTTCTTGATTGAGCATAGGCACCTCCCCCATTTAAGCGGCCGTTAACCGGCCTTTTCTAACGTACACAACAGTGGATGCTCGTTCTCCCGCGCATACCGATTGACGTGAGCGACTTTTGTTTCCGCCACCTCAGCGGTGAAAACACCGCAAATCGCTTTTCCTTTATAATGCACAGTAAGCATCAACTGCGTTGCACGTTCAATATCATATGAAAAAAACTTTTGCAGGACGTCAATCACAAATTCCATCGGTGTGTAGTCATCATTGTTAAGTATAACTTTATACATTGACGGCGGTTTTACCTCATCGATTTGTTTGCTGTCGGCTAATTGTTCGAAATTCAGCCAGTCGTTTTGGTTTGCCATGTCCTGCCCATTCTCTGTTAACAGTCATGCGATACAGACCACCATCGCATAACCACATGTCTTTCTTGCTAGTGACTTAACTGTGACACAAATCTTCACAGTTGTGTTATTTGCGTTGCATTAAGTGATTAAATTTCACCCAATTCATCTAAATAGCGTTATCTGCTTCAAACTTTCATCACAATGCACTGTGTTAAAAATAGCCATTGCTTGACGAACTAGCGGCATACACTAGAGTGTAAATTTGTAAACTGGCTGCGATTCATACAAATCGATGCCATTTCGACCGATAAGTCTCTGTTTCAAACTATCGAGAATTATTCCTTAGTTAACAGATCTTTTCGGCACCCGTAGGGGGCGTTCCTAAGCTGTTCAGCACCACGCTGTGGCGCGTTAACCGAACATCTTAAGAACACGTCCTGTATCTGCCCTCGCACTCAACCGAGGTTTCGCATCAACCAAGACCCACGGTTCGAAGAATGAAGGGCATCAATCTTATCTCATAACATACGTAACGAGCTTTGCCGATGACTCTAGGTCAATCGTACAAATCTCTTATCACAGCATGGCGAGGGTTGTATAAGCATGGAGACGGGTACCGTTAAATGGTTCAATAATGCTAAAGGTTTTGGCTTTATCTGTCCTGTGAATGGCGGCGAAGACATTTTCGCTCACTATTCTTCAATTCAGATGGAAGGTTACCGCACACTGAAAGCTGGGCAACAAGTCCAATTTAATGTGCAAGAAGGTCCTAAGGGCAACCACGCCGACGCCATCGTTCCCATCGAAGTAGAAATGACGGCCTAACGTCCTCATTACGCTGCTCGAAAGAACCACTTTAGCCCCATGCCAGCCCCGCGCTGGCATTGTTTTTATAGCACTCGCCATCATGGCAATACGCTCTTTTCCTCTTTGATAGATAGTGGCGTTTCCTTTTTTTTCAAGGGCCACGTGCTGTCCTTCCGCTTATGATTAATTAACCGTCTAATAATTAACATTAATTGTTATTTTCTCGCTCAACTCGCCCATTCACTAAATAAATCATCAACGACAGTAAAATAATTATTTAAAATACGTTCACCTAGCACGCTGATTTAATTGCCGTTGAGGTTTAGCCTGTTTAACTACTTGATAGAAATTAAATACACCAACGTTCTATCAGGTATATCGTATGTCTCAAATCAGCGTCGAACGCACAGCAGATTCATCCATGACGGGTTTCCAACTCTTTAATTCTCTCGTAAAAGGAGACTTAAAGCCGGGACGTCTTTGGCATGCGAAAAATTACCGTGCGAAATTTGCGCTTAGAACGCTGTTAGCCCCGCTCACGACGATAAAGCTGCTGGACAATATTGCGGCTATTCCAAGCTGTCAGGATGTGCTCCTAGCTCAGCCACGCCTGCCGTGTAAGCTTCATCATCCCTATCTGAATGTTCATTTCAAACACCAAGATACCGTCAAAGCGATTGGCGAGCATTACCAGATGATAGATGATGCGCTGCCGCAAAGCGTTTTGCGCAAAATATATAATGCCAAACCGTATTATCTGTGTGAAATAACGGGAAAAAATGGCCAGTTATTCCGCATCGGGATCAGCCCAATTGATAGTCTGAATAAAGAAGGCGAGCTGTCGTTATTATTTTATAACGATGAAGGCACCATGCTTTCTGAATGCACCTTTACCTTGCTCACCTATTTAGGTAAAAAAACGCTATTCGTCGGTGGATTACAAGGGCCAAAACGTTCGGTCCCGCATGAGCTTATTCAAACGGCCACCAAAGAATGTCATGGTTTATTCCCTAAGCGCCTTTTGATGCAGGCACTTTGCTTATTTGCCAACAGCGTGGGATGCGAACAGATATTAGCCGTGGGCAATGACACCCATATTTATAAAAACTGGCGCTACAACAAAAAGAAAAGCAGCAAGATGATGTCAGATTACGACAGCTTCTGGCTCTCAATCGGCGCAGAAACAACGCAGGAAGGTTATTTCCGCCTGCCATTAACCATTGCCCGAAAATCGTTGGAAGAGATCGCCAGCAAAAAACGGGCAGAATACCGTCGCCGTTACCAGTTGCTGGACGACCTAGAAGCGGCATCTCACGCTGCGCTGAGTCGCTAAACCTTGCTCAGAATCCGCCATTCTTAAGATGAATGGCGGGTATCGTGTTACTCCGCCTTAGCTACTCTGCCTTAGCTATTCCGCCCTACCGCGTGCCAACCAAATCACCCGTGAAAACATCCCTTTGATAAGCGCAGGCACAGAGTCTCTACCCCAAACTTCAGCCTGTGCCGCCACAGAAATGGCTAAGTCAGGTTTAGATGAGCGATGTATCGCTTTAGTAATCACCTTACGCGCTGACAGCGGCACGTTGCTCGGCAAGCCCGCGATATCGTGATACACCGACGCAAACCCCTCACGATACATGTAATGCTCCATATCCGGCGCAGGTAATGCGGTCAGACGATCGCGTTCGTTCTCCTTGGCATGCTCGGTCAGCGCACGTACCGCAGCGGCATACTTACGCCCCGCATCGTCGCCGTCCACCAGCACGTGCCACTCGAGTCCCATATGGCGCGCAAATTTCACCAGCGGACGAATACCGCACTGGGCAAACTCAATAACTTTGATCCCTTCCGTTTCGAAATGGTAGCCGCACTGACGCGCGAGCTCATTGAGCAACCAAACTTCTGTCTCGCCCTCCACCAACAGCCAGCAACGAGCAAACAGCGTCGATGCCCGATTAAATCGAATATGGAAGGCAATCCGTCGGCTATCTTCAGGTGACATCCCCTGCGGGCCAATACGATAGGTTGCCACGCGGTTTGACTGGCGCACCAAACGACATACGCGATCAACCGGAACCAATGAAAGCAATTCGCCAGAGTTAGTGGTGGTGATTTTTTGCAGCGGCAGCTGATTGAGCAGACCCCACGCCACCGACAGCATGATCGGATGCAGACGAGTTTCAGGGTCTTCCACCAGCAACAGCGGGCGCGCATGAGGATCGAGCGTGATCGCGCCTTTAGCCTGCAAAAGCGTTGAAAATAGCCCGAGCAAAATCAACCGCATGTTTCGGCTACCGGACTCAGCCACCATTTGGTTCATATTTTCGAGCGAGCGCCACGCCTGACGCCCGTGAACTTCGTCACTATGACGCCTGCGGCGACGCGAATTCTGTGGCTGCTGCCCCTGTTCGGCGAAATAGTGCTCCAGCAGTTGTTGCATGGCATTCAAGCCCTGGCGCAGTTCACTGTTGCTCAGCTTCTGCGGATTACGCACCATTTCACGCGTCAGATCGTCAAGCTGCTGAGCCACTTCAGTCTGATCGGGGATCTGGCGTTCTGCCAATACGTTGGGCCGCAGTCGGCGAATAAAGCGCGCATCGCGCAGGCGCAGTACCGGATGTAATCGAACAATCTCACGCGCCAGTTTATCGACGTGATGCAGTTGCAGCGGCTCGCCATTTTGATCGAGAAAAGAACGCCACGTACACACCGTGCCATCGTCACACAGCTCGCCTTCCTGACGAAAATAGATGCGTTGAAAACGGTCGTCACCATTTTGCCATAGCGACGAAAGTGGTCGATAACGGGGTGCGTTGTGGTGCCCCACATCCGATTCACAAAATACAAAGATAATTTGTAGATAGCGCTCTTTTGCGCCTTCATCACCGGGAGGAAAATAGAAGTCTTGCGATTCGAAGTGATAGAGATCGGCGTTGGGCGACAGACACAGCGTCAGCGCATCCAAAAGGCTGGATTTCCCCCACGCATTTTCGCCGATGAGAACCGTATTCTCATCCAGCGTCAAAGAGAGTCGGTTTATCCCTCTGAATCCGACAATTTCGATCCGTTCTAGATACATTGATACTCTCCCTTACGGATGCATTCATCTGAGGATGAAAAAAAAACGCTGTCTGGTCAAGCACTCACTGAGATGTGATGCCCGATTTTCTTCTGCCTATTCAGATCGTGAAGAGTAAAACGCCAAACCATTCGGCTTGTTTTATCAATTCATCTGCCAAGCTTTACTCACCAAACCCTTTTGGGTAGCGTATCGCCATTATTCTCCGCAATTTAGGTTTTCCATGTACTCGGGACTGCTCATTATCTTGGTGCCGCTTCTGCTCGGCTACCTAATCCCTCTACGCCAGAAGAGCTTAGTGGTATTAATCAACCGTCTGCTTAGCTGGATGGTTTACGTCATTCTGTTTTTTATGGGCATCAGCCTCGCCTTTCTCGACAACCTCAGTGAAAATCTGTGGCTTATTTTTCAGTATGCTTCGGTATTCTTTATTTGCATCATCGCTGCCAATCTTATTGCATTACTGCTACTGGAAAAAAAGCGCCCTTGGGTTGTGCCTCATAAACAGGAAGAGCTCCCTTCACGTCTCCACATGGCGTTGGAGTCACTCAAGCTGTGCGGCGTGGTGGTCGGTGGTTTTGCGCTCGGCTTAACGCAGTGGTCATGGCTCAGCTACGCCTCTCACGGCAGCGAATATGCGCTGATCTTCCTGCTGTTGCTGGTCGGGTTGCAGCTGCGTAATAGCGGCATGTCACTCAAACAAATCATTCTTAACCGCCGCGGCATGATTATCGCCGTGCTGGTGTGTGTGAGCGCGTTGGTCGGCGGTGCTATCGCGGCCCTATTGCTGGGTCTGCCGATAAAAACGGGGTTAGCCATTGCGTCTGCCTACGGCTGGTACTCTCTTTCAGGGATCATGATGACCGACGCCTTTGGCCCGGTGATCGGCAGCGCGGCCTTCTTTAACGATCTGGCCCGTGAATTATTTGCCATTATGATGATCCCAACGCTGGTACAGCGCAGCCGCTCATCCGCGTTAGGCCTGTGCGGTGCGACCTCTATGGACTTCACGCTGCCGGTTCTACAACGCAGCGGTGGCTTAGAATTAGTGCCTGCCGCCATCGTTCATGGCTTTGCCTTAAGCCTGATCGCGCCGGTTCTGATGGCCGTTTTCTCCTCATAATTCCCGCCGTAAAAAGTATGTCATGGGGCCAATAACCTCATGACATACCTAAAAAGTTTTAGTCTTTTTCCTCTGAATAATTCTCACTTACAACTTAATTTGCGCTACATCAAACAAAGCTAAGGTTGCCTCAAAAATTCCTTTTTTACCTCACTGGACGGGACTACTCTTAAAACGAGCATAATAAATGCAACTTTAAAAGGAAGCCCAGAATGTACTGTGTCCAATGTGAACAAACCATCCGAACGCCTGCGGGTAATGGCTGTTCTTTCGCCCAAGGTATGTGTGGCAAAACTGCTGAAACGTCTGACCTACAAGACCTGCTGGTTGCAGCATTACAAGGCCTGTCTGCATGGGCACTGAAAGCGCGCGAGCTGGGCATTATCGACCACAACATTGATAACTTCGTGCCTCGCGCCTTCTTCTCTACGCTGACTAACGTTAACTTCGATTCCGAACGTATCGTCGGCTATGCACGTGAAGCGTTGGAAATGCGCGATGCGCTGATGGTGGCCTGCCGCGCAGTTGACGCGAACGCACAGGTTGATCATCCATTAGCTGACCTGCAACTGGCGGGTTCCGACCTTGCCACGCTGCGCAAACAGGCTGAAGAATTCGCGCTCAACAACGATAAAGCAGAAATCGGCGACGACGTTCACGGCCTGCGTATGCTAAACCTGTATGGTTTGAAAGGTGCGGCGGCCTATATGGAACACGCCCACGTTCTCGGCCAGTACAGCGATGATATCTATGCTGAATTCCACGCCTATATGGCATGGTTAGGTACTCAGCCACGCGACGTTGATACCCTGCTGAATAATGCCATGGGCATCGGCAAAATGAACTTCAACGTGATGGCAATTCTGGACAAAGGTGAAACCGACGCTTACGGTCACCCAACGCCAACCTCCGTTAACGTTCGCCCTGTTGCAGGCAAAGCCATTCTGATTTCAGGCCACGACCTGAAAGACCTGCGTATGCTGCTGGAACAAACCGAAGGGACCGGCGTAAACGTCTATACCCACGGTGAAATGTTACCCGCACACGGCTACCCTGAACTGAAAAAATTCAAACATTTGGTTGGTAACTACGGCAGCGGTTGGCAGAACCAGCAAACCGAATTCGCTAAGTTCCCTGGCCCAATTTTGATGACCTCTAACTGCATCATCGATCCCAACGTCGGTAACTACACCGACCGTATTTGGACCCGTAGCATCGTTGGCTGGCCAGGCGCGCGTCATTTAGAAGGTGACGATTTCAGCCAGATCATCGCTCAGGCTCAGGTGTGCGAAGGCTTCCCATACAACGAAATCGAACACATGATCACCGTCGGTTTTGGTCGCCAGACCTTGCTGAACGCGGCAGATACCGTCATCGATTTAGTGTCACAGAAAAAACTGCGCCACGTCTTCTTGGTTGGTGGCTGTGACGGTAGCCGCGCTGAACGTAGCTACTTCACCGATTTCGCTCGCGCCGTGCCTCAAGACTGCCTGATCTTGACCTTAGCCTGCGGTAAATATCGTTTCAACAAGCTGGACTTCGGTACTCTGGAAGGCTTGCCACGCTTGCTGGATGTCGGTCAGTGTAACGATGCCTACGGCGCAATCATGCTCGCGGTGAAACTGGCTGAAACATTAGGCTGTGGCGTGAATGATTTGCCGCTGAGCTTGGTTCTGTCTTGGTTCGAGCAGAAAGCTATCGTGATCCTGCTGACCTTACTGTCTCTGGGTGTGAAGAATATCTACACCGGCCCAACGGCTCCGGGCTTCTTGACCGACAACCTGCTGGCCATTCTGAATGAAAAATTCGGCATGCGTTCCATCTCTACGGTTGAAGCGGATATGACCGAAATTCTGGGCGCGTAATCGCACTTGATGTCACCTTAAAGCCGCAGCCCTTCGGGTCTGCGGCTTTCGAATTGAGAAAACATGATGACAATGCCAACTCCCCTCTGCCCTAATCAGATGCAGGTGCATTCCATTCATCAGGAAACGCCGGACGTCTGGACAATTTCTCTTATTTGCCACGATTTCTACCGTTATCACCCGGGGCAATATGCGCTGGTGAGCATTCGTGATAGCGAAGAAACGCTGCGCGCTTACACGCTCTCTTCGTCTCCGGGGCAAAGTAAATTCATTACGATCAGCGTGCGTTGCTTACCCGACGGCGAAGGCTCGCGCTGGCTGACACAGGAAGTTCATCCGGGGCAACAGCTGTGGCTCTCCGATGCGCAAGGCGAATTTACCTGCGCCAATGCACCTGCCGATCGCTACCTGATGCTTGCCGCTGGCTGTGGCGTTACGCCAATCATGTCTATGACCCGCTGGCTATTGGCGAATCGCCCAGAAGTCCATGTGCAGGTCATTTTCAATGTGCGTACCCCACGCGACGTGATTTTTGCCAATGAGTGGCGCGATCTCGATGCGAGTTATTCACAGCTGAAGCTAACGCTCATGGCTGAAAGCGACGCGAGCCCTGAGTTTCTCACCGGCAGAATTACGCGTGAAACGCTGGAACAGATTTGCCCTGATATTGCCAGCCGCACCGTGATGACCTGCGGCCCTGCGCCTTACATGAAAGCGGTAAAACAGCTCGCCCTCGATCTGGGTGTTCCTGCACAAAACTTCTATCAAGAACAGTTCCAAGTGGTGGCCGATAACGACGCCGATGGCGCAACGCTCAAGCTCACCACCAACACGCCGTTGCACACCTATCATGCACCGGTGGGCGCAACGCTGCTGTTCGCGATGGAACAAAACAAGCTTCCGATTCAGGCAGCCTGCCGTGCAGGGGTTTGTGGTTGCTGTAAAACCCGCATTCTTAGCGGTGATTACACCACCAGCAGCACCATGACGCTGACGCCAGACGAAATCGCACAAGGGTATGTACTCGCCTGCTCTTGCCAGCTAAATAGTGATGTGGTTATTGCCTAACGTTTTTGCCTAATCAGCCGGGTCGTTCTGTTTTTTCATCAACAGATGGCCCGCTTACTTTCCTACCTCCCTGTCTCCAATATCTTTCAGTAATGCCTCATTGCTATAACATTTCTACAATATTTATAATACAAAATGTATAGTGGTGTTCTCGATGGCAGACAATGCACTCGGCATTGCCGACAGCGCCGTGACTTTCACTCGCTCACTGAAAGCATCAATGAGCGAGCTACCTGAATTCATTCAAGGGAGGTGTTCATGAAGCAAACTGTTGCAGCCCTAGTCGCTAAAACACTCGATCAGGCTGGCGTAAAACGTATTTGGGGCGTCACCGGCGACTCCTTAAACGGCCTCAGTGATAGCCTATTAAGAATGGGAACCATACGTTGGATTGGCACGCGCCATGAAGAGGTTGCGGCTTTCGCCGCAGGTGCCGAAGCACAGCTCACCGGACAGCTCGCCGTCTGCGCGGGTTCCTGTGGGCCGGGCAACCTTCATCTGATCAATGGCCTATTTGATTGTCACCGCAACCACGTTCCGGTACTCGCCATCGCGGCGCACATCCCTTCCAGTGAAATCGGCAGCGGCTATTTTCAAGAAACCCATCCACAAGAACTGTTTCGTGAATGCAGCCATTACTGTGAACTCATTTCCAACCCAGAACAGCTTCCTCAGGCGCTTGAAGTGGCGATGCGTCAGGCCATTCTTAAGAAAGGCGTTTCGGTCATTGTGCTACCGGGTGATGTGGCGCTGCGCCCTGCACCGGAAGATGCCAACCCCGTTTGGCACACGCCTTTGCTGCCTCGCGTTTTGCCACCGGAAAGTGAGCTGGAAGCCTTTAAAAACATTCTGGAAAGCGGCAAAAAAATCACTCTACTGTGCGGCAGCGGCTGTGAAGGCGCCCACGACGAGCTGATCCAGTTTGCTGAAAAGATAAAAGCGCCGATTGTTCACGCGCTGCGCGGTAAAGAGCACGTGGAATGGGATAATCCGTATGACGTTGGGATGACTGGGCTTATCGGCTTTTCCTCCGGCTACCATGCCATGATGAACGCCGATACATTGATTTTGCTCGGCACCCAGTTCCCGTATCGTGCATTTTACCCGACTAACGCCACCATCGTGCAGGTGGACACTAATGCAGCCAGTATCGGTTCGCACTGCGCGGTCAATTTACCGTTGCTCGGCGATGTGAAATCAACGCTCCAAGCGCTGCTGCCTAAGCTTGAAACCCGCAGCGATCGCCAGTTCTTGGACCAAGCGTTAGAGCACTACCACAAGGCGCGTAAAGATCTGGATGCACTGGCGACGTCCAACGACGACCAGCCAATTCATCCACAATATTTGGCGCAGCAAATCAGCGAACTGGCCAGCGAAGATGCCATCTTTACCTGCGACGTCGGCACGCCAACCGTATGGGCTGCGCGCTATCTCAAAATGAACGGCAAACGCCGGTTGCTGGGCTCGTTTAACCACGGCTCCATGGCTAATGCGATGCCACAGGCCCTAGGCGCACAGGGAAGCCACCCCGATCGTCAGGTTATCGCCCTATGCGGTGACGGTGGGTTTACCATGCTAATGGGCGATTTCCTCACGCTGGCTCAGCAAAAATTGCCGGTCAAAATCGTTATTTTCAACAATAGCGTGTTGGGATTTGTGGCGATGGAAATGAAGGCCGGTGGCTATCTCACCGATGGTACCGACCTGCATAATCCCGACTTTGCCGCCATTGCGAACGCCGCGGGAATTAAGGGCATTCGGGTAGAAAAAGCCTCTGAGCTAAACAGCGCGCTGGCTGAAGCTTTCGCCCACGACGGCCCGGTCGTCGTCGACGTGGTTACTGCCAAGCAAGAGTTGGCGATGCCGCCGCAGATTAAATTTGAACAGGCAAAAGGCTTCAGCCTTTATATGCTACGCGCCATTATCAACGGTCGTGGGGACGAAGTGGTGGAGTTAGCCAAAACCAACTGGCTACGCTAACCCCTCGCGTTCTTCACTTTCGAACTCACTCATCCGGCGCAGAAATTCTGCGCCTTTTTTCATCTAATTTGCGGTCATCGCCGCAGATCATTCGCTATCTGCCATTTTCAGTTTTGAGTCTACAAACGCGCATGCTACAAAGAATAAGGTTTATAAAAATCCTATTCTAATCACTTAATAATCTACACCCCACGTTGAAGCCAAGCGTCAGCCAGCGCAAAACCAAGGGATTAAGGAGCAGTACGTGATCGATCTTCGTAGTGATACCGTTACCCGTCCAAGTGACGCCATGCGTTTAGCCATGTCTCGCGCCGAAGTCGGCGATGATGTTTATGGTGACGATCCCAGCGTTAACCTGCTTGAACAAGAAGCCGCCGAGCTTAGCGGTAAAGAAGCCGCACTGTTTTTGCCAACGGGTACACAAGCAAATTTGGTGGCGCTGCTGACACATTGCCAACGTGGCGAAGAGTATATCGTTGGGCAAAAGGCGCATAACTATCTGTTTGAGGCCGGTGGCGCTGCGGTTCTCGGCAGTATCCAGCCACAGCCTATCGACGCCGCAGCCGATGGCACGTTGCCGCTCGACGTCGTCGCCAGCGTTATCAAACCCGATGATGTTCATTTTGCGCGCACCAAGCTGCTGTGCATCGAAAACACCCATAACGGCAAAGTTTTACCGCTCGACTACCTGCAACAGGCGTGGGTATTCACGCGTGAGAAAGGCCTTGCGCTGCACGTTGACGGCGCTCGTATTATGAATGCCGCAGTGGCGCTTAACGTACCGCTATCGACGCTGACACAGTACTGCGACACGCTAACTATTTGCCTCTCCAAAGGACTGGGCGCGCCGATTGGTTCGCTGTTGTGCGGCAGCGCTGAATACATCAAGCAAGCGCGCCGCTGGCGCAAAATGGTCGGCGGCGGCATGCGTCAGGCCGGTATATTGGCCGAAGCGGCACGCTATGCGTTGCTCAACAACGTTGAACGTCTGCGCGAAGACCATGATAACGCGCAGTGGTTGGCCAATGCGCTCAGTGCGATTGGTGTCGAAGTCATGGCGCCAGGAGCACAAACTAACATGCTGTTCCTCAAAGTCCCTGCGCATGAAGCCGCTCAATTAGGCGGATGGATGAAAGAGCGCGGCGTGCTGATGAGCGCAGGTCCGGTTACGCGTATTGTGACCCATCTTGACGTGTCACGTTCAGATCTAGAAAAACTGGTTTCCTTATGGAAAGAGTTTAAACAATCTATTAATACTCAGAGCAGCACCACAGCCAGCAAGGCTATTTACGGCTAATATAAGTCATAGCCCGCACGCTTATCACAGCGATGCGGGCATCATCCTAAAATAATAAAATATATTCTCATCTGCTTAGGTTTAACTATGACCCCACAAAGGATTTTAGTGCTGGGTGCCAGCGGCTATATCGGGCAACACCTGATCCCCAAATTAGTTGAAGAAGGCCACTCAGTCAGAGCCGCCGCACGCCGAATTGACTGGCTACGTGAGCAGGCTTGGCCACGCGTCGAATGCCAGTACGTCGATCTTCATAAACCAGAAACTCTGCCCGCAGCCGTGACTGATATTGATGTCGTTTATTATCTGGTTCACGGCATGGGTGATAGCCATGATTTCGTGACCGGTGAAATTAATGCGGCCAAAAATACCTGCGAAGCACTGCGCGATTCAGGCGTTAAACAAATCATTTTTCTCGGTGCCCTTCAGCCCAACGGCGATTCATCACGCCATTTAGTGGCACGTAAAGAAACCGGTGACGCACTTCGCGCCAGCGGAATTCCGGTGACCGAACTGCGGGCAAGCATCATCATCGGCCCGGGCTCCGCCGCTTTTGAAGTGATGCGCGATATGGTTTATAACCTGCCGATTCTTACGCCACCTCGCTGGGTACGTTCAAAAACATCGCCGATAGCCCTTGAGAATCTACTGACCTATCTCACCGAGTTACTCAATCATCCCGCCATCGGCAACCGCGTGTTTGACGTCGCAGGCCCTGAATACATCAGCTATCAAACGATGTTTGAACGGTTCATTGCCTTGAGCGGCAAAAAGCGTTGGATGATCCCGCTGCCAATCCCAACCCGTTGGGTTTCTGTCTATTTCCTCAGTATGATCACGTCGGTTCCCACCACGATTTCCCGTGCGTTAATCGAAGGCTTGAAACACGATCTTCCCGCGCACAGCACCGCCATTGAGCGACTCATTCCCCAAACGCTGATCAAATTCGATCGGGCGGTACAAGACACGTTGGATAAAGAGGCCGAAGTCGTGAACTCCGCTGACTGGGGTTACGATCCTGAAGCCCGCGAGCGCTGGCGGCCGGGCTACGGTTTCTATCCAAAGCACGCCGGATATGAGCAAGAAACCAGTGCCTCACCTGAGGCTTTATGGCACGTGGTTCAGCAGATCGGCGGCAAAGAGGGCTATTTTTATGCCAATATTCTCTGGGCGATCCGCGCCAGAATGGACGATATGATCGGCAATAAAGTGGTCTATGGCCGACCTGATAGCGATTCTCTCGCGCTGGGCGATTTGGTCGACGGCTGGAAGGTGATTACGGTAAAACCCCTGCGCCAGTTAGCCATGATGTTTGGCATGAAAGCCCCCGGCCTTGGGCGACTCACCTTCACCATTGAAGACAAAGGTGACAAGCGCGTTCTTGATGTGCGTGCGTGGTGGCATCCCGCAGGATTCAGCGGCCTGTTGTATTGGTTTGCCATGATGCCCGCTCATCTATTTATTTTCCGAGGCATGAGCAAAAAAATAACCAAGCTTGCCGAAGCCTACGATCGTGAAAATAAGCAGCGATAGTTAACCTTGCCTCAGCGTGGCTTGGCATAATAAGTCCTGCTGAGGCAACGGCTCGTATCTATCATAAAACGCGTACCCTGTGAGCAACTAAACAATTGTTACGCTCTCTCTCCGTAATCTGATTGCATGTAGAGTAAATTCACGGAAGAATGGCACCCTTGTTGCTAGAAGCGGTCAAATTAGCAATGAGAGCGCCCTTTCCCTTTGAGTAAGGGCAATGAACTAGCTGGCTGACATCAGCCATAAAACGCCTATTAACCTAGGCACACTGCGGATTCGGATAAGTTATGAAAGTGTTGGTGACCGGTGCAACTAGCGGTCTCGGACGTAATGCGGTTGAATATTTACGTCAGAAAGGGATTAGCGTTCGCGCTACTGGACAAAATCAGGCCATGGGCGACCTATTGAAAAAAATGGGCGCGGAATTTATTCATGCCGATCTCACCAATCTTGTGTCATCACAGGCCAAGGCCATGTTGAACGATGTGGATACGCTGTGGCATTGCGATGGTTTTACCTCTCCGTGGGGCTCCGAAGAACTCTTTGAGAAAGCCAACGTGCGCTCAACCCGCCGCCTTGGCGAATGGGCCGCCGCCTACGGCGTTCGCAACTTTATTCATATTTCCTCGCCCGCAGTCTATTTTGATTATCGCCACCATCGTGACATCAAAGAAGATTTTGTGCCGAACCGCTATGCCAATTACTACGCCCGCAGCAAAGCGGCCGGTGAAGACGTTATCCAAAACTTGGCATTATCTAATCCGCAAACGCATTTCACCATTCTGCGTCCACAAGGACTGTTTGGCCCGCACGACAAAGTGTTGCTACCGCGCTTGCTTAACGCAATGCGCAAGCACGGCACCCTGCTGCTGCCACGCGGCGGCGATGCGTTAGTGGATATGACCTATGAAGAAAATGCGGTGCATGCCATGTGGTTGGCAACGCAGATCGAAAGCACACCTTCGGGCAGAACGTTTAATATCTCAAACCATCAGCCACGTCATCTGCACACCTTGTTGCAGCATCTAATCGACGAGCTGGGCGTGAAATGCAAAATTCGCTCAATCCCTTATCCTATGCTGGATATGATGGCACGCGGAATGGAAAAAATTGGTGCCAACAGCCCCAAAGAGCCTGCGCTAACGCACTATGGCGTAGCAAAACTCAACTTCGATATGACGCTCGACACCACGCGTGCGCAGCTTGAATTAGGCTATCATCCGATTATTTCCATTGATGAAGGCATTATTCGCACTGCGCATTGGCTGAAAGATCACGGCCGTCTGCAAAACCGCGATCGTCATTGATCCACGCTGCCGTATTTTTCGATTAGCGCATCAACCATCGCCTCGGTTTCAGCATCCGGCTCGCCCTGATAGTTTGCGGGTCTGAAGTGCATTTGAAACGCGGCGATCGCGTTGCGCGACGCTGAATCATTGTTGCCGCTTGGGGCGATATCATAGCCGTAAGCAGCCAGCTTCTTCTGTAGTGTTAACACATCGACCGGTGCCGTTTTCGCCCTGCCCGCCAAATAATAATCTACCCTGTTTTGATCCGGCCATGCGCCAATACCCTGTTCAGCCAATTGCCGCCACGGAAACAGCGGTCCCGGATCGAGCTTGCGCTGTGGCGCGATATCCATATGCCCCACCACGTTTTGTGGCGCAATTGCGTAACGTTGCACTATGTCTTTACTTAGGGCGGTCACCAACTCAATTTGCTGCGGCGTATAAGGCACCCAAATCTTGCCTAACATGCCTTGCTGGTAGCCTTTGTTCACGATTTCGATACCAATCGATGTGTCGTTCAGGCTCGTCCGTCCACGCCAAGAACTGGCTCCCGCATGCCATGCCCGCTGCGATTCAGGTACTAGCTGCCACACCACGTATTTACCGTTCTCCGCAGGCGGATGCGCCGGCACCAGATAATGCGCGCTCACGTGTTCATCGGTCAGGGTTTTAAGCGATGAATGAAAGTCTTCCGCCGTGTAGTGCAGCACTAAAAACCGGATGCGCTGATCGACGCCCTGAGCCTGATGACGATCTTCAACCAGATAGGTGCCTCGATTGACCAGCTGATGCTGCGACGGCGCGTTTTGGCACCCAACTAAGCCGATTGCCAACAATATTGCCATCGCTGCGAACCCAATCCGTTTTGGCATGTCTTAAACTCCATCATTCAGTAATTCAATATTAAAGGAACAATGCCATGCGCAATAGCACAACTCCATCCCTTGAAGGCCTTACTATCGTTGACTACTGCGGCGTTGTCACCGGAGAGGCTATCCTCGGCGCCAATATTTTCAAAGATTTCTTCGCTGGCATTCGCGATATTGTCGGTGGCCGTTCTGGCGCTTATGAAAAAGAGCTGCGCAAAGCACGAGAAATAGCCTTTGCTGAAATGAATGACCAAGCCAAATCACTCGGCGCCAATGCGGTCGTTGGTATTGATATTGATTACGAAACCGTTGGAAAAGACGGCAGCATGTTAATGGTTAGCGTGAGTGGTACCGCGGTGAAGGTGAAATAAATGAATGCGTGAGGGCTGAAATATTCCGCCCTCACGCGTTTTCATCACTCGCAGCAAAGGCTCATTTCTTTATTCAGCAAATAAGGCCGTAAATAGCCCACCAAATTGGACAACGGTAGAATATCTTCACCTAATGCAATGTTGAGATGCTCAATAATATAGGCTCTGCGTTGTTGAGTACGCTGCCAAACCTGAGGGTATTCACATGCAATCTGCTCGCGCAGTTCGGCATCAGCAATAGCCACACACTCTTCGGCGCTGGCACCGGCGTAGCCCGCAACCGAGGGAATAATATCAATTTGCAGCAGCATACCGCTGTGTATTTTAGCCTGTGAACCCGAATAGATCGGCGAACTCATCCACTCTTCATCGGCAACCAGATGGCCTGGATTCAGGTGCCAGCCGTATTGCGCTTTAGGCAGCACAGTCTCAATGCACTGATAAATATCATTCCCTGTTACGCCAATCGCGATATATTCAAGCCATGCAACAACGGCGCGGTAATAAGGTTTTGCCACGGCGCTGAGGTAATTCTGTTGGTCAGGCGGCAAATCATGTTGATCATGAGCAACGTAACCGCCACGGCTGGATAAACCGCCTTTGTAGCTGGTTGTCAACGAGGCATGATCTGACAACGTAATACGATTCTCACCCGGATATAAACGCGCATTTTTAAACCGCTGACCGAATGCGGCAATCGTCACCACGTTATTTGGCTGCCCGCCCGCCGTGAGATAATGCCCAATCTCTTTTTCTGTTTTATTCAGTTCTACCGCGTTCATCGCCTGCAACATACAGGTTGAGGCTAAATTTGCGCCATATTCGTAATGGGCAATTTCGTTGGCCGAATTGATGACTCGCGCCCCGCTGTCTCCGCCAATAAATAAATGCGTCGCGTTGCAAATCTTAGCTTGAGGAGAAACGACGCGCTGAATAGCATTCATCATGAAATAAGGCAGATCAAAAATCTGTTCGTTATTTTCTGTTGGGCTGGTGAACATTTTCCAACCCACAATGCCCACCGAGGACGCGTGATGAATTCCAGTATCTTTCAGCGCCTGAGCCAACGTCATCGGGTTATCCATCGGCTGATTAGGCAGCGAGAAATGAGGTACGCAGATGGCCTGATTGGCAATTCGCGCATGCTGGGACATTTTCATGTTTTCATTGCCCAACAATAAAAATGCCTTTCCTGACGCAGCGAGCACTAATAACGCTTCTTCAAATCGAGGAATAAACCCCGTCAGATATTCGAAATTAGCCCCGTGTTCTTTATCGGCATAAATCACCAGATAATCATGTCCAGACGCTTTCATGCGCGCCAACACGCGATCTCGACGAAGCTGAAGGGTTTCATCCAGAAGCTCGACCTGCTGAGCATCTGGAAATACCTGTGGCTGAGGTACAGATTTTAAAACAACATTCTTCTCTTTCAGTGGTTCCATGCCGACTCTCCCTTTAGCTTGCGCAGTCATCATCTAAGTCACAACAATAACCGAGATAATAGCGAAATTATGTTTGGGAGAGAGAACGCTGTTATGAATAACCGAGCTCGCCTGCAAAAATCATCGTGGTTCGAATGATTGTTTTCTTTACGTTTAACTTATTTAGATTGGATAGATGAAATTCTGAGCAGAGGCATCAGCACTTGCGCGATATGACCCTGGCGCAATACCAAAGCGTTTACGGAACATGCGGGTAAACGTCTGTTGATTATCAAATCCGCAGGACAAGGCAATATCTAACACCCGACGATCGGTTTTGCGCAGCGCCAGCGCCGCACGTGTGAGCTTGCGGTTGCGAATATAACTGGCAATGGTTTTACCGGTGACGGCTTTAAATTTACGCTGAATATGCCACTTGGAATAACCCGACTGGCGTGAAACATCATCAATTAACAATTTGTCGTCGATATGGCTTTCAATCCAATTCACCAGATCGGTCACAATGAGATGGTCGTATTGTTGTGTTGTCATTATTCTCTCCCTTTTGAATGCGGTCTTAATCAATACAAACGGTGTTTTTTATCTCTTCCAACGCCACGCGCTGTGCTTCAGAACGTCCCGGATGCGTTTTATCAACGCCCTCGGCGCGAATAATTTTGACGTTTTTTAGCCCCATCAAAGACAGCGCCGAAACTAAATAAGGTTCCTGAAAATCCATAGCTCGGTGAGCATCGTCGGCGTAGATGCCACCTCGCGTGGAAGCAATAAATACCGGCTTATCTGCAATCAACCCTTGTGCTCCCTGTGAGGTAAAAGCAAAGGTTTTTCCCGCCTGACAAACCTGATCAATCCAAGATTTGAGATTAGTCACAATGGAGTGATTAAACATGGGAGCGCCAATCACCAGCGCATCGCACATTTTCAGCTCTTCAATAGCCTGATTGGCGGCCTGTACCGCGTGAATCACCGCGTCGCTGCATCCCTCGACGCCATTTCGCATCGCGTTGAATACGGCTTCGGTTAAATGCGGCGGCGGTGTGAGCCCGACATCACGGTAGATGACGGATTGAATGCGGTGTTTTTCCTGCAACTGGGTCACGATAGCGGCGCTCAGCACGCGCGAAGTCGATTGGGTAGTAAATGGGCTTGAATCGATATGCAGTAGTTTCATTCAGATTCCTAAAGATATTCTGTTTTCAAAAAATGCGTTTTTTGAAGAAAAATTAACTGCTGCTAGATTAATGGTTGCAATTACAGAGCGAAATATCTAATTTTCGGAAACATTGTTGCAAAAACGAGACAATAAAATGAAATGCGATCTCAACGATATGCTGTACTTCGTTCATGCCGTCGATCATCAGGGCTATACCGCCGCGGCTAAAGCGCTCGGCGTATCAAAGTCCTTGCTGAGTCGCCGTATTGCAGCGCTGGAGGAGAGTCTTGGCGTTCGTCTATTGCAGCGCTCGACTCGGCGCTTTAACGTCACGGATTTGGGGCTAAAGTTTGCTGAACAGTGCCGTCTGGCCGTGCAGCAGGCGCAAATTGCCGAGGATTTGGTGAGCAACGCATTGGCCTACCCAAGCGGCAAGCTTAAAATCGCCGCGCCGGTGATGATGACGGAAGAATTTATGGCTCCGGTCGTGTGTCGATTCATTCAAAAATATCCCGACGTGGAAATTGAGCTGTTAGCCATGAATCGAGACGTTGATTTAACGACGGAAGGCATTGATATTGCCATTCGCCCAGAGCCACTCCCGTTGCGCGATTCGAGCCTGCACGTCAAACCCCTGTGCATTGAGCACCAAATATTAGTGTGTAGCCCAGATTATATTGCGCGTTTTGGCATGCCGAACGATGTTTCAGAGCTCGCACAGCATGCAACAATAATCAAAAAAAGTGATGACAATAGCCGTCAATGGCGTCTCATTAATGTGCATAAAGAAAAAATGACGCTCACTGTCGCTCCTCGCCTGATCACCAATAACATGCGTGCGGTGGTTTATGCGGCAATCAATGGTGTCGGCATTACCTGTTTGCCGCGTTTTATCTGCTTAGATCATATTGATTCCGGTGCGCTTGTGCATGTTTTACCCGAGTGGACTAACGAACCTCACTCAATTCACGCTTTGTATGAGTCTAAACGCGGGCAGACACTGCTGTTCAAAACCTTTTTGGACTACCTTAGCCAGTCACTGAATGAAGTGCGCCGCATAAATAAAACCTAATGCAGTCTCTTATTCATTCACTTTGTATGCATTCAGCCAAGAGGATTTAGTCGAGGCTGGGCAAATGTGCCAGTTTTCCAGTAAAAAGGTGATATTGTGCTAATCTTAAGCGATTAAGGGGTGCGGTAATAAATTTTAACGCACAAAGATTGCATAAGTATTCTGTGGAAGTTAACATTTGCCCTATCAATGGCTATTCAGTAAACGCGCATGAGTATTCAAATAAACGGCATTAATTGCTTTTACGGCGCACATCAAGCGCTGTTCGACATCACACTGGAATGTCCTGCGGGCGAAACCTTGGTATTACTGGGGCCGAGCGGTGCAGGTAAAAGCTCTCTGCTGCGGGTATTAAACCTGCTGGAGATGCCGCGTTCCGGACAACTTTCTATTGCGGGTAATCAGTTCGATTTCAGCCAAACGCCGGGTGAAAAACAGATCCGCGAGCTGCGTCGTAACGTCGGGATGGTGTTCCAGCAATACAATCTGTGGCCACATCTGACCGTGATGCAAAACCTGATTGAAGCACCGTGCAAAGTCTTGGGGCTGAGCAAAGCTCAGGCCGTGGAACGTGCGCAAAAATTGCTGCAACGCCTGCGTCTAACAGACTATGTGGATCGTTTCCCGCTGCATCTTTCTGGCGGTCAACAGCAGCGCGTGGCTATCGCTCGTGCTCTGATGATGGAACCTCAGGTTTTACTGTTCGACGAACCGACGGCGGCACTAGACCCTGAAATTACCGCTCAGATCGTTAGCATTATTCGCGAGCTGTCTGAAACCGGCATCACACAGGTTATCGTGACTCACGAAGTGGAAGTGGCACGTAAAACCGCTAGCCGCGTGGTGTATATGGAACAAGGTAGAGTGATTGAGCACGGTGACGCCAGTCATTTTGCTCACCCGCAAACCGAAGCGTTTGCCGGTTACCTGTCTCACTAATGGCTAGATTGACACGTTAACAGGGTCGTTTTTGACCAAACTATTAGCTAACAGAAGTTGGAGTCTGCGATGAAAAAAATCATAATTGCCACAGTATTAGCCGGTATCAGCGTCTCTGCATCAGCGGCGGAAACCATTCGTTTTGCTGCCGAAGCTTCTTATCCTCCATTTGAATTCATGGACGCCAATAACCAGATGCAGGGCTTTGATATCGATCTGGCCAATGCCATCTGTAAACAGATGAAAGCGACCTGTACGTTCACCAATCAGTCTTTCGATAGCCTGATCCCAAGCCTGAAATTCAAACGTATCGATGCGGTGATTTCCGGCATGGATATCACCCCAGAGCGTCAGAAGCAGGTTGCGTTCACCGCGCCATACTATGACAACTCTGCGCTGTTCATCGCGGAGAAAGGCAAAGTTGCCGACATCGCTGCGCTGAAAGGTAAACGCGTTGGCATGCAAAACGGTTCAACTCACCAGAAATACCTACAGGAAAAACATCCTGAAATTACACCAGTTCCTTATGACAGCTACCAAAACGCCATTCTGGATCTGAAAAATGGCCGTCTGGATGCGGTATTCGGTGACACTGCGGTAGTGAACGAATGGCTGAAGCAGAATGCGACCTTGTCCGCCGTGGGCGACAAAGTGACCGATCCTAACTACTTCGGCACCGGTCTGGGCATTGCAGTGCACCAGAACAACGCGGAGCTGTTGAATCAATTTAACACCGCGCTGAACCAGTTGAAGCAAGACGGTACCTATAAAACCATCTATAGCAAATGGTTCCAGCAGTAATATCGCGTAGGTATTTAGTGCTGCAGGCAATCCACGGGTTCAGAGAATATACCCGATAGATTTCAAGATGCAGGAAGGCGGCAAACGAGAGAATCCCGATGAGCTTACATAAGTAAGTGATTCGGGTGAACGAGAGCAGCCAACGCACCTGCAGTTTGAAAGATGACGGGTATAGTGCCTATCTTTGTAGGCGTAATAAAAAGTATCATTTAGGCGTGTATCGCGCCTGATGGGATAGGCTCCAAGCAATGATTGAATTTCAACCTTTATTAAGCGCGGCGGGTATGACCGTTGGCCTCGCGCTTTGTGCATTAGTTCTTGGGCTGATATTAGCCATGATTTTCGCCGTATGGGAATCGTCACAGGTTAAACCGGTGGCTTGGCTGGGTACCGCATGGGTCACGCTGGTGCGCGGACTCCCTGAAATTCTCGTCGTGCTGTTTATCTATTTTGGTTCAGCGCAGTTGCTGATGGTGCTTTCAGACGGTTTTAATCTGAATCTGGGCTTTATCCAGATCCCAATCCAGCTGAATATCGAAAACTTTGAGGTGAGCCCCTTCATTTGCGGCGTTATTGCGCTGGCGATGTTGTATGCGGCCTATGCCTCTCAGACCCTGCGTGGCGCACTGAAAGCCGTTCCTGAAGGCCAGCGTGAAGCCGGTCAGGCATTAGGATTAAGCCAAAGCGCCATTTTCTTCCGTTTGGTCATGCCGCAGATGTGGCGTCATGCGCTGCCGGGACTGGGTAACCAATGGCTGGTACTGCTGAAAGATACCGCTCTGGTTTCATTGATCAGTGTGAATGACTTAATGTTGCAAACCAAAAGTATTGCCACCCGAACTCAAGAGCCGTTTACGTGGTATATGGTTGCCGCAGCGATTTATTTGATTATTACCCTTTTCAGCCAATATATTCTGAAGCGAATCGAACTGCGTACCACGCGCTTTGAGCGGGGGAACGCCTAATGTTTGAGTACATTCCCGATATCATTCAAGGGTTGCCAACCAGCCTAACGTTAACCGTGGTTTCCCTGTTGGTGGCTTTGGTGCTGGCTTTGCTGTTCACCATCGTGCTGACCCTGCGCCCTATCGTACTGACTCAGCTCGTGCAGGGCTATATCACGCTGTTTACCGGTACTCCGCTGCTGGTGCAAATCTTCTTGATCTACTATGGCCCTGGCCAGTTTGACTGGATAAAGCAAACACCATGGCTGTGGAATATGCTATCGCAGCCTTGGCTGTGCGCCATGGTTGCCTTGGCGCTGAACAGCGCGGCGTATACCACTCAGCTGTTCTACGGCGCGGTGAAGGCGATTCCATCCGGTCAGTGGCAATCCTGCGAAGCCCTCGGCATGTCACGCAGCCAGACGCTACGTATTTTGCTGCCGTTCGCGTTTAAACGCGCACTGTCGTCCTATTCCAACGAAGTGGTGTTAATTTTTAAAAGTACCTCTTTGGCATACACCATCACGTTGATGGAAGTGATGGGTTACAGCCAGCAGATGTATGGCCGTACTTACGACGTTATGGTGTTCGGCGCAGCGGGCGTGATTTACCTGTGCGTAAATGGTTTACTTACGTTAATTATGCGTATGGTTGAACGCCGTGCACTGGCCTTCGAACGCAGAAACTAACCTAATCATTTAGAATACCTACTAAAAGCCAGCCATCGCGCTGGCTTTTTTGTGTCTATAAAAAACACACGATAAATATTTAACCAAATATATTGCATATAAATTCACTTAATGGCAAAGTCAATTCTGTTCACTTAGCCGTCATTCCGCACAAACATCGTTCCGTTCGTGCGAACACCTCAAAATAAAGACGGTCGCCTAAAGATACTATTTCAGACAGGAGTTTTACGATGAAAAAGCTGATGGTTTGTGCATTACTGGCAGGAATGAGCTTTACCGCCACCGCAGCGGAAACGATCCGCTTTGCCTCTTCTGCCACCTATCCACCGTTTGAATCCATGGATTCAAACAACCAGATCGTTGGCTTTGACATGGATTTGGCCAAGGCGCTGTGCAAACAGATGCAGGCGACCTGCACATTCACCAATCAGGCCTTCGACAGCCTGATCCCTGCGCTGAAATTCAAACGCTATGACGCCGTTATTTCTGGCATGGATATCACGCCGGAGCGCCAAAAGCAGGTCACCTTTACCCAGCCCTATTACGCTAACTCCGCCATTATCATTGCGGACAAAGGCAAATATAAAACCTTCGCCGATATGAAAGGCCTGCGCGTAGGGATGGAAAATGGCACCACCCATCAGAAATACTTGCAGGATAAGCATCCTGAAATTAAAACCGTCGCCTACGACAGCTATCAGAACGCGATTCTGGATCTGAAAAGTGGCCGCTTGGACGGCGTATTTGGCGATACTGCGGTCGTCAATGAATGGCTAAAAAGCAATCCTAATCTCGCCGCGGTGGGCGATCACGTGACCGATGCACAATATTTCGGTACCGGCTTAGGGATTGCCGTTCGTCCTGAAAATACCGCTCTACTGGCACAGCTCAATAAAGCGCTGGACGACATCAAAGCCAATGGCACGTACAAAAAAATCAACGACCAGTGGTTCCCGCAATAAATAAAATTCCCTCTCCCGCCTCGGGAGAGGGTTTAATGAAATTCTGAATTTTATCCCTTATCCTTCATGGTAATACCCTCCCTGGCTGCGTTTTGCTACCTTAGCCCAATCAACGTGGACTAAACCAAACTCAGGGAGACTTCATGTACCACGCACTTTATTCCTCGCCCGTTGGCATGCTCAGATTAGTTTCGGATGAACAAGGGCTGCGCCAGCTGTGGCTACCTAATGAGATTGAAGAAAAGATCTGCCCTTCCGAGTGGATTGAGGATGGGGATTTCAGCATCAACCGCCAAATTCGCGACTGTTTAGATGCCTATTTTGCGGGGGAAAAAATACGCTTTGATAACCTGCCGCTCGCGCCCGTTGGTACGGCGTTTCAGCAATCGGTATGGAAGGCATTACTTACCATCCCATACGGCACCATCAGCCACTATTCGGTCATTGCTAATGCGTTAAACAATCCGAAAGCCGTGCGTGCCGTGGGCGGCGCAGTGGGAAGAAACCCCATTTCGATTCTTATTCCCTGCCATCGCGTGCTCGGCAAAGATCTCTCTTTGACCGGTTATTCAGGCGGATTACCGATCAAAAAAGCCTTGCTCGATCTGGAGAAAATCAGCTACCGATCCTGACGAACCAGCAGAGTTAATACTTCGTAATGTGCCGTATGTGGGAACATATCGAAGAGCTGTACTTGTTCGATGCGGTAATTTTCCAAGCGCGCAATATCTACAGCCATAGTCTGCGCATTGCAGCTTGAGTAGAGAATGTATTGCGGAGCCATGGTGCTGAGATAAGCGCAAAGCTCGGCACCGATTCCCCGACGCGGCGGATTGACTAATACCAGTTCAGGCACTTCGCCTTCGGCGGTGGCAAAGCGCGTTGAATCCAGTGCGGCGAATTGGACGTTGTGCAGGCCAATTTGCTGCGCAGAACGCGTAGCACAGGCGATGGCTTCCGCACTAATTTCAATGCCGGTGAGTTTCATCTCTGGCGTTGCGCAGTGCAAGCCAAAGCCCCCCACGCCACAGAACAGATCCCACATGCTGCCGATATTCAGCTCACGCACCCAGTCACGCGCGGTGGCATACAGCGCCGCGGCAACCTGAGGATTGGTTTGGAAAAAACTCTGCGGGCGAATATACAGCGGGATTTGGTTAAACGACTCTTCCAGCGCCTGCTGTTCGGTGAGAAATATCTCCGTCTCCCCTTCCAAAATAGCCATATGCACCGGTTGAATATTAACCGTGATCACCGCGAGCTGAGGCAGTTGCTGCTGCAACCAAGGCAATGCCTGACGCAGCTGTGCCAACTTAGTTTCCGAACGCAATACAAAGCGCAGCATAAGTTGGCCATTCTTCTGGCTTTCGGTGAGCAGTAAATATTTTAGCTCACCGCGTTTACGCTCAACGTTGTAAGGCGTTAATCCGGCGCGGGCGATAAATACTTTGAGCGTATCGAACACCGCGGCAAAAGCGTCGGGATAGAGCGGGCATTCGCATAAATCAACCGCGGTTCCATCACGATGCAGCATACCTAACAGCGGGCGTTCTACGCTGCCGCTGACAACCATCTTAGCTTTATTCCGAAATGCCTGTTCTGCACTGCTAACAACCGGTAGCCAACGCCCGACCGGCAAGGCAGACATCAGCGCTTCTAGCTGCTGCTGTTTTTGGGTAATTTGTTGGGCATATGGCGTTTCAAGCCACTGACAAGAGCGACAGGTTCCCGACTGATACAGGGCACAGTGCATATTACAAAGACTCTATTGAATAAGAAAAGATGGGGTTACGGCGGCGCGGATTGTAGCATAAAGGCATAGGTTCAGGCGAAACACAGACGGTAAATAACGCGCTGACTTTACCTACGGCGGTTTTGCAATCCAAAGTAACGACGGCTAGCAAGGGGGACAAACAGCAGGGCTAAAATCATAAGCTCAGGAATTTTTGAACGCACCAGCTCAGCGAAAATTTCACCGCCGGTTTCTCCGTTAACGCTGAACATTTCAGGATGGAACCAGCCAAGGGAGGCCAGCAACATATAGCCTATCACCGTAATCTGGCAGCCCAAATACCCCCAGCGTCCCCAGTTTTTTCCCTGAATGACGGCAAGCCCACAGGCAATTTCAATACTCAGCACCGCAATACTTGCGATACAAAGCAGCATGGAATCCCAATTTTGTACGCTATCTGAAATAAACGCGCTTAAACCGTCAAAGCCCAACTCATGGAGTAACAGCAAAAATCCAAGCGTATGAATACCGATCATTGCCGTGCCGGCAATTAATACAGGTACCGGGGCCAAAGCCCATTTCCTCAGCATTTCATGCCGGTTACGCAGTATTTCTGACATCTTATTCCATAAGCTAGCCTGAAAAACTCATGATAGGACAAATTATGTTGTTCAGGCTAGCGGTTTATGATCTTTATGTTTCAAATTAACGTGTTACACACCCTATTTATTCACACACTCAGTGATTCAGTCAGTTGAGATAAGAGAGATAGCCACCGTTAGCCACCTGCGGCTTTTCTGATCTCTTTCAACCGCTGCTTTTCCGCTCTCGCCATAAACCACCATGCAATCAGGCCAATCACCCCAACCACCAGCAGGATAATACTGGCCAGCGCGTTAATTTCTGGGTTAACGCCCATGCGCACGCTGGCAAACACCAGCATCGGCAACGTCGTTGAGCCCGGCCCCGCGACAAAACTGGCGATAACCAAATCGTCGAGCGACAGCGTAAATGCCAACAGCCAGCCAGAAACCAGCGCAGGGGCAATCATAGGAATGGTGATCACAAAGAACACTTTCAGCGGCGTAGCGCCCAGATCCATCGCCGCCTCTTCCAACGATTTATCCAGCTCACGCAAACGGGAGCTGACCACCACGGTGACATAGGCCGTACAAAAGGTCACATGCGCCATCCAGATGGTCAGCATACCGCGCTCTGCGGGCCAGCCGATCAGGTGTCCCATTGCCACAAACAGCAGCAGCAGCGAGAGCCCGGTAATGACATCGGGCATAACCAGCGGCGCTGTCAGCATGAATGCAAACCCGTTAGAGCCACGAAAGCGGCCAAAACGCACCATCACTACCGCCGCCATGGTGCCCAGAATGGTCGCCATCGTAGCCGCCGCAGCGGCACTGGTGAGGCTTAATCCCACTGCGCTAATCATCACCGAATCATGGAATAGCACGCTATACCAACGCGTTGACCACCCTGCCCACACGGTTACCAGCTTAGAGCTGTTGAAGGAGTAGATAACCAACAGCAGCATCGGCGCGTACAGGAAGAAAAAGCACACCACTAAAATCACAATACGCCACGGCGAGCGCACAACCGGTAAAGTATTCATCAGTGTGCCCCCAGTTCTTTATTCTGATATTTGTGGAACAACATGATCGGCACGATCAACAGTAACAACATCAAGATCGCCACCGCTGAAGCCACGGGCCAATCGCGATTGTTAAAGAACTCCTGCCACAGCACGCGCCCAATCATGATGCTGTCCGGCCCGCCTAATAATTCAGGGATCACAAACTCACCCACGGCGGGGATAAACACCAACATAGAACCGGCGATAATTCCGCCTTTGGTCAAAGGAACAATGATTTTAAAGAAGGTTTTTATTGGTCTAGCGCCAAGATCCAACGCGGCTTCCACCAGCGAGTAATCAATACGCGTCAGCGCGGTGTAAATAGGCAGCACCATAAAAGGCAGATAGGAGTACACCACGCCGATATACACCGCCGTGTTGGTGTGCAGAATAATCAACGGATGATCGATAACCCCGAGCCACAGCAAAACGTTATTCAGCACGCCGTTCTCTTTGAGTATGCCCATCCATGCATACACGCGAATCAAAAAAGACGTCCAAGACGGTAAGATCACCAGCAGCAGCAAAATATTGCGCGTCGATGAACTGCTGTGCGCCACCGCCCACGCCAGCGGATAGCCAATGATTAAACAGCATATCGTTGAGACAGCGGCGATTTGCAGCGATTGAAGATAAGCATCCACATAAAGCGGATCGTCAAAAAGCTGAAAATAGTTGGCAAAGTTCAGCGCAATATCCAGCTTGTCATCCGCCCAAGTCATTAGATCGGTAAACGGCGGGATCGCACGTGCCATTTCGGCCAGACTGATTTTAAACACCGTCAGGAACGGCAGTAAAAATAGGCAGATCAGCCATAGATAGGGCAAGGCAATAACCAGTTTACGGCCATGCACCCCGCGTAAACGGTAGAGCCACGCAGTGAATTTTCCCACCCGTTGAACCGGAGGGCGATCGCTGCGACTTGTAAACAGTGTAGACATCGCTATCTCCTCAGACGGTGAGCACCACGCAGCTATCTGCATCCCAACACAGCTTGATTTGGTCGCCCCAGGTTGGCATGCCTTTACGGAAACGGTGCCCGTTCTGTAACTGGGCGCTTATCATTTGCCCGCTGAGCAGCTTGACGTGATAAATAGACAAATCACCGAGATAGGCAATGTGCACCACTTCTCCCGTTGCATAGTTGCAGCCGTCTTCCGGCGGTTCTTCGCACAGCAGAATTTTCTCTGGGCGCAAAGCAATCTGCACCGGAACGCCCTCAACCACGGCGGCATCGAGATCCACTTTAAGTGGATTCAACAAGCCGGGGCTTTGGATCAGCAACGCATCGTCTAACTGTTCTTTTAGGATGCCGTCAAAGACGTTAACCGAACCGATAAACTCGGCGCTGTAGCGGCTATTAGGGTGCTCATAAATCTCTTCAGGCTCACCGATTTGCACGAATTTACCGCGATTCATAATGGCAATGCGCCCCGCCATCGTCATCGCCTCTTCCTGATCGTGCGTCACCATCACGCAGGTTACGCCCACGCGTTCTAAGATGTCGGCCACTTCCAACTGCATGCGCTCACGCAGCTTTTTATCTAATGCTCCCATAGGCTCATCCAGCAGCAGCAATTTTGGCCGTTTGGCCAAACTGCGCGCCAATGCAACACGCTGGCGCTGCCCGCCTGATAGCTGATGTGGCTTACGTTTCGCATATTCTTGCATATGCACCAGCGACAACATTTCTTCCACGCGCTGGCTGATTTCGCCGCGGCTCAAGCGATCTTGCTTCAAACCGAAAGCAATGTTTTGCTCCACGCTCATATGGGGGAAAAGCGCATAAGACTGGAACATCATATTGATTGGGCGTTGATAGGGAGGCACATGGGCTAAATCCTGCCCATCAAGCACAATTTGCCCGCTGGTGGGCATTTCAAAACCGGCCAGCATGCGTAGCAAGGTGGATTTTCCACAGCCGGATGCGCCGAGCAGCGCAAAAATTTCGCCTTTATAAATCGTGAGATTGACGTCATCGACGGCGAGCTGCCCGTCAAAGGTTTTACTGAGATTGCGAATTTCCAACAGCGGCGTAAACGCTTTATGCACCTTAGGTGCCTGACGGGGAATAATATCATTCATTCGGGACGTCCTCGCTCTCGTACCTGATACAGACCCGGCTGCATCGACACATACCGCTCAATGAGCAGTGTAAAAGCACACAGGCAAAGAGGTTTTCTCTGCCTGTGTATTCAGCGTAGCCACATTATTTATCTACGTAACTGTTTCGCTGATTTATTTTCCGGTTTTCACTTTGGTCCAAGCTCGGGTGATCACGCGGTCAATTTTTGGCGATTGCACTTTCAGCGTGAACATTTTGGCTCTCACGTCCGGCGGAGGATAAATTCCCGGATTATCCCGCACTTCTGGATTTACCAGCGGCGTCGCCGCTTTATTGGCGTTAGCGTAATAAACGTGGTTGCTGATATTCGCGATCACTTCAGGGCGTAATAAGTAGTTGAGGAACTGATACGCCTCAGGGGTATTTTTCGCGTCAGCGGGCATCGCAAACACATCGAAGAAGATCAGAGCACCTTCTTTCGGAATGCTGTAGGCAATATCCACGCCGTTTTTAGCTTCTTTGGCACGGTTAGCGGCCTGCATCACGTCGCCAGACCAACCGACCGCGACGCAAATGTCACCGTTGGCTAAGTCGTTGATGTACTGAGAGGAGTGGAAATAACGAATATTTGGACGAAGTTTTAACAGCAGGTCGTTCGCCGCGCCGTTGTAGTCGTTGGCGTCTGAACTGTTAGGATCTTTGCCAATGTAGTTCAGTACGGTGGCATAAATTTCAGCGGGGGCATCAAGGAAAGAAACGCCGCAGCTTTTTAGTTTCTCCAGATTCTCAGGCTTCAACACCAGATCCCAGCTATTCACCGGTGCATCTTTGCCTAACGCCGCTTTCACTTTTTCAACGTTATAGCCAATGCCGGTGGTCGCAAAGGTGTACGGAATCGCATATTTATTGTCTGGGTCGTGCTTAGCCACCAGCTTTAGCAGCTCAGGATCGAGGTTTTTGTAGTTACTCAACTGGCTTTTGTCTAAGGGTTTAAATACGCCCGCGCCAACCTGACGCTCGAGGAAACTGGCGGAAGGAACAACCAAATCAAAACCGGTGCTACCAGCCATCAGTTTGCCTTCCAGCACTTCGTTGGAATCAAACACGTCGTAAACCACCTTGATACCGGTTTCTTTGGTGAAATTCGCCAAGGTGTCTGGTGCAATATAGTCAGACCAGTTATAGATATGCAGCGTTTTCTGATCGGCGGCCGTTGCCGCTGTAGCCATTAAAGCCCCAGAGATAGCGCCTACCAGCCATTTTTTATGCCCGTTGATCATCGTCAATCCCTCCAAATAATGTAGAAACGGCGCGCACTAGCCCGTTTACCAGCAGTGATGGCATGCGACAGCAGATCGTTATGCATATAAAATCAGAAAAAGCGGTTATTTCTTCATTTAAATGTCGAGTAATAATATGAGGAAAATCTGGGCTGTACGCTGCAAATCAAGCATAACTGCTGATGGCCTATCCAGCCACTGAGCGGTGGAAAAAACGTCAATTATCGATTTTCTATGCAATAGCATCTATGTCGTGCGCCATTCAAGCCGCTAATGGCGTCAGATATCGGGGAGATTGATTGGTTTGCAGAATATTTATGAGGTTTTTATACAAAAACTAACGGCACCATAAAGGTGCCGTTGAACCATGTCAGCGCAGTGACTGTCAGGCGCGTTATCACTAATGTAGCAGAGGCCCGCTCATGGCGTTTGGGTCGTAATCGGCGTCGCTTTCTTCGCCTTCGCCGAGAAACAACATGCCATTGGCGCGCGTCTCCATCATGATCATCGAAAGCTGTTCTTCGCCCTGTTTCATGAACTCAGCAAACTGCTCAAGCGTCACGCCGACGCTGCCGTTCAATGAAAGGCACGCGATCAGCTTCGGTAAATTGTCATCCTGAATATCAACAAAGACTTTCACTGCCAAGGTGCTGGCGTTCATTTGACTGAGATCGGCAACCAAGGGGATCAGCGAGGTCGGGCGTATTTCAGCCAGCGCACTGAACAAAATCGTTTGATCGATCATATCGACTTTAGCGTCAAATACACCGTCAAAATTCTGCATATGCGGCAGATGTAGCGCTTGGCAGGAGTCACACTCAAAAAAGGTGATGCCCAGTTGATCCAGCCAGCGTCGTAAAAGATCCAGATCCGGGACGATTAGCGAATCCATAGTGGCCTACCTTACAAAAATGATAAAACAGGAGATAATAAGCACAGACGTAGAAAAGGGGCATAGCTTACGGAAAATTGCCCGTTTTATCTATGCTCAAAGACAATTAATTCATCAATCTTGGCGGAAAGAGGAGTACACAATGTCGCTGACGCGCTATGCCACCATGGACCCATTGATGCTGATGAGCATCGTCAACATGAAACTCCGCGATGAGTGCCCGTCCTTAGAGGATTTAGCCCGCCGTTATGATATTTCGATGAGTGGATTACAGGAACGATTGGCGCAGGCAGGATATCACTATCAGCCTGCAACCAATCAGTTTGTGCAGGTTTAGTGCTTTTTGCGCGCAATCGTGCGTTCAATGTAATCGATCATCATACCTGCAATATCTTTCCCCGTGGTGGTTTCAATGCCTTCCAACCCCGGCGAGGCATTAACCTCCATCACCAACGGGCCACGCGCAGAGCGTAGAATATCAACGCCCGCCACGCATAACCCCAGCATGGCAACGGCTTTCAGCGCCACCTCGCGTTCTTGTTCAGTGATAGCCACCCGTTTGGCGGTACCGCCGCGATGCAGGTTCGAACGAAACTCACCCGGTTTAGCCTGTCGTTCAATGGCCGCCACCACCCGCTTGCCGATTACCAAACAGCGAATGTCTGCGCCCTGGGCCTCTTTGATATATTCCTGCACCAGAATGTGCGCATTCAAACCACGAAAAGCATCAATGACACTTTCCGCAGCCTGACGCGTCTCGGCAGGCACCACGCCGATCCCCTGCGTGCCTTCAACCAGCTTAACCACCAGCGGAGCACCACCGACCATTTCAATCAAATCGCTGGTATCGTCAGGACGATGCGCGAATCCCGTGATAGGCAGATCGATGCCCTGCTGAGCCAACAACTGCAATGAGTGCAGCTTATCGCGGGCTTTGGCAATCGAAGCGGCGTTGTTTAGCGGAAAACTGCCCAGCATTTCAAACTGTCGTAAAACCGCCGTGCCGTAAAAGGTAATCGCCGATCCAATGCGCGGTATCACCGCGTCATAGCGTTCCAACTGGCGCCCTTTTTCATGCACGCTGGGTGCTGCGCAGTTGATGTTCATATAGCACGAAAGCGGATCAACAATATCAATGTTGTGACCACGCTGCTGCGCCGCCTCTTTCAAGCGTTTACATGAATACAGGGAACCATCACGGGAAAGTATGACGATATTCACGGCCAACCTCTTAAGCCAGTAGGCAAACTATCTCAGGATCCAACCTTGTTTATGCAGATATTCCAGCATAAACGGACGGCTCTCTTTCGCCAGCGTGCGCTTAATCTGCTCGCTCCAAGTATCACTGCGTGTGTTGCTTCCACGGCTTTGATAATAGGCGCAAATATGGGCGTCGTACTGCGCCAAAAGTTCACGGTCGAGTGGCTGATAGTAGTTTTCATGCACCACCATCGCCTCAGGTAAACGCGGCTTTTGCGCGGGGTTGGTCGCCGGATATCCAAGGCACAATCCCATCAGCGGCAGCACGTTTTGCGGCAACTTTAATAGCTGGGTGACTTCCTCAATATTATTGCGCAGCCCACCAATATAAACCCCGCCCAGCCCCAGCGATTCTGCCGCGGTAAAGGCGTTTTGCGCCATTAACGAAGTATCAACGGTGCCTAACAGCAGCTGCTCGGCCAGACCTAATTCCGCTTGGGGGAAAATTTCTTTATGGCGATTGAAATCAGCGCAGAAAACCCAGAATTCAGCGGCATCGGCCACATGCTGTTGGCCTCCGGTTAGCTCAACCAGTTGCTCACGCAGCGAAGGATCGGTGATACGAATAATCGAGCTGCACTGGAGGAAGCTGGAGCTAGACGTTGCACGTGCCGCAGCAAAAATTGCCTCCCGCTCTGCGTCACCGATAGGCTGTGGCGTAAACGCACGGACAGATCGATGTGAACACAGAAGATCAATGGTTGGCGTCATTTTTATGCTCCTCAGATTTTGTTTCAGGTTTTGCCGCCGACGCATCTGGCTTTGACGTTAAGCTAAACAGCGGTGTTTTGCTGTGCGTCAAACTCCAAATCAGCGCCACGGCAGCCGGTATCATCAACGCAACACCGGCAAAAATCATGATGACCGCTGCGAACGGTGTCGCGAGCAGATCGGGTAGATGAATATAATCGTGAATACTGAGATAGGCTACCACCAGCAGCACCATTCCCAGCGCTTCACAGATTAGAACAGGTTTAGGTAAATCACCTAAAGCCTTCATGCGCACTCCCTAAATAGGCAAAATTTATCAAAGTAACAGGCAAATCCTACTTTTTTTTAACTGCCGTAGCAGGCATAGTAAACACAGTTAAAGTGAGTCGGCGCTAAACATTATCAAGATTTAGTGAATAAGCTCAAATCCATCAAGGAGTTCTCATGTTTGCAGTAATTTTTGGGCGTCCGGGCTGCCCGTATTGTGTCCGTGCTAAAGAGTTGGCTGAAAAACTGACCGAAGAACGCGATGATTTCAACTTCCGTTATATTGATATCCACGCAGAAGGTATCACTAAGGCCGATCTGGAAAAAACCGTCGGTAAACCTGTTGAAACCGTTCCACAGATTTTCATCGATCAGAAACACATTGGCGGCTGCACTGATTTTGAAGCCTATGCCAAAGAAAATCTGGCACTGTTCCAGTAATCGTTTTTGCTTAGAAAAAAGGGCATCCAACTTGGATGCCCTTTTTTTATCTCTCAGAACAGAATGTTATGTACTTCTAGCGATAGCGCTCAACGCGAATCGAGCGCTTCTTCTGCCAGGCGAGCGCAACAAACCAATAAAGAAACGCGCCTGACGTTGACCAGAAAAGCGCGCTGGTTCCATACGCAAACATCTGTAATCCGTTACGGAGCTCTGTTCCATAAAGCAAGTGAATCAATGTTGAAACCAGCACGGCACAAAGGGTGCCAAGAAAAGGATAAAAAATGCGGCCGCTCACAGAAGCATAGCTCGCGATAAATCCTGGAATAACAAACCAAAGCAGGCTGATTTCACCTTTCATTACAATATTGGGGCCGTCTGCGTGAACCCACGGCTTTAACACCATGAAGAGCAAGCAGACCAAGACAAAAGCAACCATCGCGCCCAACCAACGCCGATACATTGTCATCAAAAATCCCTCTTTCCTTAGAAGCGATATTCAATACGCCCACAGCAATCACCCATTTTCACCGCCCTTGGCGAAACAAATAGTCCTGTGAGCCCACGCATTCCCTAGCGTGATAACGTGCAAAAGACGCATTCCCACGTGTTTCGGCTTTTTGTTGGCCGAACACACAAGTCGCGTCTAAAATAGCTGCCAATACACCGTTCGTATTGGGGTTTCATCTATTACTGGGGATAACCGAGTTAAAGATGAAATTTATTATTTTGTATGGTTGAATGTATCTCCAATAGTCAATCATATCAAGCGCAAGCTAGTTAACGATAAGTTATTCGCCGTGAACATTGATGTCGCAAATTTGTTAACAGGAAATTACATCCTGCTGTTGTTCGTTGTCTTGGCGCTGGGGCTATGCCTCGGTAAATTACGTCTGGGTTCTGTTCAACTCGGTAACTCCATTGGCGTTTTAGTTGTCTCTCTTCTTCTCGGACAACAACATTTTGCCATCAACACGGAAGCCCTGAATCTCGGCTTTATGCTGTTTATATTCTGTGTGGGCGTAGAAGCCGGTCCCAATTTCTTCTCTATCTTTTTCCGCGATGGAAAAAACTATCTCATGCTGGCCCTCGTGATGGTTGGCAGTGCATTAGTGATGGCGCTGGGCTTTGGCAAACTTTTCCATTGGGATATTGGTTTAACCGCCGGGATGTTGGCGGGTTCAATGACCTCCACGCCGGTGCTGGTTGGTGCGGGCGATACGCTGCGCCAAACTCTGGCTAACAACCCTAACCTTCCCCACCTGCAAGACAATCTCAGCCTCGGCTATGCGCTGACCTACCTCATCGGTTTAGTCAGCCTGATTTTTGGCGCACGCTATTTGCCAAAGCTCCAGCATCAGGATCTGCCAACATCGGCGCAGCAGATTGCGCGTGAACGCGGTTTAGATAATGAAGTACAACGCAAAGTTTTCCTGCCGGTGATTCGCGCCTACCGCGTTGGCCCTGAGCTGGTTTCTTGGGCTGACGGCAAAAACCTGCGCGAGTTGGGCATCTATCGCCAAACCGGCTGTTACATCGAACGTATCCGCCGCAACGGCATCTTGGCCACGCCAGACGGCGACGCGGTTTTACAGGTCGGTGATGAGATTTCGCTGGTCGGCTACCCTGATGCTCATGCCCGTTTAGACCCAAGTTTCCGTAATGGGAAAGAAGTATTCGACCGCGATTTGCTGGATATGCGTATCGTGACCGAAGAAATCGTGGTCAAAAACAACAATGCAGTGGGCAAACGCCTCAGCCAAATCAAACTGACTGACCACGGCTGCTTCCTGAACCGCGTAATTCGCAGCCAGATTGAAATGCCTATCGATGACAACATCGTGCTCAACAAAGGCGATGTGCTACAGGTCAGCGGCGATGCGCGCCGCGTCAAAAGCGTGGCAGAACGCATCGGGTTTATTTCCATCCACAGTCAGGTGACCGATCTTCTGGCCTTCTGTGCCTTCTTTATTATTGGCTTGATGATTGGTTTGATTACCTTCAAATTCAGCAATTTCTCCTTTGGCATCGGTAACGCCGCTGGATTGCTGTTCTCTGGCATCATGCTGGGTTTCCTACGTGCCAACCACCCTACTTTCGGCTATATCCCGCAAGGGGCGCTGAACATGGTGAAAGAGTTTGGTTTGATGGTGTTTATGGCCGGTGTTGGCCTGAGCGCTGGCGCAGGCATGAACCACGGTTTAGGACAAATCGGTGGGCAAATGCTGCTCTCCGGCTTAGTAGTCAGTTTGCTGCCCGTTGTTATCTGCTTCCTGTTTGGTGCCTACGTGCTGCGTATGAACCGCGCCCTGCTGTTTGGTGCCATTATGGGTGCCAGAACCTGTGCGCCAGCGATGGAAATCATCAGCGATGCCTCACGCAGTAACATCCCAGCGCTGGGCTATGCAGGCACATACGCGATAGCCAACGTACTGCTCACGCTCGCGGGGACACTGATCGTCATCATATGGCCCGGCATCGGCGGATAATAAAGCCTTAAAATTCAGGCAAAAAGAAAAAAACTGTGATTTTTTTCACTTTGCCTGAAACTTTCTATCCGCGACAAAGTCTTAATTAGTGCCACTGCTTTTCTTTGATGTTCCCCATATTGAGGAGCCCGATAGTCCCGCCTTCTTAGGTTCAAGACTACCGGGTTTTTTATTGCCTGAAATTTAAGTCTATATAAAACAATATCTTAAAAGTGACTTTTTAGACTAATGGCAGCAAAGTGGCAGCAGAGAAAAATCACTACTCCCCAGATATAAAAAAAACCGCCAATGCGGCGGTTCCCTTCAAAAATAATTTTAACGCTTTAGAACGATAGGCTCGGTTGTTGCCCCTTTGCATGTGCCTGCGCTTCAATCACTTTGCCCGGAATCATAATCGAACCGACAAACGTTTCATGAGTGATAAACGTATGGCCGCAATTGATGTTCGTACATTGGTTATAACGTTCTAAAGCAGTCGAAAGGACCCGACAATTTCCGTAATTTTTTTATGTATTCGCCCAGCGGGAAAAAAGACAGCATTAAGATCATCCCACTCAGTGAAGTGGCCGCAAAAGATGAATTCCTAAACATCAAGAACGTCAACCGTGACGACATGCTGGCTGCGCACCGCGTTCCGCCGCAAATGATGGGGGTTATCCCCAACAACACGGGCGGCTTTTACGACGTTGGCAAAGCCAGTAAGGTATTTGTGCGCAATGAGTTAATACCGCTGCAGCGGCAGATGCTGGAATTAAATTCGTGGGTGGGGGAAGAGGTTGTGAGGTTTGAAGATTATCGGTTGAATGTTGATGATCGGGACATATCGGTATCAATTACTAGCTAATTAACAATAATTGTAAATGTTGGTTCATATTATTTCCTCAGAGCCAACATTTACGTTATTAATGTAACTAAAATTTAATTATATGCGAACCTTACTATATCCCCCAGTTTTTGGTACTTAGCTAAGAGGATTGCTTTATTAGCGGGATCATTTTCACCTTCGATAGATTTTATAATCTTCTTAAGCTCAACCCATGCCTTATAAGGCTTATCCGAAGAATGATTTGGCCTTCCTTCTGGCCATAAAATATCTTCCATCGTATCGGCAACTACAAAGATATTAGCTGCATTACCTACCGCATTAGAAATTACTTTATTTGCATTATATGGATGTATAGCCGATTCAGGCTGAGGATTATTAGAATCTAAATTCTTCAAATCCCTGTCATGAATAACTTTATATGGTAATGATAACTCATTCATCACCTTAGCGATCGCAGTAATGGTCCATTTCCCGCCACAAGAAACAACTGTGGTTTCTTTATGTAAACTGTTAACCACACTAAAAATATCTACAAGCTTTTTCGCCTCCGAAAACATTGCTACTTCAGTGGCTCCTTCAACTAGAACACTTCTTTTTGCAAAAAAAAGGCTTCACAAACTGATGGGTGATAATCTAACGCAGCCCTCAATCGAGTTTTTTCCTCACCTACAAATGGGTCATCATCTAGTTGAGCTACAACGGGAGGAACTCCATTTTCTTTTTTTAGTACAACTAAAGAGCAAGGATCATCTGCAACATTAATTAAAAATGGAGAATGAGTAGTAATTATAACTTGCCATTGCGATGATGATGAGACATTACTCAACACTGATTTTAATTTACGCATCAAGTGTGGATGTATAAACAACTCTGGTTCTTCATATAGCAAAACTGTAGAACGACACTCTTCATCGTCTTCTGCTGATTTAGCATCATGCTTCGCGATTACCTCCAACAAGGTAAATATTAATGATCGCTGTAAGCCATGACCTTGTAAAGATACAGGTGTTTCTTTACCATCATCAAGACGCAATTCAACAATACCCCCCATTATTTTTTCATATTCAGGCTCCTGTAAACCAAGGATAAGTTTTGCATCGATAATCTCAGAGATACGATTCGTTATATCATTACGCAACTCACGTAAACCTTCAATTGACTCATCACTTTTGAGTTGCTCAACTAGACTTGAAAATGAAGATGTAACATCATGGTAATGCTGGCAAGCTTTCACTTTTGGCATTATTAATTTACTTAAAAGCTTTCCAAAAATAGATGATTGTGTACTTTTCAATGCATCATCAATTGATGTCAATGCTGGAATAACTAAGGCATTCGGTATTGCTTGCTTCAAAGCTGCATCTATACCAAAGTTTTCAGAACTCCATTCCCAGTCTCCATATGCGAATAAGTCAGGTAGTTCTTCTTTTATTTTTTCTTTAATTATATTAATGTTTACCTTGGTTTTGAAATTAGTTCCATTAAACCCCTCACGTCTCACAATAACCTTAATTTCTTCAGAGCACTCTGCTAGTTTACTTTCATCTAGTCCTGTAAATACCTCTCGTCTTACGTATGCCTCATACATTTTTGACATGGAAATTTTATTGGTCGATGGATCATGTTGTGCGCTAATTGTTTCCCTTAATTTTATTTCGTTATTAAATATTATTCCTGATACGCCAGATTTTCTTCTCTCCCAATCCTCAATATCCTTAAATACGCCCTCGATAATTATATTATTAAAAATTCTTTTTTTAATCTCAATACCATGAGTTTCGATGACTTCAGGCTCTGCTTCACTAAACTCCTCAATGAGAGGCATAGATTGGTTTAAAAATAATTCTATTGATTTTACAAAAGATGACTTCCCACTATTGTTTGGTCCAATTAACGATGTGTAGTCTTTAAGGTTTATCTTACCATTTACTATAGAACGAAAGTTCGTAACGTTAACACTTCTCAACTTCATTTCTCAATGACCTTATTTTTATAAACACAGGTTAAACAAGGTATAGAAAAGCACTGAGAAATTGTGGGGCAGGAATCACAAAGCATAAATTTATCTTATATGTATTTGCGCGCAATCATAGCCCCACCACGCCTACCCGCTTGATCTATCATTTTTCATGCAGTTGCATGATATAAGCAAAAGCCCGCCAGTTCTGGCGGGCCTCAGTAAAGCGGATCCTAAAACGATCATGCGATTTCATGCGGCATAGCCATGCACAACATTAAAACCCATTATGAGTACTGCTGTGACTTCGTTTAGAAATTAGTTGACTCATCAAAACCAGATATCACTGTATACGAAATAGACGAGTTATCCGCGTTATTTACCTTAAACTTAGCACCTTTGTAAGTAACAACATCGCTGACTTTGGAATCTACGGAAAAATCAGTGGTAAAAGCCGCACGAGCCATATCGTTAGCGAACTCACGGTAAGTAAACTTCATCACCCCGCTAGCGTTACCATTATACTCGATTGTTTTTACGAGCGAATTATCTACTCTACACAGCCCATCTGATACCCGTTTTATAGATATTTCAGCAGATGTATAAGATGTTCCATTTGGTGGTGAGATTTCGTTTTTCGCAGAGTTATAGCTCACGTAGTCGACATAACCGCCAACTTGACCATAAATATTTTTTAAAGCCACAGCCTGTTGGTTCTGATAGTTACGGTATACTCCATTACCTACATTACAGTAAGTGCCTGCAGCAATAGATGACATAGCCCCATTAGCGGCCCCTAGCTCCAAAACATCAGTTTTTATCCCCGTTGCAGACTTGATTATTGGATTTCCCATATATGCCGTAGCAGTCTGCCCGACAGCTGGTTTAACAACCTCCACTAAAGTTCCCACAGGACGAGAAACATTTTGAACGCAACCAGTCAAAATTCCAGCAAGAGATATCGATAAAAGAATCTTATTAGTTTTCATACTTTCCCTATATATTTTTAATCTGTCGGTAGTACATCGCTACCAAGCATATTTTATATAAGGGCATCATCAAGTTCCAGATGATATGTAAAACTTAAAACATTGCTTAGAATCACCAAACCAGTGCATCCACCGGCCGTTCTATCAAACTTCTTGGATTACGACTGGATAGATTGGTATTCTGTTTCGTCTTTTGTATCTGTCACCTGCAGCAATGTGCTGCTACAGCTTGCTGTACGGAAACGCACATCAGGAAACTGTGGGCCAATTTTCTTTTGTAGTTCATTAGTCCATTTATCAAAAAGCACCTCTAGCCTCATACTCCCTATCGATTTATTACATAGCACATTCAACTCACTGGCACGGCCCTAACACTCTTCGGTGTTCTTGTTCGTCGTATTCATCCAGCTTCACAATCAGTTGCATGGTCATTTCTGCGATCCAGACCATCGCCAGTTCTTTGTCATCCCCATTGCACCGATTAGCCGCCACCATTCAAAACCACTTACACCAGAACTCAAGGCAAAAAGAACCGCAGCGTTCCCATAAGCCAATCTCTCTATAACGAGGTGGACGCACTAAAACGAGACAAGCTGTTTGATGATCTGTATTTCAGTTTTATGGCATTAATTGAGCAAACTAGCATCACCCTCCCCCGTGGCCAACTGACTCACGTTTTGCGCCATACCTTTGCAGCGCACTTCATGATGAATGGGGGAAAAATTCTGGTACTGCAAAGAATTCTCGGACATAGCGACATTAAAATGACCATGAAGTAGGCACACTTTGCACCGGAACACCTCGAACAGAGTTAATGAATAACAGCATGTAGAATAATCCCAGCCCAATAATTAAATAATCACAGAGATAGTGATCATCATATAATATTAACACATAGATTAAACAAAACTCCAAAAAATATAATTTTTGATAAAATCATAGAGAAACAATAATATTTCAGCAATCATACATTCATTAAAATGATCGCTTACATCTTGAATTTAGTTAAATAAAACTAACTTTTTAATTAACTAAAATTAATTTTATGGCGACAAAATCCGAAAAATTCGATATCTATTCTTTCAAAGAAAAAACACAATACATTGTTTTATATGAAAATTATTTAAAAGATCATTTAAACAAACATCACACACCAATCTCATACGCTATATGAATTTTATAAAAAAATAATTTTCCGACTCTTTTTTTTGTGTTTTTTTTAGCGTACTATGCATATCCATAAATTAAGAAACAGATAGACGAATATTTAGAAACCAATCTGCACATATAAAATAATTCTTAATCAAAAGACCTTGGTTATAAGTCATGGAAGATCAGGTATGAATATAAATTCATTGGAAAAACTCGCGTTAAGCTCCAGCCTAGCATTATGTTCAACATTGTTTTCTGGAATAGCATCAGCTGCATTCAGTGTTTATCCCATTAGCGTTACCACTAATCAGCAAGGCGGTGCGCAAATTAAAATAATCTCGGCTTCTAAAGAAATGGATTTTATTAAAGTAACAGTAAAAACCATTGAAAATCCGGGTACTAAGGAAGAAAAAGAGCGCGATCTTATTGCCGGTGAAAGCCTCGTAGTCACTCCCGCTAAATTTGGCTTAAGCGCAGGCACTACCCGAATCGTCAGATTAGTTAATATGGTTCCGCCAGAAAGCGAACAAGCGTATCGCGTCTATTTTGACCCCGTGAGTAATCTCGATGAGGAGCCTAATCCTAATGATGCTCAAAAAACTAAAATTGGCGTCAACATCACATGGGGAGCATTAGTCATTGTTCCGCCTGTGAAACCGGTGGAAGATATTTCTTATATGCCCGTTGGTCGCCAATTGGTTAATAACGGCAATGTGCATATTAAATTAAGCGAAGTGGGCGTATGTAAATCCAGCAGTGACAACAATAATTGTAAATGGACTAAGGATGCCAGAACCGTTTACCCAGGGAAAACGCTATTACTGCAAGGTGCGGAAGCCCAATCTATTTCACCGGGAAGTACGGTGAAAATAAAATACATCTCTACCATTACTCAAACAACGCTTGAACGACAGTTATAATCTTCATGGTTAACACTAAATTACTTGTAAGTGGCTTTTGCCGCCTATGAAAGTAATAACAATAGAGTGATAGTTTTCACTCGGTTATTTAATTAATATTAAGGACATTATATGAACTTTGCTATGAAAGCTGTGGCTATTGCTATCATGGGTTTTTCTCTGAATGCGATGGCGGTTCAGAAAGATATTACTATTAATGCGAACGTCGATCCATCTCTGGATATGACCCTCAGCGATGCTCAGCCGCTGCCAGCATCAGTGTTAATGCAATATATTCCTGGCACTGGCCATGGTCTGGCGCCATATGCAATGCAAACCAAAATTTGGTCTAACGCCTACAAAGACGTTAATATTAGACTGGCAAATGATGTTTTGCTTTATGACCGTGCAGGCAGTGCTAATACCGTTGGAATCAAAGTAACTTACGGTGGCGTGGACAAAGAGGTAACTACTGCGGGCTTTACAATGACAAAAGACGTTCTCTTCCCTGGAGGAGAAACTACAATTGGCACAGGTTCTATCGAGCAAGAATTGAGATTCACTCAGAAGAACCAAGGCCAAGAACTACCAGCTGGTAATTATACCGGCGTGGTGGGTATTGTATTAACTCAACCAACGACTGCTCCTACTCCTCCAGCAGTATGATAAATATATTCTAATCATTAAAACCATTGCAGATATTTTTATCTGCAATGGTTATTTTGCGTTTTCCATTTTGATTATTGCTGTTTTTATAGCAATCGTTTTTTCGTTGTTCGAGGTGAAACTCCATGGGTCAAAAGAAAATAAAAATTTACCTTGGCGCCCTGTTTTTATTACCCATGACATTATCTTTGATGGCTTCAATCACCGTTCCTGCCGGTTTTGAAGAATTAGTCACCGGACAAAAGTTATTTCTTGACGTTTCATTGCTTGGGCAATCCGTTGGTATTTTTGAAGCCAACGTTAATTTTGAAACCATACAATTTTCCAATCCATCCGAAGTTTTAAAGGCATTAAACCTTCCGATCAAGAGCGATGATGTACGCTATCAAGAACTATTAAAAAAATTATCTTCTCCTTTACCCCGTCATGGTGATTTATCTTGTTCCAGTAATAATAACGCACCCGGCTGTGGGTATATTAAAAGCAAAGATATAGATCTTATTTATGATGAAAATGAATCCAAGATAAATGTTTTTGTCGATCCGTTGATATTGCCCGTATCGAACGGCAAAGAGCTTTATTTCAGCCCAACCACGCAAACAGAAAGCGCCTTTATTCACCAGCAAATGCTAAACGTGGTGGGTGATAAAGATTATAAATCGCTGTCATTGCAAGGCTCAGGCGCATTAGGCCTGCTGACTGACGGATATATCGGTTTTGACTGGTCGCTGGCCTCGTATTCTAGCAGCGGCGTTGATTCAAAAAACATCAACGTTGACGATGCCTATTATCGCTATAGCCTCGGCAAGCGCCACTATGTGCAGGCTGGCCGGATGGACAGCCGAGATTTGTCGAGCAATTTAGGCGGCAATATTAACTTTACCATGCTGCCGCTGGGCGCGATTTCCGGTGCACGTGTAGGGACATCTTTAAGCTATCTAAATCAGGCCGAAGCCGGGAAAGGCTCCCCGATTACCGTGCTGCTGTCGACGAAATCGCGTGTGGACGCCTATCGTGGCAATCAGCTGCTCGGGACGTTTTATCTCCCTAACGGTTCGAATAATCTGGATACCAGCAACTTCCCGACGGGCAGTTATCAGGTCACCCTAAAAATTTACGAAGACAATAACTTAGTGCGTACCGAAGATCAGCCGTTTACCCGCAGCGGCGGTATCGGTGATGGCACGGTGCAGTGGTTCCTGCAAGTTGGTCAAACCGCCAAACGCCAACTCTTTTCATCAGGCGATTCGGGAGATGATGATTCTGCCGATCCCCCAACCCATCAGGTGGTGCAGACTGGCTTTAAGGCTCCGCTGCCGCAGAACTTCGTGGCGACGGTCGGCATTGCCAAGGTGGCATCGGATAGCTATGCCGAGGGCGGATTGGAGTGGGATCATACGTTTGCCACCGGTTTTATTGATGGCAATTTGTCTATTCAGGGCAACTACTTCTATGGCAACGATGGCTCACACGGAAACGTTCAGCAAATCAGCTACAACGATGGTTTCTCTTTAAGCTTTTATCGCAATGACGCCCATGCCAGCACCTGCTCAGGCGATAGCGTTGATGATTATGTCGATATTGGCTGCTACACCTCAATGACCGCCAACTTCGCCGTACCTATCGGGGGTTGGACAGCGTCGCTGGCGTGGACGTACAACGAAACCGCGCGTGTCAGCGACTATTACGACACCTCGGTACCGTTTGAAGACAACATGATTCGCAATACCCAAAACAACAGCACCAGTAATACCTATCAGATCAGCCTCAACCGCTCCGATTCCTTCAGCGGTCTGATGATCAGCACCCGCGTTGGGGGCTATAAGCGCGTGAGCGGTGATGGCAATGACGATGATAACGGAATTTATATTGGGTTTACCTTAACTCGTAATAACAACACTGACCGAGCTCAGCCACAAACCAACTCCTCGCTCAGCGCCGACTATCGCACCAGCAAAACCGGTGACGATCAGCTGTTATATACCGCCAGCAAAAATTGGGACTGGGGTGAAAACAACAATCGGGAATTGGGTATCGATCTTGGCGGCACCAACACGGACTACGTGAACGGCTCAGTGCATGGCAAAACCGATGGCCAATACGGCGATGCCAGCATTACGTTGTCCGACAGCTATGACAATCAGGAAAACAAGCACAACACCTCCGTTAGCGGCACATGGAACTCTTCCTTTGCGATTGCGCGCTCGGGCATATATTGGGGACCGGGCGGCAGTGGCATGCCATCCGCCGCCGTGGCCGTGAAAATTGCCGACGGTGTGGATGATGACGATCAGGATGCCAAAGTGAATGTCTCAGTGGGCGGCGGCGGTTTTGCTGAAATGGCCTCGGGTTCGAAAGCACTGTTCCCAATATCCGGATTCAATATGAGCCAAGTGTCCGTTGAGGAAAGCGAACTGGCCAGAGGCGGCAGTACGGCGGTGATCACCAGCGGCTCAGGCAAACAGAATCTGTTTATGCTGCCGGGTAAACTGAAAGTGCGCGAAGTGAAAATGGAATCGCACTATACGTTTGCAGGCAGAATGTTCAGCCATGAAGGCAAGCCACTTCCTTATGGCGTGGTGCTGAATGCCAGCATGTACGCGTCCACCGCCGACGGCAGCTTTACCGCTGAAATGAATAAAAAGGCCGATGCACTTTACCTGCTTAGCCAGCACCAGATTTATCAGTGCAAGGTCAATGTTAAGGCGAAACGCGATGTCATTCGCTTTGTCGGTGATACCACCTGTGAAATAACCACGCTGGCTTCGTTGCCAGAAGAATTACAAAGTGTTGCCCAGCTTCACGGCCTGCACGATAAAAATGCAGACAACAATATTGCGGCTAATATGAGCGAAGGAAAATAAATGATGAATAATGGACTAAAAAATATAGTTACCGCTCTTTTATTTTTAACTTCTACGTTAATTATTTCGCAATGTGCTCATGCCGATATTGAGCAACCGACAGGACGAGAGACTCAAATTACAGAATATTTTGATAAGCAGTCTGCCCCATCTCAAATTAATATATGGACAGGTGAAAGTGGTGGTCATAATTCTGATAGCCCCAGCTTATGGGGATTAAATACACTAGTATGTAAATCGAGTTCAGATCCTAAAAATGGATCATGCACCACAGTGTCCAACGGTTCAGGATCAGGTAAGGGCTCCATACCTCTACGGTTTACTGAAAAACGCAGTAAGCTAAGCGTTGTGCTAAACGTGACAAGCTACCATACGGATAGTTATTCACAAACCATTTATTGTACTGATGTAGATTCGTTTTACCTACCATTTCCTACCACAGCAAACCTTAGTTGCACAGTTAGTGGTGGCATCAAGTATAAATCCGATGGTACCGCATTCACTGCATATATCACACAAGCAGAATTAAAAAAAATACCCTTTGGCGGCATATGGGAAGCCAGTTTGGAATTGTATTTAAAACAATGGACCCCTTATAAAACGCTGGGTAACTGGAATGCAAAACTTGCTTTAAATATGAGTGATGTTAGTAATCAGGCCATTTATTTCCCTGAATTTGGTGCAGGCCAAGGAAAAGACGCCCAACCGCACGTCGATCTGAATTTACGCCCCCTGCCCGGTGGCGATCGGCAGATCTTAGGTAGATTAAGCGGTAGCACTTCGCTGGATATGTGTTTATATGACGGCTATGGCTCAAACAGCCGCAGTTTTCAGGTACAGCTTTCAGAACCGCCAGAATACCCAGAAAATCCTGAAGGAAGACAGAGTGGTAAATTCTCCGTTTATAACGATATTGGCAATCGTAATGAAGTTAGTAACCGCATTGATTATGGTGTGAAAATGTATTTCCCAGAAAGTAATAGCTTTCAGGATGTAGTCAACGGTACTACCTATACATTACCTAATATAAATACCGACGATATTCGCGCCGTTCGCTTGGCCAGTAATATTTCCAATGTGGTGCTGTGTGTGCCCACGCCGCTGCAAATTACTACGCCGGCATTTAATATTGTTGATAAAACTAACGGCCATTATACCGGCAAGATCCGCGTCGTGTTCACGCCGAGTCTGTGGTAATAATTTTATACAACGATGAAAATGCCGATGAATATTAAAATTAAAACTTGGGCGACAAGCCTATTTATTTTGGTATCTGTACCTGCTTGGTCAAATATTGATGTTTCACCGATGAGCGCTATCGTTACCCCACAAGGGGTGACGCTGGTAACGGTGACATCCAAAACAGAAGACGTGCGTTTTATCCAAACCAGCGTAAAACAGGTATTAAACCCTGCCACTAAGCAGGAAAATGAAGTCGCAGAAAGTATTAGCAGCGTTGAAAGCATCATCGTTTCACCGTCAAAGTTTGTTCTGGCCGCCGGGCAAAAACATAATATTCGCTTAGTGACAATGAATTTACCGGTCACTGAAAAAGTGTATCGCTTATATATTGAGTCTCTTCCCGCCAAAGATGGGGAAGCAAAAGTAGACACCGATAAACTGAAAACCGAAGTGGGTATTGATTTGGTGTGGGGCGTGGTGGTTCATGTTCCCCCTTCCAAACCAACGATAAAACTATCGTTAGATAGCCGTGCTAACCAGATTATTAATGACGGGAATTTTCATTTGAAGATATCCAGAGTCGGTTACTGCGCCGATCCCAACAACGATGATACATGCGCGTGGATTAAGACGAATAAGAATTTATATCCAGCACAGAAGCTGGCTCTTCCTGAAAATCATAAAAATGGGAAAATCAAAGTCGACTATTACAATGAGTATGAAGGCCGTTCAACTGAAACCTTAATCGACTGATTGTTAAAATATTCAAAGTGCTAGCTGGCACCAATACAGCTAGCACGTTCGTGCCGTCAACTATCAGCCTACATGAATCTCCCCTCTACTGAGTCGTTCTCCCTTAATGTTGGCTTAAGCAACTCGCTATATCCTAAACGTATTCTGTTATTCAGATCGTCGCACTCATTGCTTTTGCACCGAGGCAGATTTGAACCCGCAGTGATTTTAAAGCCGCTCTCATGATGAGTCGGGTTGAGGCCATCTTCTATCAAGGTGGTGCCTAATGGACTTTCACTCATTATTGGTAATGCTATGAAGACTCAAAATAAAATTGTCTCAATTCCTCTGTATGCAAGCTCACGCGATCTGATCATGAGTCAGTCGCTGTTCAGCGGTGCGTTTTATCTTGTTATCCCTTTCCTTGTGCTGTTTATGCATGACTCGCTGCGCTTATCTGGAGAGGTCATCGGATTTGTGGTTGGGCTGCGCTTTTTTGCCCAGCAGCTGATGTATATGAAGAACGATCAACTCGCCCACACTATCGGTGGGAAAAATCTTTTGCTGCTCGGGTGTTTAACACAGGCGAGTGGTTTTTTGTGCTTAGCATTCGCTAATCAGCCCAACCTGCTCATCGCTGGGGTATTACTCACGGGTATTGGCGGTGCGTTGTTTGCGCCAGCTAAAAGTCTGCTAATGAATGAAGCGGGCGAAGGCGACCATAAGCTGAAATCAGACAAAGTCGTCGAACTTGGTAATTCCGTGGCTATCGCGGGTGAACTAGGCGCTATCGTAGGGCCATTACTGGGCTTTTGGTTAATCGGCCTTGGTTTTCATACCCTCGCATGGGGCGGCGTTTTCGTGTTTGTCGCCGCCATGATTTGGTTAGCGCAAAAGCTCCCGGCGAGTTTCTATTACCCTGCGTTGCCGAAGCAAAAAGGCGCATGGCAAAACGTGTTACAAAATCGCCGCTTCTTGGTGTTTGCATTAGCCTACAGCAGCTATTTGCTCAGCTACAGCCAGCTATTTTTGGCCCTTCCACTGACGCTGCGTCATTTGGGGGGTGAGAGTGAATACATTGGCCTGCTATTTGCGTTTTCCGTGTTGATTTCAATGCTGGTCCAGAAAGGCCTACGCAGCTTTACGAACAGAAAAGAAAGTCAGCTCTTGGTGATGGGATTTTCGACCCTGTCGCTCGCCTTCATCTATATGGCATTTATCGCGATACGCCATCAGACCACCGGCTGGCATGGCTACTTGCCGCTGTTGATGTTTGTATTCCTCATTAACTGTGGACAAATCCTGGTTGTGCCCACAACCCAGCGTCTCGTGAACTATTTCGCCAATGGCAATGATACAGCGCCCTATTATCAAGCGCTGGCGTTGAGCGGTGGCTTTGCGGTTTTAGTTGGCAGCCCAATCATCGGCGAGCTAATGGAAGCCACTCGCCATAGCCTGACGCTTGCCGGTCTGCCTTGGTTTGTGATGGCGTTATTCCCTGCACTTAGCGCTATGGCTATCGGGTTGATGTTCCCAACTACACCGGCAAGAGCCTACTAGTCGCTCACAAGCCATCATTCATAAACAATCATTCACAAACAATCATTCACAAACAACGATACAAAACGAATGGTGCGTCGCTCCTTAATGTTCCCTTAAGCTGTGATTGTTAAGGTAACGATATGGGGTGACGCGTCATTTTTTGCTTTAAATTCTGAATACCACACTTTTTGCTAATTTTCAGATTACTGGCCTTTACTCCCGCGAAGCTGACTTTTATTGTATGCGCTCTTTTGCCGTCACTTATGTGGGCCAATGTGGCCTTACTGCTCGGCTTTGATAGGGCGTCACTCGATAAAATAGCTGCTATTTCATTGAGATGCCTATTTTGGGTTTGTTAGAAGAGTAAGACGTTATATGGAACAGTTTAACCAAGCGTTCTTTATGCTTGTGAACGCGACACCAAACTCTCCCGCTTGGCTGATTGCGTTAGCCAAGTTTTTTGCCAACGATTTGATCGCCATTGTGCCAATACTGATCGTGAGTTTCTGGCTATGGGGGCCACGCAAGGCAATGGACGAGAACCGCACTCTTGCAACCAAAGCCACCTTTGCCCTGATTTTTGCCCTACTCGCCTCACGTATCATTGGCATGATATTTCCACATGCTCGACCGTTTGTTGATGGTATCGGCTATCAATTTATCCCGCACGCACCAGACAACTCATTCCCAAGCGATCATGGTACCGGCATCTTTACCTTCGCACTGGCGTTCTTGTTCTGGTATCACCATCTGTTATTCGGCGTAATTTTACTCGCATTAGGCGTATGCATTGCTTGGTCCCGCGTCTATCTCGGCGTGCATTGGCCGCTGGATATGGTTGGCGGGTTACTCGTGGGGCTAATGAGCTGCGCGGTAACACAGCTGCTTTGGGGCATGATCGGCCGAACCATCGTGAGCCGCTTACACCAGATTTATACCTTTAGTTTTGCTTTGCCGATTCGACGAGGCTGGGTAAGACAATAAGCGCAATGAGATGATAAGCCCGTTTTGCGGGCTTTTTTGTATTTACTCGACTACATTGACTTAATCACGAGTTTGCGCCTCGGCAGGCACGGAGGTAAGATGAAAGGCCTCGCGAACGATTGAATTCGTTGAAAGTAGTCGCATTTATCTCATCCAACATCACGTTGGAACGTTGTTCCTTATCCGGAATCTCATGGGAAAAGGCATCCCGATTATTCTTGCCCGGCTTAAGTACCGGTCACTTTACTGAGAGAAACTATGGAAACCCGGCGTTACGATCGTATTAACCGCTTGTCACAGGCGCTCAAACGAACAGATAAACTACATCTCAAAGATGCCGCCGAGTTACTTAACGTCTCCGAAATGACGGTGCGCCGCGATTTAGCCTCACAAAGCAGCGACGTGGTTTTGCTGGGTGGCTACGTGGTGCTAGACCCCAAAATCCATCAAAGCGCTCGCTACTTCGTCACCGATCAGCAGGAAAAACGAGTCAAAGAAAAACGTCACATCGGCACGCTGGCTGCGCAGCTGGTGCAAGAAGATGACGTGGTCTTCTTCGACTGCGGCACCACGGTTCCTTTTATCATTGATGCTCTTGATGAATCGCTGAGTTTTACCGGCGTCTGCTACTCATTAAACACGTTCATGGCATTGCGTACCAAGCCAAACTGCCGGGTGATCTTGTGCGGTGGCTCATTTAATCCAGACAGCGCTATTTTCGTTCCTAATGGGATTTGCAGTGAGTTGGACAACCTTTGCCCAACGCTGGCCTTTATTTCCGCTGCTGGCATCACCCAGAAACAGGGCGCAACCTGCTTCAACCTCGACGAAATAGCCCTTAAGCAAAAAGCCATTCAGCGCGCACGCCGCTCGGTGCTGATCGCGGATGCCAGTAAATTTGGTGAGATAAAACCAGCCTGGATTGCCCCGCTTTCCGAGTTTTCCACGCTGATCACCGATCAAGCGCCGAGAACGGAAATTTGCCAGTTCTTGATCCTAAAAAACGTACAACTTTTGTGCTAGCCGCTATTTAATAATCATTATCACTTTGATAATCCTATTTATGAACTACAGTTTCAATATAATTGAGGCTGTAGTCATTTCATCCTTATCTTCGGTTGTTTATTTACCAATTTTTTCTCCCCTATTCATCATTTCCTTTCTCACCAATAAGTTAATTAATCATACTTAATGGCCAATTTCATTCTCCAAGGTGAATATTGTTTATTAGTTGCGCTCAAGGAATAATCATTTTCAATCTAATTTATTGTTTGAAACGCATATATTTTCGTCATACAAAAAACAATAAACCAACTTACATAAGTCCATGTAAAACAGTAAGTTAAAATATCATCACTTATAATACACATGTTGACTATAACCAAAGTGATAAGAATCTTTGTTTTTTGGAATTCAGTTAAATCGTGTTTTTTATTTCATATAAGAAACGAATTTTTACTATTTTTCCTAATGCTGTTAATTAGCATGAATTTCCATGTTAATTTTGTGTGTTTATTTTAGCCTAAAAATCAGAAAAAACGCGATAAAATCGAGTGAATATCGCAATTGAGAGCCGGATCACGGACGTTTTAACTGTAAAAATATATCTTTCCCGCCGAAAACAGCTGCAACTCACCAACAATTAAAAAGAGCATTTTATGAACGGACTATTATTTGTTCGCTTTTTTTATTTTGGCTGAGCAGGACAAAGCAAGCTCCATGAAAAAGTAAGCTTTATGCGTTCCTTTTATACACAGTTGTTTTTATACACTGTTGTATAGTGCAGCCGCTTTATTTAATGGAATGAATCCATTTTTATAACCAGGTAATTAGCAACACACGCAGTACGTTGAATTGAATAAAGTTCTTTCGTAGAACATCACGACTGAACAAAGAATTGTTTTGATAAGAAACTGTTTTAAACGTGTTCACTTTGGAGACCCTATGGACACTACTCAGACTAGTACTATTACTTCTACTTCTGGTTCCGCAACGGCCTGGCGCAAGTCAGATACCATGTGGATGCTGGGCCTGTACGGCACAGCGATTGGTGCAGGCGTACTGTTCCTGCCAATCAACGCCGGCGTCGGTGGTTTAATTCCACTGATCATCATGGCAATCATCGCTTTCCCTATGACTTTCTTTGCGCACCGCGGTCTGACCCGTTTCGTGCTGTCTGGTAAAAATCCAGGCGAAGACATCACTGAAGTTGTAGAAGAACACTTTGGCGTTGGCGCAGGTAAACTGATTACCCTGCTGTACTTCTTCGCCATCTATCCAATTTTGTTGGTATATAGCGTAGCAATCACCAACACCGTTGATAGCTTCATTACTCACCAGTTGGGTATGTCTTCACCGCCACGCGCCATTCTGTCTCTGATCCTGATTCTGGGTCTGATGACTATCGTTCGTTTGGGTGAGCAGTTCATCGTTAAAGCAATGAGCATCTTGGTATTCCCGTTTGTTGCGGTACTGATGATGCTGGCTCTGTACCTGATCCCTAACTGGAACGGTGCTATCTTCGAAACTGCGGCAATGACTCAGTCAATGAACGGCAGCGGCCTGTGGATGACTCTGTGGCTGGTTATTCCGGTTATGGTGTTCTCTTTCAACCACTCACCAATCATCTCTGCATTCGCCGTGGCGAAACGTGAAGAGTACGGTGTAGACGCTGAGAAGAAGTGTTCTAAGATCCTAGCTTACGCACACATCATGATGGTTCTGACCGTTATGTTCTTCGTGTTCAGCTGCGTACTGAGCCTGTCCCCTGCGGATCTGGCTGAAGCAAAAGCACAGAACATCTCTATTCTGTCTTACTTGGCTAACCACTTTAATACTCCAGTTATCGCATACATGGCGCCAGTTATTGCCTTCATCGCGATCACTAAATCCTTCCTCGGTCACTATCTGGGTGCTCGTGAAGGCTTCAACGGTATGGTTATCAAGTCTCTGCGCGGCAAAGGCAAAACGATTGAAACCAGCAAACTGAACAAAATCACTGCGCTGTTCATGCTGCTGACCACTTGGGCTGTTGCAACGCTGAACCCAAGCATTCTGGGTATGATCGAAACCCTGGGTGGCCCAGTTATCGCGATGATCCTGTTCCTGATGCCAATGTACGCTATCCATAAAGTTCCAGCGATGCGTAAATACAGCGGCCACATCAGCAACGTATTCGTGGTCATCATGGGTCTGATTGCAATCTCTGCAATCCTGTACACCCTGTTCGGTTAATCGCTGTAAGAGTTAATGTTCTACCGGCCAGCGCACTTCTTCTCTTGCGCTGGCCGTATCACTCCCCTTCTCTGGCAGCACCATTCTTTATATCCACAGTAATTGGAATTGCAGCACGGTAGCAGCTTCAAGTACGAAGGATATAGCCCTGTTTAACGTACGGAGGCGACATGATTAGCGTATTTGATATTTATAAAATTGGCATTGGCCCATCCAGCTCCCACACCGTGGGCCCAATGAAAGCCGGTAAAGAATTCTCTGACGATTTAATTGAAAAAGGCATCCTGAACGATGTCACCCGCGTAGTTGTTGACGTTTACGGTTCACTTTCACTCACCGGTAAAGGTCACCACACCGATCTCGCTATCATTATGGGCTTGGCGGGCAATATGCCTGACAGCGTTGATATCGATATGATCCCCGGTTTTATTAAAGACGTCGAACAACGTGGACGCCTGTTGTTGGCCAAAGGCCAGCACGAAGTGGATTTCCCGCTGGAAACCAGCATGAATTTCCACCAAGACAACCTGTCGCTGCACGAAAACGGCATGCGTATTACTGCGCTGGCTGGCGACACCGTCGTTCATAGCAAAACTTATTACTCTATCGGCGGCGGCTTCATCGTTGACGAAGAAAACTTTGGTAAGCAGTCTGAAAACGAAGTGCAGGTTCCTTATCCATTCAAGAGCGCCGCGGATTTGCAGGAACATTGCAAAACTTCCGGTCTGTCTCTGTCTGGTTTGGTGATGCAAAACGAACTCGCTTTGCACAGCAAAGAAGAGATCGAAGCCCACTTCACTCGCGTTTGGGATGTTATGCGCAGCGGCATCGAGCGCGGCATGAATACCGAAGGCATTTTGCCGGGGCCATTGCGCGTTCCACGCCGTGCATCTGCGCTGCGTCGCATGCTGGTGACTCACGATAAAATGAGCGTTGACCCAATGGCCGTTGTTGACTGGATCAACATGTACGCCTTTGCCGTTAACGAAGAGAATGCGGCGGGTGGTCGAGTGGTTACTGCACCAACCAACGGCGCATGCGGGATTATTCCTGCGGTATTAGCCTACTACGATAAATTCATTCGTGAAGTTAATACCAACTCGTACTCCCGTTACTTCTTAGCCTCTGGCGTTATTGGCGCACTGTACAAAATGAATGCGTCGATCTCCGGTGCTGAAGTTGGGTGCCAAGGTGAAGTTGGGGTTGCCTGTTCAATGGCTGCGGCGGGTCTGACTGAGCTGATGGGCGGAAGCCCTGCGCAGGTTTGTATGGCCGCTGAAATCGCTATGGAACACAATCTGGGTTTAACCTGTGATCCCGTTGCTGGACAGGTTCAGGTACCTTGTATCGAACGTAACGCTATCGCCGCCGTGAAAGCGGTTAACGCTTCTCGTATGGCAATGCGCCGTACCAGCGACCCACGCGTTTGCTTAGATAAGGTTATCGAAACCATGTACGAAACAGGCAAAGATATGAATGCCAAATACCGTGAAACCTCACGCGGTGGTTTGGCACTCAAGGTTCTAACCTGCGGCTGATTTTTGCACATTCTATAAGTGCTTATTATGAGCGCTTAATATGAGCGCTTAATATGAGCGCTTAATATAGATGCATAGTATGGGTGCTTAGTGACTGATGCTAACACCACAAGATTGAGCCTCACTTCGATTTATAGTCGGGTGGGGCTTTTTTCTATCTGCTTTCAGCTAGTGCATATACCCAAAATAGTTCGAGCGGCATTGAGGCGGCAAATGAGTGAATCCCGATGAGCTTACTCAAGTAAGTGATTCGGGTGAACGAAAGCGGCCAACAAAAATGCCGCTTGAAATATGAAGGGTATAAAGCAGACAGCCCTAAGCACCCGCAGCCAAGCTAACGATGATTTTTCAGCGAGAAAAGCGGTATTTCATACTGCAATGAAGACTTGCGAAGAGAATTGCATAAAGCATGAATCAGCGTGCATGTTGCACGCTGATATCTGGATGAATTAGCCAAACCACGAGCCGAAGAGCTGATGAATTTTCATCATGACAAAGTCGATGATGCGGCCAAAGAAGCCCGCTTCTTTCACTTCGTTAAGCACCACCAGCGGACGCTGCTCAATGGTTTTGCCGTTTAATTGGAAATCAATCGTCCCTACCACTTGCCCTTTCGCTAATGGTGCTTCCAACTGAGGTTGATTCAGGGTGAAGCTGGCCTTCAGGTTTTTCAGCTGCCCGCGTGGGATAGTGACACCGGCGTTTTTATCAACGCCCAGTTCCACTTCGCTCTTATCACCAAACCACACTTTTTCAGTAGTAAATGCCTGCCCGACTTTAATTGGTGTGACGGTTTCATAAAAACGGAAGCCCCACGTCAGCAGTTTTTTACTCTCTTCGAAACGAATTCGATCCGTTGGTGCACCAAGCACGACCGAGATCAACCGCATTGGGCCATCGGTCGCCGACGAGACTAAGTTATGGCCAGCACCTGAGGTAAACCCAGTTTTAATGCCATCCACGTTCAGGCTGCTATCCCATAGCAGACGGTTGCGGTTAATCTGACGGATCTTATTAAAGGTGAACTCTTTTTCTTTGTGCAACGCATACTCATCCGGCACATCAGCAATCAGACGTTGGCTGATTAATGCCATATCGCGCGCCGAGCTGTATTGCCCTTCAGAATCTAACCCGTGAACCGTTTTGAATGAGGTGTTTTTCAGTCCCCAAGCTTCAACGTATTTGTTCATCAGGCTAACGAACGCATCCTGACTGCCAGCAACATAGTCGGCCAGCGCAATACTGGCGTCGTTGCCCGACTGAATAACCACGCCTTTATTCAGTTCAGAAACGGGAACCCGATCGCCGGGCTTAAGGAACATCAGCGACGATCCGCGTAAAACGGGGTTGCCCGTCGCCCAAGCATCTTTACCCACCACAACCATATCGTTAGGTGTGATTTTACCGGCCTTAATAGACTGACCGATCACATAGCTCGCCATGATCTTTGTCAGGCTGGCGGGATCCAAACGCTCATCGGCGTTGGCCTCGGTGAGGATTTTCCCGCTGTCGTAATCCATCAGCACATAGGCTTTGGCATTGACTTGTGGGGCCGCCGGAGCAGCCTCATCCGCATAGGTCATCGGGATTGCCATTAACGTCAGGCCTGCCCCGAGAGTGATTTTTTTGATTAACGTACTGAGTGCGATTTTCTTCATGATGATGCCAGCGTATCCATTCAGATAAATAAAAATTAATCTTTACCTTCGCAAAGGGCGTTTATCCCCTGCTTGGAACCATAACGGCTTTAACTTAAAGAATAAACCCTAGATTATTAACCCTTTAAATATAATCCAACCTCACAAACTCGCTAATCAATTTTTTGCTTAATCATTGTGCTGTGCTAGGTCAAGTTTGCAGCAATTCAAGGCTACTTGATAACGACAGACAAAAAACCCCGGGCTCGCCGGGGTTGATTGCTATTGCTGTGTGACCTGTAATTTTTCAATTTCAGGACTGCCTAGCAGTTTCGGATCGGGAATGATGTCCTTATCCTCGCGCACTTTGGCAACGTCTTTAGCCGTAATTTCAGGGGCTTTATTTCCCCAACTGGTACGAATAAAGTTGACCACATCAGCCACCTGCTGATCGTTCAAGCGCCAGCCAAATGCAGGCATCGTGATCGAGGATGGAGCCCCTTTCACGCCCGGTAGCGTATTCCCGGTTAACACTACATGGATAAGCGAAGTAGCATCATCGGTCATCACCACCGGATTGCCACGCAGTTCAGGGAAGAAACGCGTGTAGCCGCTACCGTCAGTTCGGTGACAAGCCGCGCAGTTATCAACATACACCGCCGCACCTTTTTTGCTGTCATCGCCCTTCCACAGCGCATTAGCGACGGTTTTGTCTTCTTTAAAGGCTGGCTGATCTTTATCTTTTGCCGGTAGCGACTTCAGATACCGCGCAATTGCCGTGGCATCTTCAGGCGTTAAGTACTGCAAACTATGTTCAACGACATCGGTCATGCCGCCAAACACGGCGGTACGATCGTTTCGCCCTGTTCGCAGGAACTCAGTCAGATCTTTTTCACTCCAGCTGCCTAAGCCATCTTTGTTATCGCCGCGCAGATTTGAAGCAATCCAGCCATCAATCGGTGCACTGCCGGAGAGGTAAACATCACCTTCGGCGTTGTTAAGCGCTTTTTCTTGCATGGTGATACTGCGTGGCGTATGGCAAGCACCGCAGTGACCTAAACCTTCCACCAGATAGCGACCACGCGCTAGCACCGGATCTTCACCCTGTGCGGGTTTGAAATCCTGCACATCTGGCGCAAACATCCCGCGCCAGATAGATAACGGCCAGCGCATCGACAGCGGCCAAGGAATATCGCTGTCTTTGTTTGCCTGATCGACCGGTTTTACGCCCTGCATGAAATACGCATAAAGCGCGCGCATGTCCGGTTCGGTCACTACCGCATAAGAAGGATATGGCATCGCCGGATATAGCGTACTGCCGTTCTTCGCCACGCCGTGGCGCACCGCTTGGTCAAAGTCCTCAAAAGAGTATTCACCAATGCCGTTCCTCTTATCCGGCGTGATGTTGGTGCTGTAAATCGTGCCGATTGGCGTTGCCATCGGTAATCCACCCGCGAACGGGGTTCCACCTTTGCTGGTATGGCAGGCCACGCAGTCTCCGGCGCGAGCCAGATATTCACCGCGTTTAATCAAATCTGCGCCGCTCATTTCCTGAGCCAATGCGCTCATGCTAAACACGCCAAATACCAGCACTGAGAGTATTTTTTTCATGTTCTGGTTTCCTTAAGCCTGCACCAACGGTCCTGGATTTTTCAAATACTGTTCGCGAATAGCACGAGCAGACCAGTAAGTCAGAGCCGCCAAGGTTCCGGTCGGGTTGTAGCCCAAGCCCTGCGGGAATGCCGATGCTCCCGGTACAAATACGTTTGGCACATCCCAACTTTGCAGATAGCGGTTGATGGCGCTGGTTTTCGGATCGTCGCCCATAATCGCCCCACCGTTCATATGCGTGGTTTGGTAGACGGTGGTATCGAAATGCGTCCCTTCACTTTTAGGCGAACCGCTAATCACCGTTGGGTTCATGGCTTCGGCGATTTTATGCATACGTCCATGCATAAACTGCGACATTTTGATGTCATTTGCCTGCCAGTCGAACGTCATGCGCAGCAGTGGCTGACCATAAACATCTTTGTAATTAGGGTCTAAATCCAAATAGTTAGCACGATAAGACTGGTGCGCGCCATGCGCATCCATAGAGACATGATGCGGATAAACGTCAGCGACTTCGGCTTTCCATTTACTTCCCCACGCTGGAGTTCCTGGGCGAGTTGGCAAACCTGAAATCGGTTTAGTCCCCGCTTGGTTCACCCAGAACGGCGATCCACCGACGAAACCATATTTGGCGTGATCAAAGTTATCCGCGTTAAAGTCATCCACGCCAACACCGGCACCACCGGCACCAATAAAGGTATTAGTGAAAATATCTTTATTGAAGAAGGCCTTAATGGTCGAAATATTCTGGTAAGCAAAGTTACGCCCAACCACCCCTTCATTGGTGATTGGGTTGTAAGGCTGACCAATGCCAGACAGCAGCATCAGATGCACGTTATGGAATTGGAATGCAGCCAAAATAACCAAATCAGCAGGTTGCTCAACCTGACGTCCTTGCGCATCCACATAGGTCACACCAGTGGCGCGCTTTTTATCATCGGTCAGATTAACGCGCAGCACATGTGAGTTGGTGCGCAGCTCGAATTTAGGCTCCTGGCGTAAAGCAGGCCACACGTTAACGTTTGGCGACGCTTTGGAGTACATGTAGCATGCGTAACCACTACAGAATCCGCAGAAGTTACATGGCCCCATCTGAGCGCCGTAGGTATTGGTGTACGGGCCTGAGGTGTTTGCCGAAGGCAGGTCATAAGGATGATAGCCCACAGACTCCGCGGCTTGAGCAAACATCTGTGCAGAGAAGGTGCGTTTCTGAGCCGGTAACGGGAAATTGTCAGAGCGATCTGGCGCAAACGGATTTCCCCCTTTGCCCTGACCAATCACTTTCCCCTTCACGCTCCACGGCGTACCTGACGTACCAAAGACTTTCTCAGCCTTATCAAAATACGGTTCAAGCTCTTCATAGGTAACGCCGAAATCCTGAATCGTCATCCCTTCAGGAATGAAATTTTTGCCATAGCGTTCTTCATAATGGCTGCGCATGCGCAATTCCATCGGGTCAATACGGAAATGCACCCCAGACCAGTGCAGACCCGCCCCACCGGTACCCGTTCCTGGCAAGAACGCCGCTAACTGACGATAAGGCAACGCGGTTTGAGAGACGTTATGGCGAATGGTTACGGTGCTTTTGGACAAATCCTGAAATAGCTTGCGGCGCGTGTTGTAGGTTAATTCATCAATCACCTGTGGATAGGCACCATCAGGATAAGTATCGCGATGCGGGCCACGCTCTAGCACCACCACATTTAAACCGGCTTCGGTGAGTTCTTTCGCCATAATGGAACCCGCCCAGCCGAATCCCACCACTACCGCATCAACTTTCTTCATTGCATTCGCCATGATTTATCCTCTTTCTCCGCGAATAGACACCGGAGGGAACGGATAACGTTCACCGCGCTCTACCCAGTCCATAAAATCTGCACGTGCGCCGGGGAAGTTAATTAACGTCCAGCCGACCATGCCTTGGTTACCGCCATGGATAGGATCGCTAAAGAAACCTTCACGGGTATTTTGCAGTAAGAAAGAGAAGAAGATCTTGGCCGGAACCTGAGTAAATTCCGCTTTTCCACCTTCCATTTGGCTTAACAGATCGTCCTGTTTGTCCTGCGGTAATTCAGCAAAGATTTTGCCCGCCTGTTTTTTGGCGTAATCATTGGCTTCGGCTACGCCTAAGCGATAAATCTGCTGCGGCGTTAACGGCAGCTGATAACCAAAGTCATGTTCCGCATCAGGGTTGAATGGCCCCTGCATATACCACTGCGAACCGGTGGCATACGGGGTATTCATTTGGCGATCGATGAATTCAGGCACGCCTGCTTCTAGCGCGCCGGGGCCGCGATCGTCATTCGGGATCAGGCGTGCAGCGGCCGCTTGCACAAACGCATATTCTTCAGGAGTAAAAAAGGTAGGAGTGTAATCACGCGCCGTATGCTTTTCCGGCGTTTTAGGTTCGGCTGCATGCGCAACCATCGGAGCAGCCAGTGAGCCAATACCTGTTCCACCGATAGCCACTGCGGGTACTAATGTTATTGTTTTTAGAAGGAAATCTCTTCTTGAGCTTCCAGATTTTTCATTTGCCATGACATCGCCCATCTACAAAATATTATCAGTTATTTAACACCATTTCCTTGCTGAATGTGTTGTTATGAAACATTTATTTACGTTACGCTACGTTTGGAAATGGCAGTTTTGGCGTGAATAAAATGAATTGTTACGGGTAACTTACTGATTAGGGAGGAAAACAATCGCTAGACGTTTATAACTACGTAAGTGTGACGGATCGCACAAAATGTTGATTATTTGATTAAATAACCCACCATAAATCTAACAATTTTGCATACAACTCAAAAAAACGATCGTCTTAGTGACCTAAGCCGCGATCGATACCAATAAGCAGCAACCTCACTCCCAAAGTGAATTAGTCATACTTATCATCCCGCAACATATCTGTCTTTCGCCCAATAACAGCATAGTTGAAATATCAATAGGCGTTGCGGCTTATCCCTGTGATGCTATTTAACGGCTAGCTCGCGTTAACGGCTAAGCTCGCGGCCACCTTCGTAAATCAGGCGCAACGCAAACGCCCCGACAACGGCACCGATCACTTTGCTAATTACGCGTTGGATGCGGGAATAACCACGGCGTACCACCGAGAGAGAAAAAGCCTGACTGAGGAAAATACGCCAAATGACCGAACTCATCACAATGCCAAACCACGTTAATAACTTAGCCCAAGTCGGCGTTTCAGCGCTCAGCGTTACTGAGAAAATACTGATAAAAAACAGCACAGTTTGTGGGTTAGAAAGATCGGTAATCAGTCCACGGCGGAAAAATACCGCACCTTCGCCGGGAACCAGCGTATGCAACGCGCCAATTTGTATATCATTTTGATTTTTGACAACGCCGTAAGCGTACCAGAGCAGATACACACCGCCTGCTATTTTGATGATTGAGAACAGGCTTTCAAACTGGGTCATCAAGGCCACCATACCAAACAGGCCAAGACCCGAATAAATCGCATCGCCCAGCGCCACGCCTAATCCTGTATGCACACCCGCACGTCGCCCAGAAGATAGGCTCGTCTGAACCACCACAAAAAGGTTCGCGCCCGGATTAAAAAAGGTGAGAACAAACAACCCAACAGTGACCCAAACCGCATGTAATGGTTCCATTATTCTTCCCGAGTTCGTCAACGTAAGTAACATGATGGTTAGTGGCATTATGAGAAGCTATTCATCGTAACAACGTGCGCCAACTCACTGTTTATCAACACGCCATCGGATTTATTTTATCCTTGTGAACCCTCAGTTTTGCTCCCCTTTTCTTTCCATCGCGAGGCAAACTGGCTACAGTGTTCTCCTCTGCCAGCCTCACTCATTGGATTCATCCCTATGCTATTACACCAACGCTCAATAACATCGACTGAACAGCCTAACGCGCGGTTTCTCAATCTTGATAATCAACAACTTGAGCAGATTGATAATATTAAATTGGATGAAGGGCTGACGGGGCTTAGCGTCTATAACAACCAGCTGCGTCACTATCCCGAGCAAATTGACAGCTTAACGAAGCTACAGGTGCTCAATATATCCTGTAATCAAATCGCACATATTCCTGACTCTATTGGGCAGCTTCGCGCACTGGAAATGCTCGACCTCGGACATAATAAGTTATCTGAATTGCCCAGCACGCTCGGGCAGTTAACTGAATTGGTCTATCTCTATTTAAGCAATAACCAGCTCAACGATATTCCAGCAACGTTGTCAGCGTTACATAATCTGCGCTACCTGAATATTACGGATAACCATCTCACCCGCATCCCTGAAACCATTTTTTCCATGCACGCCTTAGAAGAGCTGCGCTTATACAATAATAAAATAGCGTTGTTTGCTGAAAAGATTGGTGAGCTGACCAATCTCAAAGAACTGCACTTAATGAACAATCATCTCAGCCAGTTCCCAGACCAAATCAATCAGCTCACTCAGCTACGCGTGCTAAATATATCGGGTAACCGCATTAAATCGATTCCGGATGCCCTAACGCAATTAAGCCGTTTGCAGGATCTTAATTTCAGATTTAATAGCCTGTCTGAATTACCAGAAAGTATTGCCGCTCTTACCCAGCTACAAACGCTGGATCTGCGGGCAAACAATCTCACGTCGTTACCAGACAGTATCTATACGCTCAAGAATCTTAAACGACTCGATCTGCGTTGGAATTCATTTAGCCACTATCCGGCGCGGCTGGCTCAGCTCGAAGAAAACGGCTGCCTGATTCACATCTAGTTTGGTGAGTCGTTATCAACTGTGCGGACAAATAACAGATGTCGCTTAAGATTACGGTTCTGCTAGAAAATCACACTCGTCACGCTAATTTAAACAGCGGCGTAGGATTAAGTTTATGGCTGGACGATGGCGAACAACGGATACTATTTGATACGGGGCAGGATCAGCGTTTTTGCCATAACGCACAACGCTTAGGAATAGATTTAAGCACCACCTCTTCCGTGGTACTTTCACACGGGCATTACGATCACTTTGGTGGACTCCCCTTTCTGATCCCTTACACACCGCACAAGCCAGAGGTCATTTGTCACCCCGATGTGTTTCTCACTCGCTACGCGGGGGGATTCATTGGCTCTCGCGCCATTAAAATAAAAAAGATATCTCCTGAAAATAACAAAACGCAGCTGCAAACCCATTTCCCCTTTCAGCTTTCACGCCAACAGGTGAATATCGGCACGCGCTTTATTTTTGCCGGAGAGATCCCCCGCAGCAATCCCAATAAACGCTTCGGCTTAATTGAAAATAATACGGGTTATGAAACTGACTATGTCAGAGACGATAGCTGTTTGATCTGGCGTGGAAGCCAAGGTTTAGTGATTATTGTGGGCTGCTCGCATTCAGGCATCTGCGATATCATTGACTATGCCAAGCAGATCGCCGGTGAAGAAAAAGTCAGCGCCGTTATCGGCGGTCTGCATTTACGCAGCGCTGGTTTGCCAGAGATGCTCCGCACCCGACGCTATTTCCAACAGCAAAAAATCAACCTCATTTATGGCTGCCACTGTACCGGTGGCTGGGGTCGCCTCTGGTTAAACGCCCAACCACTGAATACCGGCGATATTCTCAGCCTCGAGTAGCCATCAAAAGGCCACGATTTGCCCAAACCATATTCCGAAGATATAATTCGCACCTAATCTAAAGAGAATTTATCTCTTGGTATCGAGTGTTTTCATGGTTTGTACCTACTTCAAAAAGTCCGTCACCAGACGAAGCTCCGCGCAATCGAAAGATGAAGCGTTGTTCGGAGCCTAATCAGCAGCCATCCGCTGCTTAAACTCTTCATCAGCCAGCAGGTTATCTGTCGTTTAGTTACGTCGCTTTCTGCTAGCTGAAATTAAGGGTTTATGTCTCTTGCCACGCTTTATCTGTGGCCTTGATGTTGCAAAACATCCGTGACGGATTGTTGAAATAGACAATCTTTAAGCCGGGCCGCCAGCAGTGCGAACCGGCTTTTTTATCGAAAAAACTTGAGTATCAATACCATGACGCAACAACTTCATTGGAAAAAGGACATCACCCTTTTCCTCTCAGCCCAAACAGTAACTCTGCTTGGCTCATCCATCGTGCAATACGCCATTATTTGGTATATCACGCTGACCACCTCCTCAGGGCTGATGATCACCATTTCGACGCTGTGCGGTTTTTTACCTCAGCTCATTATTTCGCTGTTTGCCGGAGTGTGGGTAGACCGCTATAACCGCAAGTATGTCAGCATGATTTCAGATGCGGTTATCGCGCTGGTGACGCTGCTGCTGGCTGTTTCATTTATCTTAGGATACAAGCCGCTATGGCTGATCTTTGCCGTATTGGCCGTTCGTTCCTTTGGTACGGGAATTCAAACTCCAACCGTGAATGCGATCATTCCTCAGTTGGTGCCGAAGGACCGTTTGATAAAAATAAATGGAATCAACAGCACCTTAAGTTCGTTGAATATGCTGATTGCACCAGCGGCCAGTGGCGTTCTGTATGCTTATTTCTCTATCGAGAAAATCTTCTTCGCCGACATCATTACCGCCGCAATTGGCTTAGCGTTGATGTCGATGTTAAAGCTCGCCAAACTCACAAACGACAATCTTGACGATAAATCAACCATCAAGGCTATCGGTGAAGGTTTCCACTATCTGCGACAAAACCCGTTTATCCGCTATCTGATTATGTTCTTGATCGCCATGATGATCTTGATAAGTCCTGCGGCATTTATGACGCCCCTGATGGTCAGCCGTTCGTTTGGCCCAGAGGCATGGCGATTAGCCATCAATGAAATGGCCTTTAGCAGCGGCGCTATTGCGGGCGGGATATTGATTGCGATGTGGGGAGGATTTTCCAGTCGCCTACGCACCACCTTATTCGCTGGCGGTGCCTATGGTTTTTTCATGATCGCACTGGGCTGTGCGCCCCTATTCAGCATTTATCTGGCTTTTAATTTCCTGATAGGGATCACCATGCCGTGCTTTAACGCGCCGGTGACTTCTCTGCTACAGGAGAAAGTGATACCCGAAATGCACGGTAGAATTTTCAGCTTGGTGCAGGTCGCCAACTGCTGCGCTTTGCCGCTGGGTATGGTGCTGTTCGGCCCGCTTGCCGATCATTTCCGCATCGAGCATTTGCTGGTTATCGCCGGAATATTGGTGCTTCTTCTTTGCGTTCAGCTATTTGTGAAAAGGAAATTAGCTGAATAATAAATCGAATCATAGCAGGGGTTAGCCCCTGCTATTCATTGTTCAAAAATGAGTAATGTGTAAATCTTTGTGCTTATCGTACCTAATGCACATTCCTGCATATGATCAGAGCGTTTCTGCATAATTCACGTCTTTCTCTTTGGTTATTGTATTCATACAAACCACGGGAGACATAAAATGAACAAAACTATTTTAGCTATAGCGCTAACAGTTTCATCTTTAAGCGCATATGCCCAGACCTTTACTTTACACAGTGCTGATATGCAGAACGGCAATTCATTAAAACTATCGCAGATATATAAAGGCTTTGGCTGTGATGGAAAGAATACATCACCGCAACTATCCTGGACGAATCCTCCCATTGGCACAAAGAGTTTTGCCATTACGGCATACGACCCTGATGCTCCAACTAGCAGTGGTTGGTGGCATTGGACTGTAGCAAATATTCCAGCCAATATTCGAAGTTTACCCGCTAATGCTGGAGCTCAAAATGGCAAAAACATGCCGACTGGCGCAGTTCAAGGCCGCAATGATTTTGGTTATGCCGGATTCGGCGGTGCTTGCCCGCCAGCGGGCGATAAACCACACGACTACCGTTTTACCATCTGGGCATTGAAAACTGATAAATTACCGATTGATAACCAATCCAGCGGCGCTTTAGTGGGTTTCATGCTGAATGAAAACGTCTTAGCTCGCGCGGAACTTACTCCAAACTACGGGCGATAATATGTATGCAATCAGCCACACTGAACAACGATTAACTAACCAAGAAATAATCGCACGCTGCGCTCATAGCTTACATAGAATCACTTTATTCACACCTGCGTTGTGTCATGTTCGTGTCGGCAGCAAAACAGTGCAATGGGGGGATCACGTTGAAATAGCGACCCCTCATTCGCTCATTCTGTTCCCTGCTGGGGCTGAGATAAGCATCGCCAATACACCACGGCAAGGATTATATATTTCAGACATGATATATGTCCCCGAACTCCTGCTGCGTAAATTTAGACAATTGTACTCCCCTGCAACATTAGAGCCCAGCATGAGCCAATTGTGTATTCCCTTTGATGGCAATATTCAACTGATGTGGCAGGGGCTATTAAATACGTTACAAGCTGGCACTCCAATGCAGCTCCAACAGCACCAGCTTTACGGCGTATTATTAGCATTATCACTTTCTGGGCATGGCGAAATATTATTTCGGAATAGAAATGATCCTCTCACAGCTCAAGTACAGCAGGTTTTACTCAGAGATCCCGCTCGTAGCTGGAGCGTTAATGATGTTGCTCAGCAATTACATTTAGGGAGTTCAACGCTGAGGCGACGTTTGGCAGCCGAAAATCAAGGTTTTCGCTCCATTCTCGAAAGCGTTCGTATGGGAAAAGCGCTATATGAACTACAAAGCAGTACACACAGCATTGGAGAAATCGCATTTCAGGGAGGATACAGCTGCGCCTCACGTTTTAGCGCCCGTTTTGCTCAACATTTTGTCCTCACACCAAGCGCATTGCGGCAAGCAATGAAACTGCATAGCAATCCAAATAAAAATAATAATACCGACCAAGTCTTGAATTTAACTCCAGTGATGCCTCCTCACAATGATAAAAACTAGAGACAAAATAAATTCCCGTATAAATCGCAGCCGCGATGATTCTTTGAACATTTTGTGAGCGTAATACATGCACCAATCGCGTATTGGCTTCGTGCTGGGTTGTCCAAAAAATCAAGTCATACACTAAGGATAATTTTTTAATCGAATCAAGATATAGCAGGGGTTAGCCCCTGCTATATTCCTCGGCCAACAAGCCGAAAACCCAGTCATCATGCCATTTTCCCTGTAGAAAATAATTCTGTCTTAAGCAGCCTTCCTGCTGAAAGCCGCTGCGCATGAGCAATCCCCGCGATGCGTCATTACCTGAAGTCACCACCGCTTTTAGCTTGTGATAGCCGCATTGTGAAAATGCAAAATCAATAAGCGCAGTGAGAGATTCTTTGCCATAGCCTTGGCGCTGAAATCTAGGAGAAATGATAAAACCGACTTCAGCTATACGATGTGGCATCCATTCGGAAACAAAGCCGGTTAATCCCACTCGCTGACCCGAGTCCCGATCAATCATGACCAAACACAACCATTGGGGCAGTTCTTTGCGCCATTCAGGTAAGCGGCTCTCGAAAGCAGCCAAAATCTGCTGTTCTGTTTGCGTGTCGGCAATCAGCGCCATGGCTTCCTGATCACGGTAAAGATCGCTGAAAAACGCCCAGTCTGATTCATTTATTTGCCGCATGATTAGTCTTTGAGTTTCGAGCATTACCATCTATGCATCCTTAAAAATCGGTCACTCTGCCGCCAAATGTCGGACAACATCACGACGAATTTATCTAGCCTAAGCACCCATCATGATAAAAACTAGAGGCAAAATAAATTCCCGTGTAAAATCGCAGCCGTTTTTCTTCTTTGAACATTTTGTGAGCGTAATATATGCACCAACCGCGTATTGGTTTTGTGTCTCTGGGCTGCCCGAAAAACCTAGTAGACTCCGAACGTATTCTGACCGAACTGCGCACCGAAGGTTATGATGTAGTCCCCCGCTACGACGACGCCGAGCTCGTTATCGTGAACACCTGCGGTTTTATCGACAGCGCCGTGCAAGAATCGTTAGAGGCTATCGGTGAAGCGCTCAACGAAAATGGCAAAGTGATTGTTACCGGCTGTTTAGGGGCAAAAGAGAACCAGATCCGCGAAGTTCACCCTAAAGTCTTGGAAATCACTGGTCCACACAGCTACGAAGCCGTACTTGAACACGTACACCAGTATGTGCCAAAACCAACGCATAATCCGTTTACCAGTCTGGTGCCAGAACAGGGTGTCAAACTCACGCCTAAACATTACGCTTACCTGAAAATATCCGAAGGCTGCAATCATCGTTGCACGTTCTGCATCATTCCATCCATGCGCGGCGATCTGGACAGCCGTCCAATTGGTTCCGTATTGGATGAGGCAAAACGTTTGGTTGATGCGGGCGTCAAAGAGCTGCTGGTTATTTCGCAGGATACGTCAGCCTACGGCGTTGACGTCAAACACCGCACCGGATTCTGGAACGGACAGCCGGTGAAAACGAGCATGATCGGCCTGTGCGAGCAGCTTTCTTCACTCGGGGTTTGGGTTCGCTTACATTACGTTTATCCCTACCCGCACGTTGATGACGTTATTCCATTGATGGCAGAAGGCAAAGTGTTGCCGTATCTGGATATCCCGCTTCAGCACGCCAGTCCAAAAATCCTGAAACTGATGAAGCGCCCTGGCGCAGTAGAACGCACCCTTGAGCGCATTAAACGCTGGCGCGAAATTTGCCCGCAGCTCACGTTGCGCTCGACGTTTATCGTTGGATTCCCAGGTGAAACCGAAGAAGACTTCCAGATGCTGCTCGATTTCCTGACTGAAGCGAAACTCGACCGCGTTGGCTGTTTCAAATTCAGCCCAGTTGAAGGTGCCACCGCCAATGAATTGGCTGACCAAGTGCCGGAGGAAGTGAAGGAAGAACGTTTCCACCGCTTTATGCAGCTTCAGCAGCAAATTTCAGCCCAGCGTCTGAAAGACAAAATTGGCCTAACCCTTCCCGTTATCATTGATGAAGTGGACGAAGAAGGCGCTATTGGCCGCAGCATGGCTGATGCACCTGAAATCGACGGTGCGGTTTACCTCAACGGTGAAACCACGTTGAAGATCGGCGACGTGGTTAACGTCACCATCGAAAACGTTGATGAATACGATATGTGGGGCAGCGTTAGCGCCTAATAAACACGCTGAGTTCTGCAACAAAAAGCCTGTCAAATGACAGGCTTTTTTACGTGAAGCGCATATCAATTCAATGGCATCAACGTCGGATTCGAATACTGATACTCGAAGCCTAATTCTTTGCTGATTAAGCTACCATCCACGAGTTTTCCCTGCGAAGGCTTATCTTCATCGGCAAACTGCGGTGGCTCCAGTCCTAAAGCCCGCGCTAGAGGCGGATAAAACTCAGCTTTAGTCGGATGGATCGGCGCACACAGGTTATAAACATGCCCACCCTGCGGCAGTTTGAGCAGCATTTGAATAGCCGCAATCACATCGTCCTGATGCACCAAATTCACGCCGCTGTTGGCACCAGAAATGCCTGTTTTCCCCGCAAGAAAACGCCCCGGATTACGCCCTGCGCCAACCAATCCTGCCAAGCGTAAAATATCAACCGAGGTATTTGGCAAATCGTGCAGCCACGTTTCTAACTCAGCTAACGTACGGCCAGCGCTGGTATTGGGTTGCAGCTCAGAGCGTTCGTTCACGGTGCCAACGGCATCGCCATAAACCGAGGTAGAACTGAGGAAGATAATCCGTGGAACGTTGTGCGCCAAAGCGCTATCCACCAAAAGCTGAACCGCATGCAAATAGCGCTCGCCCTCTTCTGGCTTACGGCTGGCCGGCAACGTAATCACTAACGCATCGGCATCGAGCAACTGTTCGAGATCGTCTTGCTCGCACTCAAGTTCAGGCGTCATCACCAACGGATAACATTCGATCCCGCTCATCCGTGCAGCCTCAACGCCGTCGGACGTGGTTTTACTGCCAACCACCTGATAGCCGCGCCCCAGCAAAGATAGGGCCAACGGCATACCAACCCAACCAAGTCCTACTATTGATATTTTTTTCATTACGGCCCTCTCAATGCGCATGACCTGCGATCTGATCGCACTATTTATTTCGATGAATTATGCATGGAAAACAATTTATTCATATAAATCAGGCTACGCCACTCTCTCTGTTTATACAATTTCCACGCTATATCGTGCAGTAAAGTATTGTCAGTAATAATCAATCATGCTGGGTAAATGAAACAAAAACGAAATATTAAACTTTTCTCGCTCTGTGCCAACAATAGATAAAACAAAAAATGACCACAAAAAAGGGGTTGCCATCCCCCCTGCATTTGGTTTAGGTTAATTTACAGTTAACGCAGACAATCGTGTCTGCCAAATTATTGGATTACAAAAAATGCTTACTCGCGTTCAGTTCAGCCACCATCATCACCATCATCCTGACTAGTCTGACAGGCCGATGAGTGCTGGAAGACGGTTAACAATCTTCCAGTGGCGCAGAACGCAAAAGAGAGCCCTCGGAAGATTATCTTCCGAGGGCTTTTTTGTTGCCCAAAGATCGCTAAATGACATCACAGAATTTAAAAATTATTAAGGGAAGCCACATGTTAGACAAAACTCGTTTACGTATCGCCATGCAAAAATCCGGTCGCCTGAGCGAAGACTCTCAGGAACTTCTGGCGCGCTGCGGCATTAAAATTAATCTTCAGCAGCAACGCTTGATCGCATTCGCTGAAAACATGCCTATCGATATTCTGCGCGTTCGCGATGACGATATCCCTGGATTAGTGATGGATGGCGTTGTTGATTTGGGCATCATTGGCGAGAACGTTTTGGAAGAAGAGCTGTTGAGCCGCCGCGCTCAGGGCGAAGATCCGCGCTACTTCACGCTGCGTCGCTTGGATTTCGGCAGCTGTCGTTTATCATTGGCGATGCCGTTAGACGTTCCTTACGACGGTCCGCAGTGTTTACAAGATTCCCGCATCGCAACTTCCTATCCACACCTGCTTAAGCAATATCTCGATAAACAAAATATCCGCTTTAAATCATGCTTGCTGAACGGCTCGGTGGAAGTCGCACCGCGCGCTGGCCTTTCCGATGCGATCTGCGATTTGGTGTCTACCGGCGCAACCTTAGAAGCCAATGGTCTGCGCGAAGTTGAGGTGATTTATCGTTCCAAGGCCTGCCTGATCCAACGCGATGGCGAAATGCCAGCCGCAAAACAAGAACTCATCGACAAACTGATGACCCGTATTCAAGGCGTTATTCAAGCTCGCGAATCTAAATACATCATGCTGCACGCGCCAAGCGACAAGCTGGAACAAATTATTCAGCTGTTGCCGGGGGCTGAACGTCCAACATTACTGCCGCTGGCCGGTGACCAAAACCGTGTCGCCATGCACATGGTGAGCAGTGAAACCCTGTTCTGGGAAACCATGGAAAAGCTGAAATCTCTGGGTGCTAGCTCGATTCTGGTTCTGCCAATCGAAAAAATGATGGAGTAATAGCGATGATTGCTGCTGATAAGAAAACCAACTTTAACAACATCACTTTCTGGAACGAATGCGATGCGCAGCAGCAACAAGCGCTATTGCAACGTCCAGCGGTCGCCGCGTCTGACGCCATTAGCGCCAGCGTGGCCAATATTCTGCAACAGGTTAAATCCGGCGGCGATGTAGCTCTACGTGAGCTAAGCGCCAAATTCGATAAAGTGGATATCGCCACGTTGCGCGTCAGCGTGCGCGATATCGATCAAGCGGCCTCCCGTTTAGGCGAAGAGATCAAAGCGGCGATGCAGCAGGCCGCCAAGAACATCGAAAAATTCCACGTTGCCCAGATCTTGCCTGCGGTTGATATCGAAACGCAGCCTGGTGTACGTTGCCAGCAGGTCACCCGTCCGCTGGCGTCGGTCGGTTTATACATTCCCGGCGGTACTGCACCGCTGCTATCCACCGTATTAATGCTCGGTATTCCGGCGCGCGTCGCCGGCTGTCAACGCGTAGTCTTGTGTTCGCCACCGCCGATTGCCGACGAAATCCTCTACGCTGCCTCGCTGTGTGGCATCACCGAAGTGTTTCAGGTCGGCGGCGCTCAGGCTATTGCTGCACTGGCTTTCGGCAGCGAGTCTATCCCTAAAGTGGATAAAATTTTTGGGCCGGGCAATGCTTACGTCACCGAAGCCAAACGTCAGGTAAGTCAAAGCATCGACGGCGCGGCCATCGACATGCCCGCGGGGCCTTCTGAAGTTCTGGTCATCGCCGATGAAAAAGCGACTCCGGCATTTATCGCAGCTGATTTGCTGTCTCAGGCCGAACACGGCCCTGATTCACAGGTGATTTTGCTCACGCCCAATGCCGAAATTGCTAAACGCGTCGCCGTTGAAGTGGAAGCACAGCTGGCAACCCTGTCACGTGCCGACATCGCCCGTCAGGCGCTGGACTCAAGCCGTTTGATTGTCACTTCGTCATTAGCGGAGTGTATCGATATCAGCAATCGCTATGGCCCTGAACACTTGATTATCCAGACTCGCGAGCCGCGCCAGTGGATCGACCAAATCACCAGCGCAGGTTCCGTGTTCCTTGGCGACTGGTCGCCAGAATCGGCGGGCGACTACGCGTCTGGAACTAACCACGTGCTGCCAACCTACGGCTACACCGCCACCTACTCCAGCCTCGGTTTAGCTGATTTTCAAAAACGCATGACCGTTCAACAAATTAGCGCCGATGGCCTACTTGGCTTAGCGCCGGTGATTGAAGCGATGGCGGCGGCAGAGTTACTCACCGCCCACAAAAATGCCGTCACCCTGCGCGTTGCTGCGCTCCAGTCTCAGCAGAAGGAGAAAAACTAATGAGCTCCAGCATTGATGAATTGGCCCGCGCCAACGTGCGCAAATTAGTGCCTTATCAGTCTGCTCGCCGTCTGGGCGGTAAAGGCGACGTGTGGTTAAACGCCAACGAATATCCGATTGGCACGGCTTATCAGCTCAGTACCGATACCTTTAACCGTTATCCAGAATGTCAGCCACAGGCCGTGATTAATAACTATGCGTCCTACGCGGGCGTCAACGCCGATCAGGTTTTAGTCAGCCGTGGCGCCGATGAAGGCATTGAGCTTCTGATCCGTGCATTCTGTGAACCGGGTCAGGATGCGGTGCTGTATTGCCCGCCGACATACGGTATGTACGGCGTAAGCGCTGAAACCTTTGGCGTTGAACGCCGCACGGTTGCACTTCGTGAAGACTGGCAGTTGGATTTACCGGCCATTGAACAAAATCTGGCTGGCGTGAAGTTGATTTACGTCTGTAGCCCTAATAACCCAACCGGCAACTTGCTTAGCCCAACCGATTTACGCCAGCTGTTAGAGCTGGCCGCAGGAAAAGCTATCGTGGCCGTTGATGAGGCCTATATCGAATTCGCGCCGTACGCAACGCTGGTGCCTTGGCTGACTGAGTTCCCGCACATGGTCGTATTACGTACCCTGTCTAAAGCGTTTGCTTTAGCAGGTTTGCGCTGTGGCTTCACGCTCGGCAGCCCTGAAATGATCACCCTGCTGTTGAAAGTGATTGCACCTTATCCTCTTTCAACGCCGGTTGCCGATATCGCCGCACAGGCGCTCTCTCCAGACGGTGTGGCAGCGATGCGCCAGCGGGTGCAAACCATTCTAGAAAACCGCGCACTGCTGGTAAAAGCCCTAACCGAATGCGACTGCGTCGAAGCCGTTTATCCCGGCGAAGGCAACTATTTAGTCTTTCGCTGTTCTGCCGCCGCGGCGGTGTTTAAATCGCTCTGGGATCAAGGCATTATCTTACGAGATCAAAGCAAACAACCTAGCCTGTCTAACTGCTTAAGGATCACCATAGGCACCCAGGCAGAAAACAACCAAGTGATTGCAGCCCTGCGCGCTTTTCCCAATGCCGTAGCCGCTAAAGAATTCAGCAAGGAGGCCGTGTGAGCCAGAAGTTTCTTTTTATCGACCGTGATGGAACCCTAATTAGCGAGCCACCGGTTGATTTTCAGGTCGACCGCATGGACAAATTGGCGTTTGAACCTGCCGTTATTCCTGCCCTGCTGAAACTACAGCAGGCCGGTTATCGTTTGGTGATGATCACCAATCAAGACGGTTTAGGCACAGCCAGTTTTCCGCAGGCCGATTTTGACGGCCCGCATAACTTGATGATGCAAATTTTCACCTCACAAGGCGTGGTCTTTGATGACGTGCTGATTTGTCCACATCTGCCCGCCGACAACTGCACCTGCCGTAAGCCAAAAACCGAGCTGGTGCAGTCGTATCTGAATCCTGAAGTGATGGACTATGCAGCCTCACGCGTCATTGGCGACCGTGAAACAGACGTTCAGCTGGCTGAAAATATGGGCATCACAGGCATTCGCTACAACGCCGAAAATAGCGGTTGGGCACAGATCGCCGAAGAGTTGACTAAACGCGACCGCCATGTGCAGGTGAACCGCGTTACGCGTGAAACCGCAATCAACGTCGACGTGTGGCTCGATCGTGAAGGTGAAAGCCACATTCGTACCGGCGTCGGCTTCTTTGATCACATGCTCGATCAAATTGCCACTCACGGCGGCTTCCGCATGAACATCGAGGTGAAAGGCGATCTGTATATCGACGATCACCACACCGTGGAAGATACCGCGCTGGCCTTAGGCGAAGCGTTGAAAAAAGCGCTAGGCGATAAACGTGGCATTTCCCGTTTTGGCTTTGTGCTGCCGATGGATGAATGTTTGGCGCGCTGCGCGCTGGATATCTCTGGCCGCCCTTATCTGGTTTATAAGGCCGAGTTTACCCACCAGCGGGTAGGCGATCTCAGCACCGAAATGGTTGAGCACTTTTTCCAATCTCTGGCCTATGCCATGGGGATCACGCTGCACTTGAAAACCAAAGGGAAAAACGATCACCACCGCGTAGAGAGCTTATTTAAAGTCTTTGGCCGCACGCTGCGTCAGGCCATTCGCGTTGAGGGCGATACCCTGCCAAGTTCGAAAGGGGTTTTATGATGGCCGACACTAACGTTGTGATTCTGGATACCGGCTGTGCCAACTTATCCTCGGTGAAATATGCGATTCAGCGGCTAGGCTATGAGCCAAAAATCAGCCGTGAACCCGATGTGGTCCTCACCGCTGATAAGCTATTCCTTCCCGGAGTGGGAACGTCACAAGCCGCCATGCAACAGCTGCGTGAACGCAATCTGATTGAGCTGATCAAAGCCTGTACTCAGCCCGTTTTGGGGATCTGCCTCGGCATGCAACTGCTGGCTAGCCGCAGCGATGAAGGCAATACCGACACATTAGGCATTATCGATACTCCCGTCGAAACCATGAAAGATTATGGGCTGCCTTTGCCGCACATGGGTTGGAACCAAGTGTCCGCTCTCGCCGGTCATCGCCTGTTCCAAGGGCTGGAAGACGGTGCCTATTTCTATTTTGTGCATGGTTATGCCTATCCCGTATGCGAAAACACCATCGCGCAAGCGAACTACGGCGCGCCATTTAGCGCTGCGGTGCAAAAAGACAATTTCTTCGGTGTGCAATTCCACCCTGAACGCTCCGGCGCAGCCGGTGCTCAGCTGTTAAAAAACTTTCTGGAATTGTCACTTTAAGGAGCAGCACGCCAATGATTATTCCCGCATTAGATCTTATCGACGGAAAAGTAGTGCGTCTGCATCAGGGCGATTACGGCCAGCAACGTGATTATGGCAATGATCCGTTACCGCGCCTGCAAGATTATCAGCAACAAGGCGGTGAAGTTCTGCACTTGGTTGATTTAACCGGTGCCAAAGATCCGGCAGCGCGCCAGATCCCATTGCTGCGCAAACTGCTGGCCGGTGTTTCCGTTCCCGTGCAGGTCGGTGGTGGCATTCGCAGTGAAGACGACGTTGCGGCGCTGCTTGAAGCGGGCGCTGCACGCGTTGTCATCGGCTCAACGGCGGTGCGTCAACCTGATGTCGTGAAACAGTGGTTTACCCGTTTTGGTGCCGATGCGCTGGTTCTGGCGCTCGACGTGCGCATCGCGGCTGACGGCAGCAAAAATATTGCGGTTAGCGGCTGGCAGGAAGATTCCGGCGTCACGCTTGAACAAATCGTCGATGAGTTTCTGCCTTATGGCCTCAAGCATGTGCTTTGCACCGATATTTCGCGCGATGGCACGCTCAGCGGCTCCAACGTGGCGCTGTATCAAGAAGTGTGTGCGCGTTATCCGCAGGTAGCGTTTCAGTCATCCGGCGGCATTGGTAGCCTAGAAGATATTGCAGCTCTGCGCGGCAGCGGCGTTCAAGGCGTTATTGTGGGGCGCGCCCTGCTGGAAGGAAAATTCACCGTGAAAGAGGCTATCGCATGTTGGCAAAACGCATAATTCCTTGTCTGGACGTACGCGATGGCCAAGTGGTCAAAGGCGTTCAGTTTCGTAACCACGAAATTATCGGCGATATCGTACCGCTGGCTCAGCGCTACGCGCAGGAAGGTGCCGATGAGCTGGTATTTTATGACATCACCGCGTCGTCCGATGGGCGCGTCGTGGATAAAAGCTGGGTATCACGCGTAGCAGAAGTGATTGATATTCCCTTCTGCGTCGCTGGCGGGATCAAAAGCATTGAAGATGCTTCGCAAATCTTAACCTTTGGCGCCGATAAAATTTCCATCAACTCCCCTGCGCTGGCCGATCCTGATTTAATTTCTCGACTCGCCGACCGCTTCGGCGTGCAGTGCATCGTGGTGGGGATCGACACATGGTTTGATGTCGAAAGCGACAGCTATCAGGTGTATCAATTCACCGGTGACGAGCAGCGTACCAAAGCCACCACGTGGCAAACGGTTGATTGGGTTAAAGAAGTGCAAAAGCGTGGTGCCGGTGAGATCGTGTTAAACATGATGAACCAAGACGGCGTGCGCAACGGCTACGATCTGCGCCAGCTAAAACTGATCCGCGACGTATGTCATGTGCCGCTGATCGCCTCCGGCGGTGCGGGTACACCAGAGCACTTCCTTGAAGCATTTCGCGACGCCGACGTTGATGGCGCGCTGGCCGCCTCGGTGTTCCACAAACAAATTATCAATATTGGCGATTTGAAACGTTATCTGTCGCAACAAGGTGTGGAGATCCGCTTGTGTTAAAAGAATCCTTTTTATCTGAACAACAAAAAGAACAATTAGATTGGAACAAAGTCGATAACCTGATGCCTGCGATCGTTCAACATGCGGTATCCGGCGAAGTGCTGATGCTGGGCTATATGACGCCCGAAGCACTCGATGAAACCAATCGTAGCCGCCACGTAACATTTTACTCGCGTACCAAACAGCGCCTGTGGACCAAAGGCGAAAGCTCAGGCCATTTCCTCAGCGTTGTCAGCATCACGCCTGACTGCGATAACGATACGTTGCTGGTGCTGGCGGAGCCTCAGGGCCCAACCTGTCACAAAGGGACTAGCAGCTGTTTCTCTCCTGCCGCCTCCGACTGGGCATTTTTGTTCCAGTTAGAACAGTTGCTGGCAGAGCGTAAAAATGCCGATCCGAAAAGCTCTTATACCGCGAGCCTATACGCCAGCGGCACCAAGCGTATCGCGCAGAAGGTGGGAGAAGAAGGCGTGGAAACCGCGTTAGCCGCCACGGTGCACGACCGCGACGAATTAGTGAATGAAGCTTCAGACCTGATATATCACCTGATGGTATTGCTACAGGATCAAGATCTGGACCTAAGCGCAGTGATTAATAATCTGCGTCAACGGCACGAGAAATAATCGCGGTATTTAACTGTCTATATTTGTAACGTCATCATATTATTGATGACGTTACAAACTGCATATATCCATATCCCAATAGCCCCCAAACGCAAAATATTAGCCAACTCACGCAGATCGCAATGCAGCACTAAAATTATGCTTGATGAGAAAGGCGCTTCCCCTCCTATTATCAAATGAAATTAGAACCACTAAGCCATTAATAAAATTAAAATTTCAAAATAAAAAAAATACTTTTTAGAACTATTCCTAGACCGTCATTCTGCTAAATCCCGAGTCGTGGTTATTTTCAACTATTCTGCCAGCGCCCACTCTTTAACCTCGTTAATTACAACTCTATTTTACCCTAGTTATTTTTAATTAAACGTTAAAAATTACTGTCTATCCTTCATTTCACTTCTCCGTAATATGCATTTTATAAACAGTTCATCGGCAGTGCACTCAACCGGTAGCATCAAACATTTAATATTAAGGGGACTGAAATGAATCAAACCGCGCGTATTTCTATCTACTTCGCCGTCGCTTCGGCATTAACAGTGACTTTATCTCCGGCCAGTTGGGCGGCGGATATCGGCGTAGGCCCGCAATACGACACCACCCACGTCTATGCTGAGCCGGGAAAAATGGATACTTTCGTCGACAGTATTCTGAAAACTTTTGGTGGAAGCGCGACCCAGGGCGTCTTAGCGGATGTCACCCCTACGCCGAGCAAAACCTATTCTCAGTTGATCTTAACGCCATCGGGAAGCTTTTCCGTATTTGATTTTCAAACACCAGTACCTTATCCGTTTGGCAACGAACGTAATGGTTTCTTAGTCACTGATATGGATGCCGCGATAGCGAGCGCCAAAAAAGCCGGAGCCGACGTAATCGTAGAGCCATTTAACGATCCTATTGGTCGTGACGCTGTTGTTCAGTGGCCGGGCGGCGTCAATATGCAACTGTATTGGCATACCAAAGCACCTAACTATCAGCCACTGAGCTTTATTCCTGAAAACCGTATTTATCTTTCACGCTATCGCGTTGATGATTTTATTAAAAGCTATCAGAAATTCTCTAATGGCAAAGTCGTCGATGATTCACAGCAAAGCGCTACCGTAATTGGCGGTGAGAAAAATAGCGCTATTCGCGTGGTTAATTTGTCCTCGGCCTTCGGAAAAACCCGCATCTTTGTCACCGATGGACATTTGAACTATCCATTCGGGCAGGAACGTACCGGCTATGGCGTCGCTAATCTGAGTGAAACCCTCGGCAAAGCAACGGCCAGCGGTGCAAAAATCCTATGGCAGTCGGTCGCAGGCGAAAAACGAGCTAGCGCCGTGGTGCAATTCCCTGGCGGCTATATTGCGGAAATCCATCAAGACACCAAATAATTTTTATCTTATCGCGATGCCAACTTGATTTGGCATCGCGACCTCAGCAAGCGATCCCCATGCCACAATCTAATAAACAACACTCTTATCAATTTCGATCTTATCGATGGTTCCCGGCATTGGTTGCAACAACGATGCTAACAACGATTGTCCACTCACCTTATCTGCATGCCGAAGAATCACCAGCATGGAAGCAGATCGCATTAACTGACAATGCGACGCTTTCCTTCGACGGCTCGCTGCGTGAACGCTACGAATGGAGCGATCAACGCGATCTGGCCGCCCATGGCGGAGGGCGAGATAGCACCTTCATGCAGCGTTTTCTGCTGGGTTCCAAACTCGACTATGGCCGTTATTTATCAACCTATGTTCAGCTTGGCTCGTCGATTGCCACGCCGCGCGATCAGGGACGCAAGCCAACGGATGACGATCACGCCTATGTCGGGCAAGGATACATCGATTTAAAATTACCTACCGACGCGGGTCTAGGTACGCTGCGGGTGGGACGGCAAGAGATCCCCCTCGGCTCACTGCATTTGATGGGAACGCGTGACGGAGCAAACGTGCGTCGCTCGTTCGATGCGGTTCGCGCCAGTTGGGCAACACCCAAAAATCGCGTAGATGCATTTATTGGCCATCCGGTGAACATCAAAAAAGGCAGTTTTGATGATGACACCGACAATAGCCAAAAAATCTGGGGGCTATATGCCACAACGCCGGTAGCCCCACTCGCCTCTTCTATCGATCTCTACACCTTTGGCTTCGAAAGCAACGATTCCACCTACACGCAGGGCAGCGGCAGTGAACGCCGCTATACCGTTGGCAGCCGAATTTTCGGCGCTGCGGCGGGATTTGATTGGGATAATGAGGCCGCGTATCAATTTGGTGAGTTTTCACCTAATGGCGCATCACACACGATTCAAGCGTGGTCCGCATCAGCGCATGCGGGCTATACCGCGTCTACATGGATATGGCGGCCACGTTTCGGCGGCAAAATTGGGATAGCGAGCGGCGACAAAAATCCGCACGACGGCGAACTAAATACCTTCAATGCCATGTACCCTAAATTGCCTTATTTGACCGAAAACGGATTGGTGGCTCCGGCTAACCTGATCGATATTCATCCGTCAGTCACGCTAACGCCAACGGATACGATCTCTGTTGATCTTAGCTGGGATGCGATGTGGCGAGAGCAAAAGCAGGACGGATTTTATCTTGGCCCAATGAAACCGGTTAAAAACAGCACACAAGGCAGCCGCTTTATTGGCAATCAGTATCAGATTTCAACCCAATGGACGCCTGAAAAATGGCTGCAATTTAAATTCGCCTATGCCTATTTCGACGTTGGCCATAGCTTAGAAAAACATGCCAATTTAAAGGATATGAATTTCATTATGACATCTGCAACGCTGAGTTTTTAAGCCGTGGTTGATCCTGAGTCTTAAACCCCCATCTATACTTATGTAGCCTAAAAAATAACCGGAGGTGAATAATGGCCAGTGGTTGGGCAAATGATGGGGCAGTTCAGGATCAAATTGACGCTACGGTTGATGACGCCGTTGCGCGTGCACGTAGCCAACTGAGCCACGGCGAAAGCGCTCATTTTTGTGAAGAGTGCGGCGCAGAAATCCCAGAAGCACGGCGCAAGGCGCTGCCGGGAGTACAGCTTTGCGTGAACTGTCAGGCGGAAATCGACAAAAAGCAGCAGGCCGCCAGCGGATACAACCGTCGAGGCAGTAAAGATAGTCAGTTGAGGTAGGCAAACTACCTCAACTCATTCACGCCGTTATGCCAAATAAGATTGGGTCAGTGCCACCCAGTATGCTGCGCCCACGCTCAGATTGCGGTCGTCAAAATCGTACTGTGGGTGATGCAGCATCGGCGAATCACCGTTGCCAATAATGCAATAACAGCCGGGCTTATGTTTGAGCATAAACGCAAAATCCTCACTGCCCATAAACGTGTTAGGCATATCCACAACCTTCTCGCTGCCGAGTAGCTCAACCGCCACCTGCTTGGCAAACGCGGTTTCATGCGGCGTGTTCATCAACACCACGCCCGCCACCGCGCTTTCGATGGATGCCGTTACGCCATAACATACGGCCTGCGCTTCGGTAATGGTTCGAATCCGTTGCAGCACATTTTTACGCACGTCTTCATCAGTGGAACGAATGCTTAATCTCAACACCGCTTCCTGCGGGATCACGTTTCCTGCGTCACCGGCCTGAAAAGCTCCCACGCTAACCACAGCCTGATCCTGCGCGGCAATATTCCGTGAAACGATAGTTTGCAATGCCATCACTAATGATGCTCCAGCAACGATCGGATCAATGCTTTTTTCAGGCGTTGAGCCATGACTGCCTTTACCTGTCAGGGTGATAGTTAAGCTATCCACCGCGGCCATCGTCGCGCCTTCTTTAAACGCCATATGCCCTTGTGGGTACCCAGGCATATTATGCATACCGTAAACGGCATCGATGGGGAATCGTGTGAACAACCCATCGTCAATCATCGCCTGCGCGCCGCGCATATCTTCTTCAGAAGGCTGAAAAATCAAACGAACGGTACCGTTGAAGTTTGCGCTATCGCTCGCCAACCACTGCGCCGCACCCAGCAGCATGGACGTATGACCGTCATGACCGCAGGCGTGCATTTTTCCTGAACAGGCACTCTGATATTTCACCCCGCTGGCTTCATGAATCGGCAATGCATCCATGTCTGCGCGTAAGCCGATGGATTTTGTTCCCGTTCCTCGGGTTAAACTCGCAACAATGCCGGTTCCGCCGACGCCCGTAACAACTTCATAGCCCCATTGATTGAGCAACTCAGACACCTTGCTAGAGGTATTCGTTTCGTGAAAGCCCAACTCTGGATTGGCATGAAATTCGTGGCGGATATTTTCCAACTGAGCCTGCGAACGTTGTAGCTGGGAGATGAGTGTTGCGGAGTCAAAATTCTTCATTAATTCAACCTTTGAGGATTTCAAACAGCCAATGCCGGAACCTACCGCTCAAATGACATTCGCAAACAATTCAAGAGATTCAGTTTAATCATAGCGGTATTTATCACCCTCAATGTACCCGTAGTGCGCCGCTTGCTGTTAACGAAATGTGTTACTGACTGCAAACCGTTCATATAAACATCACCAGCAACCCAAACTCGATAAAAAAAGCTTTTAATTTTGCTACTTCTTTATAGGTAATTAGTTCAAAAATTTTCTATACTTACCAAGTTTTTGAATCCTATAGCATTGAAAATAATCAATTCATTCGATTCAGGAATAATATGGCAAGAAAACTATATTAATAATTATATGGAATAAACTATGAGCAATCGATATCAGACTCCCGGCAAGCGCCGGAGCAGAGCCTGGCTGTGGCTTTTGTTGTTGGGGATCATCATCGGTGCAGCCCTGCTGGCAGGAACCGCCACCGTTATGCATAAAACCAGTGACACAGCATTCTGCATTTCATGTCACACCATGGAACAGCCTCTCGCCGAATATCAGGGCAGTATTCACTTCCAGAACACCAAAGGCATCCGCGCCGAATGCGCTGACTGCCACGTTCCACACCAACCTATCGATTACCTGCTCACCAAAGTTGCCGCATTGAAAGACGTGTATGGCGAAGTGACCGGTAAAATCGATACGCCTGAAAAATATGAGGCGCATAAACTCGCTATGGCGCAAAGCGTGTGGGATACGTTGAAGAAAAATGATTCCGCAACCTGCCGTTCGTGCCACAGCTACGACGCGATGGACGTTATCGCACAGAAACCAGAAGCGCGTCAGCAGCATCCGGTAGCCATCAAAAATGGTGAAACCTGTATCGATTGCCACAAAGGTGTTGCCCATATCCTGCCAGATATGAGCGGATTAGCCGCCGCCGGTGCCAGCGAATTGGCCAACGCCGCAGCGAAAACGCCAGACAGTGCTACTACGCTGTACACCATCGCTACCGAACCGTTCTACTTGAGCGCCGACGAAACCCAGCACAACGCAGGTAACTTGATGCCATCCACCGAAGTGAAAGTGGTGAAACGTCAAGGCGATCGCGTATTAGCTGACGTTGCCGGTTGGCAGCAAGACGGTGTGGCGGAAGTGTTCTATGCCGCACAAGGCAAGCGTATCCTTAGCGTGTTAGTGGGCGAAGATGCACGCAAACAGCTGAAAACCTTAAGCACGGTTAAAGACGCCGAAACTGGGCTGGTTTGGCATCAGGTTTCATTGCAGGTTTGGTTGCCGAAAAAACAGCTGGTTGATGACCAACAAAAAATTTGGCATTACGCCTCCGACATGATGTCTGCCAACTGTACCGGTTGTCATGGTTTAACGGCGCTTGATCGCTTCAACGCCAACCAGTGGATCGGTGTGGTCAAAGGTATGGCTCCACGTACTTCTCTGACGCAGGAACAACTGCGCGTTCTGACTCAATACGTTCAGAAACACGCCAGCGATATGCCTGCCAATCAGTCGAACAAGATTTAAGGAGCCATAACAATGAAAAAAAATCTGAACTCCCACGTTGAAAACGTTAGCGATTTCGAACAGAAACCGCTTCAAGTCAGCCGTCGTCGCTTTCTGACCGGCGCAGGTGCGGTATTGAGCGTGCCATTGCTGGCAGGTTTATGGCCTAAGTCAGCATTAGCACAGGCCATCAGCCAAGCGTTGCCACAGTTTACGGCGCTGCGTCAGGCACAGACCGGCATACTCACCGCTGCACACTGGGGCGCTTTCGAAGCTATCGTGAAAGACGGCAAAATGGTGGATGTTAAAGCCATTAGTGACGATCCGTACCCGAATGAGCTCATTACCATGGCGCCCTATCAGGTGCATGCGGAAAACCGTATTAAGTACCCGATGGTACGTAAAGGCTGGCTAGAAGGCGGCCCTGCCAATAGCCAACCAGAACTGCGCGGCCGTGACGAATGGGTACGCGTGAGCTGGGATAAAGCTCTGACGCTGGTGAGCGATCAAATTGCACGCCTGCAAAAGGAGCATGGCCCACAGTCTATTTATGCTGGTTCTTACGGTTGGAAGAGCGTGGGTATGCTCCACAATAGCCGTACACTGCTTCAGCGTATGATGAATCTAAGCGGCGGCTTCTTAGGCTATGCGGGTGACTACTCGACCGGCGCCGCGCAGGTCATCATGTCTCATGTGGTGGGTTCAATGGAAGTTTATGAACAACAAACCGCATGGCCAAACGTTATCGAGAATAGCCAGCTAGTGATTCTGTGGGGATGTAACCCGATGATCACATTAAAAAATAGCTGGAACGTTCCCGATCACGTTGGCCAAACTGGCTTTGAGGCGCTGAAGAAAAAAGGGACACGGATCATCAGCATCGATCCCGTACATAACGACAGTGCGAAATTCGTGAATGCTCAGTGGATCGCACCGCGTCCGTACACCGATACCGCCATGCTGATTGGTATTGCGCACACACTGCTGACAGAAAAACTGCATAACCCTGATTTCCTGAAAACCTATACCGTTGGCTTTGATAAATTCGAAGCTTATCTTATGGGTCAGGACGATGGCATCGTCAAAGACGCCAACTGGGCAGCCGAGGTTAGCGGCGTTGATGCCGACGTACTTCGCCAGCTAGCGCGTGATATGGCGAAGAATCGCACCATGATTATGGGTGGCTGGGGTATTCAACGTCAGCATCACGGCGAACAGCAACACTGGATGCTAGTGACCGTTGCCGCCATGTTGGGGCAAATTGGTCTGCCGGGCGGTGGTTTTGGCTTTAGCTATCACTACTCTTCAGGCGGCAGTCCTACGGCTAAAGGTGGGATCTTGGCGGGCATTTCCGCCGGTAACTCACCGAAAAATACGCCTACGCCAATTCCCGTTGCGCGTATTGCCGAATGTTTAATGAATCCAGGCAAAACCATTAATTTTAATGGCGCTCAGGTTACCTATCCTGATGTGAAAATGGTTTACGTCGCGGGCGGTAACACCTTCCACCAGCATCAAGATACAAACGCGCTAGTCAAAGCTTTCCAAAAACCTGAAACCATTGTGGTCAACGAACCCTATTGGACGGCAACGGCCAAACACGCGGATATCGTATTCCCAACCACCACCAGCTACGAACGAAACGATCTGGAAATGGGCGGTGACTATTCTCAGCTGTATGTCTTCCCAATGCATCAGTGCGTACCACCGCAATTCGAATCACGTAGCGATTTCGATATTTTTGCAGGTTTGTCAGAAAAACTCGGGGTTCAGGATGCCTTTACCGAAGGCAAAGACGAAACTCAGTGGCTGAAAAGCATGTATGACGACATGAAAACGCAGGCTCGCGCAGCTCGTGTGGCATTGCCGCCGTTTGATATGTTCTGGGAATCAAACAACTATGTTCGCTTCCCTGTGCCAGAAGAGAATAAACAATGGGTACGCTTCGCTGACTATCGCGAAAACCCACTGTTAAATCCATTAGGTACACCGTCCGGTAAAATCGAAATCTACTCTGACGCCATTGAGAAAATGGGTTATGAAGATTGCAAAGGTATTCCAACGTGGATGCCGCCGCATGAATGGTATAAAGGGCCTGAAGCCGCAAAATATCCGCTGTCTCTGAATACCGCTCATCCGATCAACCGCCTGCACTCTCAGCTAGACAATACGCCGCTGCGTAAAAAATATGCAGTTGCCGATCGTGAAGCCATTCTAATCCACCCAATTGATGCTAAAACTCGTGGCATCAGCAACGGTGATTTAGTGCGTGCCTTTAACGATCGCGGTCAGATCTTGGTGGGCGCCGTGGTCACTGAAGATGTGCGTCAGGGCGTGATTCGTATCAGCGAAGGGGCATGGTTCGATCCGGCCGATCCTGCAACACCAGGATCGCTGTGTAAAAACGGCAACGTGAACTGCCTGACATTTGATATTGGCTCATCCAGCTTGGCGCAAGGTAACTGCGGCCAAATGGCACAGGTTGAGATCGAAAAATATCAGGGGCCTGCGCTCACTAACACCGCCCATGCGGTACCGGCTGGCGCATAGCTTCTAACGCTGTACTTTAGCCATATCACCAACGGGGCTTCGGCCCCGTTTTTCGATTAAACAGCAATCCTTGCATCATGATTTCTCAACTCGCTACCAGCCGAGATCTGCCTTTAATTCATCAATATCGCTGGCCCGAGTCACACCGATACCGGCTTCCAGATCGCGGATCGCCTTCAGCGTTTTTGCATTAGGCTTAAGCAATTCCGCAGGTACTTCGCCCGGTCACGGCTATCTGATTAACTAATAACCGGATGATCGTTGAAAGATCGGTTCCTAACGCGCTGGCATTCTCCATGGCGGCCACTTTAACCGCAGGGGAAACTCTGGCTCTTACTACATCACTTTTGGTCATAACTTCGCTCCATGAACTGAGTGTTTTATAACCATAAATGTAGCTACATCGTAGCCACAAAATAAGTGAATTCATCCTTCTTTCTCCGTGTTTATACTTCCCGCCATTATTGCGTTTTACGGATAAAAGTCAGAACCAAGGAAAAATAGTGGAATGCCCTTCGCAAACTATTTTCAGCCTGCTATCCATTTATTATTGTGCATAATCTATTCCCTATCTTTTGTATGACTTTCTTACATTCGAGAGGCTGAAACAGCTTTTCATTTTTAACATTCGAGCGTAACATGCCCGCCCTGAAGTTCTCCGTTCACCTCTGACTGATCCCTGATAAACCTATGCGCATGTATTCGACCGCACTCCGCCGTCTGCCCGATTTAACCTCCACCTCATTCTTGATTGTGGCTTTTTTGACCGGTATTGCTGGCGCATTACAAACACCAACGCTCAGCCTGTTTCTCTCCACCGAAGTGGTTAAAAGCCCGTTCATGGTTGGGTTGTTTTATACCGGCAGCGCGGTGATTGGGATCATCGTTAGTCAGTTTCTCGCCGCTCGTTCAGACCGCTCTGGCGATCGCAAAAAGCTGATTTTATTGTGCTGCATCCTTGGTGCCGCTGGCTGTCTATTGTTTGCCTATAACCGTAACTACTATTTATTGCTCGTCGTCGGCGTCATGCTCACCAGTTTTGGCTCCACCGCCAACCCGCAGATGTTTGCTCTGGCTCGTGAATACGCAGATAAAACCGGTAAAGAAGCGGTGATGTTCAGCTCAATTTTGCGTGCGCAAGTCTCTCTAGCGTGGGTGATTGGGCCACCGATTTCGTTCGCGCTAGCGCTCGGTTTTGGCTTTCCGTTTATGTATATGGCGGCGATGGCGACGTTTTTAGTCTGCGGTTTGATTGTGTGGTACACCCTGCCTTCAATGCCAAAAACAGTGGTGCGCACAACTGAAGTGCTGGATGCGCCGCGCCGCAATCGTCGCGACACCCTGTTGCTCTTTGCTGCCTGTACGTTGATGTGGACCTGCAACAGCATGTATCTCATCAATATGCCGTTGTACATCATTCATGAACTGCATCTGCCGGACAAATTAGCTGGCGTGATGATGGGCACCGCCGCAGGCTTAGAAATTCCGACCATGCTCATCGCGGGCTATTATGCGAAGCGCTTCGGTAAACGCTTTTTGATGATGGTTGCACTCGCCGCAGGCTTGGCTTTTTATGCTGGCCTATTGTTCTTAACCGCGCCGTGGGCACTGCTGGCGTTGCAACTCCTCAATGCCGTTTTTATCGGTATTTTGGCCGGAATTGGCATGCTGTATTTTCAGGATTTAATGCCCGGTCAGGCAGGTTCAGCCACCACTTTATTCACTACTGCGGGGCGTACCGGCTGGATATTTGCAGGTTCTGTGGCTGGTTTTATTGCGGAATTCTGGAACTATTACGCCGTATTTTTTGTGTCGCTGGTTTTGTTGATTGCGGGCGTGGCCTGCATGTGGAAAATCAAAGAAGCGTAATCTCTACGGTTGATAGGAATACGATCTATAGGAACAAAAACGCTGGAAATAAGATCCCAGCGTTTCGGTGTATTACTGCGTTATCTACACAATGGCTTTGATCATATCCATCAGTTGTTTGATATCTTCTGGCCGTGTCTCACCACTTTGTGGGTCGATAATCGAGGTATAGACGTGTGGCATCACTCGCGGCATACCAGCCTGCAAACAGGTTTGTAAAATAACCCCAAAGTTATCCAAATCAATGCCGCCCGTCGGTTCTATCAGCGTCATGCCGTTACGTGCCGCGCTTTCCGCCAAGACTTTTAGTTCAGCTAAGCTACGCTCCCCGCCCATAGGGAAAAACTTCGCCGCGTGCGCGCCCATGTCCAACATCATATTCACCGCGCTATCGCAGGAAACAATGGCTTTGTCACCTTTGGCACTGCGCTCGCCGGTTGAAATTTGTACCTGCCCTATCTTTCCCGTCGGACTCACTAGCGCATTGATATGCGTATGCGACTGCCCAGCCTGAGCCAGCGCGCCTGCGGCGAAACCGCATCCGGTGAAGGTTTGGTTAACATGCGCGGCACCGGTCTCGGCGGCAATCATCGCGGCTTTATAAAATTGAGCAGGATCGCCCGCCCCCAATCCCACTGAAATCGAAGGCACCTGCAACTGCCAGCGTTTAACCTCTTCAATGCCCTGCGCCACATTGTCGAACTGTGCCGACAACACGCCAATGACCGCATGTCCTTCGGCGGCGTCATACACCGCTCGCGCATTTTCAATATTTTTAGCCAACACGTTGATGGCTACGCGCCCTTGGTAAAAATTAATGCTTTGCATAATGCTTTTCCTGTTCACCGGCGATCTGTGCCAGTCTTTCAACGATCGTGGTTAAATCATGATGATCTAATGTGCGGGGATCGATACTGAAAACACCTTGATGCAGGAAGTATCGACGCGTGTAGATAGCGATGTCACCGGTTCGTAGCATCGCTTCAACCTGCCGCGCATCTATACCCAAAATGTCAGGGTGAACACGCACCTGAACGCGCCAAATCTCACGCCCCGCTTCATCTTGTTCAATCTCCGCGCTAAATCCGCGCAGTGCCGAGATCGCATCAACCGTGGATGCCAGTTTTTCTGGCATCATATTGGCGATACCTTCGCCATAAAGCTCCAGCGCTTTCACCAAGCCGACCATGTTTTCTTTGCCGATTTTCATCGCTCGCGCAATTCCGTGATGCTGAGCTTTGCAGCAACGGATCCACTCACGCCCGCCAGTGATAAAGCCTGACGTTGGCGCATTGAACGCTTTGGCTCCGCTGTAAATCACCATATCAGCGCCACGAGCTACGTATTGGCGCAAATCTTCTTCGGCGGCGGCGTCAACAATGAGTGGCAGTTGGAACTGTTTAGCGACCGCCACAAAATCCTCAAGCGTAAGCATGCCTTTTTGTACGCTGTGGTGAGATTTCACAAACAGCAGTGCGGCGGTACGTTCGCTGACCGCTTTCTCAAGCTGCCAGCGCGCAGCCAAATTACTCTGCCCCACTTCAACAATGCGCCCGCCACCCAAACGAATGGCGCTGGTGATTGGCGCGCCATAATCAATGTTATGACCGCGCAGGATGAGAATTTCGTTGGCCATGCCGGAGCTGTCCGGCATCATCGCTACGCGGTCTGGTTCACCGCGCGTGATAACCGCCGCCACCGCAATGGCAATCCCCGCCGACGCGCAAGAGGTTATATAGCTATCCTGCGCGCCGGTGTGTTCTGACACCAGCTCGCCGGTGCGATCGACCAGCGCATCAATTTCCACAAACGCCCCTGCGGCCTCAGCCGTGGCGGCCATCACTTCAGGTGATACCGCTGAAACGCCCAGAATAGTCATTTTTCCGCAGGCGTTAATCACACGTTTTAGCCCTAGGCGTTGGTAAATATTTTGACTCATTGCAACTCTCCTTACAGCACACCAAGCAGCGAACACACCACGCTAATCACCACCACCGAAAGCAAAATCGTGGTATAGCGCGGGCCTTTTTTGGTGAGATAGAAGTAGATAGAGAACACCGCGGCCAACGGCAAAAGCCCAGGCGCGATGGAATCTAATATCTGCTGCACAACAATTTCAGACCCTTCAAGCGCGCTGATTTTGAGCGGTGACGTTATCTTGACGTAGCTTGCCGATAGCGCGCCCATCATGATTAACCCCAGCACGTTGGCACCGTAAATCAGCTCTTTGATTCGCCCGCCTTGTAGCAAGGTGATGATGGAATCGCGCCCAAGGGTATAGCCTTTGTGTACCAGCCCGTAGCTGACCGCCAGCGTAATACCGGTGTAAAGCACCAGCGGCAAGATCCCGCCGAATGCGCTTCCTTTGGCAGCAAATGGAATGAAGATCGCGATGAGCAAAGGCATTACCGCCGCCCAAATTACCGAGTCACCGATACCTGCCAGTGGCCCCATCAATCCCGTTTTGATCCCGGTGATCGATGCATCAGAAATGGGTTCACCGCGCGTTTTCTGTTCTTCCATGGCGATGGCAACGCCTTGGATCACCGCACCAAACGTTTGTTCGGTGTTAAAGAAGTTCAAATGGCGCTTCAACGCTTCGGCTCTCTCTTCTTTTTCGGGATAGAGCTTTTTGATAATCGGTGTCATCGAGGCGCAGAAAATCAGGCTTTGTAGACGTTCATAGGAGCTGGAAACCTCAGCACCCAGCCAATAAATAAACCACGCTTTGGTGATATCGCCTTTGGTGAGCGCCGAACTCTGGCGGGCACGCTCCACTAATTCGTGCTGCATGATATCTGGGGTTGATTCACTCATGATGATGCTCCTTCATTCTTTGCTAAACCTTTCACCAAAAACGCCACGCAGGTGCCGAAAATAGCCATCGCCATGATGTCGACTTTGAGATAAAGCACCGCGAAGAAACCACCGATGAACCAAGGCAGCAGGCTTTTCTTACCAATCACCATGATGGTGATGGCAAAACCGAGCGCGGGCAGAATGCCGCCCATAATTTCAAAGGAGTGCGTTAACCAATGCGGCATCAGGGCGAGGAACTTCTCGACCACGCTCTGGCCGAAATAGTTGGCACCAAACACCACTGGGAAACGAAGTACTAATCCCAGAAGCGCCGGATATAAGAAGGCACAGCGCATAATGCCGCCGGTATTGGCCTCTTCGGCGTATTTATCCGCCATGTGTACCCATGCAGCATTCAGCGTGCGACGTAGCTGGTCGAGGAAGACCCCAATCACGCCAAACGGAATCGCCAGCGCGATAGCTAAGTTAGGCTCCATGTGGGCCTGAACGGCAATCGGGATCGCGATACACGCAGCAAGTGCCGGATCGGAAGGCACATTACCACCCGGCGTTGAGGTCACGCCGAGATAAACCAGCTGCATGCCCGCCCCAATAATCATTGAGGTTTGCATATCGCCCAAAATCACCCCAACGAACACAGCAATAACAATCGGCTGAACCAGCATGCCGGAAAAGGTGTACCCAAGACGTAAACGGGCAAACCAGTAATACAGCCCCATGCTGATAGCAATAAACAAGGTATCCATAGTGATTTCCTCTGGTCAAAATCAATGGTCAACAGTCAAAGTTGGCACTCAACGTTGGTACTCAAAGACGATTAGTATTTTTTTAGAATGTCTTCTAGCGACTGCGGTTTATCTTCTGGAATGGTTTGGAAGAACACCTTAATGCCGTGATCTTTCAGGTCGCCCAAAATGCCCACGTCTTTATCGTCTAGCGTAATGTTTTGGAAAACGGCTTTGCGGCTCGGGCCTCCGCCTAACCCACCCACCTGAATATTTTGTACATCAAAGCCTTGATGCACGGCGTCTTGTACCGCCGTCAGCGATGGGAACAGCACCAGTACTTTACCTTCGCCCAGCTGATTCTCTTTCCACGCGGCGGCAAAACTGCTGTTGCTGTAGCAATCCACTTTGATGCTTGGCGGTGCCGCCATCAGATAGATATTTTTCATAAACGGATCGGCGTCCAGTTCGTCGCTGACCACCGCAATACGGTTTGCTTGAGATTGCCCAACCCACTTAGTAACAACCTGACCATGAATTAAACGACTGTCGATACGACATAAAACGATGCTAGCCATGTGATTTTCCTTTTCGTTATTCGGTTTTATATTTCGGATTTGATGGGTTATGCGTTGTTCTGAAGGCTATTGATATGCGCCACCACGTCGAGGCAACTGTCGCGCCCAGCCTCGACCAGCTCTTCGATTACATCGGTCAACAAACCGGTTTCGCGCAGCTCTAAAGCCTGTAGCAACAGCGACGCATTCAGGCCGCAAATCACGCCGATTGGATAATCCACGCTCAGCCGAGCCGCCACGTTTGACGTGGTTCCACCGATAAAATCGGTCAGGATCAACGATCCTTTCGGCATGGCGATCACGGCTTGTTCAACGCGCTGAAAAAACTCGCTAAAGGTATCTACTGGCATGAGCGCAATTTCGGCCACGCCTTGAATATCTCCGGTAACCATTCGTAGACTGGCGCAAAGCTGGCTGCCCCAGCCACCGTGAGTGAGCAGTAAAATCTGTGGTAGGGAATGTGAAGCGGTGGTAGACAAAATGAGCCTCCTGGCATTCAGTCAAAGAAATAAAAGGTTTCTATGACGGGTATTGCAACGCCCGTGCCAGCATTGTGTCACGGCGCGTTTTTTATCGAGGAGGTATGCAGAGAAAGCTCGTGGAATGCGGGCTAGCGGTAGAGAAGCTCGTAAATATAAATGAATTCTGCGTCAGATAAACGAATGGCATAGGCCTCCTCAATGGGGGCAAACGCCTGTTTGATGACACTCATCGCGGCAGCATCAATATCTTGCTGAGTTTCCAGCGCCATCTGTAACGGTTTACGGCTAATAACGATACGCTCCACCATGCAACAACAGTGGATAAGGAAGCGTAGTGTCACTTGTCGGCTCGGTTTGAGGTCTGAGGCCTGACAGATCCGCTGTAAGACGCTCTCCATTTCCTGCAAAATGCGCCGAGGGTTCAGAACCGAAATCTGATTAATAATACTTTCGAGCGTTAACGCGCTGATAAACCGCATTGAGCTACGTTCAACTTCTAAGCGACGTTCCTGAGTGCTGAGGTCGGGGTTTAATAAGCTAAGCAGCAGCTCGGGGCCTTGCTCTGAAAACATCTCTTCCAGCGAGATAAAGGGAATGTCCGGCAATCCCGGTTGGAACGTCCCCACAATGCCCACCAGCCGTTCATGGGGAGCGAGAACCTGCTGAATACGGTCTAGGCTTCGAACTTCGTTGTAATCCAGAATTAATAAGCGCGTATCCTGCGCCATCAGTTCACCAAAACTCTCTGACAGTACCTTATGGATTTTCTCTGCGGTTCCCATACCAGTAATGCAGGACACCACCAGCACTTTCCCCGCACCGGCTTGTTCGGGCGAGCACCAATGGCACGGAATTTGTTTCTCCTGCATTAGCGCATTCAGCGCGGCAAAATCGCTAGATTCATAGGTCAGATCCAGACCAATCTCCAACAGGCTAGTAAGCGTCATGTTTGGCAACAGCAATACTTCGAACTGGAACAATTTGCTGATGGCGCTGCCAAAATGAACCAGCGAACCAATATCGACCATCAGAATCACGCGCCGGTAGCCACGGCTGCGGATCAGGTTGGTAAGCACTTCCAAGGTGTCATGCACTGACTGCTCGAACGGCATATCAATCGCGGTCAGCAGTTCACGCTCTAAAACCTGATTAACATACTGCGCCATACTGGTGGCCGTCGTAGCACCGTGGGCAATAAAAATAACGCCAAGCTCGGGGCTATCGTCAATTTCACAGCGGTGTTGGCGACACTCTTTCAGGAACATGCATAGATACACCACTTCGGTCGCAGGACATTGAATATTAAATATTTCATCGATGCGACGGCAAAGCTGCATCGCGTTATTGTATTCGTCTTTGCAGTGATCCAATATCAGGCTTGAAGAGTAAAGCTGAGGAATCAAACCGCGCTGGACATAGCTCAGCAAGGTGAGGAAGTGCTTACGCAGATGGTTAACCATGTTTTCTGGCAGCGTAAACCCAACTACCTGCTCAACGTAGCCAATCAGCAACGCTAAACGCTGCTCAAGCTGCCCGCTGTAGCCGACCGTCGCAGTGTCACGACTGTACAAACCATATTCAAATATCGAGCGCAGCTTGTTTTTGAGGATAGCCAGCGTTTCCTGCGGCGGCACGTTGCTGTTGCGTAGGTTGACATATTCACGCGTCAGAAAACGGTAAAACAGGTCGCTGTCTTCTTGCCCAACGGCAGCACCTAACGAGGGTTTAAGCGCGGACAAAGTATCTGCGCTGATATCCAGCCATTGTTGTTGACCAAATATACTATCGACCAGCAAGCGTTGATCCGCAGTCGGCATCACCGATTGCTCTACCAGCTTTTTGTCCAAGGTCAGCACATCGTGTTGCTGCCCCATGCCGGCCGCCCAGCCCTGAGCGCACAAGAACTGGATGTCGCTTTTCAACTGGCCAATATTGCCTTCCAACGGTTTTTCTAGCAGCCACAGCAGCAGCGCTTTATCTACCCGAATGGTGCGGCTAATTTTTCGACTTTCCTGATGCAAGAATCCGGTAATCAGCTCAATTTGCTCTTCCATTGAACGTTCACGTAAGGCGGGAAGATCGACGCTGACCTGAATACGACGCTGGAAAGTGCGTAGCAATGTGGAATTCACGGGCTCCGTGGTGGCGCAGATTAAGCGCACACTCACCGCGCGCGCCTTATGACTCGAACCCAACGCTCGAAACTCACCTTTATCTAACAGGGCAAACAGCTTTTCTTGTCCTTCATAAGGAAGGCGATGAATTTCATCCAGCAGCAGATAGCCACCGTCAGCCTGCTCGATAAGCCCTGTTTTATCGCTGGTTGCGCCGGTAAAAGCGCCCTGCCGATGACCAAAAAGATGAGAAGAGAGGAGCTCGGGGTTGTGCGCATATTCAGCACAGTTGAAATAGACCATCGGCAGTGCGTTATTGCCGCTTTGCTGGCAGGCAAACTGATGCATCAGCTCGGCAAAATAGGTTTTCCCTACGCCGGACGGGCCGGTCAGCAAAACATGTAACCCGCTGGGATAGAGTACCGCGGCCTTCCCTTTTTCTACCGCCAGTTTCAGGCTGCGGTCGTAACCAATCAGTGCGGTAAAAGGGTCGCTGGCGATAAGTGGGTCTTCACTTGGCAATAATTCGCTGACAAAACGAACCTCGGTGAGATGGTCCGGTAGCACATGGCCAATGAGTGTTTCTACCACCTCACGATGGAGGAAATAAACCGGACGGGTTTTCACCTTAATGACCCGTTGCTCACTCCACAGTTGGTTAAGATCTTTACTGACTGAATTACGCGCGAGGCCAAGATTAAAACCAATACTTTCAGCGGTGAAAGCAACGTCGTTTTGCAAATCGGTCTGGTTCAGACCCAATGTTAAGCGTTCTAATTCCTGGCAAATTCTGTCTATACGTTTCATGCTGAGATCTAATCCGTCCCTTAAGTCGCGATTTTTGAACATAGCATAAACCGCGAAAACTTAATGTGCGGGAACCAGCATCAAGGCGCAGTGGCTATTTCAAGCTGAATTAAATAGCTCAAGGCTTGATCTCGATGACTAAAACACATATCCGCAGCGGCCTGAAGTCCGCCACACACGGCGGGCCTGAGCGGTGATAAAAAAATTTTGCAGCGCATGTCATCATCCAACTGAACACAGCGCGTATTAGCGGGTTTGCCGTTAGGCATGCCGGGGATCGGGCTAGAAATCGAGGGAGCAATACAACAAGCTCCGCAATCGGAACGGCAGTCCATGGAAGTACTCCGGTGGGCTGTCTGAAATGAGCTGCGACAGAGTCAGCGAGCGGAAAATCCGCTCTCCACTTATACAGGGTTTTCATCTTTTCTGCTGTAAAAGCTCGCAGCAAAAGCACCGATAAATCGGCATCATTCTTCGGTTAAACGCGTAACTTTCTGCCTCAGCGCGACTTTCTCGCACAAAATCTGGCAAATTCTTTTACCTCACTCGTCATTACTCTGTTTACTTCTCACCAAACAACATGTACCATTGCGCTAGTACATAAGAATTAGCATGCCGCTAATCAGGAGCACAGCATGACGATGGAGAATACCTTGACTCAAACGATACGCCGCCCGTCAGTCCTTGGGGGCGCGATGATTATTGCCGGAACCGCCGTCGGTGCGGGGATGTTTTCTATTCCGGTCGTCACCGCTGGGGTTTGGTTTACCGGTTCCGTCCTGCTGCTGATCTATACCTGGGCCTGCATGTATATCTCTGGCCTAATGATTTTAGAAGCCAATCTCAATTATCCGGCCGGTGCGAGCTTCCACACTATGGTGGGCGATCTGCTAGGCAAAGGCTGGAACTCGTTGAACGGGCTTTCCATTACCTTCGTTCTCTATATTCTGACCTATGCCTATATTTCAGCGGGTGGCTCAATCATCACCCACACGCTGGAACCCTATTTTGGCGTAGGACAAACCGCAGCAGGCTTGGTATTCGCCATTGTCGTGGCCTTTATCGTCTGGTTATCGACGCGTGCGGTTGACCGCTTAAGCACCATTCTGATTGGCGGCATGGTGATTACCTTCTTGCTTTCGACCGGTGATATGTTCACCCATGTCGATCCCGCGGTTCTGTTTAATACCGGTGAAGACAAGCCGAATTATCTGCCCTATGCGCTGGCTTCGCTTCCTTACCTGCTAACGTCCTTTGGCTACCACGGTAACGTTCCGGGGCTGGTGAAGTATTACCATAAAGACGCTAAGTCAGTGGTTCGCAGTCTGTTTATCGGTACGCTTATCGCGCTGACGATCTACATCTTCTGGCAGTATGTGATCCAAGGGAACATTACCCGCGCGGCATTCCAGCAGATCATCGCAGAAGGCGGCAACATTGGTAGTTTGCTAAAACAGATGGGCAGCGTTGCTAGCAGCAGCATTGTCAACCAGCTGCTTAACGCGTTCTCTTATATGGCGTTGGCGAGTTCGTTCTTGGGTGTTTCCTTGGGGCTGTTCGACTTTATCTCTGACTTCTTCAAGTATGATGATAGCCGCGCTGGCCGCACCAAAGCCGCATTGGTCACCTTCGTACCGCCAACGATTGGCGCACTGGCATTCCCAGACGGCTTCCTTTATGCCATCGGCTTTGCGGGTTTAGCCGCCACCATTTGGGCCGTCATCGTGCCAGCGATGATGGCGCGAGCAAGCCGTAAGCGTTTCCCGCAGGCGACCTATCGCGCACCGGGCGGTTCAGCAATGATTCTGTTTATTATTGCCTTTGGTTTGATTAACGCCGTGGCACATATTCTGTCACTGATGAACTTGTTACCCGTTTATCAATAACTCGTCAAAAACTGTGATGCCGGAGCGCCCGCTCCGGCTTTTTGCGTCAAATTTATCTGCTTTTTTACCTTCCCCTCTTGCCTAGAAAACGCCGCGCGGGTAACGTGTCGCCACACGCTAAAGACTGAATTTGCAAACTCATTAACAAGGTTTTTTTATGCCAAGAGCTAACGAAATTAAACGCGGTATGGCGGTCACTTTAAACGGCAAACTGCTGCTGGTTCGCGATATCGATGTACAAAGCCCAAGCGCTCGTGGCGCGAGCACGCTGTACAAAATGCGTTTCTCCGATATCCGTACCGGTCTGAAAGTTGAAGAACGTTTTAAAGGCGATGACATTCTGGAAGAGATCTCTCTGAGCCGTCGTCAGGTTAACTTCTCGTATATTGACGGGACGAATACGTCTTTATGGACAACGAAGACTACACGCCATATACCTTCAAAAAAGATCAGATCGAAGAAGAACTGCTGTTTATTCCTGAAGGTGGAATGCCTGGCATTCAGGTATTAACCATGGATGGTCAGGTGTTAGCACTTGAGCTGCCACAGACCGTTGATATGGAAATCGTTGAAACCAGCCCAAGCATCAAAGGCGGTTCTGCCAGCGCACGTACCAAACCTGCGGTAATGAGCACCGGCTTAACAATTCAGGTTCCTGAATATCTGAGCAGCGGTGAAAAAATTCGCATCCATATTGAAGAACGTCGCTTTATGGGCCGTGCGGACTGATTACGGTTCTGCACACCAAACAGCAAAAAGGGACGCGATGGCGTCCCTTTTTTATCTTCAGCAACTTATCTTCAGCAATATAGTACGCGATGACTATTTCATTTCAGGGAACAGCGCACGCTTAAGCGCAAGTTCAACGCCGCGCACTTCAGCTAAGCCTTTCAAGCGGCCAATCGCAGAATAGCCAGGGTTAGTTTTCTTCTTCAGATCGTCTAGCATTTGGTGACCATGATCGGGACGCATAGGAATTGGGCGCATATCCCCTGCTTTCTGGCGACGTTGCTCTTCGGTCAGAATCGCTTTCACCACGGAATACATGTCTACATCACCCTGCAAATGCGCGCCTTCGTGGAAGGTTTTCGGGTTCTGCTCACGGCAGGTAGAACGTAAATGCGTGAAATGAATACGATCGCCGAAGGTTTCAATCATCTTAACCAGATCGTTATCGCCGCGAACGCCGTATGAACCGGTACACATGGTGAAGCCGTTGTAGATGCTATCGACGGTTTCTTTCAGCCATTGCATATCTTCGATAGTTGAAACAATGCGTGGCAGCCCCAGAATTGGACGCGGTGGATCATCAGGATGAACCGCTAGCTTCAAGCCGCACGCTTCGGCAACGGGTACGATCTCTTTCAAGAAGTAACCCATGTGCTCACGCAGCTTAGCCTTATCAATGCCGTCGTACTCGGCTAAACGAGCGCGGAATTGATCCAGCGTGTAGCCCTCTTCCGCACCGGGTAGACCCGCAATGATGTTGCCAGTTAACTTAGCAATATCGGCTTCGCTCATGGCGTCAAAATAGGCTTTAGCCTGAGCTTGTTCTTCCGCCGTGTAATCCGCTTCTGCATTTGGGCGTTTTAAAATATGCAGTTCAAAAGCCGCAAACGCAATTTGATCGAAACGCAGCGCTTTAGAGCCATCTGGCAATTCGTATTCAAGATCGGTACGCGTCCAATCCAGAACGGGCATAAAGTTGTAGCAAACCGTATCGATGCCGCAGGCCGCGAGATTTTGCAGAGACAGTTTGTAGTTGTCGATGTGCTGCTGATAGTTGCCGGTGTGCGTTTTGATCTCTTCGTGAACCGGAACGCTTTCAACCACGGACCATGTCAGCCCTTTTGCCGCCAAGATAGCCTTACGCTTCTCAATTTCTTCAACTGTCCAAACTTCTCCGTTAGGAATATGGTGCAATGCGGTGACCACACCGGTTGCGCCTGCCTGACGAATATCATCCAAAGAAACCGGATCGTTCGGGCCATACCAACGCCAAGTTTGTTCCATCTGTCTCTACCTTCTGCGGGTGAAAATACGATTTATCATGATTAAGGGAATTCTTCTGTGACAGCTTTGGCAGCAATTTCTCGATGTTTCCAGCAAAATAGTGAGCGAAAAACTCAAGCTGTTATACCAAATACCACAGATATCATTTAGCTTTTACCTTACTCTTTGCTGGTTTTCTGTCAAAACCCAATCCACTATTGGTTGATCCACTTCACGAATATTTTAGAATTTTGGACTAACCAATTTCATTTTCTGTCATATGACTTTAGACTGCAAGCCACTTTAGTGATCTTAGAAGATGTCAGACCGCATTAATTCTCAGGCCATAAACGCATTTTTATGCCGTGAGCATTAACGAGACAAAGTGGTCTAACATCTTTTGCTTTACCGTTCTGATGCTGACAGACTTTTTCCCGTCTGCCACGTTCATCTTCTCAATGGAGTTCAGCATGAAAAACCTAGCCAACCATTCTTTGCCAGACGGTGTAAAACAGCCCACTTATGACCGTAGCCTCTTAAAAAGCCGTATCGTTCACCTCGGTTTTGGTGCTTTTCATCGTGCCCATCAGGCATTGCTGACTGACCGAGTGCTTAATCAGCAAGGCGGAGATTGGGGTTATTGTGAAGTTAACCTGTTCGGCGGCGAAAAGCTGATTGAACAGCTGCGCGAGCAAAATCATCTGTACACCGTATTGGAAAAAGGCGCTGAGCATAATCAGGCCGTGGTGGTTGGTTCAGTGCATGAATCGCTGCACTCAGAAATCGATGGCATTCAGGCTGTTATTGAGAAAATGGCAGAGCCGCAGGTCGCCATTGTGTCGTTGACCGTCACGGAAAAAGGCTACTGCATTGAACCCGGCAGCGGAAAATTGGATCTCAATAACGCCTTGATCCAACGCGACTTAGCCACTCCGCTGGCACCAACTTCGGCGCCTGGTGTGATTGTGGAAGCTTTACGTTTACGCCATGAACGCAACCTTGCACCGTTTACCGTTTTATCTTGCGACAACATCCCTGAAAACGGTCACGTGGTTAAAAACGCGGTTCTCGGATTGGCCAAAGCGCGCGATGAAAATCTGGCGGCTTGGATTGAAGCCAACGTCACCTTCCCAAGCACTATGGTTGACCGCATTGTACCGGCCGCCACGGAGGAAACACTGGCTGAGGTTGCTCAAGCCGTTGGCGTGGAAGATCCTTGCGGCATCGCTTGCGAACCTTTCATTCAGTGGGTTGTGGAAGACAATTTTGTTGCGGGTCGCCCGCAGTGGGAAATCGCTGGCGCAGAGCTAGTAAGTGACGTACTGCCTTATGAAGAAATGAAGCTGCGCATGCTTAACGGTAGCCATTCATTCCTCGCATATCTGGGATATCTGGCTGGCTATCAGCACATTAATGATTGCATGGAAGATCAGGCCTATCGCACCGCGGCACATCGTTTGATGCTGCAAGAACAGGCACCGACGCTACGCGTAACCGGCGTTGATTTAGGCCAGTATGCCGACCGTCTGATCGAGCGCTACAGTAATCCATCACTGAAACATCGCACTTGGCAAATTGCGATGGATGGCACCCAGAAACTGCCTCAGCGTATGCTGGACTCCATTCGTTGGCACCTCGCTCACGATAGCGCTTTCCCGTGTTTGGCGCTGGGTGTGGCGGGTTGGATGCGTTATGTCGGCGGCGTAGACGATCATCAACAAGATATTGATATTCATGATCCTATGGTGGAAACATTAAAGGCGGTGGTTGCTGAAAGCCAAGAAGGCGAAGCCCGCGTTCAGGCATTGTTGGGTATCAAAGCGGTATTTGGTGATGAGTTGCCAAAACAAGCTACGTTTGTCGAAGCCGTCACCCATGCTTATTTAGCACTCGTGAAAAATGGCGCGGCTAACACCTGCGCAGCACTGGTTAAATAATTCATGTCGATTGGCTATCCCACATGGGATAGCCAATATTGTAAATTTAATCTGATAATACAATCGATATATTAAAGCTATCTACAACAGCCACTTATCGCTAAAAACCTTGAGTTCTTCTGGCCACCCGAATAAATACCCCTGCAAAAAATCAAGGTTATATTGCTTAAGATGTTCCGCCTGTTCCGGTGTTTCCACCCCTTCTGCTACCGTTACCATTTGCAGGCGTTTAGCTAAATCAATCACGTTATCTACGATATGTCCTGATAACGCATCTGACCCGATCATGCGGATAAAGCTCTGGTCAATCTTAAGAATATCAATATGGAATTCGCGCAGATAAGCCAAGCTTGAGTGGCCGGTGCCAAAATCGTCTAACGCAATGAGCACGCCAAGCTCGTGTAACTCATGGAATATGCGGTACGTCATTTCGCTTGGCACAATGAGCTGGCGCTCGGTCAGTTCTAATACCAGCTGAATTTTATACCCTTTAAAAGCGGCAAGAAATTGGCGGCAATCCTCAACCAGACTGAGATCTTTAAAATGGCTCGCGCTAATATTGATTCCGAAATGGAAGTTGTAAGGAAGACGCTCCGCTAACGGCGCAAAATAGTCCCTCACCTGCGCCATTAAATCTTGAGTCATCGGCACGATGAGCCCTGATTCTTCGGCTAAAGGAATAAACTGGTTAGGCGCAATCATCCCCATCTGCGGATGACGCCAGCGCATGAGCACTTCACACCCCGTGAGGTCGTTGGTATTACCGCTGACCACAGGCTGAATAAACGGAATAAACTCATGATTCCTTAACCCGCTTTTCAACTCGGATAAAGGTGAATTCACGCGGCCCATTGTACGATAGGTTATGAATCCCAATAAGGCGGCTAAGAGTGGGAATAAAATAATGCTGCCGGAGGAGTACTCCCAGACATATTCCCAATGGGTGCTGGTGGGAATTTCTGTCGCAACCGTGTAAGGAAAACGCGTTGATGTCTGAAAATAGCTTGTGCCATTGGGTTGGAATTTCTTATCAGACGCATGACCTGTACTGTCCATCCAACTGGTGCCGACTAATAGATGGATTTCCGTCGGTGTTTGCAGCAGTTCCAAAACATTTTTTAGATAATAGCCATCAACACCCACTAAAACGCTGTGCTCTCCGTAAGATTTGCGAAATGCAATAAGCGAGCGGTTAGGCGTGACCGGATTACCGTTCAGCATCAACAGCATCCCATTAACGTATTTACTGGTGCTTACCCCAGTGGAATATTTTCCCGCCAGAGATGAACAGTAAACATTATCGCCAGTAGCCAGATTAACTGTACGGATATCTGGAACAACGGTAACCTGATAACGTAATGCGTCCTGCGTTTCAGTGTTACAGGCCTTACCTAAATAATCATGCACCGCATTCGCAGCGGTCTCCGCATTTTGTAACGTCGCATCAAATTGCAATATCGCACGCTGTAAGCGTTGCTCAATATCACGCTCCATTCCACGCGAAATCTGCCATGAAATAGTCAACACGGCGATAATAAGAATTAAAATGACGACCAGTAGAGAGACAAAAAGTCTTGCTACAGGGCGGAAACTCGCTGTGCGAAAAAGCTGTGTCATATATCAATTACCGGCAGTTCACGACGGATATTATTTTTATTATGTCGAAAAACAACCATAAATAGCTAATCTATTGCGCAATATAGGAAGTTACCGCACAGGCTCACGATGAACCGGGGCTGCTAACGAGCAATTAGCGCACCAATGCACTGACAAAAGTATAATGCTTACTCGCTCTGTAACACCGGCGTTGATTCAAATAAAAAACCATCGAAACTTGGATCTTCTGGATCGGAGATTTCCAGCAGCTTCGTTTTTACGTTTTCCAAATGCTGCCACATCGCCTGTTTTGCGGATTTGGCATCACGACGTAAAACGGCATGCAGAATTTTTTGGTGATCGTCCAACCAGTTCCAACGGTAGCTGAAATCGCTGGTATGCACGTGCAGCCCACTCCACATTGGATTATGTTTTCTTGCCTGCCAGGCGTCGTGAACCATGCTGGCTAACACGCTGTTTTGCGTCGACTGCGCCAGTAGGCAATGGAAGAGCTCATCGGCACTTTCATCAACCGTGCCTAATGACAATGACTGGCGTTCTTGTTCAATCGCTTTTCGCATCTTCATGATGTCAGCTTTGGTTGCTTGGACTGCCGCAAACGCTGCAATCTCACTTTCCAGCAACTGCCTTGCCTGAAGCAATTCAAAAGGACCATAGGTGTTTTCATCGAGATCGGTCACCGCGGCTCGTCGCTGACTTTGCGGCAAAGCAACAACATACACGCCGGAACCTTTACGAACATCAATCAGCTTTTCAAGTTCGAGCATGATAAGTGCTTCACGAACAACGCTGCGGCTAACGCTAAATTGTTCCGCAATATCACGCTCAGGCGGTAAACGCTCGCCAATTGGGTACTCTCCTTGCGCAATCAGTTCACGCAGAGTATTGCCCACTTCTTGATACAATCTCATATTGCTACCTTTTATACCGATAAGGTGGGCGAATATCGTCTAGCTTACCGATTGGCCAGACCAAATCCCCAAATGATAGGAGCACTTGCCTAATTTGGTCTGATTATATCACAGCAGAAAAATGAGCTTGGCAAAATACATCAACAACGGGGTCTGGATAACCATAATCCAAACCCCATTTGCATCCACCAACGTATAAAATTTTGAGAAAAGAATGAGCAAAGAAATCTAATGATAATTGATCGTTAACACACCTAGAGTATGTTTGGAATTGATCCAATTTAATTGACTGGTTCCCACTGAAATAGGGAGATCGACGGGTGCCGTACCTATTTGGCTAATTGGGCGGCTGACCGTTGCGGTTCGTCCACCGTTATCACAGCGAGTTTTTATATGATTCTTGTCAACGCCAACGTCACAGGCATCTTCAACAATCGAGCCAACAAAACGAATGACCCCCGTATTTCCAGCCTGAGCTTCAGGCATCAATCCAGCGAACAATGGCAATCCCAAGCCGACAGCGAAAAGCATTGATAACCAAACCTTATTCATGGTCACCTCTTGGATTTTCACACAAATAAACGCTAGCCGGTAAATACATCAATCCATGCAAATCCTGTGCATAGAGCGTGATTTAAAGGTAGCAGTCTGTGAAAAACACAACGGCAGCAAAACAGGAAACCTTAAGAAAAAATGCCGTTCAGGCGATATACAGCAGGTAACTATGCTATAGAGAAAATTATTAGCGTTTAATAAGGCTAAACAGGCAGGCTCAAAGCAGATAATGGAAGCGAATATTTTGTCGTCATTTTCTTTTTTGTTTAACTTTGGTTTAACCTTGCAGCACTTTCTCTCCCCTGAGATAGTGTGTAATTATGGTAATATTCTGGTCGAAAAGCAGGTAAATCGGGGCGTTAAATGACTAAAGTAAATCTTATCACTGGATTTTTGGGTAGCGGTAAAACCACCACGCTACGCCACTTATTAGCAAACAAATCCGAGAATGAAAAATGGGCTGTTTTGGTCAACGAATTTGGTGAAATTGGCATCGATGGCGCACTGCTGGCCGATACTGGAGCCGTGTTAAAAGAGATCCCCGGTGGATGTATGTGCTGCGTTAACGGCCTACCGATGCAGGTTGGATTGAATATGCTGTTGCAGCAAGCCAAACCCGATCGCTTGCTGATTGAACCCACGGGGCTTGGACATCCAAAACAAATCCTAAACCTGCTGACATCAGATACCTATCAAGCTTGGCTTGAGCTAAAGGCCACGCTTTGTGTGCTTGATGCCCGCCAGCTTAGCGATGACAAATACACCAGCAACGAGAATTTCCGCGATCAACTCGCCGCTGCGGATATCATTGTGGCGAATAAAGACGATACCTATAGCGACAACGATCGCAACAAGCTCGACGACTGGTATCAACAAGCAGGTTCAGGACGCCGTTTGGTATCAACGCAGCATGGACAGCTTGATGTGGCATTGCTCGATAGCGCACGTGAAAACGTCGTCGAGTTACCCAATGCGAAACATCACCACCATGGTAAAGCACCGGCATCTGGCATCGCCGCTCTGCGCTTGCCTGAAGGACAAAACTGGCGTCGCTCGCTGAATCAGGGACAAGGCTATTTTAGCTGCGGATGGGTATTTAACTCAGATACCTGTTTCGACACTGTCGCTTTACTGGAATGGGTACGTCTCGCACCGGTTGTACGCGTGAAAGGAAGCTTGCGGATACCAGAAGGAACGTTGATCGTTAATCGACAAGGTGCTGATTTCCATATTGAAACACAGCAGACCACCCCGCTGGACAGTCGCATCGAGTTAATTCATGACGCAGAAACCGACTGGAACACATTACAAAGTGCGCTCTTAAAAGCACGTATTAAAACAGCTTCTTAAACACATATTTTCATTTTTACAGGTTAGGCTTAGCACATGACTCGTCGTAATCTGCCGTGGATTATTTTGTGTAATCTTCTTGGCATCGCTTTATTCTTTTCTTGGTATTTAGCTCCAAATCACGGATTTTGGTTCCCGATAGACTCGTCGATCTTTTTCTTTTTTAACGATCACTTGGTCACCAACCGCGCCTTTCTCTATTTAGTCGCCTATACCAATAATCGTGCGTTCGATGCTATAGCGCTGCTGTGTATGGGGCTGCTGTATCTTTCATTTTTCGTTAAACAAGATGGTTACGGCAAACGCCGGATGCTGATTTTAGGCGTAGTAATCTTGCTAACGGCGGTAGTTTTAAATCAGCTAGGTCACTTTCTTCCCGTTAAACGTGCTAGCCCAACTAACTACTTCCCTGATATTCATCGGGTGGGCGAGCTGACTGGGATTAACACCAAAGATAGCTCAAGCGATAGTTTCCCTGGTGACCATGGCATGATGCTGATTATTTTTGCCGTATTCATGCTGCGTTATTTTACGCTTCGCTCTTTCATTATTGCGCTGGCGATTTTCGTGGTGTTTATTTTACCCCGCATCATGATTGGTGCGCATTGGTTCAGTGATATCGCCGTCGGCTCCCTCAGCGTCGTGCTGGTTGGCCTAAGCTGGTGGCTCCTCACCCCCGCATCAGATGCCTTATTGAACTTGTTAGACCGGCATATGCCCGGCAAGTATCGTCCGCAATAATCCACTGCATCCCCCTGAATCCGCATAAGCGATTAAGGGGGATAAATTAGATACTGCATAAGTTCTCATTCAGATAATTCCTATACCAACCTAGCTTTCTTTTCATCTTTCCATTGCTCATACATCTTTTTTAATAATCTTTAAATATTACATATTATTACAGCAGCTTCTTATTCTTTAAAATGAACAAAAAGCCTCGCCAAACCTATTTCGATCCGGTAATCTTTCAACGTTTGTGCATAGATTCTGAGTTTTTGAGAATAATAGCGATAAAAGTGTGCTCCACCGCACAGATTTCATGTGTAAACATTGTCACATGTGGATCCTATTATTAGTCTCTTGAATGGCATTTATAGATAGCGACTCCGTCGTTAAGGACAAAAAGGAAAATCTTCTACAATGGTCAAGTCTCAACCGATTCTGAGATATATCTTGCGATTAGCTCCTGCTATCGCCGCCGCAGTACTTCTGTCGGCATGTAGTGCAAACCATTCTTCATCTGATAGATACGCACAAACTGATACGCATGCAGTTAAAGACAAAGATGGTCTTTTACTTCAAGCTTCTCAGGATGAATTTGAAGCAATGGTTCGTAATGTGGATATTAAATCCAAAATTATGGATCAATACGCAACCTGGAAAGGTGTACGTTATCGCCTCGGTGGCGACAGCAAACGTGGCATTGACTGTTCAGCATTTGTTCAACGTACTTTCCGTGAACAATTTGGTTTGGATCTGCCCCGCTCTACGTCAGAACAACAAGATACTGGCCGCCAAATTCAGCGTACCAAGCTGCGTATCGGTGACTTAGTGCTGTTCCGTGCAGGCTCAACGGGACGCCATGTCGGTATCTATTTAGGTAATGATCAATTTGTTCATGCTTCCACCAGCAGCGGTGTGACTATTTCAAGCCTGAATGATAGCTACTGGAAAGGCCGTTATCGTGAAGCTCGCCGAGTATTGACCAACCCGGCACATAGCTAATCCAGACGCACAAACACCTGATTGTCCTAAATGCCAAATAAAACGCGACTTCGGTTGCGTTTTTTTATGCCCGCAAACCCTCTGCTTCGCCTCATCGGCACCTTCACAATATTCTGTAATCCCTACTTGTAGCCGAATGATTATTGCGGTGATTTTGTGATCTGACGGATGTTTTATCTGGCGAGTCTTGAAATACATCACAAATCACTGTGGATCGAGATCGATAAAAAACAAAAAATTAACATTAAGTTAATCTATTTGTATTCAATTCTTATTTTCTTCCCTAATATCTTTGATGCCCTGCGAATGAGTCGTTCTCTTTCGCAATGCATTTATATACCCAAAATAATTCGAGTTGCAGTGAGGCGGTGAGTGGGCTCATCCCCATGAGCTTACTCAAGTCAGTGATGGCGCACTTGAAGTATGGCGGGTATAGATAAAGGCCATCAGAGCCTATGCCTAAAACTACATGCCCAAAATGATGTACTACACCGCAGCTCATCATCTGCGAAGCATTAGCAAAAGGCATGCAACTTACAGACAGGTAAAAGGAAGAGACAAAATGGTAGAGCAGGTAAAAGTTGAGGCCGCGAGCCCCGCAAAAGGGGAAGAGCATCTCCGGCGTAATCTCACCAACCGTCATATTCAACTCATTGCTATTGGTGGTGCTATCGGTACCGGCCTGTTTATGGGATCCGGCAAAACAATCAGCCTTGCAGGCCCTTCGATCATTTTCGTCTACATGATCATCGGCTTTATGTTGTTCTTCGTGATGCGCGCGATGGGCGAGCTGCTGTTATCCAATCTTGAATATAAATCCTTTAGCGACTTTGCTGCCGATTTACTCGGCCCATGGGCTGGATATTTTACCGGTTGGACATACTGGTTCTGCTGGGTTGTTACAGGCATCGCCGACGTCGTCGCGATAACGGCCTATGCGCAGTTTTGGTTCCCTGGGCTTTCTGATTGGGTCGCCTCGCTTGCCGTGGTGCTTTTGCTGTTAGGCCTGAATCTGGCAACGGTTAAAATGTTCGGCGAAATGGAGTTCTGGTTTGCGATGATTAAAATCGTGGCCATCGTTGCGCTGATTTTGATCGGGCTAGGCATGGTGTTAATGCACTTTGAATCACCGACCGGCAGCGTGGCTTCATTTAGTAATCTGTGGAACGACGGTGGCTGGTTCCCGAAAGGCCTAAGTGGTTTCTTCGCGGGCTTCCAAATAGCGGTGTTCGCCTTTGTCGGTATTGAGCTGGTAGGAACCACGGCGGCAGAAACGAAAGATCCTGAGAAATCACTACCGCGAGCCATTAACTCAATTCCGATCCGCATCATCATGTTCTACGTATTTGCTCTCATCATGATCATGTCAGTCACGCCGTGGAGCTCTGTAGTTCCAGATAAAAGCCCGTTCGTTGAACTGTTTGTATTAGCGGGTTTACCTGCCGCGGCCAGCATCATTAACTTCGTGGTGCTTACCTCTGCGGCCTCCTCCGCCAACAGCGGCGTCTTTTCAACGAGCCGTATGCTTTATGGCTTAGCGCAGGATGGCGTGGCGCCTAAACGCTTTGCTTTGCTGTCTAAGCGCGCAGTGCCATCTTCAGGCTTAACGTTCTCCTGCGTGTGCCTGTTGGGCGGCGTGGTACTTATCTACTTAATCCCTAACGTTGTCACCGTCTTCACAATGGTCACCACGGTATCAGCCATCTTGTTCATGTTTGTTTGGTCAATCATTCTGTGCTCATACATGGTTTACCGTAAACAGCGTCCTCACCTGCATGAAAAATCGATCTACAAAATGCCTTTTGGCAAGCTGATGTGCTGGGTGTGTCTTGCTTTCTTTGCGTTTGTTATCGTGTTACTCACGCTGGAAGCTGATACGCGTCAGGCATTGATGGTGACGCCGCTCTGGTTCGTTATTCTAGGACTGGGTTGGATGTTCATTCGCAAACGTCGTAGCACCCAATAAGTATCAGTGACTTTAGTCGCGAATAACCAATAAAAAACGGGCCGTATGGCCCGTTTTTTATATTTCTGACAGCTGATATTTCTACCAAACTATTAAGAAATCAAATGAATACACACGCTATTTGCGGCTTTTTATCACATGGCGGACAGTCACCAAACCAACCGAAGTTATCACACCTAAAATAAGTGCCAACAAGACAATCAGCGCTGTTTTAGGGCTGTCTTTCTTCACTGGCTCATTAGGTGTCATCATGTACTTGTATGCAGTGAAATTGAGATCCGCTAACTTTAGCTCACGCAGCTTGTTGATAATCATCTTGCTGTCTTGCAAACCGGAGTTTAACTGAGCCAGATCGGTAATCGATTTCTCAATTTCCAGCTTACGTTTTAAGCCATCGGAGCCCAACGCAATAGAAAAATCAGGGTCATCTTTAATGGCAGTGCCATTGCTATACAGCGGACGTTTCACGCCGGCCGCATCAGCAATAGACAACGAATACCCAAGACGATTAATACTCACTTCCTGAGCATTTTTTAAACGTGCAAGGGCCATATCATATTTTGCTTCTTCACTGCTCAGATTAATATCGATGAGGCGCTGGATCTTACCGACGATATGTTTTTCCACCGAAGCATTAACGACTGAGATAAAGCCTTCCAGCGTTTTCTGTGCATCTTCACTAGTATCTGCGGTAAACGACAGTTTATTGTAAGAATAAGTCGTGTCCGAGGGGGTTTTACTCAGTTCGCTGCTGAAAGAGGTAAAGGATTTGGTCGCCAAACTGTCAAGTATCTGGCGTTTAGCCAATTCATCATTAGGGCCGACTTTCTCGATCAGTCGCTTATAAAAATCGGTTGTCACAAGGTATTCGCGACGCAAAATCTGAGAATCAAAATCACGCACGAAGAGGCTTAACAGCTCTTTTTCACCCACGCTAAAATCGATGCCTAAAACAGCAAGCTGTGGCTTTAGTTCATCCAGTGAGGTCAGTTCCTGAGTTTGCGGGGCAACAACAACCGCATCACTCGTCCACTTTTGCGGCAAAATTTTAGCAATGCCATACCCCATTAAACCAAAACATAACGTTATAATTAAAACTGTTTTATATGATTTAATTACGATAAGTAACCATTCAATCAAATCAATTTCATCATCACGGAGGAAAGGAGACTGGAATGCAGGCTTTGAATTATCGATCACAGAATCAAGATTTTCGTGGTGTATTGTAGTCATAATGTTGCAATGAAATTCACATTTTGTTATGTGTAATTAAAGATTAATAAAATAGGATTTTTCTAAAAAAAAGGATACTGGATAACCTTTTTTATAGATACTACGCAGATTGCGATCTTAAAAATTTAAAATATAAATCTAATTAAACATAAAAAAATCAGTTAAAACACCTTAAAAATCAACATCACATAGATTTTATTCTATAAAATATAGCTATGTTTTATTTTTATTTATGTTAGTTATCATTTTCCTATGTATTTTATGAACAGAAAACGCCTACAGATAGGCGTTTAATATGCTTAAAATATCGGCTCATCTTGAGCAAATAAAAACGATTACATCCCCTTAACGCCGACCACGCTCAAGCAAGCCTCAAGCTGTAATCTAATGCTCAACGGGATTTGAATATCACCACTAAGGCAGCTTTTCGTCCAGCGCACGGTTTCCTCTATGCTTTTTGTTTCAGCTAATTCTGGCTTATCCCCCTCTCCCATTTCACGCGTCACTAGCGTACTCATTTCCCCTTCACGGCATAAATGCATCTGCGGACAACGTAACGGGTTTGCATACGCCTCACCTTCCGTTCCATGCAATAGAAGCGCGGTCGATAATGTTTGATTGAATAACCCCGCCATTCTCTGGATATATTCAGGGTGAGAAACGCTAGCCAGGCGTAAAGCGTCACCGGCAAAAGGGTTAATCATCTTAATGAGGGTATGTGCGCTATTGCGAACGCCCATGCGCCATCGTAATGACAGCACTTGGTGCATCTCTGGGGCTAAATCTTCGAGACAGATAAAAACCGGTTTACCGGTTTTCCAATCGATGCTTTGCAGATCGCGGGTCGGTGTAATGCCCAGTTCTTGGAATATTTCAGCGCTGGTCACCCGGCCTGGATCTTGGCTAACACCATGCACCAAAACGGGAACACCTTCCCTTGCCAGCAATATAGCTAACAACGGGGTTAGGTTGGCTTGCTTGCGAGCACCGTTATAGCTTGGGATCACAATGGGCATTGGCATATCAGTAGGCAGCGTAATATTGGCGGAATGCTGCTGCATCGCACGATAAAAACCGAGCATCTCTTGCTCAGATTCACCTTTAATACGCAAAGCAATCAGGATGCCACCTAGCTCCAACTCAGGGATACGGCCAGCCAGCATATCGCTAAACAACGTCTCAGCTAGCTCAGCACTGATATCACGCGCGTGATTCTTCCCTCGCCCTACTTCTTTAATAATTTGTGCATAATCCACGGCAACACCTCGTACTCATCCAATTCACATTTGCGTCATATGATGGATAGTACGTGGCATTATTTACCCTGACAATTGTACTTGTCGCTAACCTTAGCTTCGGCGTCGAGCACCGCGCTTGCCACGCGAGCCATTTGCTGATTTTTTATCGCTCTTCTGTACAGGAATTTCGGGGAGTTCGCCCTCGGGCATTGGGCGCTGTTCGATCGGGAATACCGGCAATGCGCCTAGCAAACGCGCACCATAGCTTTTGCTCAGCAAGCGTCGATCATAAATAATGATCTCACCTTTGCACTCATGGCTTCGGATCAAGCGGCCAACCTGCTGGATCAACGTGAACGACGCACCAGGTAAGCTCTGCACTTCGAACGGATAGCGCTTCAGCGTTTTCAGCCATTCGCCTTCGGTGAGGATCACTGGGCTATCAATGGGCGGGAAGGCGACTTTGTGGATATGTACCTGAGTAAGCAATTCACCTTTAAGATCTAGACCTTCAGCAAATGACTGTAGCCCGACTAAGGCGCTTTGCTGGCCCTTACGCACGCGACGGCAATGTTCTTCAACCAAGCGATAACGCGGTTGGTCGCCTTGAACCAACAATCCTAGACGTAATGCAGGCACGAAGCTAAGGAACGTGTGCATCGCTCTTTGACTGGCAAACAGCACCAGCATGCCGGTATGTTTTCCACTTTCCCATTCATGGCGGAAAAAGTGTGCCATTTGGCGTAAATGCTCCGCCTCCTGTGCCATCGCAGGTTCAAGCGTCATCTGCGGGATCACCAAACGCCCTTGTTCTGGATGGTTAAACGGGGAATCCAACGCGACAAAACGATCGCCCGCTTTTTCATTTAATCCCGAGAGTTCGCTGATTCGGTTAAAGCTATTCAGGGATCGCAGCGTGGCCGAAGTGACGATGGCATGAGGAATTTTTCGCCAAAGCATTTTCTCGAGCTGATCGCAGACACGGATCCCAACGCAATGCATATAGATGTGCTGCACATTGTCGAATACGTCACGCGTTAGCCATTTTGAAATTGGCGCATTGGAGGCTTTCTCCATTGCCGCCAAACGCCACAGCTTCGTCATCGCTTCTAGGTAGCTGAAACTACGGCTCATCTGCAATATGGCCTTGTGCAATCGCATAATGTCGTGACTGCCGGTTTTCTCCTGCAAATCATTCATCATGAATTCAGCCAAGCCGCGCAGCCCGTCCGTCAATTTATATAAACGGACGGCAATATCGACCATCGGTTCAGGCAATACGCCCATTTCGAAACGATAGTTTGGCTCACTGCTGCCTACGGGAAGCAGTGATGACGCCATGCGGTCAAAATCCGTGGTTAGCTGCCGCATCTCTTCACAATGGGCTTTCAGGCGCTCGCTATCCATCAGCTTCGGACGATTTTTAGGGCTGTACTGTGCGCCGCACTGCTCAATGTGCCGCGCGATCCCTTCCACCTGACTGTTAACAAAAATAGCGGTGATCTCGCCATCGATTTCTAACGCATCCCGCGCCACATCGGGTAAGTGATGACCTTCATCTAGCACCAACAGCAAATCTTTGGCATTAGGGAGAACCGACTCATTCTCCAACGCAGCCATAACTAACGCATGATTTGCCACCACTGCGTCAGCGCTCTCGATTTCGCGACGAGCAATAAAGAAAGGACACTCACGAAAATACATACAGTTGCGCGCTAAGCAGTTCGCACGATCGGTGCTTAATTTCGCCCACAGTGCATCATCAATATTCTCATCAAGATGATCGCGCAAGCCATCCCAACGATAACCGCTAAGCTGCTTGCTGATTTTTTGACATAGCGCTTTTTCTTCCGCGCTGCTGGGCTGTAGATCATCTTCAATAAACAGTTTCAGATCGCCCTGCATACCTTCAGCGCTCGCCATCGCGGCTAAATTACGCGGGCAGATATAACGGCCACGGCCAAAAGCCGCGGTAAACTTTAAATCAGGGATGATTTTGCGCAGCAGCGGAAGATCTTTACTGTATATCTGATCCTGCAAAGCCACGTTGGCCGTACTCACCACCAACGGTTTCTCTTGATCGCGGCTAATCGCAATTCCAGGGATCAAATACGACAGCGTTTTACCGACGCCCGTTGGCGCTTCAATGGCCAAATGACGAGCGTCATCACCGGCTAGCGTTTTCGCGACTTCCGCAATCATCGTGCGCTGCTGAGGACGTGGGATAAAATCAGGGATATGCTCAGAAAGGGCTTTATACCATTGAGTAATTTGATTTTTAGTTGCGGAAGAAAGCGCCATTGATGCTCGATACAGAAAGAAACAGAGGCCTATTTTCTCATATTCACCATCAAAAATCAGCCTGATATTCTGTCATGCAGGTGGAATAGCAGTTGATAATAATGTTTACATAAATAGATTAAAGCCAAGAAATATTAGGAGCATTCTTAACAAATAATATGATTTTAATTATGAATATTCAGCAGAATAATTACGCTTCGTTGAAGGGGCCTAACAGCACAAATAACTTAAAAATCAGTCGATATTAAAATTAGGTCGAAAGCGCAGCAGCATTTTACCATAACGAATATTTATGCTTATGTAAACCCCAATTACGGCATTAATCTGCATTTAGGGGTTGTCTCATCATCTCATTATGTTAGGGTATTAAACGATTTCGCTCATAATATTTGGATTATTTGATTTAAATAATCTGTGAACTATTTCTCATTATATATAGGACACTCTATTATTGCATGACTATTAAAATAGAAATTAAGAACCTTTATAAAATATTCGGAGAACATCCCGACCGCGCATTTAAACTTATTGAATCAGGTCTGCATAAAGACCAAATATTTGAAAAAACAGGTCTGACCGTTGGCGTTAAAAATGCCAGTCTGGCCATTGAAGAAGGCGAGATATTTGTCATCATGGGACTCTCAGGTTCCGGCAAGTCCACCATGGTACGCCTTCTCAATCGTCTGATTAAACCGACCCGTGGCCAAGTCATGATTGACGGCGAAGATATTGCACAAGTTTCAGAAGAGAAACTGCGTAATATCCGTCGTAGTAAAATCAGTATGGTTTTTCAATCATTTGCACTCATGCCACATTTGAACGTACTCGATAATACCGCCTTTGGGCTGGAGCTATCGGGAGTGCCTCAGGCTGAGCGTCATCAGAAAGCCTTGGATGCCTTGCGTCAGGTTGGATTAGAAAATCACGCCAACTCATATCCCGATGAACTATCCGGCGGTATGCGTCAGCGCGTTGGTTTAGCCCGCGCAATGGCCATTAACCCTGATATTCTATTAATGGATGAAGCATTCTCCGCATTAGACCCTTTAATTCGTACGGAAATGCAGGATGAACTAATTAGACTTCAGTCTCAGCAACAAAGAACCATTGTATTTATTTCACATGACTTAGACGAAGCTATGCGTATTGGTGACCGTATTGCCATTATGCAAGGTGGTGAAGTTATACAGGTTGGGACACCTGAAGAAATATTGAATAATCCGGCCAATGATTATGTTAAGACTTTCTTCAAAGGCGTTGATATTAGCCAAGTCTTTAGTGCGAAAGATATTGCTCGCCGTAGACATCTTTCATTGATTCGAAAAACGCCGGGATTCGGACCTCGTGCTGCATTGAAATTATTGCAGGATGAAGATCATGATTATGGCTATGTCGTAGAACGAGGCCAAAAATATATTGGTATTGTTTCTGTTGAATCATTAAAACAAGCGCTCTCTCAAGGTCAGTCTTTAGATTCTGCCCTGCTGTCAGCTCCCGAAGCCGTTGATGCAGATACCTCGCTCAACGAATTAATTTCGCAGGTTGCCCAATCACCATGTGGTGTACCGGTGACATCCGCTGACGGTATTTTTATCGGCATTATCAATAAAGGTACGCTATTACAAGCACTGGACAAAGAGGGCCCTAGCCAATGAGTGACGCAACGAGTAATCCATGGGCAACAGAACCCGCAGAATCAGCCGCCAGCGCATCATCCGCATCGCAAGGCGCAGACGCATGGTCTTCATCACCGGCCACGACTGATGCCGCAAGCAATCATGCCGCTCAAGGCAGCGACTGGCTCAGCAGCGCCCCCGCGCCCGAGCCAGAACACTTTAATCTGATGGATCCGTTCCATCATACCTGGGTGCCTTTCGATACGTGGGTCACGCATGGTATCGACTGGTTGGTCAGCCACGGCCGCCCTGTTTTTCAAGGCATTCGCATGCCGGTGGACTTCGTCCTCAGCGGATTTCAAAACATCTTGCTGGGCATGCCCGCACCTATCGCGATTTTGGTCTTCGCCTTAATTGCATGGCAGTGCGCAGGGTTTGGCATGGGAGCTGCGACCTTGATTGGCCTCATCGCCATCGGCGCGATCGGCGCTTGGTCGCAGGCAATGGTGACGCTTGCACTGGTACTGACATCGCTGTTTTTCTGCATGCTCATCGGCCTGCCCTTAGGGATCTGGCTGGCACGCAGTAAAGGTGCGGCGCGAGTGATAAGACCGTTACTGGATGCTATGCAAACCACGCCAGCATTCGTCTATTTGGTACCTATCGTGATGCTGTTTGGTATCGGTAACGTGCCGGGCGTCGTCGTCACCATTATCTTTGCGCTACCGCCGATTGTGCGTTTAACCAGCTTGGGTATTCAGCAGGTTCCGGCTGATTTGATTGAGGCCGCTGAGTCATTCGGTTCAAGCCCACGCCAAATGCTGTTTAAAGTGCAGTTACCGCTGGCAATGCCAACCATCATGGCCGGTGTTAACCAGACACTGATGCTGGCGCTGTCGATGGTGGTTATCGCCTCGATGATTGCCGTGGGTGGTTTAGGCCAGATGGTACTGCGCGGTATCGGCCGACTCGATATGGGTCTGGCTTCCATCGGTGGGGTTGGTATCGTGATTCTAGCGATTATCCTCGACCGCTTAACCCAGTCCGTTGGCCGCGATCGTCGCAGCCGTGGCGCACAGGGTTGGTATATGACAGGTCCAATAGGCTTAGTCGCACGTATTTTTGTTAAACGCGGTTAACACTTCTTAGCCTCCCTCTTGCTGGGGGAGGCGCATATCGAACTTCTATTCGGTTTTTTTCATCGTCTGAGAAGAGCGCGGATAGCCCTATTTCCCATCTATACCCTGCATAGCTGGCACTACGCCAAAAATAACAGGGATAAAACCAACAGGAATATTCATGACATCACAAACAAAACAACATAACCAAACTCAACAACGAATCGCCTCTATGCTTGCCGTCACTGCTTTGGCGTTCGGCACACTTTCCATCTCCTTCTCCACTCAGGCAGCAGAATTGCCGGGCAAAGGCGTGTCTGTACAGCCAATTCAGAGCAGTATTGCCGAAGAGACTTTCCAGACCCAACTAGTGAGCAAGGCGCTAGCAAAACTAGGCTATGACGTTCAGCCAACCAAAGAAGTGGATTACAACGTTGCGTATACCTCCGTTGCGGCCGGTGATGCCACCTTCCTCGCGGTGAATTGGGATCAGCTTCATTCTGATATGTACAACGGTGCAGGCGGTGATAAAAAATTCTACCGTGAAGGCCAGTACGTAACGGGCGCGGCGCAAGGATATTTGATCGATAAGAAAACCGCCGATCAGTATCACATCACCAATATTGAGCAGTTGAAAGATCCCAAAATTGCCAAGCTGTTTGATACCAACAACGACGGCAAAGCCGACCTAGCCGGTTGTACGCCGGGCTGGGGATGTGAAGCGTCTATCAACTATCAGCTCAAAGCCTATGGTTTGAATGACACGGTTGAACACAATCAAGGTAACTATTCCGCGCTGATTGCCGACACCATGACCCGCTTTAAAGAAGGCAAACCGGTGTTTTACTACACATGGACGCCATATTGGGTGAGTGACGTGCTCAAACCGGGACGTGATGTTGTTTGGCTACAGGTGCCGTTCTCAGCCTTACCGGGCAGCCTGAAAGATGTTGATACCAAGCTACCAAACGGCGCTAACTACGGTTTCCCAGTTAACAACATGCAGATCGTGGCTAACAAAACCTTCGCCGAGAAAAACCCTGCGGCGGCAAAACTGTTTGCTGAAATGAAATTGCCAATTGCTGACGTGAATGCGCAAAACCTGCGTATGCATCAGGGTGAAAACTCCGAAGCGGATATTGAGCGCCATGTAAACGGCTGGATTAAAGCACATCAGGCCACGTTTGATGGTTGGATCGATGCCGCAAAGCAGGCAGCAAATAAGTCATAACGTTAAGCCATAACGTATAGTGATCCCCCCTATCAGGGGGGATAATCAAATTATTTTCTTAACACCATACCGATCAAATCTTTAAGCTCATCAAGCTGTTTCGCCAGTTCAATATTAAGCCAAACATAACCATAGATGGGGGCTTCAATATTTTCAGCTGCTTTGGCGTTTTCCATTAAAGCTTTAAGCTCACCGGACACCGCAACCATTTCAGGCAGATCGCTCAAGTTTGCTTCAATGCTTCCACTGAGCAGTGCATTGGAAAGCGCATTCAGCGTATTGACCGACAGTTTCTGAAATTCACGCAGCTTTGTCGCATTCAACATAATGAAATGGCTTTCACGGGTTGCCCAATAGGCATCCGTTAAAAGCTCAAGCGTGGAAACTAAATTACGACTCATCACCTGAATGGCATCAAATACATCTTTATCGATGCGCGTTTCTCGCACACACGGTGAAATCAGCGTCCGTACTTTGACGAGTTCATTCAGGATTTGCTGGTGCTTATTGGTTAAATGAGGCCGTTCTAACACGTTTGGAGATATGTGAGCGCTGTAAAAACTGCTCATGTTTTTAAGCTCTTTGCTCATCATTAGGCGCCAGTGGACAAACGCTTTTTGGGTGAATATCGACGTAAAAAGCAGGGCTAATAACGAACCAATAATCACATCGCCGCTTCGCCACAAGGCGGTATTCATATCACCAGGGCCCGCGCCGCAAACCACGGCCAGCGTAATCCCGATCAAAAGCCCCATATAGGGCCGTTTACCTAATGCCAGCACGCCGCACACAAACATGACGACCGCGCACCACACCAGCATCAACGGCATCGAAAAGACTTCAAGATAGAGTGCAACCAACCCCGAGGCAGCACCAAAAACCGTCCCCATAATGCGCTGCAGCGCGCGGGTGATAACGTTTCCCCAAAACGAAATCGGCCCCATCACCACCACCATCGTGATCAGCGGCCACGTGGCTTCGGGTACGTGCAATAAGCGAATCGCCAAGAAGGTGATGACAAACGCAATCGCCATACGGATACCGTGGATGGCTTTGTAGTGACCATAAATCACATGTTCGAGGGGGGGGGAAATTGCTCTATTGAGACGCACAGCGAATACCTTAAGGATAACAACGCATGAAAATACCTATCTTTGCTAAGTGTACTCAATATCGTAAAAAAAATTAAATAACAAACGCCGGTTAGCGAAACCAGATAAATAATTAATGCGATGTTTCTCGCGTGTTTTGTCCCAGCCTTTGGGTTTCGTCAATTTCGCGGTTACACTAGTCGCTACTTTGTTTTCTGATAAGAGATGTTATTTTGAGCAAGGCCGCGCCCACGTTCCTCATCCACGACTACGAAACCCTTGGTCAACATCCGGCACTAGATCGCCCTGCCCAGTTTGCTGGCGTGCGGACAGACGCTGATTTCAACATCATTGAAGAACCTTTGGTGATCTATTGTCGCCCTGCTGATGATTATCTTCCTCAGCCAGAAGCCGTCATGATCACAGGCATCACGCCTCAGGTGGCTTTAGAGCGTGGGGTTAGCGAGGCCGAGTTTGCACGGCAAATAAATCAGATGTTTAGCGTGCCCGGCACCTGCATTATGGGCTACAACAATATTCGTTTTGATGATGAAGTCAGCCGCAATATCTTTTATCGTAACTTTTATGATCCTTACGGATACAGCTGGCAAAACGGCAATTCACGCTGGGATTTGCTCGATGTTTTACGCACTTGCTACGCGCTGCGCCCTGAAGGGATCAACTGGCCGGAAAACGATGAAGGTTTACCGAGTTTTAAGCTAGAACATTTGTCAAAAGCCAACGGCATCGAGCATGAAAATGCCCATGACGCCATGGCCGACGTTTATGCCACCATCGCGCTGGCCAAGTTGGTGAAACAAGCCCAGCCCAAGCTGTTTGATTACTTATTCCAACTCAGAAATAAACACAAAGTTTCAGCGCTGATTGATATCGCCAACATGAAACCGCTGGTGCATATTTCTGGCATGTTTGGCGCTCTGCGCGGCAACACCAGCTTAGTTGCGCCGCTGGCATGGCATCCTGACAATAAAAATGCGGTGATCATGTGCGATCTGGCTGGCGATATGTCTCCGCTGTTAGATCTGGATACCGATGCCCTGCGCGAACGCCTCTATACACGCCGCAGCGAACTTGGCACCGCGTCTCCCGTTCCTCTCAAACTGGTGCATATCAACAAATGTCCGGTTCTTGCGCCTGATCAGACCCTGCGCCCTGAAAATGCCGAACGATTAGGGCTCGATCGTCAACGTTGCATGGATAACTTACAGCTTTTGCGTAGCCATCCCGAGCTGCGAGACAAAGTTGTCGCGGTATTTGCAGAAGCCGAGCCTTTCAAAGCATCAGAAGACGTTGACGCCCAGCTGTATGATGGTTTCTTTAGCGATGCAGACCGAACGGCAATGCAAATTATTAGAGAAACCCTGCCGCAAAATCTTCCGGCTCTCGACCTGACGTTTAACGATAAACGCGTTCTACCTTTACTGTTCCGCTATCGCGCACGTAACTTCCCAGCGACGCTTACCGATGATGAACAACGTCGCTGGCAACTGCATCGCCAAGCAGCACTAACGCCTGAACGTGTTCAAACCTATATTCATCAGTTGGAAGAGCTGTATAACCGCCATGAAGAAAACCCAGAGAAATTGGCCCAGCTTAAAGAACTGTATGAATATGCAAAGCAGTTAGTCGGTTAATATTCATAAGATTTATCATTGAGGGTGAGCTACATCACCCTCGGTTTTCTTACCAACGGTTAAAGTAGGTAGCGAAGGCGCATTTTCTTTATTTTACAATACACATACCCAAAATAATTCGAGTTGCATTGAGGCGAGCCAGTTAGTGCTTAGGATGAATAAGCGCGACCAACAATTGCAGTTTGAAGCATGCTGGGTATAGATTTTATTCAAAACAGGTCGTAAATATGTGGCTGAAAAACGGGCCAGTCTTGGCCGTTCTCGCGTTTATTTTGTGGGGCATTACACCGCTTTTTTATAAGATGCTGCCAGATGCCAACGTGCTTGAGTTGCTGGCGCAACGCCTGTTTTGGTCTATTCCTTTGCTACTTTTGCTACGTCTGCTATTTAAAAACCGAACGACGTGGCAACAGGTTTGGCAAGATAAACGTTCTCTGTTCTGTTGCCTATTAGGCGGCTTGATCATGAGCGTCTCGTGGACCACGTTTATCTATGCGCTCACCCACAATCTGGTACTTGATGCCAGCCTTGGCTATTTCACCAATCCACTGTTTTCTATCGCGTTAGGCGTTATTTTTCTACACGACAAACTCAGCCGCTTTCAGCGCATCGCAGTGGCGCTTGCCATCACGGGTTTGGCCTATCAGGTCATTTTACTAGGTCACGTTCCGCTTCTCGCTTTGGCAATGGGCAGTACGTTTGCATTCTATGGGTTAGTGCGTAAGTTTATTCGCTACGACATCATGACCGCACTCACGTTAGAAACCCTGTGGATGCTACCGCTCGCGATTGCCATCACCTTTTGGTTACATGCCACAGGCGGCAGCATTCTGGCGGGCTCCGGCACAAAAACCTATATTCTGTATGCCTTGACGGCACCGGTCACCTTCGCTCCTCTACTGCTATTCGCCGCAGCGATTAAGCGCACCTCGCTGACGGTCATTGGTCTTGCGCAGTATGTTGAGCCATCTCTCCAATTCTTACTGGCGGTGCTCGCCTTCGGTGAGCCGATCAATATGCCGAAGATGATCAGCTTCTCCCTCATCTGGTTAGGATTAGCATTCTGCGTCTACGAGTTATTCCAGCAGCACTGGCGCTATCGCCATTTGGCTACCGATATGGTGCGCGGCAAAAGAAACCATCCGGGCCATTAATGTGCTTAGCTCACTGATACAGTTAAATGCCCACGGGTTGTTTTTAGCCTCGGTTTTTTGACCTGAATGTTAATTTGGCCGCCCAAACACATCAGGCATGACAACATTTTAAATTCGCTAATGCCGCGAAACTGCCCACGCAGCAAATTAGACAGTTTTGGCTGAGTCATCCCCAGCATCACGGCGGCTTCGGTTTGAGAAAGGCCGCGTTCCTGTAGCAGCTCAGCAATAATGGCCGCCAACTGTGCCTTTACCTGCATCTCTTCGGCGTTAGCGTACTGAAGATCTTCATAGACGCTATCGCCACCGGCTTCGATCTCGAGATTATTTTTCATAGTGATTTTCCTTTGCATGTTGTTGAGCCGCTTTTAAACGTTCTTTGACCTTTTCCATATCGGTCTGCGGTGTCGAAATCCCAGAAGATGATTTCTTCTGAAACGCATGCAACACATAAACTGCGTGCTTGAATTGAATGCAGTAAACAGCGCGATACGTTCCACACCCATCATCATCGACAATCTCTAATACTCCCGCGCCATGAAACCCCTTCAATGGCTTTGCCTGCGGATGCTTCCGCCCGATTTGAGCAAGATACAATGCATAGCCCATCGTATCTTTCACCTCATCAGGCAATTGCTGCAGATCTTTTTTACACCCCGCAATCCAAAAAATAGGTCTGCGATAAAGCCTTGCCATACGCTCAATTATATCCATTTAGGTATAAAACTCCATGTTATTTTTGCTGCTTAAATGACCTTTTTATTGAGGGGGAAACTAGCATGGCGATAAAGGGATGTCAGAGCATAAGCAAAGGATTGGAAAGAGCTTCGCAAAAAATTCGGGGAGCTTTCGCTCCCCGACATAACTGTTTAGATCTTTATTCCGCCTGCGGTTGGCTTTCGAACTGCGGCGGCGGTTTACGGAAGCGGCGGGTAAGGAACACCAGATAGCCAAATCCAAGTGCAGCCCAAATCAGCCCCATGGTTAGCGAACTTTTCTCCAGATTCAACCACAGCACGGCAACCGTAAGTGCACCAATCATCGGCAAAATCAGGAAGTGGAAACGATCCTTCCAGGTTTTATTGCGCCCTTCACGAACATAGAAGTGACTAATCACCGAGATATTCACGAACGTAAATGCCACCAGCGCACCAAAGTTTATCAGCGCGGTCGCCGTCACCAGATCAAACGAGATAGCCGATAGAGCAACCATCCCCACCATCACCACATTCAGGGCTGGCGTACGCCATTTTGGATGCACGTAGCCAAAGATCTTTTCAGGGAACACGTTGTCGCGCCCCATAACATACAGCAAGCGCGAAACACTCGCGTGCGATGCCAAACCCGAGGCCAGCGTATTCACAAACGTGGTGCACAGGAAGATTGACTGGAACAGTTTTCCCCCCACGTAAAGAGCTATTTCTGGCAGCGCCTCATCCGGCTGTTTAAACCTTGAGATATCAGGGAAAAACAGCTGAATAAAGAACGATACCGAGATAAAGATAATGCCACCGTACAGCGCGGTGAGAAATATCGCCCGTGGGATCGTTTTCGCTGCATCCTTGGTTTCTTCTGACAGCGTCGTTACCGCATCAAAACCGAGGAATGAGAAGCACACGATGGTGGCGCCGGTGATAATCGGCAGCAAATGCGCATTCTCGCTAACGAATGGTTGAAGGCTCCATACTTTGCCAACCCCCTCGCCTTTATGCAGACCTTGCACAACCAAAAAGATAAACACCACGATGATCGAGATCTGCACCAAAACAAAAACGGTATTGAAATTGGCTACCAGACTCACGCTTTTCAAGTTCGCCGCGGTCATGATCGCCACAAAACCGACCACCCAAATCCACTGGGGAACCTCTGGGAACATCGCCGTGAGATAGATTTTCGCCAACAGCACGTTAATCATCGGCAGGAAAAGATAGTCCAGCAACGATGACCATCCCACCAAAAAGCCCACATGGGGATTAATGGCTTTTTGTGCATAGGTGTAGGCCGAACCCGCCGTCGGGAACTGGCGCACCAATTTGCCATAGCTTATCGCCGTAAACAGCACGCCGGCCAAAGCAAAAAGATACGACATCGGCACATGGCCGTTGCTGATACCAGACACAATGCCAAAGGTATCAAACACGGTCATCGGCGTCAGATAAGCCAAGCCCATCATGACAATCTGCCAAAGCTTTAATGATTTACGTAATTGGGGCTTGCCCGCTTCATGCGCGGCAGCCTGAGCAACAGGAGGAGTGCTAATCGCCATGACGGTTTCCCCCTTTGTCCTCTGCTGGTAACAAATTAACGTCATTCAGAGAGGCCGCGGGGAAACGTCGTATTAGGCGGCGGGATAATCGACTACAGATATAGGTTTGTTCATTCAGCAAAGCGCCAATAAAACAGTGAGCTGGCCCGTATTCGCTGCGGCTCAGGCGTTCGCCCAAGCGCGGCGGATAAACATAAACATGCACCATCATTATATCCTCTAGACGTATCCCGATACGTCATCATAGTAAACCGCTACCGCCTGAACGCTCCGTGGTCCGGTAGTGGAAACAGCCGCGAGAACTACTTTTGCTCTGGCTATTGCGCGAATCTTCCGACCGCGCTCTGTATTTGGAGCCTGCGTCGTGAATCGAGGGGCAGGCTCATCGTTTGTTCACATGCGTAGACCCGAGGTCGTTACGCCATAGTGATAAAAAAAAGATAACCGGCAGTAAACTACCGGTTATCTTTATGTCATGCATTCTGCACTGTTTTTGCCACAACAGAAAGTGCTGAAGCCAACTTTTCCATACCTTCTTTTATAACTTCTTTTTCGGCCGTTAACGGCGCTAAGAATCGAATGACATTACCGCGCACACCGCAGGAGAGCAGAATCAGCCCTTGTTTACCGGCCTCTTTCACTAACGCAGAAGTGATGGCCTTATTTGGCTTGGCTGCATCGCGATTTTCCACCAGCTCCATCGCCACCATTGCGCCAACGGCACGAATATCGCCGATGCAATCAAAGCGTTCTGCCAACGCATGTAATTCGGTCGTAATCTGTTCGCCAACCTGCTGGGCTTTTTGGTTCAGCTGTTCTTCTTTAATCAGATCCGTCACTGCAAGCGCTGCGGCGATAGCCACCGGAGAACCTGCATAAGTACCGCCCAAACCGCCCGGCAACGCTTTTTCCATCAGGCGTTTTTTACCCACCAGCGCAGACAGCGGGAAGCCGCCCGCCAAGCTTTTCGCGATGGTGATCAGATCGGGTTCAACGCCGGTATGTTCGATAGCAAAGGTTTTACCGGTACGGCAGAAGCCGCTCTGGATTTCATCCGCAATTAAAACAATGCCGTGTTGATCGCAAATTTCACGTAACGATTTCAAGAAACCAGCAGGAGCGGCATAGAAACCACCTTCGCCCTGTACCGGTTCAATGATGATTGCGGCGACTTCGCTCGGCGCGATGTCCGCTGCAAAAATGGAATCGAGCGCATCTAACGCGTGCTGCTCCGTGATGCCAAGGTAGGAAGACGGATATGGCGCATGATAAATACCCGATGGGAACGGACCGTACCCCTGTTTATACGGAGCAACTTTACCGGTCAACGCCATTCCCATTAAGGTACGTCCGTGGAAACCACCGCGGAATGCAATCACACCGCTGCGTCCGGTGGCGATACGCGCCACTTTCACGGCGTTCTCAACCGCTTCAGCACCCGTGGTAAGCAACAGCGTCTGCGTGGCTTCTTTAATGGGCACCAGCGCATTCAGACGCTCTGCCAGCTCAACGTATTCTGGATATGGCGTAACTTGGAAGCACGGGTGTGTGAAACGCGTCAGCTGTTCTTGAACGGCCGCGATCACTTTAGGGTGGTTATGGCCGGTATTCAGCACGGCGATCCCTGCTGCAAAGTCGATATAACGATTACCTTCAATGTCCCACAGCTCAGCATTGCGCGCTTTATGAATGAACGCTGGCAGTAATGTTGAAACTCCGCCCGCCACCGCCTCTTCACGACGCTTCTGCCATGACTGGTTGGAGGCATTCCCGGACAGATTTTGATTCTCAGACATGATGTACTCCGTAATTGAATTTGAATTTCAAATTTCGAACCCCACCCCAACCCTCCCCTTGTCAGGGGAGGGAGCACTCCGTGTAAACACGCTGTTTCTGCAAAAATACGCATTTTCAGCCCCTCCCCCTGACAAGGGGGAGGTTGGGAGGGGGTCTTGCAGTACCTTTCAATTTGAAAGATAAAGGGTATTAGGCGTTCTTCAACATCCAGTCGATTTCAGTGTCAGTCACCATGCGTTCAAACTGAATAAGCTCATCAGTTTTACAGGCGTGGTAAACGTGGCTGAAACGCTCTCCGAGCAGCGAGCGCAACGCTTGCTGTTCTTCAAATTCATACAGAGCATCACTTTGACGGATTGGGAATGGCAGGCCGTCCTGCTCAATGCCGTTGCCGGTGATAGGCTCTGCCAGCGTAAGTGTGTTGTCCAAACCGTGCAGAATGCCCGCAAGCACCGTTGCCATCACCAGATACGGGTTGGCATCAGCGCCAGCAACGCGATATTCAACACGGTGGCTGTCGCGGTCACCACACGGAATGCGCAATGCGACGGTGCGGTTATTGTGGCCCCAAGATGCCTGAGTCGGTACATACATGCCCGGCTGGAAGCGGCGGAAAGCATTGACGTTCGGCGCCAACAACGCCATCGATGCTGGCATCAGTTCCATCATGCCCGCGAGCGCTTTCTTCAATAATGCCGAGTCTTCACCGTCGTCGTCGGCGAAAACGTTTTGACCTTTACTATCGAGCATACTGATATGAATGTGCATACCACTGCCCGCATACTCTTCATAAGGCTTCGCCATAAAGGTGGCGTGCATATCATGATTCTCAGCCACCATGCGTACCAGTCTCTTTAACGAAAGCGCATGGTCACAGGCCTGTAAGACGTTATCGGTGTGGTTCAGGTTAACTTCGAATTGTCCTGGAGACGCTTCTGCTACCGCACCATCGGCGGGGATTTGTTGTAGCTTAGCCAGTTCATCAATATCGCTTAACACGTCGGCAAAATGATTCAGGTTATCGACTGAATACACCTGACTTTGCGTATTACGCTCCTGAGTCCCTGGCGCGCATGGCGGCTGAAGATATCCTTCGGCGTCGCGTTGTCGATCGATGAGATAGAACTCCAGCTCTACCGCTACCACAGGGAATAATCCGCGCTGGCGTAGTTGCTGCCAGACATTATTCAGCACGTTACGTGGCTCAACGTCAAAGGGAGTACCATCTTCATCCAGCATGGTCAGTAGAACCTGACCGATAAATTCAGGGTCAGCCGCCGATGGCGTTAACGATCCCAATACCGGAATACAGGTGCGATCGGGTTCGCCGAGCTCTTGGCCTAATCCGGCCTCTTCAACCACGTTACCCAAAATATCCATCGCAAACACCGACGCAGGGAAGTAGCAGCCCTTCTCAAGCTTTTTCAGCCCAGCAACAGGAATACGCTTTCCACGGAAGCAACCATTAAGGTCGGTAAGGAGTACATCGACGTGCTGCGTGGAGGGATAGCGTTCCAAGTAATTTTTTACTTCGCGTTGGAACGCGCTACTTCGTCTCTCTTCACTGTGCTGAACAAAATTTTCAACTTCTACGATATTGGTTTGCATGATTCACCCGCCATTGATTGAAGACCGTGGATCTGACCGTTTGGACTGCTCGATATAATGTCCACAATTGAAATGTAGATGCAAACAAAATGTTTCGCAAGTGTTGCAATTAGTTTGAATATTACGCTTACCACTGCTAGATTGAGAAAATATTGAACGGAAAAGCGCTGTATGGAAGCAATGTGTTCATAATTTAGACCAAGCGGAGAGGGTGGTATGGGCAATATATTTAACAGGCCGGTGATTGGCATCGTCATGTGTAGGAACAGGGTGCACGGGCACCTAACGCAAACCTTGCAAGAAAAGTACCTAAATGCCGTATTGAATGCGGGCGGACTTCCAGTGGCCTTGCCACACGCGCTGTCTGAACCTGAATTGTTGGAATCGCTTCTCCCCCATCTGGACGGCATTATGCTGCCGGGCAGCCCAAGCAATGTGCAGCCGCACCTATATGGTGAAAACGGCGATGAGCCTGACGCCGATCCTGGGCGTGATAGTTTGAGTATGGCGCTGATTAGCCTCGCACTCGAAAGGCGCATTCCCCTTTTCGCCATCTGCCGTGGGTTACAAGAAATGGTGGTGGCAACCGGTGGCACGCTGTATCGCCGCCTCTATGAACAGCCGGAGTTGCTGGAGCACCGTGAAGATCCAGAGCTTCCGCTGGAGCAACAATATGCCCCCTCTCATGAGGTGCTGGTACAGGCAGGGGGTTTGCTTTCACAATTAGTACCGGGTTGCAACAAGTTCTGGGTTAACTCATTGCATGGTCAAGGTGCCAAAACGCTGGGGCCACGGCTACGCATTGAAGCTAAGGCATCTGATGGTTTAGTCGAAGCCGTTAGCGTTCACGATCACCCATTCGCCTTGGGCGTGCAGTGGCATCCTGAATGGAATAGCGATGAATACGCCCTTTCCCGCTTGTTGTTTGAAGGTTTTATCACCGCTTGTCAGAAAGCCAGTGCTGAAAAAAACAGCCAGCCTGATAAGAACTATCAATAAGGAAATATGCATATGAGCGATGTCAGCTTGGCGCCAGGAAAACGCCTGTCACATATCCGTCAACAATTGGGATTGTCACAGCGCAGGGCAGCTGAACTGTCTGGATTAACGCACAGTGCTATTAGCACCATCGAACAAGATAAAGTCAGCCCAGCGATTAGCACCTTGCAAAAACTGCTCAAGGTCTATGGGTTGTCACTGTCGGAGTTTTTTGCCGAACAGGAAAAACCAGATGAACCACAGGTTGTGATTAACGCCGAAGACTTGATCGAAATTGGCAGCCAAGGGGTTTCCATGAAGCTCATTCATAACGGTAACCCAAACCGCACGCTGGCCATGATGATTGAAACTTATGAACCCGGCACCACAACCGGTGAACGCATAAAACATCAGGGTGAAGAGATCGGCACCTTGTTGGAAGGGGAAGTGATGCTGACGGTCAACGGTCAGATTTATCACCTAGAAGCCGGACAAAGTTATGCCATTAACACCGGCATTCCACATAGCTTCAGCAATACGTCGGCGCGTATATGTCGAATTATCAGCGCCCATACACCCACAACATTCTGACGCCTATGTCGAGATATAGATAAAACCCGACGCCGTTGGCATTGCCGTTCACGCTCTGCAATGCCATGTCGAAGGGAATTAAGGGGAACGCATGGACTTTCACGATTTGCAGTACTGGCAGCAACGGGCTCGCGCCCTAGAGATTGAGAACCGACTGTTTATTAATGGCCGTTATCAGCAGGCCGCCGATGGCGCACAGTTTGCCGTGGAAGATCCGGCGGGTCAGCGTGAGCTGGTTCGCGTCGCTCAGGGAGATGAGCATGATGTGAATCAAGCCGTTAGCGCTGCGCGCGAAGTTTTTGAACGCGGAGACTGGTCGCAATCCCCTCCGGCAAAACGCAAAGCAACGCTGATGAAGCTGGCTGATTTAATGGAACAGCATCACGAGGAGCTGGCGCTGCTGGAAACACTAGATACCGGCAAGCCTATTCGCCACAGCCTACGTGATGATATTCCCGGCGCCATTCGCTCTCTGCGTTGGTATGCCGAAGCCATTGATAAAGTGTATGGCGAAATTGCCCCAACGGCTCAAGATGCCCTTGCGTTAATCGAACGTGAACCCGTTGGCGTTGTCGCCGCCATCGTGCCTTGGAACTTCCCTCTGCTGTTAGCCTGCTGGAAACTCGGTCCAGCCTTAGCCGCGGGTAACAGCGTTATTTTAAAACCGTCTGAGAAATCCCCGTTAACTGCCTTACGCATCGCTGGTTTAGCCAAAGAGGCGGGATTGCCAGACGGCGTATTGAGTGTGATCGCAGGCTTTGGCCAAGGCGCAGGGCAGGCTCTCTCGCGCCATCCTGACGTCGACGTACTGACATTTACCGGATCCACGCGCACCGCCAAACAGTTGTTGAAAGACTCGGGCGATTCCAATATGAAGCGCGTTTGGCTCGAAGCCGGCGGCAAAAGCGCCAACATTATTTTTGCCGATTGTCCCGATCTGCATAAAGCCGCAGCCAATGCGGCGGCCGGTATTTTCTACAACCAAGGCCAAGTGTGTATCGCAGGCACGCGTCTGCTGGTGGAAGAGAGTATCAAAGACGAATTCCTCGCTATTTTGCACGAACAGGCTCAGACGTTCAGACCGGGTAACCCACTCGATCCTGAAACCGTGATGGGCACGCTTATCGATGCCGACCATTGTGAAAAAGTGAATGAATATATCGCGGCAGGACTGGCTGAAGGGGCGAACCTCTATCTCGATGGTCGCGATCACCCGCAGGGTGAGCATGGTAGCTATCTCGGCCCCACCATTTTTACCGAAGTTCGCAACTCAATGCGCATTGCGCGTGAAGAAATCTTTGGCCCAGTGCTTGCTGTCACCACCTTCACCACCGAACAGGAAGCACTCACGCTGGCAAACGACAGTGATTATGGCCTAGGCGCTGCCATCTGGACCCGTGATTTATCTAAAGCTCATCGCATGTCGCGCCGCCTGAAAGCAGGCTTGGTCTTCGTCAATAACTACAACGATGGCGATATGACCGTGCCGTTTGGTGGCTATAAGCAGAGCGGCAACGGGCGCGATAAATCACTGCACGCCATGGAAAAATTCACCGAATTGAAAACTATCTGGATCTCGCTGGAGTAAATATCATGACTGAACATGTAAATAGCTATTATGCCGCCAGCGCGAATCCACACGCGCCCTATCCACAGCTGACCGAATCCGTCCAATGTGACGTGTGTATCGTCGGCGGTGGTTATACCGGTCTTTCTTCTGCGCTGCATTTGGTTGAAGCGGGATATGACGTCGTTTTATTAGAATCAGCGCGCATTGGCTTTGGCGCCAGCGGTCGTAACGGTGGCCAGCTGGTCAACTCCTACAGCCGCGATATTGACGTGATTGAACAGCGCTACGGCATGGACACCGCCAAAATGCTGGGCAGCATGATGTTTGAAGGCGCGGAAATTATTCGCCAGCGCATCAAACGTTACGCCATCGACTGTGATTACAAACCTGGCGGCATTTTCGTTGCGCTCAACAACAAGCAATACCACACGCTCATCGAACAAAAAGCTCACTGGGAACGCTATGGCAATACTCAGCTTGAGCTTTTAGATTCAGACCGCGTGCGTGAAGAGATCGCCTCCGATCGCTACGTAGGCGGATTATTGGATCACAGCGGTGGCCATATTCATCCTCTTAATTTAGCGCTAGGTGAGGCAGAGGCGATCCGCATGCAAGGTGGGCGGATCTTCGAGCAATCTCCGGTCGTCAAAATTAAGCACGGCACACCTGCCACGGTGATCACTGAAAAGGGTCAAGTGCAGGCAAAATACGTTATCGTGGCGGGCAACGCCTATCTGGGAAATAAAGTTGAACCGGAGTTAGCGCGTCGCAGCATGCCGTGTGGTACTCAAATCGTAACCACTGAGCCTCTGCAAGCCGACGTCGCTGCTTCATTAATTCCGAAAGATTACTGCGTGGAAGATTGTAACTATCTTTTAGATTACTACCGTGTCACCGGCGATAACCGTTTGCTGTATGGCGGCGGCGTGGTTTACGGTGCACGTGACCCAGACGATATTGATAATCTCATCGTGCCAAAACTGTTGAAAACTTTCCCACAATTGAAAGGCGTGAAAATTGATTATCGTTGGACAGGCAACTTCTTGCTGACCCTGTCGCGCATGCCTCAGTTTGGTCGACTGGAGAATAATATTTACTACATGCAGGGCTACAGTGGACATGGTGTTACCTGTACCCATCTGGCCGGGAAGCTGATTTCAGAAGTGCTGCGTGGTGATGCTGAGCGTTTTGATGCCTTTGCCAAGCTTCCTCACCTTCCTTTCTTTGGTGGACGAAATTTACAGATTCCATTTACCGCCATCGGTGCCGCATATTATACAATTCGCGATCGATTAGGCGTGTAATTATTTCATTACCCACACAAATACAAGAGTCTTATAGGCTCTTGTATTTTCCCATTAAACTTATTTTCATCATCTGAATACTCCCAAAAACACTGATTCTATTTTTCAGAATTTTCTTTAACATTCATTTCATCTGTTTCTTTAAACACGCTTATTACAACCTGACACCATTAAAACAAAAATAATGAAAATATATCTGGTATTTGAGCGCTTAAAAAAACAAAATATAAACCTGCATTTATATATTTAAAAGAGAGGAATATTATGCAGTTAATATATAATTATGATGAATATTACAAATGGATTGTTAGCTCTTTTCTATATGACTTCGACGCTAATTCAGATCCTTTAGTCGATGAAATTGAATTATTTGATTTTGCTAATAAATCTCAACCAGAAAGCTATCCATGTTTGGTCTACATCGCAGTAAACAGCCCATTAGAGCCCTTCCCATCCATAAAATTCATCTACACCAAACAGCTCCACGAATGGTCTGAAAAAGCCAGGCTCGTTGCCGAGCACCCATAAGCCATACAGAAAACAATGGTAATGGATTGCCATTGCATTTCTTAAAAACGCTTATTTTCCCCTTCAGTATTTTCTTTACGATTTCTGATTCGTAGCAGTCATTGATCGCTAAAGAAGTCATAAATTATAAATAACTTACTGAATTTATTGTTTAGACTAGCCGTCTCCGTTTTTTCTAATACACTCGTTGCTATCGTATCCCCTTGCCCCTGCACAAACCGCACACAATAAGATATCAATATATGAGGTTGAAAGGATTCCCACCACTAATTACCCTGCTGTTAATGTCGTCGCTCATATTAACCATAGGGCGCGCTATTACACTGCCTTTTATTACCATCTATATGACCGAGCACTACCGTCTTGAGCCTGAGGGCGTGGGGCTGGTCTTAGGCGTCAGTCTTGCACTTGGTATTATCGCCAGCTTTTATGGTGGCTATCTGGTTGATAAGTTTGATAAACATCGCTTAATGATTATCAGCATTGCTCTATTTGCTCTCACGTTTTGCATTATGCCATGGCTTAACGACGTGCTCTGGATGGTGCCCGTGTTGGCGCTGTTGCACGCCGCCTATTCAATTTTTAGCATTGCTATTAAAGCCTGCTTTGCCGAATGGCTACCGGTAAGTGAACGCATTCGCGGCTTTTCGATGAATTATACCTTGGTGAACGTTGGCTGGGCCGTGGGGCCAGCGCTCGGCGTTTTCGCGGCGTCGTTCTATCCCATGCTGCCGTTTTTCCTCTCTGGCCTACTCGCCTTTCTCGTTGGGGTTACTCTTTGGCTACGCTTAGACGGCTACGGGCTACCACCAGCGAACGGTGAAGTATTTACTGAACAACGACTCAGCTTCCGTGCCACTTTTAAAGTCTTAAGCCACGACCGTCGGCTAATTTTTTTCACGCTCGGCAGCACCATGGGCGCAGTGGTTGCAGGGCAGTTTACCGGCTACTTATCTCAATATTTAATCACCGTCAGCAATGCGCAGTTTGCTTATCAGGTGATCGGTTCGGTGATGACGGTGAACGCAACCGTCGTCATTGGCTTGCAGTATTTGCTCAGCCGCAACATGAAGAAAGAAAATCTATTGCGATGGCTGATACTTGGCACCCTATTTTTCTGTCTAGGACTGATCGGCTTTGCGTTGGCCGAACGCTCCATTCCTTTCTGGATGGTCGCAATGGCGATCTTCACCCTCGGTGAAGTAATCGTGATACCGGTTGAATACTTGTTTATCGATTTTATTGCGCCCCCTCATTTGAAAGGCAGTTACTACGGGGTGCAAAATTTGGGCAACTTAGGGGGTGCGGTGAATCCTATACTGTGCGGCTTTTTGCTGTCTTTCGCGCCACCGACTACGCTTTTCTATGTACTAGTAGGTGCGTCACTTCTTGGGTTGGCATTTTTCTGGTATGGCTATCGTCTTTCGGGCGCAGCCAGCCACGCCGCAGAAGATATTCTTTGATACAGGAACCTGACTGAAAACCTTCACAAACGGCATAATTGCGATAACTTGTTTTCATGATGTGATCAGTAGCACATTTCTGAATTTAATTGTATGATGAATGCGTTTTCTTTCTTAGGTATTCACTGATGTCAAAAGCATTTTCAGTTTGCTGGCAGTATTTGAGAGCTTTCATATTAATTTACCTGTGTTTGTTTGCAGGGAATGCCATCTCAACGCTGCTGCCAATCACAATTCCAGGCAGCATTATTGGCATGCTGATCTTATTTGCCCTGCTGGCATCACAAATCATGCCAGCAAAATGGGTAAAGCCTGGTTGTAATATTTTAATCCGCTATATGGCGCTGTTGTTCGTCCCGATCGGCGTTGGCGTGATGCAGTACTACGACGTGCTGACCAAGCAGTTTGGTCCTATCGTCGTATCGTGCCTCATTAGTACTTTGATTATTATGGTTGTCGTTGCTTATAGCTCCCACATGGTGCACCGCGAACGCATCATCGGTGAAGCTACCGACGGCAGCGAGGAGAAAAAATAATGGCTTATATTTGGTGGTCGTTACCACTCACGCTGTTAGTCTTTTTTGGGGCTCGCCGTATTGCCCAAAAGCTAAATATGCCGTTATTGAATCCGTTGCTTGTATCAATGGTAATTATTATTCCTTTGCTACTGCTGCTCAAAATTCCTTACGAGCATTATTTTGCGGGCAGTTCAACGCTGAACAGTTTGCTACAACCCGCCGTGGTCGCATTGGCATTTCCACTGTATGAACAGATCCACCAGATCCGAGCACGCTGGAAATCCATTATCACTATCTGTTTTATCGGTAGCGCCACTGCCATGATTTCAGGTACCGCGATTGCGCTGTGGATGGGCGCGTCGCCAGAAATCGCCGCTTCGGTGATGCCGAAATCTGTGACCACACCGATTGCGATGGCCGTTGCACAGTCGATTGGTGGTATTCCTGCCATCAGTGCGGTATGCGTTATTTTCGTTGGGATTTTGGGGGCTGTATTTGGCCATACTCTTTTGAACTTGATGAAAATTAGTACCAAGGCCTCGCGCGGTTTGGCGATGGGCACCGCCTCGCATGCCCTTGGCACCGCACGCTGCGCTGAGATGGACTTTCAGGAAGGTGCATTCAGCTCATTGGCTCTGGTTATCTGCGGGATTATCACTTCGCTGCTCGCGCCATTCCTCTTCCCAGTGTTGTTGCACTTATTTAGCTAAGCCTGCCTTCTGTCTCCCCTCATCGGGGAGACAGAAAGAAACAAAAGTCACAAATACCCGCGATACATCTCACACTTCTTTCATTTGTTACATTGATTACATCAAAATAGTGATAATAGTCACATAATAAAGCCAATCGGTTGCCTAGAATACTCCCCCGTAACTAACTAAGAGGCTCCCCCATGCACGCACGATACGACGCGGCATTCAGCCAACTGCCAGCCGCTTTGCAGGCGGCGCTCTCACCGATTCTCAATGATGCTGATTTCCACGCGGTGATTACCGCTTCTCAAGTCGAAAGTCTGAAACAGGCTACCGGCATGAGCGACCGCGAATTAGCATTTGCCCTGCTTCCTATGGCCGCCGCATGCTCACTGGCACCCATCTCCAAATTTTACGTTGGTGCCGTTGCGCGCGGTGTTAGCGGCAACCTGTACTTCGGTGCCAACATGGAGTTTCTGGGCGCGCCGATGCAGCAAACCATCCACGCAGAACAGTGCGCGGTAACACACGCATGGCTGCGCGGCGAAAAAGCACTGACTTCCATCACGGTTAACTACACCCCCTGTGGCCACTGCCGACAGTTTATGAATGAGCTGAATACCGGCATCAAACTGGCGATTAACTTACCAGGACGTCAAGCCGCCACGCTGGGTGATTATCTGCCTGACGCCTTTGGCCCACGCGATCTTGAAATCAAAACCCTGCTGATGGATGAAGAAAACCATAACCTCAGCTTGGCTAATGCGGACGAATTAACATTAGCAGCGTTAGACGCTGCCAACCGCAGCCATGCGCCTTACAGCCATGCCTATAGCGGCGTGGCGCTGGAAGCCGAGGACGGTAGTGTTTATAGCGGACGCTATGCTGAAAATGCGGCCTTTAACCCAAGCTTGCCGCCGTTACAGGCTGCGCTGATTCTGATGAACGTTTCAGGCAAAGATGTGCTGCGTACTCGCCGTGCTGTCTTGGTTGAAACAGAAGACGCCGTGTTCTCTCAATGGGATGCAACCCAAGCAACGCTGCATGCGTTAGGCTGCACTCAGGTAGAACAGGTTCAGATTTAAGCTGTTTTTAACGCAGGGTCATTCGGCTCTGCGCTCCCATTCCTCGCCAAATCCTGTAAAAAAGTGTTACTTAGCTCGCACTTTCCCTGCTAAATGTCATCTTTCTATAACAAGCATTGAACAACTTATTAGTATCTCTTAGGATCGCTGGGATGACGCATTAAAATCTCTGATAATCTGATTACTATACCCAAAATAATTCGAGTTGCATTGAGGCGGCAAGTGAGCGAACCCCGATGAGCTTACCCAAGTAAGTGATTCGGGTGAGTGAGCACAGCCAACAAAAATGCAGCTTGAAGTATGATGGGTATACCGCCCGACATAAAGAGTGCTACCCATGGAACTGGAATACGAAAGTAAACGTCCGTTGTACATCCCCTACGCAGGCCCGATCCTGCTGGAATTCCCCCTGCTAAATAAAGGCAGCGCCTTTAGCGAAGAAGAACGCAGCAACTTCAACCTACACGGCCTGCTGCCTGAAGCCGTTGAAACGATTGAAGAACAAACCGAGCGCGCCTACCGCCAGTATCTGGATTTCAAAACCGATAACGATAAACATATTTACCTGCGCAATATCCAAGATACCAACGAAACCCTGTTCTATCGCATGCTCGATGCCCATCTGAGTGAAATGATGCCAATCATTTACACCCCGACGGTCGGCGAAGCCTGTGAGCATTTCTCTGATATTTACCGTCGCGCCCGTGGCCTGTTCATCTCCTATCCGAACCGCGACCGCATCGACGACATGCTGCAAAACGCCACCAAGCAAAACGTAAAAGTTATCGTCGTGACCGACGGTGAACGCATCTTGGGTCTAGGCGATCAGGGCATCGGCGGCATGGGGATACCTATCGGTAAGTTATCACTGTACACAGCCTGCGGCGGCATCAGCCCGGCCTATACGCTGCCGGTGGTGTTAGATGTGGGCACCAATAATCCACAGCGCTTGAACGATCCGCTGTATATGGGATGGCGTCACCCACGCATTTCCGGTGATGAATATTATGCCTTCGTTGACGAGTTCATTCAGGCCGTGAAACGCCGCTGGCCAAATGTGCTATTGCAGTTTGAAGATTTCGCCCAGAAAAACGCCACCCCGCTGCTTAACCGTTATCGTGATGAGCTGTGCTGTTTCAACGATGATATTCAAGGCACCGCGGCCGTTACGCTGGGTAGTCTGATTGCCGCCAGCCGTGCGGCCGGAAGCCAGCTGCGCGATCAAACGATTACGTTCTTAGGCGCAGGTTCTGCCGGTTGTGGTATCGCCGAACAAATCATTGCCCAGATGAAATCTGAAGGCCTGAGCGATGAAGAAGCACGCCAGCGCGTCTTTATGGTCGATCGCTTTGGCTTGCTCACAGACAAACTGCCAAACCTGCTCGAGTTCCAAAGCAAGCTGGTGCAAAAAAGCACATCACTAGCAAACTGGAAAGTAGAAAGCGATGCAATTTCACTGATGGAAGTGGTGCGTAACGCGAAACCTACCGTTCTCATCGGCGTTTCGGGTCAGCCAGGCTTGTTTACCGAAGAAATCATTCGCGAAATGCACAGCCACTGCGCGCGCCCAATCGTTATGCCATTGTCGAACCCAACGTCACGCGTTGAAGCACGTCCAGAAGACATTATTAACTGGACCGATGGCGCGGCGTTGGTCGCTACCGGCAGTCCGTTCGGGCCGGTAAGCTATAAAGATCAGATCTTCCCGATCGCGCAATGTAATAACTCATACATCTTCCCAGGTATTGGGCTCGGTGTTCTGGCCTCAGGAGCAAAACGCGTCACCGACGGCATGCTCATGTCCGCGAGTCGCGCCTTAGCCGACTGCTCACCGCTGGCACAGCAAGGTACAGGCGCGCTGCTACCTGATATTAAAGATATCCAACAGGTATCGCGTTCCATTGCATTCCAAGTAGCCAAAGAAGCACAGCTACAAGGCGTGGCCGTGTTGACCTCTGACGAAGCGTTATTACAAGCGATCGACAATAACTTCTGGCAGCCTCAGTACCGTATCTACAAGCGAACGTCATTCTAAGCATTTGTGAAAGTCGCTGAGTGAAATCCAACGAGAGTTATCTCCCAAGCGTGGTGTAACAACCACGCTTTATTTTTTATTTCGTGCCCTCATCGTCTAAAAAATCATCAAGTTAGGAAAATCCCACTCAGATTGCTTGCGTCGCCTGAGCGGGTAAAGTAGCCTCGTAGACATAAGCACACCCAGCCATAAATACAACCGACGCAGCAGGCACCATCATGTGGAGACGACTGATATACGGCATTTTAACCGTCGCTATTTTACTGGCGGTGACTGCTATTGGTCTGGATCGCTGGATTAGCTGGAAAACTGCGCCGTATATTTACGAAGACGTGCAGGATTTGCCGCATCGTCAGGTGGGCGTGGTTTTAGGTACGGCTAAATATGTCAGTACTGGAACCATCAATCAGTACTACCGCTATCGCATACAAGGCGCGCTTAACGCCTACAACAGCAATAAAGTGAATTACCTATTGCTGAGCGGCGACAATGCGCTTCAGAGCTACAACGAGCCGGTCACCATGCGCCGCGACCTCATCAATGCCGGTGTGCCTAACGGCGATATCGTGCTCGACTATGCAGGATTCAGAACGCTGGATTCCATTGTGCGCACGCGCAAAGTTTTCGACACCAACGACTTCACCATCATCACACAACGTTTCCACTGTGAACGTGCTCTGTTTATTGCGCTGCACATGGGTATACAGGCTCAGTGCTTGGCAGTGCCGTCGCCAAAAAATATGATGATGATAAGAGTGAGGGAAATTGGTGCTCGACTGGGCGCGTTAACCGATCTCTATATCCTTAAGCGCGAACCGCGTTTCCTTGGCCCAATGATCCCTATTCCCGCAGTACATAAAGTCGCGGCCGATGCACAAAGCTATCCAGCGGTATCTCCAGAGCAATTGCAAGAGCTTGAGCAGGTTTTAAAACAAGAAAAAGCCGCTGAGAAACCAGCGGCCAAATAGTTAGGAAATTTATAGGCTAGAAAGAACTTAGCGGTTTCGGTTCTCCGAGTAAGAACCCCTGCAAATACTGCACGCCTAATTGCTGTAGCATCTCCAGCTGTTCTTGAGACTCAACATATTCAGCAACGACCTGCAGTTTCTTTTCTCGAGCAATATCGCAAATCGACTTAATGATCAGCTGGTCGAGCGAATTATTGACAATATCTTTAACAAACACGCCATCAATTTTCACGACATCCGCATTTAAAGACTTCAAACGCTGATAGTTAGAAAATCCGGTACCAAAGTCATCAATAGCTATTTTGAAATGATAATCACGTAGCGCTTTGATCGTTGAGTGCTCGATATTCTCGTTAACAAGATGCTGTTCTTCGGTGATTTCAAAAATAATCGCTTCCGGCCGAACGTGGTAATGCTCAAAGATTTCAATAATCCGTGGTGCAGTATCACGCTGCATCAACGTCAGCGGCATCAGATTAACCGAGAAGCAGGTATTGCTCGTGTCTAATTTCGCTTCGCTAATATGCTTCACCACATTTTCAACCATGAGCAAATCAAACTGCGCGCATAAATTAAACTCAGAAATCAGCGGAATAAATTTACTGGGAGGGATCACTTCGCCGTTATCCAGAAGACGTGCCAATATCTCGTAATAACTCTTTCCTCCGGAATGGACGATCGGCTGCGCATAAAGCTCGAGACGGTTCTCATGCAACGCCGTCGTAATTTTCCGCAGCCACACCACTCGCTCGCTCACTTCTTCTCTAATTGATTGCGCATTTTCCTCTAAGCTGATGACCTCATTTTCAAGGCTAGCGCGCTCAGAAAGATGATGCAGCTTACCCACGCGGGTATACAGCGACTCTTTCTTAGCATCAAACTGGGTATAAGCGATCCCATAGCGCAACATCACCGGATTATCATTCCAGCTTAATTCAGCATCGCACAAGCTCTGACGAATGCGATGAATACGGTTTACGTTATCCGTCGTATCCAGATAAAGCAGCAGTTCGCAACCAGGCAGTTGATAGATATCTTCACCCGGTTTAAGCAACGGCTTAATCACCGCCGCAATGCGCCTTTTGGTATCAACCCGCATCATCATGCCATGGTAGCGGCTCAAGGCTTCTAGATTGGTTAAACGAAGAAAACAGAGCGTACCTTTTGGATGACTTTCGATATACACGCTTAGAGAGCGGATATTTGCTAACCCCACCATCGGATCAATGCGAGCAAGATGCATATATACCCGCTTCATCACTTCGCTGCGTTTAAACATCACGGCCATATAAAAAATTGAGACTGTGAACGCAATTAATGAAGCTGATAAAAATGCAATCTGATAACTACTATTGAGCTCAACAGAAAAATTTGAGTTAAAGATAAATAAAAAAAGCGTAGTAAATGACCACATAAGTAAAATAACTCGATGGCCAAACCTAAATATCCCATAGGTAAACAGAATAAATAACAATGGAATAAAATAGCTTACGTTAAAGTTTTCCTGAGCAGGAAAACAAATAGCAAATAGTGCGCCCAATAAAATCCCTAACCAAATGAACGTTACACAATGTTTTTCTCTTGAAAAAGCATCACGTAAACATTGGTTAAAAAATTTCCTTGCATAGCTTCGGTTAAGCAACATCCGCAAAGTATAATAATAGGCAGGAGCTATTGCGATTGAAGATAAAACCAGCGCCTCAACGTTAACTACCGCGAACATATCTAGCTTATACGAGAAATAACGCTCCATGACGGGTGACATGTCTAGCACGGAACCGAACGCCAGCATCATGCCTTTACAGGCCAGCGGATACAGTAACCCAAAGACAAACATACGAATGCCCAACGCGCGGCTACTCATGCTGTCAATATCATAGCGCCAACGAACGCCCACCACGCGATCCATGACGCAAAAGCTTCCCCACAGTGGTATTCCGTAACACAGTGAAAGCACCACCGCTTCGGTCAAGCTCATGATATTTAAAGTTGAATAATATAAAGTATAAACGATAAACAGCGGGACAAACCCTTTCATGCCAAATAACATGACGACTGAAATCGCTAAAGCCAACGGAAGATAAAGTAAAAAAATTGCGTTCCCTTGAATGTTCGCCATAGGCGATAATTCACGCGATAAAGGCAGCAATACGATGCAAATAAGCATCGGAACAATCATTTCTTGCAGCCTGATAATGGTATTTCTCATTGTATCGATATGCTTCTTTGAAAAGAAAAAATATCAGAGATAGAAACAAACAATGAAACCTCACGTTTGTTCATTCCGTAAGTTATGGGTTTATAATTTAAGAAATGTCTATTCTCGTAGAAAAATCCGTTTAATGCTGCTCACATCCATGAAGTGTAGTTAGCAAGAGACATAATTTCTTTATGTTACTAGCTCAATACTTCAAGTATTAAACCTGACGAGAGATTATTACATATTGCGGGTTACAAAATGTAGAGTTATTAGTACATTCAAGAATGTTCCTAGATTAAGATTAGCCAAGTACATTCTTTTTTTATTATAAAGTTAAGGATGTCATTACATTTAACAACTATAAAGATATTTTTTAAACAAAAACATGTTAATAAATTTGGTTTGTTTTTATTAATAATTAATTAAAGGATTATAAGTTTTTATCACCATGAATTTATTATTGATGGATTTGGGACGAGAAATATCTCATAAAATACAAAAAGCCGAACCTAAGTTCGGCTTTTTCAAAGATACGATTATTTTTTCTTCGCATACTTAAGCGAGTCAAGGGCTACCGCAAAGATGATAATTGCGCCTTTGATAATATACTGCCAATAGGGATTAACACCAATGTAGGTCAGGCCATAGTTGATCACGGTAAAAATAATGACCCCTGTCACCACGCCGATAACGGTTCCTACACCGCCGCTGAATGATACGCCGCCAACGACACAGGCTGCGATAGCATCCAATTCATACATAAAGCCAAGGTTATTCGTTGCGCTACCGATACGCCCTGCTTCAAGCATCCCGCCGAATGCGTAGAACACACCAGACAGTGCATACACCATAATCAAATTGAGCGGTACGTTTACCCCGGAAACTTTCGCCGCTTCTGGGTTACCACCAATCGCAAAGATATTTTTGCCAAACCGAGTTTTGTTCCACAGCACCCAGACGAAAGCCACCGCGATCAGCGCATAGAAGGTGATATAAGAGAGTTTGAAATCTCCGAAGCGTAAGAACCCCTGTGCAAAATTAGAAAAATTCGGCGCAAAGCCCGCAACTGGTGAAGCACCCACATAGTCGTAATACAGAGAGTTAATACCGTAGACGATAATCATGGTACCAAGAGTGGTAATAAATGGCGTCACGTTAAGATAGGCAATAATTAAACCGTTCACTAAACCAATCACCGCCCCCACAGCACAGACCACAAGAATAACTAATGGAATTGGAACAGTATCTAAATTTGGAAACACCTTATTGACGTTATCCATAGACTGTAACAGCGTTGCCGCAATCACCGCCGCCAATCCGACCTGACGCCCAGCAGATAAATCCGTGCCCTGCGTAACAATCAACCCTGCCACACCGAGCGCAATAATAATGCGCACCGATGACTGGGTCAGAATGTTACTCAGGTTCATTAAGCTTAAAAATGTCGGGTCCTGAAAAATAATAATCGCTAACAATACCAACAAAACAACATAAATCCCGCCCTCTTTAAAATAGGTAAACAGGCTTTTTTTATTTAATACCCTCATATTCGTACCCTTAAAATATCAGGTGCAACATTACCGATGCAGAATTTATAGATGCAAAGAAGCCAATCGCAGAATTTCATTCTGAGACGTTCTTTTAGTTTCAACGATACCGGCAACTTGGCCATTACTCATGACTAATATGCGATCGGTAATACCCAGTAATTCAGGCATTTCTGAAGAAATAATAATGATGCCTTTGCCTTTTTTCGCCAGCTCGGTCATCAGTTGATAGATTTCGAATTTAGCGCCCACATCAATACCGCGGGTGGGTTCATCCAGCATCAATATTTCGGGCTGAGTCAGTAACCAACGACCAATAATCACCTTTTGCTGATTACCACCAGACAGCGAACCAATCGACGTATGATGCCCTGGGGTTTTTACCCGCATAGCATCAATAACCCACTGGGTATCGCTTTTCATCCGCCGATTATCCAGCAGGCCCACTTTATTTTTATACTTACGAATATTCGAAATAAGCGAGTTAAAGCCAATATCGAGATAAGCATAAATACCGGTAGAGCGACGTTCCTCAGTCACTAAGGCAAAACCATGGTTTATCGCTTCGTTCGCGCTATGGTTATTAATCGCTTTGCCATGCAGGCGGATCGTACCTTTTACCTTTTCACGAATGCCAAACAGGGTTTCCACGATATCTGTGCGCTTAGCACCGACCAGCCCTGCGATACCTAAAATCTCGCCTTCGTGTAAATCGAATGAGACATCACGGATTGAAGGCTGGCGCAACGATGTCAAATCACGGACTTCCAAGATGACCTTACCCGGCGTATTAACACGGTCGGGAAAACGCTGGGTTAACGAACGCCCCACCATCATTGAAATGATTTGATCCATACTCATGCCATCTAACGTTTGGGTCGCGATCCACTGCCCATCACGCAGAATCGTTATTTCATCGCAAAGCTTAAAGATCTCTTCCATTTTATGGGAGATATAAACAATGCCGCATCCACGATCTTTTAATTTACGGATAATAGTAAAAAGATGATTAACTTCTTTTTCGGTTAGAGAAGAAGTTGGCTCATCCATAATCACAATTTTGGCGTTATATGAAAATGCCTTAGCAATTTCAATCATCTGCATTTGGGATACAGATAACCCTGCGACTTTTTCACGCGGATCGATATCAATATCGAGCTCATCAAATATCGCTTTGGTATCGTGGTACATCTTATCCTGATCGACAAATATCCCTTTCATTGGATAGCGACCAAGCCACATATTGTCCATCACGCTACGCTGCAGAACTAAGTTTAGTTCTTGATGCACCATCGAAACGCCGTGTTCCAATGCTTCTTTAGCGCTCTTGAAATTAATTTCTTTTCCCTGAAAAAGAATACGTCCTGAATCTTTCTGGTAAATACCAAACAAACATTTTAAAAGCGTGGACTTCCCTGCGCCATTCTCCCCCATCAATGCATGGATGGAGTGTGGTCGAACGCGCAGATTGACATTATCCAGCGCTTTGACGCCAGGAAATGACTTATTGATATTATCCATTTCCAATAAAAACGCGTCATCATCATGTTTTATCGATGCGTTCTCTTGATTAGAAATCTGTTCTTTTGCCAAAGAGCTATCGGTCAACGAGTTACCCATCAAAGAGTTATCTGGCATAACATCCACCTGAAAATGACATAAAGAATAAGCCCGATAACATCTGGTTGAACCATCAATCTATATCGGGCTTAAAACTTAAAAGTTATTGTTATATAGGCTTAGGTGAAGCTTATTTTTTAATAAACTGTGACAGGTTGTCCTGATCGACGCCGACATACGGAACGCGAACGATTTTATTTTCAATTTTCCAGTTAGTACCTTCGCCCGCAGGCTTGCCTTCGGCGAGATTTTTGGTCAAATCGAAGGTGGCTTTGGCTTGGTTATTGGCATCGTTCAATACGGTACCCGCCATTGCGCCTGATTTAACTAATGCCAGCGCTTCTGGCAGCGCATCGACGCCAAACACTGGAATAGCGGTTTTGTTATGCGCTTTCAGGGCTTCGACGGCGCCCATCGCCATGGCATCGTTGTTAGCGATAACCACTTCAATCTTGTTTGCATTTGGGCCAGACAACCATGCATCCATTTTATCTTTAGCCTGCGCGGTATCCCACATTGCAGTATCTAACTGCAACTGCTGCGTTTTAATACCTTGATCGTTCAGGCTTTTCACCACGTAAGTGGTACGCGCTTCAGCATCTGGGTGGCCCGGCTCGCCTTTCAGCAGGACGAACTGAATGACACCGTCTTTGTTTAGATCCCAGTTAGGATTGGCTTTCCAGTGTTTACCGATCAGTTGACCCTGAATGATGCCAGACTCTTTGGAGTCAGTACCCACGTAATACGCTTTGTCGTAGCTATCCAGCGCCTTGCGAGAGGGTTCTTTGTTGAAGAACACCACCGGAACATCGTTTGCCTTCGCTTTATCAATAATCGTTGGCGCAGCTGCAGGATCGACGAGGTTAATCGCCAGTCCTTTCACGCCACGCGCCATCAATACGTCAACCTGATCGTTTTGCTTGGACTGATCGTTTTGTGAGTCATTCATCAACAATTTAACGCTGGGATCAGCCTTAGCATCGTTTTCTAACGCCTTGCGTACCACGGACATAAAGTTGTCGTCGTACTTATAGATGGTGACACCGATATTGGTGGTTGCCGCCTGCGCCGCGACGCCAAACATCATGCTGGCCGCCAAAGTTGCTAAGGTAAACGTCTTCTTATTCATGTGAAGCTCCGATTGGATGTAGGGTATTTCAGCATGGATGTCCGATTTTTCAGACGCCCTTTTTTATCGTTTCCACTATCGCTGCGGCAAGAAAACAAATATCAACGCGAACCGTTTAAAATACACATATCGTTTACATTTAGAATATCCCAGCCACTCTAGGTTTGACGCCCGAAAAACCTAGAGTATCAGGGCGATTTACACGTATGACTGATATTTGTGATAGCGAAAACGCCACAAGAATAGACACGATTATGTTAATATTCTGTGAATGAACTCACAGATTGAAAACGGTTACATGGGCCAATCTGCTGACAAAGTGAGCTACACCACATTTATCGAGAACCCACGCTCCAGCGCTGCACTAAGGTAGGCATAAAGCAATGACCGTTGGTTGAAAGCGGTGTTTGATGAGCAGACTTAAGCGCCAGCTCAGAGGCTAAAGTAGCCATAGAAACAATAGGATAACGGACTGTGGTCAGTTTAGGGCTGGTATAGCGAGCAATAGGAATATCGTCGAAACCTACGATAGAAAATTGTTCTGGAATAGAAATACCGTTTTCTTTCAACACGGCTAAAGCACCGGCTGCCATTGCATCGTTATAAGCAAACACGGCACTCAGCTGCTGATTACGGCCAAGGAGTTCCACCATTGCGGCCTCGCCCCCTTGAAGATCGGGCGAAGCGTAGGCGCACCACGCTTTACCGATTTCGACCCCCGCGGATTGCATGGCGGTTTCATATCCTTTCTGCCGCATCACTTGGTCTTCAATCTGATGATTCGAACCCAAAAAGCCAATCCGCCGATGACCTTTATCCAGCAGCAACTGCGTAGCTATTTTTCCACCCGCTAAGTTATTTAATCCCACACAGCGGTGCTCATAGCCCGGCACGATACGGTTGATTAACACCATCCCCGGCACCTGATGCATAAATGCCACCAGCTCATCGTCAGATAGCATTTTCGCATGCACAATCAACGCATTGCAGCGCTGGCGGATCAGCATTTCTATCGCTTTTCGCTCTTTGTCTGCATCGTGATAGCTGTTGGCAATCAGCAGATTTTTGCGTTCACGCTGAGCGACTTCATCAACACCCTTAACTAAAGCGCCAAAGAACGGGTCAGAAACATCCATCACCACCACACCCAACATATCGCTACTTTGCGTTGCTAACGCCTGCGCGTTGGCGTTCGGACGGTAGCCGAGCTCGGCTACGGCGCTCTGCACCACCGCTTTCGTTTCCGGCGTAGTGATCGCCGTATTATTCAAAACGCGAGATACGGTCGCAACGGAAACCCCCGCCAGCCGAGCAACATCACGAATAGTGATCATGCGCGACGCTCACGACGGCAAAGAAAAGCACAAAAATAAACACGGAATGGTGCAGGACAGCGAATGGCATTCATAGAGATCCCTGGGTCGAAAGCACTTACGTGATATGACCGCGCTATGCTACCCAGTTTTTCATCATTGCTGCGTGAAATATGTCACAGGAAAGAAAACGTTTTCATACATTTCATTAACGTTTATTTCAGTTCACGCTTTTCACCTGTGTTTCTAGCCTCAATATTTGCTTGAAACGCCATGACTTAATCTCTTTTTTGAGTGCCAAGCGCCGTTAATTTACGCCACAGCCACTCAACCGGTCCTTGCTTGAAGTGACGCAGCCAAAATATCGAGAATAGAATATTAACCAGCCATACTACCGGAACAACCCACAGCAATGCCGTTCTTGACCAGTGATTAAACATGGCGAATTGATAAAACAACGTGGTGCACAGCAGCGTTTGCAGCAAATAGTTCGTCAACGCCATGCGCCCAACCTGCCGCAGAGCGAAGGCAAGTTTAAGCCGTGAGATTTGTGGCCAGAATGCATAGATCAGCGAAACATAACCGATCATCATGAGTGGCGCAGTCAGTTCGGCAGGCACCTGAAGCAAATAGCCACTAACGTGATATTCCCAACCGTTTTGCCACTGCGCGATGGTTGTCGGTACCTGAATGCTTAATCCCACCACCAGCGACCAAAGCGCCGTTCGCCGATAATGCCGCTGGCTGAAACTACCGCTTAGCCAGCCACTGCGCATTAACGCAGCGCCGGTCAGCATCAGCCCTGCGAGCTGCCAGCCATACTGCACCGCGAGCGCCATCAGATTTGCGCTGAGCAAATCACTGCGATTACGCCATGCTTCCCAACCACCGTGTATTTTCCAAATGCCTTCGTACTGAATGGCGGCATATCCCGGCAGCCAAAATGCACTCGGCTCTGGCCCTGCAATCAACCCCAGTAATAGCAGCAGTCCTAGGCCAATGGCATACAGCACAAGGCCAGTGCGCAACAGCTGTAGCGTTGAAGTCGCATCCCGGATCATTCGCCAACTGATTAATCCAATCAGCCCGTAGGCCAATAAAATGTCGCCATCCCAAAAGAAAATAGCGTGGATGAGCCCGAATAAAACTAGCCAAGATAAACGTGCACGCAGCCAGTGTTTGCCTTTGGGTAGCAATAGCTGAAGCCCTGCCCCGAACAGCAGCGCAAACATGGCTAAAAATTTGCCTTGCACGAAGATATGTAGCAGACCCCACGTTAGCGTATCTGCGCCATCAGGTAGGCCGTTATAGGCAGGATTAAGATAGGCTGCTTTAGGTAAACCAAAGCCGGTGATGTTCATTAAAAGAATACAAAGAATCGCCAGCCCGCGCACAAAATCCAGCGTACCAATGCGTGTTTTCAGCATGGCAGGTTTTGTTACCGCTTCGGATTGAGAGTTTTGCAAACGCTGCAGCATAACAACGATCCCTATAGAAAATACTTTTACTATACCCAAAACAATTCAAGTTGCTTGAAGTATGACGGGTATATAAAAAAACGCCGGCACATGGCCGGCGCTGTATCACTTCGAGTCAATCACCCGATTATGCACACTCAATTAGCCGTGATGGCGTACCGCGCGCAAAAACTCCTGACGAGTATTTTGGCTCGATTTAAACAGCCCACCGAGTGAGGTGGTGGTCGTCGCGCTGGTCGCATCACGCACGCCACGAGCTTTCACGCAGTAATGCGTGGCATCAATCGACACCGCAACGTTATTGGTGCCCAGCAGCGTTTGTAACGCAACCAAAATTTGCTGGGTCAAACGCTCCTGTACCTGTGGGCGCTGCGCAAAGAATTGCACGATGCGATTAATTTTCGACAGGCCAATCACGCAGTCTTTAGGAATATAGGCCACCGTCGCTTTGCCATCGATGGTGACAAAATGGTGCTCACAGGTGCTGGTTAGCGTGATATCTCGCACAGTGACCATCTCATCAACCTTCATCTTATTCTCAATGACGGTTATTTTTGGAAAATTCGCATAGTCCAAGCCCGAGAAAATCTCATCAACGTACATTTTGGCAATACGGTGTGGCGTTTCCGCCAAGCTATCGTCAGACAAATCAAGATTGAGCAACTGCATGATTTCCGTCATGTGCTCTTTGATGCGCTGCTTGCGTGTTTCACGATCTAACACTTCCCCTTTCAGGGGAGTTTCTAGGCCACGAGCCTCTAGCGCCGTATGAACCAAAACTGCTTCTTTACTTAGCGATGACATCAATTCTCTCCTGCAGGTAATCTTAATTCTGAGCACAATTTGATGGTGATCACATCAGAATTTTGTCATCACTTTAGTGGAGTGCGAACGCTTTATCCAGTGATACTCTTTCAGCTATACATGAAAAACCGTCATTTGTTTAATGCATATAAAGTGTGCGGTTATCCATCAACCCGCTCTGTTTGTGGTCTGCATACCGGCTGCGGGCGAAAAACCAAGCCACCTGCAACGAGTAAACCTATTGCAGCAATATACAACGCGGGCTCTAAACGATGCGTTAGCGACGTTGAAATTGCCGAAAGCATAGGGCCGACTAATTGACCAACGGCGTAACCGGTGGTTAGCAGTCCAGCCATATAACGAATGTGCGAAGGCGCTAACTCGCGGCCATATTGCAGCGAAAGTTGAACTACGCATAAGAACCCGCCGCCGGTGAGTAATGCGCCTAATACCAACCCACTGACACCAGGGATCGTTTCTGTGAACACAATGCCTAATGCTTGAATCCACAACACAATCGCTAAACGTTGCTGAGTCAGCAGCCAGCGGCGCGTCAAAATCCCCAAACCAATCCCTACCACGGCGGCAAAACCAAAGACGGGCCACACAAACTGGGCAAAGAGGCTATCGGGGAAACGGGCATGCGCCATTTGTGATAAAAACGTCGCAGGTAAGATATAGCCAAATCCGGCCAGACTGTAGCTCCACACCAATCGTTTGAGCGCGGGCGTTAATACCAAAGGCTGCGCTGGCACGTCAGGGCGATGAAGCTCCCCTGCTTTTGGTAAGAAACGGGCGATAAAACCATTCAGCACCAACGCTAACACGCCATAAACCAGCCACGCCTGAGCCGCATCGAGATTAAGCGCGCTAATTCCGACCGATAGCATCCCACTGATAAAAATACCGGCGCCAGGACCGGCAAACACCGCGGCAGCAAGATTGGGTTTTCCGAAATGAGCCAGACGTTCATTGGTCCATGCGGCCACCAGCACCATTGCCCATCCGCTCGCCCAGCCAACCATAAAGCGAATTAAGCTATGCCACCAAAAACCGCTGACAAAGGCTGAAAGCAGCGTTAAAAACACCGCCCCCCAAAGCCCAAGCTGCAACCGCCGTTCAACCTGTCTGCTCGCTCGCATCGCGTCAAAAGCACCGGCCAAATAGCCCAAATAGTTAAGCGCGGCCACAATTCCCGCGCCGGTCAGTGAAAACTGATGCTCTGCAATCATCAACGGAACCTGAGGCGTGAAAGCAAACCGCCCAATTCCCATTGCCACAACCAAGGCTAAAAAGCCGCTTAATGCGATACGCACTGCCATTGCAGGATCTCCATCCCTATCATGCTGATGATAGATAATTGTTAAATAATTTATTGTTATATTGCCTGACCAAGAAAATCTCAAAAAGTGAATAATGATAATCAAGTTATTCACACAAAGAGAATGAATGTAAATTTTTCCCAGCTCGGCATGTTCTGTAGCGTAGTTGAAACTGGCTCAGTTGCTCGAATGGAAGTGCTTATAGAACATTTGAAACTTCAAACTAAATCAGCAGTGAGTTTGATGCGGGTTTTATTTAGGATAGTAAACTCGTTTTTTCTGCCGTGTAGAGGCTACGCTTTGTAACCTCTACACAACGTTACGCATGTTATTTCAGGGAGATATTTTAGTCGGTAATATTCACATCAATTGCCTGATAAAACGCGTTACTTGTATCTGCAATATTCCAAACCGCCAGAATCACCTGATCTCCGGTATTGCCTGTCGGGATGGTGCATTTATGAGTCACCGTTTGAGGAGGAAGAGCGCCACCATCATTAAACTCACAGAATGGTTTTAGATTAAAATCTGCCCGAGTCAATGGCTTGGTGTTATTCCAACCTGACTTTGTCAGATAATATTTCCAGCTTGTCGTTTTATGTTGTGCCGTTAAATTCCATACAAATGTATTTTCCCCGCTCTTAATGGATGTTTTCACCCAACGCGTCGGGCTTTGGCTATCTAAAGCACTAAAGTTTGCTTTCCCACCGCTCGCCAAGTGACCATCGGCAGGGCCGCCGGATGGAAATCCCTGAGGGCCTTCAATACTTTGTGGTTCATATTGGACGGGGCCACAATTACTATTGACGCCAAGTTGGCATTGGTAAGAACGACTCGGTGGCGAAGTGACAAACCCATGGGCATAAGAAGCTTGGCAATAAAACATCACTCCGGCGGTTAAAACTGACGTTGAAATTAACGCCTGTAATTTTCTGTTCATATTCAGTCCTTATTAAGTTGATACGAGATTGAGCGCGAAACTAAATAGCGTCATTCCGCACAAATTCAGTTAACAACCGAAATATAAAAAAACCAACAGAATTAATATTTTAAACTTAGATAACAAACGCACCTCGTAATAAATAATTTTTTTAAAATATTATTAATATTATTCTGAATGACAAGAGAATGAAAAAGCCCTATTTAAATATTGATTCAAAAGGCATAACAAACATTGAACAACGCTTTTAATAAATAGACTAAATCCTGAGCTACGCCTGCCTAATTATTTCCCACACAATAGGTAGTGATATCTCGATATAATTCATACACCAGGCGAATACCAACAAAATAACGATCTATATAGTTTATAGATGAGTAAAAATATACATAACATGTGACAATTCACTTGAGATATTCACAATAAATAAAGTAAGATTTTTAGTACATCCATAGAAAAATGCCAATAATGAAAATCCAACCAAATAACATACAATGCCATAACAAGCATATATTATACGTGTTCTATACCTGAGAGGTACATTATGTTGACACTAAACGAAAGGTGCCATATTGATCTTAGCAATCAATGTATATGCTATGATGAAAGCTATATTCACTTGTCATATATGGAAGTTATGCTGTTAAAACTGCTGATTAAACATGCTGATAAAATATTAACCAAAGAAGAAGTCATCGCCGAACTCTGGCCTGATGATGCAGAGAACCACGAATATATAGATAATTTATCACAACTAATACATAAGGTTAGAAGGATACTAGCTATTTGCGGGTTAAAAAACACAATCCTCACGGTGAGAAATAAAGGATATCGTTTTTCTCTTATCGCTTGTCAAGATATCCCGATGGAAAAACACGAAGATGCTCAATCGCCGCCATTTCCCCCAACAGAAACGTTAGACAATAATAGCAATAAACTAATAATAAATATTTTACAGCAACAGTATGATATCAGATTCATGTGCTACCTAAATATAGTGTTATTTATTACTATAATAAGTCATTATTTTTCTTTTCTTGGATAGTTATTCAAGGTTTTTTAGTACAAAAAGCCAGCCAACACCAAATAATTCTCTTACTCATAACTAAAACAATAAAATGTTTCTTATAAAACTATGCCATACTTTACTCATAATTAACATTCTTCGCTTAATTACACCCTCATTTTTTATAGCTATAACAATCGGTTTCCCGTTTTGTTACGACTAGTGGCACCAACGAATCCGATTTCATGCAAAATTTGCTTGCAAAAATAATCATGAAAAGTGAATATTTTCCGTAAAGTAATTCACGATAAGAGAACAAACATGGATCTCACCCAACTCCGCATGTTCTGTAGCGTAGCTGAAACTGGCTCAGTTGCTCGTGCAGCGGAGCTACTTCATCGCGTTCCTTCTAACCTGACCACTCGTTTGCGTCAGCTAGAGCAGGAGCTGGGCACCGATCTGTTCATTCGAGAGAAACAGCGCTTACGCCTTTCACCGATGGGGCATAATTTTCTCAACTACGCCAAGCGAATTCTGGCGCTCAGCGATGAAGCAATGAGCATCACGCATGCCGGAGAACCGGCAGGAAGCTTTGCGTTAGGCTCAATGGAAAGTACCGCAGCAACGCGTTTACCGGTGTTATTGGCGGCCTATCACCAAAGCTATCCTCAGGTATCACTCTCTTTGGTGACGGGAACTTCAGGTGAGATTACCGAGAAAGTACGCGCGGGGACGCTTGCCGCAGGGTTAGTCGACGGACCGCTCAATCATGATGAACTGAATGGCTGCATTGCTTTTCGTGAAGAGATGGTAGTGATTTCTAGCCTTGAACATCCACCGATTACGCGTGCTAAAGACGCCGCCAATCAAACACTATTTGCCTTTCGGCCAAGCTGCTCATACCGCCTGCGTTTTGAATCGTGGTTTCAGCAAGATGGTGCGGTACCCGGCGCGATTATGGAAATTCAGTCCTACCACGCCATGCTAGCCTGCGCCGCCAGCGGTGCCGGTATTGCAATGATCCCGCGCTCGGTTTTATCTCTCTTACCCGGCCATGAGCGCGTCGCCGTACACACATTGCCTGACGATATCGCCCACACCGCAACATGGCTTATCTGGCGGCGCGATGCGTTTAATCCCAATATTCGTGCGCTTAAAATGCAAATCATTGAGCAAGAGCGCGCACAAGAGCACATAGAAGAACAGCCAGAAGCTATCGATATTTCCGCGTCAGAGCACGCCATCGTCTTACATCAAAAAAAACCAGGAGCACACCATGCAAATGATTAAAACTCGCGCCGCCGTCGCTTGGGGGCCAAATCAGCCATTAACCATCGAAGAAGTTGATTTGATGCCGCCACAAAAAGGCGAGGTTTTGGTTCGCATTGTCGCCAGCGGCGTGTGCCATACCGACGCATATACCCTATCAGGGAAAGATCCTGAAGGCGTATTCCCTGCGATCTTAGGCCATGAAGGCGCGGGCATCGTTGAGGCCGTGGGTGAAGGCGTGACCACCGTCGCCGTCGGCGATCATGTCATCCCGCTATATACGCCAGAGTGTGGAAAATGTAAGTTCTGTCTGTCAGGCAAAACCAATCTGTGCCAAGCCATTCGTGAAACCCAAGGCAAGGGTTTGATGCCAGACGGTACAACGCGTTTCTCTAAAGACGGCAAGCCCATTTTCCACTACATGGGTACATCTACGTTCTCTGAATACACCGTTCTGCCAGAAATTTCCTTGGCGAAAATCAGCAAGGAAGCCCCGCTGGAAGAGGTTTGCCTGCTAGGCTGCGGCGTAACCACCGGCATGGGCGCCGTCGTCAACACCGCTAAAGTTAAGCCGGGCGACAGCGTGGCAATCTTTGGTCTGGGCGGTATCGGTCTGTCTGCCATTATTGGAGCCAAAATGGCGGGCGCGGGACGTATCATCGGTGTCGATATCAACACGGATAAATTCGAACTGGCTCGCAAGTTAGGCGCAACCGACGTTATTAATCCAAAAGATTACGATAAGCCAATTCAGCAAGTCATCGTCGAACTGACCGATGGCGGCGTCGATTTCTCCTTTGAATGTATCGGCAACGTGGACGTCATGCGCTCTGCGCTTGAATGCTGTCATAAAGGCTGGGGCGAGTCGGTTATTATCGGCGTGGCTGGCGCGGGCGAAGAGATCTCGACCCGTCCATTCCAGCTGGTGACAGGTCGCGTATGGCGTGGCTCCGCATTCGGTGGTGTTAAAGGCCGCACCCAGTTGCCGGGTATCGTACAGCGCTATATGGACGGCGAGTTTGCACTCAACGATTTCATTACCCACACCATGAGCTTGGATGAAATCAACGAAGCCTTTGATCTTATGCATGAAGGTAAGTCGATTCGCACCGTCATTCACTTTGACCGCTAGTCAAAGCGAATAACGAACATACCTAAATAATGGGCGCAGGAGATTTAATCATCGCGCCTATTATCTCGGATAGGAGAACGTCGTGGATTCACTGGAACTGTTAGAAGAGCATCGTCTGTTCAATGGCTGGCAGCAACGCTACCGCCACGCATCTGATGCACTCAACTGTCTGATGACATTTAGCATCTATTTGCCTCCCACAGCCGACGACGCACCGCCGCCGGTACTCTATTGGCTGTCAGGCTTAACCTGCAATGACGAAAACTTCTCCACCAAGGCTGGCGCGCAGCGCGTTGCGTCCGAGCTAGGTTTAGCGTTAGTGATCCCAGATACCAGCCCGCGCGGCGATACAGTGCCCAACGATGCGGGCTACGATCTAGGACAAGGCGCTGGTTTTTATCTGAACGCCACGCAGGCTCCGTGGAATAGCCATTATCGAATGGATGATTACATCACGCAGGAGCTGCCAGCGCTTATTCGTGAGCATTTCAACGTCAGTGAAAAGCAGTCTATCAGCGGTCATTCGATGGGGGGACATGGCGCACTCACGTTGGCATTACGTAACCCGCATCAGTATTTGTCGGTGTCTGCCTTTGCGCCTATCGTTAACCCAACGCAGGTACCTTGGGGGCGCAAAGCCTTCGCGGCCTATTTGGGTGACGATCGCTCTCTCTGGCAAAGCTATGACAGCTGTTGCCTGATTGCACAGCAAAAGCCAACGTTCCCGATCCTCATCGATCAGGGCGATGACGATCAGTTTTTAGCGGATCAATTACAACCCGCTAAACTTGCCGAGTTGGCTCGTCAGAACGAATGGTCGCTCCGTTTACGTATCCAGCCGGGTTATGATCATAGCTACTTTACTATCGCGACGTTTATTGAAGATCATCTTCGCTTCCACGCCGAACACCTTGGCTTAGCGTAATACCGATCAGATTTCATTCACGCTGAATTTCATGGCCGCACCTGCGGCCATTTTTTATGATGACTATCGCGCTCCCCCTCTGAACCTGCGCACGTGGGCAATGAGCGGGTTACGCAAGCGTTCTCCCCTCCTTCGATTTCTGCCATAATAGCCGCATTATTTATTCCCTCCTGAGCTGAGATCGGCTGTCGGGAACCCTGTACGGAGCCAACCGATGGATTGTTACAACACATCAGATTTGATTTCTATTGAACAAGCGCTGGAAAAATTACTTTCACAAACATCAGCCATTTCCGATGTTGAGGACGTTGCGCTGACCGACGCCGCTGGCCGTATCACCGCGCTGCCCGTTATTTCTCCGTTAAATGTTCCTCCTTTTGCTAACTCTGCGATGGACGGATACGCCGTTCGTTTGCAAGACATCACGCCAGACGCCGTACTTCCTGTTGCAGGCAAAGCATTTGCAGGCAGCCCGTTCAGCGGTGAATGGCCCGCAGGCAGCGTCATTCGTATTATGACCGGCGCGCCCGTACCGGCAGGAACCGATGCGGTTATCATGCAAGAGCAGGCTGAGCTCAGCGAACAAGGCGTGCGTTTTACGGCAATGCCAGCGCAAGGGCAAAATATCCGTTTAGCCGGTGAAGATATTCTCCAAGGCGCTGAAGTATTGGCCGCCGGTGTCCGTTTGGGCACCGCTGAGCTCCCGCTGTTGGCGTCTTTAGGTATCGCTCAGATTAAGGTCGTGCGTAAGCTGAAAGTCGCTCTGTTTTCAACCGGTGATGAGTTACAGCCCGTAGGCACGCCTTTGCAAGAAGGGCAGATTTACGACACGAACCGTTTTGCCGTGCGTTTAATGCTGGAGCAAATGCACTGCGAGATTATTGATTTAGGCATTATCCGCGACAATCCACAGGCGCTGCGCGAGGCCTTCAAAGCGGGCGATTTGCATGCTGACCTATTGATTAGCAGCGGCGGCGTTTCCGTTGGCGAAGCCGATTTCACCAAGCAAATTTTAGATGAAGTCGGAAAAATTAGTTTCTGGAAACTGGCCATGAAGCCGGGTAAACCATTTGCGTTTGGTCAGCTTAACCGCGCGTTGTTCTGCGGCCTGCCGGGCAACCCCGTTTCAGCCGTGGTGACGTTCTATCAGCTGGTGCAACCGCTGATTGCCCATCTTTCTGGCGATACCCATTGGCAACCACCGGCGCGCTTAAAAGCTAAGGTGATGACTCCGCTGAAAAAATCACCGGGTCGCCTAGATTTCCAGCGCGGCATCGTCAGCGCGAATGCTCAGGGCGAGCTAGAAGTGCGCACCACGGGTCATCAAGGTTCACACGTCTTCAGCTCATTTACGCTCGGCAATGCTTTTATTGTTTTAGAGCGCGAGCGCGGCTCGGTCAAAGCCGGTGAGTTAGTTGATGTAGAACTGTTTAACCCGCTGCTGAGATTTTAAACATGAACAAAGAGATACCCGAAGAGCTTAGCGATGCTGAGATGATGCGATATAACCGCCAGATCGTGCTGCGCGGTTTTGATTTCGACGGACAGGAAAAGCTAAAAGCCTCGCATGCACTGATTATTGGATTGGGCGGTTTAGGCTGCCCTGCGAGCCAATATCTGGCGGCGGCCGGTGTGGGAACCTTAACGCTTGTCGACTTCGATACGGTATCTCTTTCTAACTTACAGCGCCAAATCTTGCACCGCGATGCGCGGATCGGGATGCCAAAAGTCGAGTCGGCACGTTTGTCGCTCCACGAGATTAACCCTCACATGCAGATATACACCGTTGATGCCGTGCTAGAGGATAGCGATCTCACCACGCTTATCGCACAGGCTGACGTGGTGCTCGACTGTACGGATAACGTAGATATCCGCGATCGTCTTAACCGCTTGTGCTTCAATTTGCATAAACCGTTGGTATCCGGTGCCGCTATCCGCATGGAAGGGCAAGTCAGCGTATTTACCTATCAAGACGATGAGCCTTGCTATCGTTGTTTAAGCCGCTTGTTTGGTGCGAACGCCCTCACCTGCGTGGAAGCGGGCGTGATGTCGCCATTGGTCGGGATTATTGGAGCTACGCAGGCGATGGAAGCCATTAAGCTTTTGACTCATTTCGGCACGGTTCCCCGTGGACGGCTGATGATGTACGACGCCATGAGCTCGCAGTGGCGCTCGATGACGCTGGCTAAAAATCCTTCTTGCGAAGTGTGCGGGCACGCATAATCGATCTGGTCTGTGCTCCTATCTGTTGCGTAAATGTTGAATAACATCAGGATAAAACGTTATGGTGGCTTAATAGCGTTTTATTCTTCGATGTTTTTTTCACTCATATTCGTATCATTTTTGGAGCCGTCTGCCCATGCTTAAACTCTCCACGCTGGATCATTTAGTCCTCACCGTTGCTAATATCGACAAATCCGTCCAGTTTTATCAGCAGGTTTTGGGGATGGGCGTTGAAACCTTTGGCAGTGAAGGCCGCACGGCGCTTACGTTTGGTGAGCAAAAAATCAATCTTCACGCGGCTAAATCCCCTTTTCGTCCACATGCTAAACATCCCACGCCTGGCAGCGCCGATCTCTGTTTTATCACCGTTCAGCCGTTGCAAGAGGTGGTTTTGTGGGTGATTGGCTGCGGCGTAGAGATTATTGAAGGGCCGGTAACTCGTACTGGCGCCACCGGAAAAATTAGCTCTATTTATTTGCGTGACCCCGACGGCAATCTGATTGAAATCGCCAATCGGCTTTAAACGCCTCAATAATGACCGCTCAGGGCTGTGAATTCCCACCGCATAGCCCATTCAGTCCTCCTTCTCTTTCTAGCCTGGTGTATTATCAATTAAGGCACGTTTGTATCACTGATAGTCACGATCGAGTTACGCCTGCTGATCATTCACTCTAGGCGCAATTTGGCTAAATCATACCGCAACAAGGAGCATGATGCGGCCACCAGAGACTTTACTCGCTGCTGCAACGCTACTCGCCGTTGCGTTAATACCGTCTGGCGCGATAGCGGCTCCACCGATTATCGGTAATTCCCACATTGTGCGTTCCAACAATATTATCTTGATGGAAGGCGATATCGTTGGCCCAGCCAAAAGCTATCATCAATACGTTATCGGTCCAGAGAGCCAAGATACGCTGCGCGATATCAGCATCGAGTTTGCCCGTAGTGGACAAATCAATGCAGCCAATCAAAGCTATGGCCCTAACCCTGTTTGGGAAAGTCGCTTAGTGCTGGATGATATTGGTTGGATGAGCCGCAGCGTGGTGGCCGTTCAAACCGGCAATGAGCAAGATGTTTCGCAGCTCATTAGCGCCTATAAAACGGACGATCGTGGCCGCATAGTGAAAGTGACCGAAGTCGAAGCGGGCGACAACACGATTGGCATTACTAATCAGTACTATTTTTACACGCCCGACGATCAGGTGCGCTTCTACGTTGCCGTTGGCCGTAATCCGGGGTTTGGGATGTACCTGTATCGTCCCGATGGGCGATTAGAGAAAGTGGTGAAAAACGACAATGACACCCTTTCGACCTTTACCGATAACGGCAAAGATCTGAGTTCCATCACCAAAACACCCCATGTTACCTATATCACCGAGTGTCAAAAATGGGATAACAGCGGGAACTGTATACTGTCTGAAAAGCAGGAAATCATCAGCTTTGACTATCAAGGCGAGCTAAAAAGCATCACGTCACGCTTTATGCTGCAACAAGACATCTTGTACTACCCGCCCCACCGTGCTGCCCATCCTTAATCACCAGATAAAAAAAGGGTGTTTGCTTTTCGGCAAACACCCTTTTTGCATTTAGCTCAGCTAAGCGATTAGGCTGCTGGCTTCAATGCCTGATAAGCCTGAGTCCACTGCGGGTAGCGTTCTGGCGTGCTCCACAGTAACTGATGCAGACGCGCCAACGTAACAGGATCGCTCAGCAGCGCCAAACGTTCGTCTCGGCTAAGCTCCTGAGGCCCCGTGCTCAAGGCTTTCTCTACGCGCTCTTCACGCGCTTTTGCAATTGCAGCATGCGCATGATGGCGAGAAGTTGCCATTGCCGTCGCCAGCGCATTGTACGCAGGATCAAACACCGCACGCAGGAAACCATGATCGAGTTCGCGCTTGTTGTTAAGCTCAACGTAACGCTCGGTCGCCACCATCTCAACCGGAGGAGAGTATTCCTCTGGGATCAAGAAGATCTTGGCACGTTTGCACTTCACGCCCAGCGTGCGACGGCTCGTAATCACCGAAACCACCGGCGACAGGATCAACGACACCACGATCGGTGACAGCCACCAGAGGAAGCGCAGATCCAGCACCGCAACGCCACCCGCCCAGATAAGGCCGAGTAAACACTGCGAACCATGACGACGGAAAGCTTCACTCCACGGCGTAGCATCATCATCACGCTGCGGCGACTGCCAGGTGATTGACCAGCCAAGGAACGCGCTCACCACAAATACGGTGTGGAAAATCATACGTACCGGTGCCAGCAGCACGGAGAATAACATCTCCAGCAGCATGGAAATCAGCAGGCGGAATGAACCACCGTACTCTTTAGCACCTTTGGCCCAAATCAGCACCACAGACAGCAGTTTTGGCAGGAATAACAGCACCAAGGTGGTTGAGAACAGCGCAATCGCCAGTTCAGGACGCCACTGTGGCCAAACAGGGAATAGCTGCCGCGGCTGCAGGAAGTACTGCGGCTCCATCAGCGTATGCACCACCTGTAGCGCCGTTGAGAGCACCAAGAACATGAACCATAGCGGTGCCGACAGATACGACATCACGCCCGTCAGGAATACCGCACGGTGAACCGGATGCATACCTTTCACCAAAAATAGGCGGAAGTTCATCAGGTTACCTTGGCACCAGCGACGGTCACGCTTAAGCTCATCCAGCAGGTTCGGTGGCAATTCCTCGTAGGAACCTGGCAGGTCATAGGCAATCCACACCCCCCAGCCAGCGCGACGCATCAATGCGGCTTCCACAAAGTCATGCGACAAAATGGAACCGGCAAAGGTACCGCTGCCCGGCAACGGTGCCAGCGCGCAGTGTTCGATGAACGGCTTCACGCGAATAATGGCGTTGTGGCCCCAATAATGAGATTCACCTAACTGCCAGAAATGCAGACCTGCGGTAAACAACGGTCCGTATACGCGCGTTGCAAACTGCTGAATACGCGCATACATGGTGTCCATGCCGGTCGCCTTCGGCGCAGATTGAATAATCCCCGCGCTTGGATTGGCTTCCATTAGACGAACCAAATTGGTTAAGCAGTCGCCGCTCATTACGCTATCGGCGTCAAGAATAACCATGTAGCTGTATTCTCCGCCCCAGCGACGGCAGAAATCATCGATGTTACCAGATTTGCGTTTCACACGACGACGACGGCGACGATAGAAAATACGTCCTTCGCCGCCAACTTCTTTGCAAATCTCCATCCATGCTTTTTGCTCTGCCACGCAAATATCGGGATCATAGCTATCGCTCAGGACAAAGATGTCAAAGTGTTCGATTTGTCCCGTTGCCACCACCGATTCGTAAGTTGCCCGCAGCCCTGCAAATACACGGGATACGTCTTCGTTACAAATAGGCATGATCAGTGCGGTACGATGCTGCGGATTGAGCGCTTCGTCCCCGACCGTCGTGGCGGAAATGCTGTATTTATCGCGGCCTATCAAGAGCTGAAGGAAGCCCATCAACGCTGTCCAGAAACCGGCCGACACCCAGCAGAAGAGAATGGCAAACAGCACTAATATTCCAAACTGAAGAACATAGGGCAGCAGCTCCATCACCGACTGCATGATCGGTTTTTCCAGCATTGAAGCCGGATCGATCCACTCCCACCCTTGATACGGCAGAATGGTTTTCATGTACCACGTGGCAATGACAGTCTGCGTCAGCATTAGGATAAGCAAAACCCAGCGGCGCATTGAGCCCACTTTACGCCAGCGTTTATCTGCTTCGGCTTCTGCGGCGGTTTTAAACTGGTGTTTCGGCGGCTGCGTTCTGCCTAGCAGGCCATCCCACATGCGGCCAACCGGATTGGTACGCCACTTTTCAGGAAACATCGAAGTACGCTTAATGGTTGGCATTGCTTTGATCGCAGTTCGTCCTGCCGCATCTTTTGTCAGCAATGCTTTTTCTTCCAGCGTATCCGACCAGCCCATTTCAAGACGTGATTCAACTGAACAAAGAGGCGCATCGAGCGCCTCTAAATCCGACAGTTGAACATCGTCTGAGGCCAGCGACCTATGCACCGCATCCACAGAAACATCCTGTGATGCGGTCATTTGCTGCCTGAGCGCGGCTTCTTGCTCCGCGCTCATCGCCAATGCCTTTAGATAGGCATCGGCATTCTCAGTAGACTTATTCATTGGCAGGTAACTGATAGCTCCAGATTTCACTCAGCGGTTTATCTTCTTTGATCAGATAAGCGCGCATCTCAACCGGTTTTTTGTTGTCGATAACGTTAAAGCGTAGCGTCAGACGCCAGCCGCCGGTTACCGGGTTGTAACGTAAATCGTTCTGCACCAGTTTAGTGTTGTCATCCGTTGTCACCTGAGTCGTTACAGGTGCATCAGGCGTCAACGCTTTCAGCGCAGGACCAACGAAATCAACAATCAGCGCGGTTGTGCCGTCTGGTTCGCGGATCAGGTTAGACTGCTTCACATCACCGGTTGAACGCATAGTCTGCTTAACCCACGCTAACGCAGGGTCATGCAGTTTTGCTTCATCACGAGTGAAGTGTAGACGGTAATCCAGATTAATAGGTTTTCCGACCTCTGGCAGACTTGCCGGGATCCAGAATGCTACGATGTTATCGTTGGTTTCATCGGCCGTTGGAATTTCCACCAGCTGAACTTTACCTTTGCCCCAAACACCGCGTGGCTCAACCCAAGCGCCCGGACGCAGATCGTAACGATCGTCGAGGTCTTCGTATTGAGAGAAATCACGAGTACGCTGCAACAGACCAAAACCTTTCGGGTTTTCAACGCTGAAAGTGCTCACGGACAGATGCTTAGGATTATTCAGTGGACGCCAGATCCATTCGCCGTTGCCAGCATGAATCGATAGGCCTTCAGAATCGTGCAGCTGTGGACGATAGTTCACGTTGGTGGATGGCTGGTTTGAACCAAACAGATACATGCTGGTTAACGGTGCCATACCCAACACGCCGACTTTATCACGCAAGTATAAGCGTGACTGCACATCAACCACGGTGTCAGTACCCGGAGTCACAATCATGCGATATGCGCCGGTTGCGCGTGGAGAATCCAGCAGCGCGTAAATCACCAAGTGTTTATCTTTCGCTTTCGGGCGTTCAATCCAGAATTCGCGGAAGCGCGGGAATTCTTCGCCAGACGGCAGTGCGGTATCGATAGCTAAACCACGCGCAGAAAGACCATAGACTTGGCCTTTACCCACAACGCGGAAATAGCTTGCGCCCAGCATGCTCATGATTTCATCGTTTTTACCCGCCTGATTGATCGGATAAACCACTTTGAAACCGGCAAAGCCCAGATCTTTCACGGCCTCTGGGTCGTGTTTCACTGAGCCAAAATTAAAGTAGTCCGGGTTGTATTTGATCTGACGAACCGACGTTGCCGTCACTTCATTGATCTTAACCGGCGTATCGAAATACATACCCTGATGGTAGAACTCTAATTTGAATGGAGTTTTAAGGTTATTCCAATAGGGTTTGTCATGATTGAATTGGATTTGCTGATAGTCAGCAAATTTCATCTCACGAAACTCGGAAGGCAGGTTGCTTTTAGGTGCCTTGAAGGACTCCCCTGCCAGAGATTGTGCTTTTTTTGCAACATCATCTAGCGAAAACGCCCATGCCTGTGTTGTTGCGAGCATCAGAAATACTGATGCAGCCAGCCCTGTTAAAGCGCGAAACTTGGGCCGGGTGGTTAATAAATGTGTTAGCACATACCCCCCTGATGGTGCTCTACGAAACGAAGAACTCAGTAATAAATTGGTTTGTTGGAAGCATAGTAATTGATTACTCACCCCGTCGACAACAACCTAATAAGGGTTGCAACCCAATAGGATTGGATTTAATTATACCCGACGTCAATTAGAATTAAATTAACATTTAAAATCAAAATGTTACATTAAGTGTTTTTTAGGAAGATCCCTAATAAAGACTTGATTGTGCAAGATAAAAATTTTACTGAATAAATTTAAACCAGCCAGCCATAACGCGGTCATTAATAGAAAAAAGCTGCTTTTTTATCCATAGTTCCGATTGACCAATTCATTAATAAGGAAAGTAAAAGCGATAACATCACAATTGCTTAAGTGGGGTTAGGTTTGTCAGCGCCGTCAAATAGAAGTATCCGCTAAGGTTTGATGTAAAAATAACCTTCCTGCTGATGTTCAACCAGTGCCAATATTCCCGCAGTCACAGAGCTCACCCCCATCAGTAATCGATCTAACGTAATACTATTTGCCCGCATGGCATTCTCGCAGGCCAGCAAAATGACGTTAGCCTGCTGCAACGTCTCCCAGTTCGGCGATTCGTCACTGTCGGCAATCAACGTGCTGATGGCTGAGCCGGTAAACACAATATGAATATCGGTATATTTACCGTTGCGCGCTTTCAATAGATTAGTGGCGCTGTTAAACGCTGGAATGCAGTGCGTTGATTCTGAAACATGGAATACAACTTTCATTTTAGTCATCATTTTCTACAAAAGGAGGCTTGAACCATAGCAGTAGGAGAAGTCAAAGTCATGATTGAGCAGATATCTTGCCAAGATAGCGCACAAAAAAATCTTGTCGTTTTCTTGCACCTTTGCAGAAATTATCAACAATTGATACTTGAACTCAAACTTCATAACCACAACCAATCGCGAGGGACATCATGGACATGTATTTAACCTTAGATGAAGCTATCGAGGCCGCACGAGAAGCCTATTTAGCCGATCACGAAAACAGCGATGACGCCTCACAGGTCGCCCAATTCAATCTGCAAAAATATGTCATGCAAGACGGTGAAATCATGTGGCTAGCGGAATTCCACGCTACCGAAGATGAAAGTGGTGATGGCGTGCCGCTATTTAGCGGTGAAGCGGCTCAGGCAATTTTTGATAATGACTACGATGAAGTAGAAATTCGCGAAGAGTGGATCACCGAAAATACGCTCTACGAGTGGGATGAAGATGACTTCCAATACGAGCCACCGTTAGACACTGAAGAAGGTGAAGCCGCCTCCGACGAGTGGGAAGAGCAAAATTAGTCGCGGTACGTTTTCAGTAACGCTGATTCCTATGCTATCGCAGAGCACATCTGCGATAGATTGATTTTAGGCTATAAACCAGTCCCCTCCCCTTTACGCATTACGGCAATCTGCGCTACCGCTCTGGTTGATTATCATCATGGATGCTTTATGGCTATAATCGCCATACATCAACACACTGAATTATTCGGTTTATAATATTTTGCAAGAAAACTTCAATATGCTGCTGGCGGTGTTTGAACGCGCCGCTCTGATGCTGATCTGCATCTTTTTTCTGACACGCATTCGCCTGTTCCGCCAACTGCTGCAAAAAGAGCAGCATACTCGGGTTGAGCTGGCCGCCGTGACCGCGATTTTTACCACCTTCGCCCTATTTAGTACCTATAACGGCATCAGCGTTGAAGGCGCATTAATCAACGTGCGCATTATTGCGGTTATTTCCGGCGGGATACTTTTTGGCCCTTGGGTGGGGATCACTACCGGCGTTATCGCGGGCGTGCATCGCTATTTGATCGATATGGATGGCGTTACCGCGATCCCATGCTTAATCAGCAGCATCATTGCGGGGATAATTTCAGCGTGGATCCATCAGCGGGTGGTGAAAGAAAAACGCTGGAGCGCAGGTATCTTAGCGGGCATGTTGTGTGAAAGCCTGACGATGGTGTTGATTATCGTCTTTATCGATTCTAAACCGCTGGGCGTTGATATCGTTGAACACATCGGTTTACCGATGATCCTCGGTGCAGGCTGCATCGGTTTGATCGTGCTATTGGTACAAAGCGTTGAAGATGAAAAAGAGGTTATCGCGGCACGTCAGGCGAAGCTGGCTCTCGATATTGCCAACAAAACGCTGCCCTACTTCCGCAATATCAACAGCGAATCTCTGATGACCATTTGCCGGATCATCCGCGAAGATATCAATGCCGATGCGGTGGCCATCACCAACACCGAAAATATTCTCGCCTACGTGGGCGTGGGCGAAGATCAATATAATATCGGCGAAGAGCTGATTAGCGATGTCACACGCCAAACTATCCAGCGCGGTGACATCACGATCAATAACAACGACGAAGCCCACCGCACACCGCAGATCCATTCGCAAATTATCATCCCGCTGCGCGAAAAAGGCGAAGTCACCGGTACGCTAAAAATCTATTACTGTCACGCGCACAAAATCACCTATTCATTAAAGGTCATGGCCGTTGGTCTATCGCAGATCATCTCAACGCAAATTGAAGTTTCTCGCATTGAACAACTGCGCGAAATGGCAGACAAGGCCGAACTCCGCGCGCTGCAAAGCAAGATTAACCCTCATTTTCTTTTCAATGCGCTCAACGCGATTTCGTCTTCTATTCGCACCAATCCTGATACCGCTCGCCAGCTGATCATTAATTTGGCCAGCTACCTGCGCTTTAATCTGGAGCTCAACGATGAACACATCGACATCAAGCGCGAGCTACACCAAATCCAAGACTATGTGGCGATTGAAAAAGCGCGATTCGGTAGCAAGCTGACCGTTATTTTTGACATCGACGACGTTGATTTAACCATTCCGAGCCTGCTGATTCAGCCGTTAGTTGAAAACGCAATCGTGCATGGGATCCAGCCGTGTCGCGGCAAAGGCGTGGTGGCGATTGCGGTTAAAAAGAAAGATAACCGGATAAGAATCTCGATCAAAGACACCGGTAACGGGATCAGCCAAGAAACCATTGACCGGGTGACGCACGGCGATATGCCAAATAATAAAATTGGCCTGCTCAATGTACATCAGCGCGTCAAACTGCTGTATGGCGATGGTCTGCATATTCGCCGACTTGAGCCCGGCACCGAGATCTATTTTTACATTACCCCAAGCGTTCCTACGCACAACGAACTCACGGTGCGAGAACCCAAGGAGGTTAATACGCTATGAAAGCGATCATTGTAGAAGACGAGTTTTTAGCACAGGAAGAGTTAAGCTACCTGATTCGAACCCACAGCAAAATTCAGATTGTGGGCACCTTCGAGGATGGTCTTGACGTGCTCAAATACCTACAGCACAACGAAGTGGACGCTATTTTTCTCGATATTAATATCCCTTCGTTGGACGGCGTGCTGCTGGCGCAAAATCTCAGCAAATTTGCGCGTAAGCCGCAGATTATTTTTATTACCGCTTACAAAGAACATGCGGTAGAAGCCTTCGAGCTTGAGGCTTTTGATTACATTCTCAAGCCCTATCACGAGTCACGCATCATCACCATGCTGCAAAAGCTGGAAGCCAGCCACCAGCGCGAGCAGGAGTTGACCAACAACAACACCGTAGCGCGACCGGCTCCCAAAACGATCAACCTGATAAAAGACGAACGCATCATCGTCACCGAATGCAACGATATTTATTATGCCGCGGCGGACGAAAAGGTCACCCGAGTCTATACCCGCCGCGAAGAGTTTGTGATGCCTATGAACATTACTGAATTCTGTAACCGATTGCCTGAAGAGAAGTTTTTCCGCTGCCATCGTTCGTACTGCGTCAATTTGTCTAAAATCCGAGAGATCGTACCGTGGTTTAATAACACCTACGTACTGCGTCTCACCGATCTTGAGTTCGAAGTTCCCGTAAGTCGCGGAAAAATAAAAGCATTCCGCCAACTTATGCGGCTATAGCGTTAAATTGCATCACTCATATTTTCCGCCCGCCTCCCTCACAACGGATCTCATCACGAGATCCGTTGTCTACTCACCTCATGTGACAAGTGCTAATCAAGGCACAACAAACAGACCAAAAAACTATATTTATAGAGCTAATATCTAAATCCAACATTTTAAAAAGTGCTATATACTATTTGTGTTACAAAACAACTTCCGCTCGTTATGACAGATATCAACGGAAATGGCACTTTTATGATGTATTTATGAGCGGTTTGCTCTGTTGGATCGAAGAGAGAATAGCGATGATGAATTACAAAACCTTTTCAATAGCGCTTTTAACCACACTTCTGGCGACCACCTACACCTACGCAGCATCGGTTCAAAACAGTGATTCACAAAGCAATAATGCGCAGAACAACGCAGTCTTAACGTTAGACGCTCCGGCCGCATCAACCAACGCCGCGGGTTCAAAATCCAAAGAATCTAAAACCACACCCATTCACATGTCCTGTGAAGATTTTTTGGCGCTTGATACACAGGCACAAACACCGGTTGTATTTTGGGTAAGCAACTTAGATACCCACTATAAAGGTGGCGACTACGTTGATGAGCAACAGGTTGACGAGTTTGTAACGCCGATGGTGATTGAAGAGTGCAATAAGGCACCTGCCACCAAGCTTGTTGATTTGAAAAGCAAAATGGAGCAATACGTCAAAAAACATTTCTAATGCATTTTGCTGATGCTCACAAAAAAGCCTGCTCAGTGTCCTGCGCAGGCTTTTTATTTTCAGCGGGCGTCGAGAATCTAACTAGATTTTCATGCCTAACTCTTGGCGCAGATGTGCACCCGCACCCAGTAATCCGGGGAAGTCATGTACGATAAGATAAACCGGAATATCATGCACATACTCCTTAAAGCGCCCTTTATCTTCAAACGCCGCACGAAAACCCGATGCCTTAAAGAATTCAAGAAAACGCGGCACAATTCCCCCGGCGATATACACGCCGCCGAAGGTTGCCATATTTAGCGCCAAGTTGCCGCCAAAGCGGCCCATAATCACGCAAAACAGCGAGAGCGCGCGACGACAATCGGTGCAAGAATCAGCTAATGCTCGCTCGGTAACGTCTTTAGGCGCGAGGTTTTCCGGCAGACGATTATCCGATTTCACAATGGCGCGATAAAGGTTAACCAGCCCAGGGCCAGATAAAATACGCTCGGCGGAAACGTGCCCAAGTTCTGGACGCAGCACCTCAAGGATCAGATCCTCTTCTTCACTGTTGGCGGCAAAATCAACGTGCCCACCTTCGCCCGGCAAGCTGATCCAGCGATCGGCCGCATGGATAAGATGCGCTACGCCTAATCCCGTCCCTGCGCCGTAGATAGCAATCGGCTTATCCTTTAGCGGGGCTTTACCGCCAAACTGCATCAGATGCTCAGGCTTAAGCATAGGAACCGCCATGGAAACCGCAGTGAAATCATTAATCACTTCCAGCTTTTCCAGCGCCAGATTTTTTTTCATCTCAGCAATAGAGAACGCCCACGTGTGGTTGGTCATCGCCACCCAGTCTTCTGTCACGGGGCAGGCGATGGCAATACAGGCTTCTTTGACAGAAACGTTATGCTCTTGCAGATAAGTACGAATCGTGGCTTCTAAACTGTCAAACTCCAGCCCTGAATAGGTTTTTGCCTGCGAGATTTCACCGTTCTCCAGCGAGCAAAGAGCCAATCGCGCGTTAGTACCACCCACATCCCCGACCAGTGCGTGCGTTGTCATACTGCCTTCTCCCAAAAAATGCTGCCTGAAACCACCGAAAAAATACTGGCCGTATCTAAACACAGCCGTATCAGCCCCCACAACGGGCACTCCGCACTACGGCACGCAATAGTGAAACCGATCACAAAAATCGTTTCAGCAAGGCGCTGTTTGCACCCGTTCTACGCTTAAACGCCTTCGTTACCTAACGCCCAGTGCGCAGCATATTCAGCATGAATTTGCGCAGTATCAAACAGAGGAACGTCAGCATCGGTTTGGTCGACCAGCAATGCAATTTCGGTGCATCCCAGAATAATGCCCTGCGCACCTTGCTCAGCCAAACGCTGCATAATCTCGCGGTATTGTTGGCGTGATTCAGGACGGATTTGGCCTAAGCACAGTTCCTGATAAATAATGCGGTGGATAATTTCGCGGTCGGATTCGTTGGGAACGATGACCTCAATGCCAAAGGTGTCGGTGAGTCGGCCACGATAGAAATCTTGCTCCATCGTGAAACACGTACCTAATAGACCAATGCGCGTTAAGCCTTTGGCCTGAATGCGTGCCGCGGTAGCGTCGGCAATATGTAACAGCGGTAAACCACTACGTGCTTGGATCTGCTCGGCCACTTTGTGCATGGTGTTAGTGCACACCACAATACCTTCTGCGCCAGCAGCGTGTAGACGCTGTGCCGCATCCGCCAAAAGCTCACCGGCCTGTTGCCATTCGCCCTGCATCTGTAGGTGTTCAACTTCGGCAAAATCGACGCTATACAAAACCAGCCGAGCGGAATGTAGTCCACCCAGCTGGTTTTTTACGGTCTCGTTGATAATTCGATAGTAAGGAACCGTGGATTCCCAACTCATTCCGCCGAGTAAGCCTAACGTTTTCATGCTGTTGCTCCTGTTAACCCACTATTATTTATAGGGGTTAACATAACGCAGGCAGGCAGAATGAGTACAGCATTAGCGTAGCGTTGACGCCATATTGCGAGCCGCTCGGCGTGCAACAATGCGCTCACGCAGCGTGTCATACACCCAGTTGTAGACCATGGTGTATGGCAAGAAGAACAGGATGATGCCCAGTTCCAGCATAAACGCCTGTAACATCGAGATGCTTAACACATACGCGGCAATATTCACGCCAATCACGATAAACCCGCATTCAAAGCCAAGCGCGTGGAAAATGCGGACTTTCACATTACGCACCACGCGGCTTACCGGCCATAAGCGATCGAATATCGCGTTATAGATGATATTCCAGATCATCGCAGCGGTAGCCAGAATAATCGTCAGACCGCCCATCTCCCATACTGAGCGCTGCATCAAATACGCGCCAACGGGCGCACAGATAAGAGTCGCAATGGCCTCAAAAGTGACGGCGTGGAACACGCGTTCCATCAAAGATTTACGTTGCATACGGAATAAAACCTCAAATTAATCCTCTGAGTCATGTCAGAGAAGGTGATTATCCTCAGGTTTATCGCTATATTAAAATTAGGTTCCATCGATAAAATAGATACTTTATGCGTTACTCTCCCGAAGCACTCAATGCCTTTGTCGAAACCGTGTCCGCCGGTTCATTCTCCGCCGCCGCTCGCCGTTTGCATAAAAGCCAGTCCACCATCAGTACCGCGATTGCCAATTTAGAAGATGATTTGGGCGTGACGCTGTTCGACCGCTCAGCTCGACATCCGGTTCTCACCGAACAGGGACAGCGGGTTTTGATTCACGTGAAGGAAATTTTGGCTGCCAGCGAGCGTCTAGATCAGTTAGCCGTGCGTTTAATGGATAACGTTGAGCCACGCCTGACGTTTGTGCTTTCCGACACCTTTCACCCCAGCGCGTTAGAAGCGTTGCTACAGCAATTCGATCGGCGTTACCCCGATACCGAATTTGAATGTCTGATTGGTGAAGACGAAGACGTTATCGACCTGCTGCAAAAAAATCGCGCCCACATTGGGCTGATTGAATCGCGCAAGCACTATCCGCCAGACATCGGCGTTGCGCGGTTAAGCAAGCAAACCCAGATGGCAATTTATACCGCCCCATCACATCCGCTCGCGCTACGTGAACGCATTCGCCCAGAGGAACTCAATGCCGTGCGCGAACTGCGTTTAAGTACCTATCTCGAGCGCGATCAAACCCAAATGCATGGATTGATTTGGTCTGCACCTAACTATTTGCTGTTGCTTAGCATGGCGGTTCAAGGATTTGGTTGGAGCGTGCTACCGTGCGCGTTGGTGGAAGAGTTTTGCCATCAAAAAGAGTTGGTGCCGCTGTCGGTGCCCGGCTGGCCCAAATCTATTTCTGTCGACGTGGTGTGGTCAAAAAACTCCCCGCCGGGGCCGGCAGGGAGCTGGATTAAAGACTATTTGCTGGATATGCCCGCTTGAGACTGATTCAGCGGTTTACTAATGTGATGCGTTACGCTCAGCAATCGCTTTGCTCAGCGTTGCCAGATATTCAGGCACATCCATTTTCGGCAGCATAACTTCAATCAGCGTCAGCGCTTTTGGCGTTTTGCTGGCGTCGAAGGCCTTTTGCAAAGATTGCACGCTGTCCGCATGGTAGGTGACCGCGTTGCCATTCACCGAAAGTGCAGCGGGAATTTGCGTCCAATTCCATGCGGCAATATCGTTGTAGACCTCTTCGGGGCCGTGAATTGCTCGCTCTACGGTATAGCCATCGTTGTTCACTAAAATGATCACCGGTCTTAGCCCGTGACGTAGCAGCGTGCCCAGTTCTTGAATCGTCAGCTGCGCCGAACCATCGCCGATCAGCAGCACGACGCGGCGCTGTGGCTGCGCCAGTTGGGCACCCAGCACCGCGGGCAGCGTATAGCCAATCGAGCCCCAGAGTGGCTGAACGATAAAGCTCGCGTCTTTAGGCAAACGCAGAGTCGCAGAGCCAAAGCTCGAGGTGCCCTGATCGGCAATCACAATATCGCCTGCGCGCAAAAATCGCTGAACCTGCTGCCAAAACGTATGTTGATCAAGATGATTACCGTGTCCCTCCGGCAAACTATCTCGCTGGGCATCGGGAGATTGCCACTCCACACAAAGCTCGCGTGCCAGATCAATTAATGCAGCCAATGCGTCATTCATCGGCAATTGGCTAAACACGCGCCCTGCCACGCTGGCTGAAAATGGCTGAATATCGATGGTTTTATTTAAGGTGAGCTGATGGGTGAAGCCCGCCGTCACGCTGTCGGTTAACCTCACACCCACGCTTATTAATGCATCCGCATTTTCAATCGCGGCCTTCACACAGGGCTGGCTCGCGCCTCCGGCATAGGTGCCAACAAAGTTTGGCTGACTTTCGTCGAGAACGCCTTTCCCCATGAGCAGCGTTGCGCTGGCAACGCCGGGTAAATCCGCCAACTGCTGAACGGCCTGTTTTTGACCAAAACGGTCGGCCAGAAAATCGGCCAATAATGCGACCTTACGAACCGGTTTAAGCAGCTCACGCGCCGCCTGAACAAATTCATTTAGCCCGGTGATCTCATCTTGTCGTGTGGCAAAGGGATAAAGTTCGGTACGAATCGGCTCATCACACACATCGCTTGGCAATAAGAGGTAGCCGGGCCGACGGTGATAGAGCACATCACTGAGAACACGATCGATTTCAACCGCCGCATTTTCTGGGGTCAGTACGGCCTGTGAGCAGGTTACTTCCGCCGCCATACGGTAGAAATGGCCATAATCACCATCACCTAACGTGTGGTGCAGCAACTCCCCTTTCTGCTGAGAGCGCCTATTCGGTGCTCCCACAATATGAATAACCGGTAAATATTCAGCATAGCTGCCTACGGTACCGTTAATCGCACTCAACTCCCCCACCCCGAACGTAGTCACCAACGCAGCTGCGGGCGCACATCGTGCATATCCATCGGCGGCATAGGCCGCGTTGAGTTCGTTGGCGCATCCCACCCATTCAAGATCGGCGTGAGCCGTAACAAAATCGAGAAAACGCAGATTGTAGTCTCCGGGAACGCCGAACACGTGCTGAATACCCGCCTGCGAAAGTCGGTCGAGGAGGTAGTCGGATACGCTATACACCGTGCTATTTGAAGTCTTGCTCATTGCGATGCTCCCAATGGACATTTCAGGGCAGTAAGCACTGAAAAAACGAGAAGTTAGTTCACGTTTAAAAGTATAGGGGGCTCTTTTTGATGGCGTTGAAACCGGCTCTGGAGCATGATGGAAAGCTAGATTTACGCTGTGAACACGCATACTACCTAAGATTATCAGGCGGCGTACTGTGTGTTTATCGTCTTTTTTCATGTCATCGTGTAAGGAAGATCAATGAGTTATCTGGCAAATCCCGAACGCTATCAATCGATGGAATACCGACGTTGCGGTAACAGCGGTTTACAGCTACCGGCTATCTCGCTGGGGTTGTGGCATAACTTTGGTGATACCACCCTTTTCGACAACAGCCGCAATATGCTGCTGCGCGCTTTCGATTTAGGCATCACTCATTTTGATCTCGCTAACAACTATGGCCCCCCTCCCGGCTCGGCAGAAACCAATTTTGGCCGTGTTCTACAACACGATCTCCTGCCGTATCGCGATGAAATGGTGATCTCAAGCAAAGCGGGATACACCATGTGGGAAGGGACTTACGGTGACTGGGGCAGCAAAAAATATTTAGTGGCTAGTCTTAACCAAAGCCTAAAACGCATGGGGCTCGACTATGTGGATGTTTTCTATCACCACCGCCCCGATCCTAATACGCCGCTCGAAGAAACTATGGGCGCTCTCGACCTCATCGTGCGTCAAGGTAAAGCCCTGTACGTTGGGCTATCTAACTATCCCGCAGAAACGGCTCGCCAAGCGATTGCGATCCTGCGAGATCTCGGGACACCTTGCTTGATCCATCAACCTAAATATTCAATGTTTGAACGCTGGGTTGAAGGTGGGTTGTTAGATGTCTTGCAAGAAGAAGGCGTCGGTTCCATTGCGTTTTCCCCACTAGCGGGAGGTCTGCTGACCGATCGTTATCTGCATGGAATACCTGAAGATTCACGCGCAGCACATAGCCAGTTCTTAAAACCAGAAGCCATTACTGAGCAGAAACTGGGTAAAATTAAGCAGCTTAATGAGATGGCGCTGGCGCGAGGGCAAAAACTGTCGCAAATGGCGCTGGCATGGGTGCTACGTGGCGATCGCGTGACATCGGTACTGATCGGTGCAAGCCGTATCAGCCAAATTGAAGATGCCGTGGGTATGCTAGAAAACCGACATTTTAGCGCCGAAGAGCTCAGCGCTATCGAAAAAACCCTGGCCAGTTAATCTTCATCGACCGAACGCAATACACGACATGGATTTCCCGCTGCAACAACACGCGGCGGGATATCTTTCGTTACCACGCTGCCAGCACCAATTACAGAACCATCACCGATGGTGACACCCGGACACACAATCACCCCGCCGCCAATCCACACTTTGTTGCCAATCGTGATCGGCTTACCAAACTCAATGCCTGAAATTCGTCGTTCAGGATGGGTAGGATGTGCCGCGGTATATAGCTGCACATGAGGGGCGAACATCACGTCATCGCCGATAGTCACAGGCGCGATATCCAAAATAGTCAGATCCGTATTGGCGTAAAAACGCTGCCCAATTTTAATGTTGTAACCATAGTCGCAAAAGAACGGCCCGGTGATCTCAGCCTGCTTATCCACATTTGGCAACAGCGCTTCCAGCAGCTCTTTGCGCGCCTGCTGCTGCGACGGTAGCGTATGGTTAAACTGGAAACATAAATCAATCGCGCGTAGCCGATCGGCCACTAACTCAGGATCCGATGAGTAGTAGTTTTCGCCCTCAATCATCTTCTGTTTTTCACTTTTGCTCACGTGTACTGCTCCTAAAATTCGCTAGGCCGCCAGAATAATCTCAAACGTCGCGATTAACAGCGGATTCCCCCATTTCTCCACATTGTAATCACATTCACAATGCTAATATCAGCTCACATAAAGGAATGACGGCGTTATGTGTTGTTCATTGAAGATGATGCCAACCAACGTCCTTCCCCGTAAAGGAGAAAAACATGAACCCGCGTATAGCTGCAGTTATTTTTGCTTTTTGTAGCCTGATGCCTCTGGGCGTTGCACAGGCCACGTCAGCTGATATCGATTTACTTCCCGGCGTGAGTTTGCATCTTGGCGATCGCGATCAGCGAGGGAATTACTGGGATGGCTATGACTGGCGCGATCAAAACTGGTGGCGCAATCATCAAGGCCGTTGGGTTGGTGACCGCAGTCCTCGCGGCTATTACTGGGATGGTGGCCGCTGGCGTGACCATAACTGGTGGCAGAAAAACTACTATTCACGCGGCGGGAAGTATTATCGCTATGACCATAAAAACAAATATAAGCATCATGACCGTGGCAACCATTATGGTCACTATAAAAAACATGACCGCCATGACCACGACGATCGTGGCCACGGGCATGGCCATCACTAATGGCTGAATAAAAAAAGCAGGTTCACGAAAATGAACCTGCTTTTCTATAAATCTTCTAAAAACAAATCTTCTAAGCCTTAAAACAACATGCTCACCAACAGGTAGAAGTTGAGGCCGACGACCACGACCACAATAACTTTACCCAGCGCCTGAACGGTACGTCCGTTCACCATGTCGCCCATCAGTTCTTTATCGCCGGTGAAGCGCAGCAGCGGCACCAGTGCCAGAGCAATACCAAAGCTCAGCAGCACCTGACTTAACAATAGGATACGGGTCGCATCCAGCCCTGCCATAATCACGATGAAAGAAGGCAGCATGGTCACCACTCGGCGCACCCAGAGCGGAATGTAAAAACGCACAAAGCCCTGCATAACCACCTGACCCGCCAAGGTTCCCACCACGGTAGAAGACAAACCGGCAGCGACTAAGCTCAAACCAAAAATAGTGGCAGCAGCATTACCCAGCAGCGGTTTTAGCGTTAAATAAGCTTGGTCCAGCTCTGCAATTCCACTGTGGCCGCTAAAATGAAACGCTGCCGCTGCGGTTGCCATCATCGCAAGGTTAACAAAACCGGCGATGGTCATTGCAATGGCAACGTCGAGTTTAGTGGAAGAGTAACGTTCGGCCTTGGTTCCCAACGACGCAGAAGTTTGTGTCAGAGACGAATGCAGGTAAATCACATGCGGCATGATCGTTGCGCCTAACACACCGGCTGCCAAAAATACCGCTTCGTGAGTGGGTAAATCCGGAACCAACATCCCGTGCGCAAGTTGAGCAATGCTCGGCTGAGAGAACACCAGCTCCACGATATAAGCCGCAGCAACGAAAAGCAGCAAACCACCGATAACCAGCTCAAGCGGTTTCTGTCCACGGCGTTGTAGCGTTAGGATCAGGAAAGTGGCAATACCGGTTAACACCGCCCCTTCCAACAACGTACAGCCCAGCAATAACTTGAAGCCAATCGCGGCCCCGATAAACTCAGCCAAATCGGTCGCCATGGCAATGATTTCAGCCTGCACCCAATAAGCCCAAACGGCCGGACGAGGAAAGCGATCGCGAATATGTTCCGCTAAGTTTTTACCGGTCGCGATGCCAAGTTTTGCGGAAAGAAGTTGGATCAGCATGGCCATAAAGTTGGCCCATACAACAACCCACAGCAGCTTATAGCCGTAAGACGCACCGGCCTGAATATTGGTCGCAAAGTTACCGGGATCGATATAGCCGATGGCGGCGATAAAGGCAGGTCCCATCAGCGAAAATTTTATCTTTCGCGACGCAGGAGGAGTTGTTTCTGCAACACGTGAATCAAGCATACCAGCCACCTTAACACCTATAGTCACACTAACGATTTGTGACCTAAACTTCGTGATTAACTCCATTATTGTATAAGTGATAATGATTATCAATATCAACTTAAACGATACTTCCTATCCGTTCGATAGGCCGTTTGCTTGTGGAGTCTGACAAGGCGCTTTCAGCTCTTAAACACGTCGACACCCTCGCTTCTGGCATTTCTTCCAAATAAGCGAACTATGGTGTCTAATAATAATATCACAACTTCTCAAACTTTCATCAACATGGTCCTTGGGGGCTTTTTGTTACTTTTCTAACTTTTTTCTTGATTTACGTTATAACAATTTCAATATTTGCAACCGAAGTCTCGTTTTTACCTGTGCCGTTACATAGAATGTGCTGCGAAATTTAGCCTGCCTCATAATTTGGAGCACTGTATGTCCCCTATTTTGCATTTTGTTTTAGCCCTTGCGGTGGTAGCGGTACTTGCCCTGCTCGTTAGCCGCGATCGCAAAAGCATTCGCGTGCGCTTCATTGTTCAGCTGTTAGTTGTTGAAATCCTGCTGGCTTACTTCTTCCTGAACTCCAACATTGGTTTGGGCTTTGTGAAGGGTTTCTCTGGGTTCTTCGAAACGCTGCTCAAATATGCGGCAGAAGGTACCAACTTCGTCTTCGGTAACATGAGTGACAAAGGTCTGGCCTTCTTCTTCCTGAACGTACTGTGCCCAATCGTCTTTATCTCTGCTTTGATTGGTATTCTTCAGCACATCCGCGTATTGCCGGTTATCATCCGCGCAATTGGTACCGTGCTGTCTAAAATCAACGGCATGGGTAAACTGGAATCTTTCAACGCCGTGAGCTCGCTGATTCTGGGTCAGTCTGAGAACTTCATTGCGTACAAAGATGTTCTGGGCAAAATGTCTGAAAAACGTATGTACACCATGGCAGCAACGGCGATGTCTACCGTTTCTATGTCTATCGTTGGTGCATACATGACCATGCTGGATGCCAAGTTTGTGGTAGCCGCATTGGTGTTAAACATGTTCAGTACCTTTATCGTACTGTCCCTGATTAACCCTTATTCTGTGGAAGGTGAGGCTGACATCCAGCTGAAAAACACCCACGAAGGTCAGAGCTTCTTTGAAATGCTGGGCGAATATATCCTGGCTGGTTTCAAAGTTGCGATTATCGTTTCCGCAATGCTGATTGGTTTCATCGCGCTGATTGCTGCGTTGAACGGCCTGACCGAATGGGTCTTCGCGCTGTTCCACGTTGACGGCATGACTTTCCAGAGACTGCTGGGCTATGTCTTCTATCCATTTGCATGGGTAATGGGCGTACCAAGCCACGAAGCGCTGAACGTTGGCAGCATCATGGCAACCAAGTTAGTTTCTAACGAATTCGTTGCCATGATTGACCTGCAGAAAATTGCAACCGAACTGTCTCCTCGTTCACTGGGCATCCTGTCTGTGTTCTTGGTTTCCTTCGCTAACTTCTCTTCTATCGGTATTGTTGCAGGCGCTATCAAAGGTCTGAACGAACACCAAGGAAACGTCGTTGCTCGTTTCGGTCTGAAACTGGTTTACGGTTCTACACTGGTTAGTATTCTGTCTGCGTCGATTGCGGGTCTGTTCCTGTAATACGTTAGGCAAATTCTGATTGGCTAAAAGGCGCTTAGGCGCCTTTTTTATTGTCTGTCACCTAACGGCATCTCTTTTTACAGAAAAGTCCGTAGCGTTGCTTACAGGGCTATTACGCAGGCCGTTTATTGAATCAATAACGAAAGCGTTGAGATCAGAGAACGGAAAGAGAAAAGAATTTCAGAACGAAATGCAGAAAAGCAAAAAGCCGACATCTCTGTCGGCTTTTCAAATTTTGGTGGAGCTAAGCGGGATCGAACCGCTGACCTCTTGCATGCCATGCAAGCGCTCTCCCAGCTGAGCTATAGCCCCACAACGTAAACTACGAGAAGTGGTTGTACTTCTTTCAAGCTTTATTTTAAAGCTTGTAAAACGACCAACCAGTCTGAGAAAAGGTTGGTGGAGCTAAGCGGGATCGAACCGCTGACCTCTTGCATGCCATGCAAGCGCTCTCCCAGCTGAGCTATAGCCCCAACGCTGACGCTAAATCGCGTTAACGGGGCGCATGATATGAAACCTCACAAATGCTGTCAACGGCTAAATGTTTTTCTTAATCCAAACGCTGAAAAAGCCGCCAACACAGCGAAATTTATCGACAATTTGTAGCTCAAAACAATTCAATCTTTAGGAATGCTAAAGCTATTTTATGGCTTCACTCACTGTATTCTATTAGCTAGATATGTAACTATTTTGAGTAATAAATACGGCGGTGTGTTTAAGCAACAAAAGGAAGATGTATGAACAAGGAATGGTATGCAGCAAAAGAGCTGGTTGGGGTCGCAGGTTTTCCAACGACGCCACAGGCTATAAACCAAAGAGCAAAATCTGAAGGGTGGCGTAAACAAAAGCGCAGCGGTGTACAAGGTAAAGCGCTCGAGTACCACATCAGCAGTTTCCCCGATGAAGTTGTATCTGCGCTACTCGCCAATGAAGAATCATCATTTTATTTGGCCGATCTGCCTAAAGCAGAAAAGGCGTGGAGTGCTATTTATTATCAGCTCACTGAAGACGAACGTGAGCAGCTAACGCGTTTTATCATGCGTCGAGGCATTAACGCATTGTTGGGATGCTTAGAGTCTCAGCATCCCTGTCTTAGCACTCAAAATGACACGACGAGTTCAGTCTCATAGCCCTTTGGAACGATAGGATATCATAATGAAAAAAAAGGACTGGTTTACCGCCAAAGAAGTGATGAAGAGTACCGCTATTACCTCCTCGCCAGATAAAGCTTGGCTGAGTATCTTTCATCAGATGAGTCAAGACGAGCAGATATTCCTCACCGATTTTACGATGCGCGAGGGGATCAATACCCTGCTGCAATGCCTGCATGCCAATGACAGATAGCGCTGACAGATCGCGCATAGAATATGCGATTTAGAAAATGTTTAGAGTGATCAAGTACGTACTCTAGATAAAGAAAAACCGGCATCAGCCGGTTTTTCTATTATAAACATAAGCCAATAAGCTTATTGCTGCGCTTCACGCTCGGCAATAAATGCCAGAGCCATGTCAATACGCTTCAGCGAACGCTGCTGACCAATCGCATGTACGGTAACATCCACGCCAGGTGACTGGCCTGCGCCTGTGACAGCCACACGCAGTGGCATACCCACTTTGCCCATACCCACTTCCAGCTCATCCGCGGTGCCTTGGATAGCATGGTGAATATTTTCAGCGGTCCAGTCAGTAATTGCCGCCAGCTTAGAACGTACCAGCTCTAACGGCTGACGCGCGACAGGACGCAGGTGTTTTTTCGCCGCATCAGCATCAAACTCTGCAAAATCTTCGTAGAAGTAACGCGCCTGAGCGGCCATTTCTTTCAGAGTTTTACAGCGCTCAGCCAGCAACTTAACAATTTCAACCAGCTGTGGACCATTGCGCGTTTCATAACCCGCTTCATGGATATGCCATGCCAGATGAATAGCCACGTACTCTGGCGCCATCGTGTTGATGTAGTGATGGTTCAACCACTGTAGTTTTTCAGTGTTGAACGCACTTGCTGATTTGCTGATGTCATCAAGTGTGAAGAACTCTTTCATCTCATCAATGCTGAAGATTTCTTGGTCGCCGTGAGACCAGCCCAAACGAACCAAATAGTTCAGCAACGCTTCTGGCAAGTAGCCATCGTCGCGATACTGCATCACACCGACCGCACCGTGGCGCTTAGACAGTTTTTTACCGTCATCACCCAGAATCATAGATACGTGTGCGTATTCAGGAACTGGAGCACCCAGCGCTTTCAGAATGTTGATCTGACGCGGTGTGTTATTGATATGGTCTTCACCACGGATAACGTGGGTAATTTCCATATCCCAGTCATCGATAACAACACAGAAGTTATAGGTCGGAGAACCATCGGTACGACGGATAATCAGATCGTCCAGTTCTTGGTTGCTGAATTCAATTGGGCCACGGATTTTATCGTCAAAGATAACGGAGCCTTCCTGAGGGTTCAGGAAACGCACAACGTGCGGCTCGTCGTCGGCGTGATGTTCGTGGCTATGACGGCAACGGCCATCGTAGCGAGGCTTCTCACCGTTAGCCATTTGCGTTTCACGCAGCTCTTCCAGACGTTCTTTGGAGCAGTAGCACTTATAGGCAGTGCCCTGCTCTAACATCTGATCGATCACATGGTTATAACGATCAAAACGTTTGGTCTGGTAGTACGGACCCTCATCCCAATCGAGATTCAGCCAGTTCATACCATCCATGATGGCGTCGATCGCTTCCTGAGTTGAACGCTCAAGATCGGTATCTTCAATACGAAGAACAAATTCACCGCCGGCGTGGCGGGCGAACAACCAAGAATAAAGTGCGGTACGCGCACCACCTACGTGCAGGTAGCCAGTTGGGCTAGGTGCAAAACGGGTTTTGATTTTCATGTGAAACGTGGCCTTTATTACGCAATGACCCACATTATAGGAATGTGGCCTGCTTTCTATTACTAATAAGTAGGCAGCATTCTACCATTACGCCCCGATTCCTCAACGCCGTTACGTCTATAGTTCGAAGGCTTATTGCAAAATGTGCTTAAAAAGTTCTCATTGCTGTCTATGTATAAGACATCTTGACTATTTTTCCAACGAACAGCATTTTTTCTTGAAAAAAGCGTTGACCATTTTCGGGCGCTCCCTATAATGCGACTCCATACAGCGGGGGTGATTAGCTCAGCTGGGAGAGCACCTCCCTTACAAGGAGGGGGTCGGCGGTTCGATCCCGTCATCACCCACCACTCTTTAGAGTGTTCCCGCAGTGTGAAGTACATGAGTAACGACAGGTTTCAGACTGGGTGATTAGCTCAGCTGGGAGAGCACCTCCCTTACAAGGAGGGGGTCGGCGGTTCGATCCCGTCATCACCCACCACTCATTTAGAGTGACCAGTGAGCCTGAAGTGATTGATGTACAGCAGTAAAACGACAGATTTCCGATTGGGTGATTAGCTCAGCTGGGAGAGCACCTCCCTTACAAGGAGGGGGTCGGCGGTTCGATCCCGTCATCACCCACCACTCTTTAAGAGTCAATTGGGCTGTCGTGAAATTCGGTATTTAGAAGTGGGTGATTAGCTCAGCTGGGAGAGCACCTCCCTTACAAGGAGGGGGTCGGCGGTTCGATCCCGTCATCACCCACCACTTCTAACCAGCTGGTACCGAATTGACAATGAGTATCTGAAGTAGCGCAGAAAATAGTAGTTCAGAAGTGGGTGATTAGCTCAGCTGGGAGAGCACCTCCCTTACAAGGAGGGGGTCGGCGGTTCGATCCCGTCATCACCCACCACTTCTGCGGGTCGTTAGCTCAGTTGGTAGAGCAGTTGACTTTTAATCAATTGGTCGCAGGTTCGAATCCCGCACGACCCACCATTTCAGATAAAACAATAAGCGCCGAGAGGCGTTTTTTTGTTTTTGTACTCCACATAAAATTCGTGTGGGATGAGAACCTGCCGCAGGTTCGAGTCGAACGAAGTGAGACAACGTTGCGTAAGCAACGGCCCGAAGGGCGAGGCAAAGCCGAGTAATCCCGCACGACCCACCATTTCAGATAAAACAATAAGCGCCGAGAGGCGTTTTTTGGTTTTTATACTCCGCATAAAATTCGTGTGGGATGAGAACCTGCCGCAGGTTCGAGTCGAACGAAGAGACTTATCCCCTCTCCATCCTCCCTAAACTCTTCGTTTCACAGTTTCATATCACCAGATCCAAACCATCACACCCAACAAAACGAGAATTCCCGCAAACATAACCCAGCCTGAAGAGCGCGCAGGCGTGCGCATTCCCGTAGGCAACCATTCTTGCGGGATAATGCCAAACAACGGCTTAGGATCGATAACGGAGGTTATTTTGTTATCTGTCTCGTCCGGCTTCACATTCACGACAGGATTTTGCGCAGCCACGGCCAAATAGTTTTCCAAGGGAGAACGTACCACATCCGAGGTTTGAGACGCTGGAGCCAAATTCCCTAATGCTTTATCCAAGACTTGATTGACCTGTATCGCATGTTGGATTTCACTTTTACTCATCAATGCTTTGGCCGTATCACCAATCACAACCGGCTGATTGCTCTGCAATACGGTCGCCGCCCGCGCAGCCGTTGCCACGTCAGGACGCGCATTTTGCACCTGAGCCGCAGGTGCCGTATTTTTTGCCCCAGAAGCAAGCTGGCTGAGCAGCGTGCGTTCCTGCTGTAGCGCCGTTAATGTTCGAATCAGCGTCTCTCGTTGCTGAGGCGATATATCTTTGCGCTCAAGCAAATTGAGAAGCTGATCGATTTTAACCGCCAGCATTTCCGCGGAGAGTTTCTCTCCCCGTGGAGTTGGTAAGGCGTCAGATCGTGCATTCACCGGAGGTATATTCATTATGCCTGCTTGAGCTTTTCTACGTTGAAACTCTCTACGTTGAGCTTTTCTATGGTTTGTTTAGACCTCGAAGAAGTCTCCCGAGACGATTCTACAACAACCATCGCGCTGCTTTATATACATATACGGCAAATGTGGTCATAACTTTAATCATATTCACTATCATTAAATTTAATTTCATCCAAGGAAATTGAAATAGAAGTTTTCATCTATTTTAAAAAGTGTAATTTCACATGTATTGGGATGAATCTTATTGCAAAGAAATAAACAAACCACATCACTTTTTATAATAACAACTACCTTGACGATGTATTACTTTCGGGTAATTCAATCTTAGTACAGACTAAAGCAAATTGTGATTCATCATGCCATGAATACCTACAAACAAATCTATAATTATCATAGAGCAGCATACTATCTTTGCCCGATGCCACAGTGGTGATTAATGAATTAGACATTTCATCACGCTCTTGGATTTTCGTCAGTAAAGGAAATGAAGTTGCCACTCCATGCCAAAGCACACCGCATATAAAACAGATTATGCCTATTACCACCATCATTCCCCAGCGTTTTACTCTTTGATTTTCATTAATAACCGGCAGAATATTTTGCACGTTCTCCCGTTTACTTTCAAAGTGAGATTGTGTGTTTAATTGCTGTTCTTCACGGCTATCATCTTGAATTATCGGTTCATGATTAACGGCCGGTTCTAAAGAAAAGAGCTCGGGATGCTCTATTTGGTACCCCATCCTAGGTATAGTCTGTATCAGTGTAAAATCTTTATCTCCTAACTTGCGCCGTATCGATTTCATTGTTTGGTTGATCGTCGCATCTGCGCTGTACGTCCCACTCCACACATGTGAAATGATTTCACGCCGCGTTACACATAACGGCGCACGTTCTAAAAGCAGACATAGCATCTGATATTCTTTGCTACGTAATGTGTGTTCCTCGCCATCAACGGTAACAATTTTGTGCGTTATCGTACTGATGGTTATTTTCCCTTGTGCCATATAAAGCTCCCGAAAACTCCTCGCATTTTCAATATCTATACATGCAAGATAATTCCTATTTCTGATGAAGGAAATTTTGTGATTATTTTATTGAAGACACCATATAAAAATAAAACCACATCGCTGACCATTCTCATTAAAGCATTCAGATTACCGTTATTATTTTACGCAGATAACGTTTTATAACAAGAGAGCAAATGGCTGCGAAACATTAACATCACATGATTATACTTTTTTTCACTCTACTATTAATTCATTGCATGGAATCATTACACCCATTCCCTCGTTATAGAACAAATAGCTACAGATAAAGTTTAGAGAATATTCCTAAATGAGCATTTTTGTTACTTACCCAATTCATTTACCTAAGATTTTATTTATCTATAAATAGCTTAATGATGAAGTGCTTACTTTATTTCTGCCTCCATCGCACCGTAATCAAGTAACAACCGAAAAGGTGTCGTTTGTGATTTATTTAAAACCTCGTTGGGAATACACGATGTTTGCAGTCTATCTCATATTATCGCCTTCCCTGTGTACGGCCGATACGGAAGAAATATCGGCAGATACACTGATGTCATTAGGCGCGCCTACTCTTGCTTGGGAAAAGATGTCCATGGCCCAGTCTCAAATGCATGGATTGCAAGCAGCCACGATTGCTCAACATCGACTTAGCCTTTTACTACGCTGGGGCATGGATGAAAGCCGAAGCGATAACGGCGTCTTGCGTCTCGCGCCATTAAATAAAGCATTAGTCGAAGAGCAACGATTTTTGGCCACGTTTGGGCAATCAAACAGCGTCAATCGCGTGCAACAACAGGTCCTTGGCGATCAAATTGTCACACTTAGCGCAACAGGTGACGCGAAAAACGCGATTCTCCGCGCTCATCAACTCGAACAACTCGCCCCCCTTCCCGCCTATGTGAGTGCAGCTCGAGGCGACGCATTTATGCAGCTAGAGCGGCCAGAAAACGCCGTAGCCAGCTATGAATATGCGCTAGCTCATGCTGCGCCGGGAGAGATTGAACCGATCCCCACGCAGGAAATGCTGTTCTATGCTCTTTTAGACTGCGGGCGCTATGAGCAAGCCGAAGCCTTGCTGGCAAAATTAGAACCCGATACCCCACAGTGGGTTAGGCTCAGCGCCGCACCAGGGTTGGTGAATCAGGATTACGCCACGGTAAAAAAGATGCGTGCGCAGTACACCCTGTACAGTGGAAATGTCACGCTGGGTCAGCGGCAAATAGACGCATTGGTCCATACGGCACCGATGAATGATGACCTGCTCACCACTCAGGCTCAGGCTTATTTGCTGCGTGATTTGCCCACGCGTTCTGCACAGACCTACCGAATTGCCTTAAATCAAACACCAGACAGCCTTGAGGCTCGCGCGGGTCTTGCCGAAGCGTCGCTTGCCCGACGGGATTTTGCCCTTAGCCAAGAGATCTACCAGCAAGTCTCTCAAGGGTTTGAAGACGACAATTCTATTGCACAATTCGTGGATAATTATCGCTATCAGCAACTGCCTTATTTCACCACCGACGCCAGCGGCGGGCGCGGCAACGGCACGCTCAGCGACTATGATTGGCAAATCGATAGCTACCTTTACTCCTCACCGATTCAACAGAATTGGCGGCTCTTCGCGCATCAATTCACCGGTCAGGGCAAAACTGAAGAAGGCACAGCAAGGCGGATACGTAACGGCGCTGGCGTCGATTTTCGTGCCACTGAATGGCTCGGTTCGATGGAAATTAACCGCAGCAATGGCAACGCGGCGAAAACAGGCCTAGCAACGCAGGTTAGCTATCTTCCATCCGACCATTGGCAGTTCGACCTAGGCTACGATAACAGCAGCAACGAGCTTGCTTGGAAAGCCTATGACAGCGGCATCAGCGCGAAGCAGACGAACGTCGCGCTGCGCTATCAAACCGATAGCACCGCCTCCGCAGAACTGGCCTATCAAAACCAGCGGCTGAGCGATGGAAACCTTAGCCAAACATGGGAAGCCTCAACCACTAAGCTGTTATGGACACGCCCACGCCAGCAGTTAGAGGGCACACTATCGCTTTCCACCAGCAGCAATAGCTTGCCTGACGCGGAGTATTTCAGCCCTGAGCGCGACTATTCGGCAGGCGTAACCCTGCTACATCAGTGGACACCATGGCAATCAGCGCGGCGTCACTTTACCCAGCGAACCTATCTCACCGCAGGTGAATACCAGCAGCGCCATTTTGGCTCAAGCCTATTTACTGAGCTGAGATTCGAGCACCAATGGGCGCTAAGTGCCCATTCAGAATTAATTTACGGTATTGGACTGAATAGCCATCGCTACGATGAATCACGCGAAAACCGGACTCTTTTTTATCTGTCACTGACTTTGCCCTTAGGAAGCCCGCTATGACGTCTACTTTTCGTTCAATCTTAATTTTTACTTTGAGCCTACTGTTGCTTCAAGGGGCATTCGCTGCCGGGCAGCCGTTACCGGCTATTGATATTCAGCCTCCTGCCGATCCCGACGATGGTCTTACTTTTCGCGTATTGGCTTTCCACGACGTGCGCGACGATCTGCGTGCCAGCTTCGCCACCTATCCTGATGCCACCGCCATTGATACCAAAACGCTGGCCTCGCTGTTCGCTTGGCTGAAGGAAAATGACTACCACATGGTCTCCGTCGATCAAATCATTGCTGCGCGCCAAGGCGGCAAAAAGCTGCCGCCGCGTTCGGTGCTGTTAAGCTTCGATGACGGATATCGCAGTTTCTATACCCGTGTTTTCCCTCTACTCAAAGCCTACGGCTACCCGGCTGTGCAGGCGCTGATCACCGATTGGGTCAATCATCCCGCTAAAGAAAAAATCAAAATTAGCTCCACGGTGGAGTTGCCCGGTGATTATTTCCTGAATTGGAATGAAGTAGCCGAAATGCAGCGTTCAGGCTTAGTCGAATTTGCGTCTCATACTCACAATTTACACCGTGGAATAGCCGCTAACCCACAGGGCAGTGAGTTCCCTGCGGCAACGACATTACAGTATTTGGCAGATAAAAAACGCTATGAAACCGAAGCTGAATATCAAACCAGAGTTAAAGCGGATTTAGCCCATAGCGCGAGGCTCATTCAGCAATATACCGGCCATGCACCGCGAATTATGGTGTGGCCTTATGGCGCATACCATCAGCCGGTGCAGGAAATTGCCCGTCAGCTTGGCATGCCTATCATGCTGACGTTGGATTCCGGCTCAAATCCATCCTCACAGCCGCTTTCAAAAATTACTCGCATCCTGATCGGCTACGACACCACGACCAGCGTGCTCAAGCAGGAACTCAGAGCGCCAGCCAACTACAACGGCGACATCTATCCCGTTGAACGCGTGGTTCAGGTCGATTTGGATTATGTTTATGACGCCGATCCTCAGCAGCAGGACCAGAATTTATCTTGCCTGTTAGATCGCATCAAAGATCTTTCCCCAACCACGATTTACTTGCAGGCCTTTGCCGATCCCGACGGCAGCGGTCTCGTCAAAGAAGTTTATTTTCCCAACAGCGTATTACAGATGCGCGCTGACCTATTCAGCCGCGTCTCATGGCAATTACAAACTCGCACCGGCGTGAACGTATTCGCCTGGATGCCGGTACTTAGCATCGCTCTGCCGAAGGATAATCCGGCGGCGAATAAGTGGATCACTTCAACCCACAGCGGTACGCAGCCCAGCACGTTTCCCTACACTCGCCTCAGCCCATTTGAACCCGATGTTCGGGCGGCTATCACTCAGCTCTATCACGATCTTTCCCGCTACACACCGTTTCAGGGCGTTCTATTTCATGATGATGCCGCGCTGAGCGACGACGAGGACACTCGCCCTGCCGCCTTAGCACAATATCAAGCGTGGGGATTGCCAGCTGATGTGAACAAAATTCGCTCCAATCCTGCGCTATTACGCGCGTGGACAGACAAAAAAATCGATTTCCTCATTAACTTCACCCACCAGTTGGCCGCTGAAGTGCAGAAAAATCAGTTTGCCTCTGCGACGCAAATGACCGCGCGCAATCTCTACGCCCAGCCCGTCATGGATCCACAGGCCGAGCAGTGGTACGCACAAAGCCCGCCCAAATTCTTGGCAAACTATGATTACACCGCGCTGATGGCGATGCCCTTTATGGAATCGGCCACTATGCCCGATCGTTGGCTCACCGAGCTGTATGAAAAGGTGGCCGCGCAGCCATTAGGCATTCAAAAAACCGTTTTTGAACTCCAAAGCTACGATTGGGAGAAAAAGCGCCCCGTCAGCAACGACGTTTTGCTACATCAACTGACGTTGCTGCGGGCGCTCGGTGCCCGCCATTTGGGCTATTACCCAGACGACTTCATCAACAACCAGCCTGATACCGAAGTGATCCGCCCACTGATGTCGGCGCAGAGCAACGTTATCGAGCGAAAACCGTTACCTCAATGCGATAGCCGCATGGTGCGCGACAAACATAAGCAGTGGAGCAATCAACCATGAACCACTTCTTAAGCACAGATATTCCAACGCTGCTGTTTGGTTTTGTCTTCTACTACCCGTTCTTTATGGCTTGGCTATGGATGCTCGGAGGGTTGATCTATTTTGTCGTCTACGAACGCCATGATGATTTCACCCACCCTGATTTCACGCAGGCAGAAACACCGCGCATTTCCATTATCGTGCCCTGCTATAACGAAGAGCCTAACGTGCGCGAAGTGATCGCCCATCTGCAAAACCTGAATTACCCCAACTATGAAGTGCTCGCCGTTAACGACGGCAGCCACGATCGCACCGGCGAAATCCTTAATGAACTGGTTGAGCAATATCCCAGCTTAATGGCCATTCATCAGGATAAAAACCAAGGCAAAGCCGTGGGTTTAAATACCGCGGCACAGTTAGCCACCGGCGATTTTATTCTCTGCATGGACGGTGACGCACTTCTGGATCCTAACGCGCTGCATTTTTTGGTCAGCCATTTTATTGATAACCCACACATGGCCGCGGTTACCGGAAATCCACGCATCCGCAATCGCACTTCGTTACTTGGGCGCATGCAGGTGGGGGAATTCTCTTCCACGGTGGGACTTATCAAACGCTGTCAGCAGGTTTTTGGGCGGCTATTTACCGTATCCGGCGTTATCGCCCTATTTCGTAAAAGCGCGCTCGAGGAAGTGGGTTATTGGAGCGTCGATATGCTAACCGAAGACATTGATATCAGTTGGAAGCTACAGACTCACGGCTGGGAAATACGCTACGAACCGCGCGCACTGACGTGGATATTAACGCCGGAAACATTGGTTGGGCTTTATCGTCAACGGCTGCGCTGGTCCAAAGGCGGAGTACAAACCGTATTTAAATATTTTCCCGCCATGTTCACTCCGCGCAACCGCATGATGCTGCCTCTGTTTTGCGAATACGTGGTGAGTATTTTTTGGGCCTACTGCATGGCCTTTGCTTTTGTATTGATGTTTGCCGATTTCTTTTTCCCGCTACCCATCAAGTGGCAAATCTCGGTCGTTCCGGTCTGGAATGGCATGGTGCTCGGTGTGACCTGTCTATTGCAGCTATTAGTCAGTTGTCTTATCGACCGACGCTATGACCGAGGGATTATGAAATGCTATCTCTGGACGATTTGGTATCCATTGATGTTTTGGTTAATCAACGTGGTAACCAGTCTGGTTGCCGTTCCGTCCGTATTGCTTCGCCGACAAGGCGCACGAGCGGTATGGGTTAGTCCTGACAGGGGTATTCAACATGGAAAATCCGATCATCGAAATATCAGCAAAAAGCTTCCTTAACGCCTCTACGGTGAATAAGCGTCAGCGCCTGCTGCTCTACATTTGGTTTGGTTTCGGGCAACCGTTATTGATTATCGGGGTATGGTTAGCGATTGTCTTTTTCCTTTATCGCTACATGCTCAACAGCCATGACTTGTTAAGCAATCTTAATCGGCTGGGCGATTACAGCCTGATCATCATATCGATGGGGATCATTCTGGCGCTATGGTTTGCGCTGCGTTATCTATGGCGGGTATTGATGCTAATGCGTAAGCATGAACTGCATCAACGCATGGCGGAAACCCATCCCGAGCAGGCACACCGAATTGTCAAAGTGATCCATGACGAAGCGGGCAACATCACGCATATTCAGCCGCAGTAAATAAGCATAAGGGCAGTATTTTACTTAATACAATTTACTTAAGCTCGATTTTAGGAGGAGCACACCGATGGGGTCGTAGCGGCGTTAGTCGCCGGAGCGCCCCGCGGTGTGGTAGACCCGTGTATCTCGATCTCTTAAACAAACGCATTACAGTATTTTACTGCCCTTATCGCCGCTGCGCTGCGTTAACTACGTTGACGCTTGAGAGGCTTAACTAAGCCTTCAAGACCCTCAATTTTGATGGCGAGGGTGATCTGCATCAGCTCACCCAGTTTTCCCTGCGGGAACTCATCCTTGCGGGCGAACCACAAAAGATACTCTTCCGGTAAATCAATCAACACGCGACCTTTGTACTTGCCAAACGGCATCACCATATTGGCAATTTCAATCAGGTTTTCTTTTTCCATTACATTTCTGCCTGTCATCTAGCTCCCCCCCGATTGGGAGGAGCCGATCGCGTTTTTGTCATTAAGCGTTATCGCAGCGAATACGCATTACAGCCCTAGCAGACGGATCATCTCGGCTTCATCAATCACCGGAATACCCAACTCCTGTGCCTTCGCCAACTTAGAGCCTGCGGCTTCGCCCGCGATAACCATATCGGTTTTCTTAGAAACGCTGCCGCTGACTTTGGCACCCAACGCCGCAAGACGATCTTTCGCTTCATCACGCGGCATCAAGCTTAGCGATCCAGTCAGAACCACGGTTTTACCAGCAAACGGACTATCGATCTCTTCAGCTACCACCACCTGCGGCGCAGGCCAGTGAATACCAATTTCTGGGCTGATGAGTTCCTCGATCACTTTCTGGTTATGCTCTTCGCTCAGGAAATGGCGCACATGTTTCGCCACCACTTCCCCCACGTCCTGCACAGCCTTCAACGCCTCAACGTCGGCCTCGCGCAAAGCGTCCAATGAGCCAAAGTGCGCAGCCAGATTCGCCGCGGTCGCCTCACCTACTTCACGAATCCCCAGCGCATACAGGAATCGAGCCAGAGTAGTTTCTTTAGACTTGTCTAACGCATTGACCAAGTTCGTCGCCGACTTCGGCCCCATGCGATCAAGCCCAGTTAAAATACCGGCGCTCAGGCGATAAAGATCGGCTGGCGTTTTCACATACTCTTTTTCGACCAGTTGTTCGATGATCTTATCGCCCATGCCGTCAACGTCCATTGCACGACGGGAAACGAAATGCTTAAGCGACTCTTTACGCTGCGCACCACAGATTAATCCACCGGTACAGCGCGCCACGGCTTCGCCTTCCACACGCTCAACGTCGGAACCACAGACCGGACAGTGCAGCGGGAACACGATCTCCTGCGCATTCTCAGGACGTTCCGCTTCCACCACGCCCACCACCTGCGGAATAACGTCACCGGCGCGACGCACAATCACGGTATCGCCGATGCGCAGACCCAGACGATCGATTTCATCGGCGTTATGCAGCGTCGCATTACTCACGATAACACCGGCGACCAGCACCGGTTCTAAACGTGCCACAGGGGTAATTGCCCCTGTGCGCCCAACCTGAAACTCAACGCCGTTTACCTTAGTCATCTGCTCTTGCGCAGGGAATTTAAACGCCGTTGCCCAGCGAGGTGCACGCGCCACAAAGCCAAGCTGTTCTTGAGTCGCGATGCTATCAACTTTAATCACCACGCCATCGATATCAAAACCGAGCGTGGGTCGATCCTGCTCAACCTGACGATAAAATTTCAAAACCTCTTCACTGCCGGTGCACAGTTTCACGCGATCGCTAACCGGTAATCCCCACGCTTTAAACTGCTGCAAACGCCCATAATGGCTAGCTGGCAACTCACCGCCGTCCATCAGTCCCACGCCGTAGCAGAAGAACGTCAGCGGACGTTTAGCAGTGATGCGAGGATCAAGCTGACGCAGCGAGCCCGCTGCGGCGTTACGCGGGTTGGCAAAAACTTTGCCGTCTTTACGGCGCGCTTCTTCGTTCATGGCTTCAAAACCGGCGAGCGGCATAAATACTTCGCCGCGTACTTCAACGCGACGTGGAATATTATCGCCCTGCAAACGCAGCGGGATCGCGCGGATCGTTTTTACGTTAGCCGTAATATCTTCGCCGGTCGTACCATCACCGCGAGTCGCCCCGCGAACCAATACGCCATCTTCATACAGGAGGCTAACGGCTAAACCATCCAGTTTAAGCTCACAGCAAAAAGTTAACGGCTCTGCGGTTTTTAAACGGTCGTGGACACGCTTATCGAAGGCCAAATAACTCTCATCGTCAAAGACGTTATCCAAAGAAAGCATCGGCACTTCATGGCGAACCTGACTAAACGCCGAGAGCGGAGCCGCCCCCACGCGCTGAGTCGGCGAGTCTGGCGTGATAAGTTCAGGATGTTGCTCTTCCAGCGCACGCAGTTCGCGCATTAAGCGATCGTATTCGGCGTCTGGAACTTCAGGGGCATCAAGTACGTGATACTGATACTCATGATGGCGCAACGCGGCTCTAAGCTGTTCGAGTTGTTGTTGGAGTTGGGGTCCAGTCGTTGAGGTCATAATCCACCATGATTGATTAATGATAAAAAACCCCCGATATACGGGGGTTTCATTTTATTCGATTCTATCGCCGTTGCGCTATTTCGCGGTGTTATCCAAAACTTCACGGATACGCGCTTTGTAAATTTCTAGCTTCTGTGGCGTCATCATACGGCGCTCATCATCCAGCACCACACCACCGACATCATCAGCGATTCGCTGAGCAGATTGCAGCATCAGCTTAAAGTTCTGATTCGCATCGCCATAAGAAGGCACCATCATAAAGAAGGAGATCCCCGGCGTAGTGAAATCAGACATATTGTCAGGATCGAAGTTACCCGGCTTCACCATATTCGCCATGCTAAATAGCACTGGGCCACTGCCCGCTGGGTTCAGATGACGATGGAAAATATTCATCGCACCGAACTGGAAGCCAGACTGCAACACGCTTTGCAGTAGTACTTCACCGCCAATCACGCTGCCGTGATGCGCAGCAACATGCAGCACTAACACAGTTTCGGTGATTTTCTCAGGCTCAGGCGCAACCTCAGGTACTGCCTGCGGCGCTTCTTCCTCGTATTCATCATCATAAGACGATGTTACGTGAGGAGCTTCAGGCTCATTCTCTTCTTCAGCGTAATGCGCTGGCTGCTGCTTCGGCTGAATAACAGGCTCGGCGGGCTGAGAATGACGAACCGGCTTACTCGGACGACGATAATCATCTTCGTCGTCGTCACCGAACAAGGCATCACCCAATAACGGATCGCTATGTTCACGCTGTTCTGGAACGACAGAGCTTGGTTGCGCTACAGGGCGTGAAGGTGCACGAGCCGTATCCAGTGGATCCGGACGTTCATCCTGTGACGCACTGAACTGACCAAATGCGGGCTCAACAGGTTTCTGTACCGGGTTGCTAGAACGCTGCACCCGAACTTCGCCCACGCCTTCATCTAGATCAGCCAGAGGCTGTTCGTCACGCTGTTTCTTTGTTTTTTTTGCTGGACGATCGCGAAATAGCGAAGAACGTTCTTTACGACTGGTCCACAAGCCGTGCAGTAACAACGCTATAATGGCGACCGCACCAACAACAATTAATATCAGACGCAAATCCTGCATCATCGCAATCTCTGTTGTTTTAATACTATTGCCATAATGGCAAACCCTTAACGCATAACTCTATTTGGCTGTTGGTACAAGTGCAAGTCTGGACTGAAATTTACCTTAAGAAAGATGACTTTTCGCACTTTTTTGCTGATTTTTCGGTCGATTCTGAACTGGAAAGCGATTTAACTCATAGTTATGATAGCTGAGATTTTTTTTATTATAACTAACACAGCTAAAAGAGCAGTTATGAAAAATACCCCTACCGGGTCAAATGAAAGAAATATCCCAACAAAAACCAATGGCGTTCACTACTTTTCTGAAGGTTGGCGTTTAGTTCGTCTGCCGGGAATAAAACGTTATGTGGTCATGCCATTGCTGGTGAACATCGTTTTAATGGGCTTAGCGTTCTGGTGGCTGTTCACTCAGCTAGGTGCTTGGATCCCAAGTTTGATGAGTCACGTTCCTGACTGGCTACAGTGGCTTAGCTATTTACTCTGGCCGCTGGCCGTTATTTCGATCGTTTTGGTCTTCAGTTATTTATTCAGCACCATAGCCAACTGGATAGCCGCGCCGTTTAACGGCCTGCTGGCTGAACAGTTAGAAGGCGTATTAACCGGTAAACCACTGCCGGATACGGGCATTTGGAGCGTGGTCAAAGACGTGCCGAGAATTATGGCGCGTGAATGGAAAAAGCTGGCCTACTATCTGCCGCGAGCCATCGTCTTGCTGATTTTGTATTTTATTCCGGGCGTAGGCCAAACCGTTGCGCCTGTGCTGTGGTTCCTGTTCAGCGCATGGATGATGTCTATTCAGTACTGCGATTACCCGTTTGATAACCACAAGGTGAGTTTCCCAGACATGCGCGACGCCCTGCGCCGCAATAAAGTCGATAACCTACAGTTTGGCGCATTGACCAGCCTGTTTACCATGATCCCGATTTTAAACTTGGTGATCATGCCGGTTGCCGTCTGTGGCGCGACTGCCATGTGGGTTGATCGTTACCGCGCAGAATATTCACGCATCCAGCCATAACCACCGCCCTTACTTCCTCCAAGAGCAGCTCCGGCTGCTCTGCTCTATTCTTGTCTCAGCTAAACTTCAGCTTCGTGAAACCTAATCGCATATTGAAATAAGCATATATGATTTCTTTACTTCCCAACGGGTTGTATTCGCGTATGCTCAATTAATGTTCCCTGTATTTCATAGAGTTAAAGGACGTGCTATGAGCAAGATTTTTGAAGACAACTCCCTGACAATCGGTCATTCGCCGCTTGTTCGTCTGAATCGTATCGGCAATGGTCGTATTTTGGCGAAAGTGGAATCTCGTAACCCAAGTTTTAGCGTTAAAGACCGCATCGGCGCCAATATGATCTGGGATGCCGAAAAACGCGGCATTTTAAAACCGGGCATTGAACTGGTTGAACCTACCAGCGGTAACACCGGTATTGCATTGGCCTTTGTGGCCGCCGCGCGTGGTTACAAGCTGACGCTCACCATGCCAGAAACCATGAGCCTTGAACGCCGTAAACTCCTCAAGGCCTTGGGCGCGAATCTGGTACTGACCGAAGGCGCCAAAGGCATGAAAGGCGCCATTGCCAAAGCCGAAGAAATTGTGGCGAGCGATCCAAAACGTTTCGTTCTGCTCCAGCAGTTTAGCAACCCTGCTAACCCAGAAATTCATGAAAAAACCACCGGCCCAGAGATTTGGGAAGACACCGATGGTCAAGTCGACGTGCTGATTTCTGGCGTCGGTACCGGCGGTACTCTAACCGGCACCAGCCGTTACCTGAAAAACACCAAAGGCAAAAAAGTCATCACCGTTGCCGTTGAACCTGAAAGCTCACCGGTTATCACTCAGGCGCTGGCCGGAGAAGAAATCAAACCAGGCCCGCATAAAATCCAAGGCATCGGCGCTGGCTTCATTCCTGAAAACCTCGATTTAAATCTGGTTGACCGCGTAGCGCTGGTTGGCAACGACGAAGCGATTGCGATGGCTCGCCGTCTGATGGAAGAAGAAGGCATCTTGGCCGGAATATCTTCGGGAGCGGCAGTTGTTGCAGCCGAAAAACTTGCTAACGATCCAGACTTTACTGACAAAACAATTGTGGTTATTCTGCCTTCCTCGGGTGAACGCTATTTAAGCACGGCATTGTTCGCAGATCTGTTCACAGAACAAGAATTGCAACAGTGATGCTGATGTTCTAATCATGCTAAAAAAGCACCCAAATGGGTGCTTTTTTGTGGCGCAGTTCAAAGTTTTCACCTGCCCAAACTTGCTTTTCCTGCCCGGGTCTAGTATTTAACCAAGCAATTATTTTGAAGCGCGAAATAAAGCGGAGTGTTGCATCAAGTCGGCTGAATCGATTTACTGATTTGTCCTGAGCATCACGATAGCGGCATAATACGGAAGTTATCAGAGAACGTATTCACGATAGTTTCTATCTTGAACACATTTTCTACAACGCTCAGGCTGCTACTGCTCCACGAGTTAGGCGCTAACTGAAAACAGGCTAAAGTTCAGTATTTAAGCTAAACTTTAGCCCCACAACATTAATTCAAAAATAGTTGGGGAAACCTATGTTCCAGCAAGAAGTTACGATTACCGCTCCGAATGGTCTGCACACCCGCCCTGCTGCTCAGTTCGTTAAAGAAGCAAAAGGCTTCACTTCTGAAATCACTGTGACCTCTAACGGTAAAAGCGCAAGCGCTAAGAGCCTGTTTAAACTGCAGACTCTGGGTCTGACCCAAGGCACCGTAGTGACTATCGCCGCTGAAGGTGAAGATGAGCAGAAAGCCGTTGAACATTTGGTAAAACTGATGGCAGAACTTGAGTAATCCTCAAGTCCAATCCGTTTAGTTTAACCAGTCAACAGTAAGGTAGGGTTATGATTTCAGGTATCTTAGTATCGCCGGGCATTGCTTTTGGTAAGGCACTCTTACTGAAAGAAGATGAGATTATCATCAACCGGAAAAAAATCGCTGCTGAAGAAGTGGAGCAGGAGATCGCTCGTTTTAAATCTGGTCGTGATAAAGCATCTGTACAGCTTGAAGCCATCAGAGTGAAAGCAAGCGAGACCTTTGGCGAAGAGAAAGCCGCCATCTTCGAAGGCCACATCATGTTGTTGGAAGACGAAGAGCTTGAGCAGGAAATCATAGCCCTCATTAAAGACAGCAAAATGACCGCGGACGCTGCGGCTCACGAAGTTGTCGAAGGTCAAGCGAAGGCTCTGGAAGAGCTGGACGACGAATACCTGAAAGAGCGTGCGGCTGACGTGCGTGATATCGGTAAACGTCTGCTGATGAACATTCTCGGCATGACCATCGTTGATTTAAGCGCAATCCAGGACGAAGTTATTCTGGTTGCCACCGACCTGACTCCGTCAGAAACCGCACAGCTGAACCTGAACAAGGTTCTCGGCTTCATCACCGATCTGGGCGGCCGTACTTCCCACACCTCTATCATGGCGCGTTCACTGGAACTGCCAGCGATTGTGGGCACCTCTGACGTGACCAAACAAATCAAAAACGGCGATTTCCTGATCCTCGACGCCGTTAACAACAAAATCTACGTCAACCCGACGGCAGAAATCGTTGAAGAATTGAAAGCGGTACAGAACCAGTACGTGTCTGAAAAGAACGAACTGGTGAAACTGAAAGATCTGCCAGCTATCACGCTGGACGGACATCAGGTTGAAGTCTGTGCCAACATCGGTACCGTGCGTGATATCGCCGGTGCTGAACGTAACGGCGCTGAAGGCGTTGGTTTATACCGTACTGAATTCCTGTTCATGGATCGCGATGCGTTCCCAACAGAAGAAGAACAGTTCCAAGCTTATAAAGCTGTGGCTGAAGGTATGGGTTCTCAGGCGGTCATCGTGCGTACGATGGACATCGGCGGCGACAAAGACCTGCCGTACATGGACCTGCCAAAAGAAGAAAACCCATTCCTGGGCTGGCGTGCAATTCGTATCTGTTTAGATCGTAAAGAGATCCTGCATGCTCAGCTGCGCGCTATCCTGCGTGCTTCTGCATTCGGCAAGCTGCGTATCATGTTCCCAATGGTTATTTCCGTTGAAGAAGTGCGTGAGCTGAAAGCTGAGTTAGAAATGCTGAAAACCCAGCTGCGCGAAGAAGGTAAAGCCTTCGACGAAACCATTGAAGTCGGCGTTATGGTTGAAACTCCAGCAGCTGCAACCATCGCACGTCATTTAGCGAAGGAAGTTGACTTCTTTAGTATTGGGACAAATGACTTAACCCAGTATACTCTAGCGGTAGATCGCGGAAACGAGCTGATTTCTCATCTCTACAACCCTATGTCTCCGTCAGTGTTGACCCTAATCAAACAGGTCATCGACGCGTCTCACGCGGAAGGTAAGTGGACCGGTATGTGCGGCGAGCTTGCTGGTGATGAACGTGCTACACTGCTTCTTTTGGGCATGGGGCTGGATGAGTTCAGCATGAGTTCTATCTCTATCCCTCGCATCAAAAAAATCATTCGTAATTCGAATTTTGAAGATGTGAAGGCACTGGCAGATGAAGCTCTGGACCAGCCAACAGCAGAAGATTTAATGAACGTGGTTAACAAGTTCATTGAAGAAAAAACTATCTGCTAATTCATGCGCTGGGCGCCGCCCAACATTACTTGCTTAGGAGAAGATCATGGGTTTGTTTGATAAACTGAAATCTCTGGTTTCAGACGACAAGAAAGACACGAGCAGCATTGAAATTTTTGCTCCGTTGTCTGGTGAAATTGTCAACATTGAAGATGTGCCGGACGTTGTATTTGCAGAGAAGATCGTTGGTGATGGCATCGCTATCAAACCAACAGGCAACAAAATGGTTGCTCCCGTTGATGGAACCATTGGCAAAATCTTTGAAACAAACCATGCATTCTCAATCGAGTCAGATAGCGGCATTGAGCTGTTTGTTCACTTTGGTATCGACACCGTTGAACTGAAAGGCGAAGGCTTCAAACGCATCGCTGAAGAAGGCCAACGTGTTAAGAAAGGCGACGTTGTGATCGAGTTCGATCTGGCGCTGCTGGAAGAAAAAGCCAAGTCTACCCTGACTCCGGTTGTTATCTCTAACATGGACGAAATCAAAGAGCTGACTAAGCTTTCTGGTACCGTCGTTGTTGGCGAAACCCCAGTTATTCGCATTAAAAAATAATGTGATTTAGCATGAAAAAACGGAGCCTAAGGCTCCGTTTTTTATTGGCTGCTCGCGGAAATTTCACTCTCTCCAGCAAGCGATACGAGTACTCAACGAATCTCATTCGTTGAACACGCCGGTCGATAAATAGCGGTCGCCTCGGTCGCAAATAATCGCCACCACTTTGCTCCCCGGATTTTCCTGCGCTACGCGCAACGCTCCAGCAACAGCACCGCCCGAACTCACACCGCAAAACAGCCCTTCTTCACGCGCCAAGCGCTTCATGGTTTCTTCTGCCAGCTGTTGTGACATATCCATCACTTCATCCACCAGTTCTGGGCGATAAATTCCCGGCAGATATTCCTGCGGCCAACGACGGATCCCCGGAATACTTGAGCCTTCAGAGGGCTGTAAACCGACGATCTTCACCGCATCGCTCTGCTGCTTTAGGAAACGGCCAACACCGGTAATCGTGCCCGTGGTGCCCATACTCGACACAAAATGCGTCACCTCGCCCTGCGTCTGTTGCCAAATCTCAGGCCCGGTGGTAGTGAAATGTGCCAGCGGGTTATCCGCATTATTAAACTGATCGAGGATCATCCCTTCACCACGGTCGGCCATTTGCTGCGCGAGGTCGCGAGCGCCCTCAATGCCCTGCTCACGGCTAACTAAAATCAGCTCGGCACCGTATGCTCGCATGGAAGCTTGACGCTCTTGGCTCATATTTTCCGGCATCAGCAATTTCATGCGGTAACCTTTCAGCGCTGCGATCATCGCTAATGCAATGCCGGTATTACCGCTGGTTGCCTCAATCAGGGTATCGCCTGGTTTAATCTCGCCACGCAGTTCAGCCTGCTGAATCATCGACAGCGCTGCGCGATCCTTAACCGAGCCAGCCGGATTATTCCCTTCCAGTTTGACCCAGACCTCACTCCCCGTACCCGCAGCCATGCGCTGCAACTGCACTAAAGGCGTGTTTCCAATACAAGATTCCAGAGAACTCACGAGCGGTTACCTATTTAGACAAAAAGATGAGAAGTTTAGTGTAATGCAAAAGCGGAGATGATGAAGAGGCGCAATCTACATCCCCGGCCTCAAAGAAAAGGACGGGGAAAGGATCTAAGCACTTTTAGCCAGCGCTACCGGCTGCAAGGGCGTATCACCCGCATACAAGCGCGCATTCAGACCACCCACAAAATATCGGCCGCCGCGTTTAGGGGCCTGTGTACCATTACCTTCCAGCATCACCACGCTGATGGGTTCAGGATGCCAGCCCTGCGGCTGCACGGTGAGCTGCCAATAGTGTCCGCGTGGGCTCACTTCCAAGACCTGAACGGGCAACGGACAGCGCGCATTAGCCTGTAAGCTGACCTCCATTTCCCACGGACGCAGGAACATATCGACTTTGCCTTGGTGCAACGGCGAGAATGCCAAAGGCCAGTGATGTTCACCGATGTAAATCTGCGAGCCACGAATTTCGCCACCGACTTTGTTCACTTCGCCCAAGAACTCCAGCACAAATCGGCTGGCAGGTTCGCGCCACACGTCGTCAGGCGAGCCAATCTGCTCGATATTCCCTTGGCTCATCACCACAATCTGATCCGCCACTTCCATGGCCTCTTCCTGATCGTGAGTCACGAACACGCTGGTGAATTTCAGTTCTTCATGTAACTGGCGTAACCAGCGGCGCAGCTCTTTGCGCACCTGTGCATCCAGCGCGCCAAAAGGTTCATCCAACAACAAAATTTCAGGCTCAACGGCTAACGCACGTGCCAGAGCAACGCGCTGTTTTTGTCCACCAGAGAGCTGGGAAGGAAAACGATCGGCCAGATGGGCAAGCTGAACCATTTCCAACAACTGTTCCACTTTCTGTTTAATCGCCGCCGTTGATGGACGCTCGCGACGCGGCAGCACCGTTAAGCCAAAGGCCACGTTATCGAACACGCTCATATGACGAAACAGAGCGTAATGCTGGAAGACAAAACCCACGCGGCGATCGCGCGCATGCAGGCGACTCACGTCATTACCGTTAAAGCTCAGCTGACCGCCGCTCTGCCCTTCTAAACCGGCAATAATTCGCAACAGCGTGGTTTTACCCGATCCGGATGGGCCAAGCAGCGCCACCATCTGGCCAGACGGAATGGTCAGAGAAATGTCGTTCAGAACTTTGGTGCGGCCAAAGTATTTGTTGACCTGTTTAATTTCAATGCTCATTTCACGTCCTCCCGCGCAGCGTGAACCACCTGCCGGTTCAAGCGCCATTGCAGCATATTTTTCAAGAACAACGTTACAATCGCCATCAGCGTTAACAGCGCGGCGGCGGTAAACGCCCCGGCGGTGTTGTAATCCTGATGCAGCAATTCAACCTGTAGCGGCAGCGTGTAAGTTTCACCACGTATCGAACCGGAAACCACCGATACCGCACCAAATTCACCAATCGCACGCGCATTTGTCAGCACCACGCCATATAACAGCGCCCAACGGATATTCGGCAGCGTCACGCGACGAAACATCTGCCAGCCAGAAGCGCCCAGCAGCACCGCCGCTTCATCTTCGTGGCTCCCTTGGCTCATCATCACCGGAACCAGCTCGCGAACCACAAACGGACAGGTCACAAATACCGTGACTAACACCATGCCCGGCCACGAGAACATCAGTTGAATGTCATGCGCATCCAACCATCCACCTAGTGGGCCGTTCGAACCGTAAAACAGTAAATAGAGCAGCCCCGCCACCACCGGCGAAACCGCAAAAGGAATATCAATCAGCGTTAGCAGCAACTGGCGACCGGGGAACACAAAGCGCGTGCACAGCCATGCCAACAACGTACCAAATACCAGATTGACCGGAACCGTAATCAACGCCACCAGCACCGTGAGCCAAATCGCATGCAGCATGTCGGGATCGCTGAGGTTCTTCCACACCACGCCAGCGCCTTCAGAAAATGCCAAAGCGAAGATCGAAATCATCGGCACCAGCAACAGCAGCACCGAAAGCAGCACGCCGCTGCCGATCAAAAACCATTTCAGCCAGTCGACCTTGGGGCGCAGTTGTTGGCTGTTGCCTTGCCATGCAGATAAGTCAGCCATTAGTGCCCCCCCCAATACGTTTGCCGAAGCGGCTTTGCAACGTGTTAATGCTAAACAGCAGCAGCAACGATGCCGCCAAGATCACCGAGGCAATCGCACTCGCCGCTGGATAATCAAATTCTTGCAGACGGATAAAAATCATCAGCGACGTCACTTCCGTCTTCCATGCGATATTGCCCGCGATAAAAATCACCGCGCCAAACTCACCGAGGCTACGGGTGAACGACAGCGCGGTTCCCGCTAACAGCGCAGGGGCAACTTCGGGAAACACCACTTTACGAAAGCTCTGCCAACGTGAAGCGCCTAGCGTCTGCGCGGCCTCTTCATACTCAGGGCCGAGTTCTTCCAGCACCGGCTGCACGGTACGAACTACAAACGGAATGCTGGTAAACGCCATCGCGACGGCAATACCTAACCATGTGAAAGCGACTTTGATATCTATCATCGCCAGCCATTGCCCATACCAACCGGTCGTCGAAAACAGCCCCGCCAGCGTTAAGCCCGCGACCGCCGTTGGCAAAGCAAACGGCAGATCCATCAGCCCATCCAGCAAAGTTTTGCCAGGAAACTCATAGCGCGTTAGGATCCATGCCATCAGCATGCCAAATATCGCGTTGAATATGCTGGCAACGCCCGCCGCCAGCAACGTCACCTTATAGGCGGCCACCACCTGCGGGTTGGTGATCACCTCCCAATACTGCTGCCACGTCATCTGCGCGAGCTGCATGACCAGCGCGCTTAACGGCAACAGCAAAATCAAACAGGTATACAGCAGGCTACTGCCCAGACTCAGGGTAAAGCCGGGCAAAACCCTTTTAGGTGCAGCGCGAGACAACAACATTACCGGTGCCCTTCTGCTAACAGTTGATCAAGCTCACCGCCGGTGGCGAAGTGCGTTTGCATCACCTTCGGCCAGCTACCAAACTGATCTTCAACGCGGAACAGCTTGGTTTCAGGGAACTGCCCTTTGGTCGCGGCCATCGCCTGTTTGTCATACACACGGTAGTTAAAGCTGGTGATAATTTTTTGTGCCTCTGGCGAATAGAGGTAGTTCAAATAAGCCTTGGCGGCTTTTTCGGTGCCGTTGCGCTCAACGTTTTTATCCACCCATGCAACAGGGAATTCAGCCAGAATATCGACCGGAGGAACGATCACCTCATAGCCCGCGTCACCGTACTGTTTTTGAATGTTTTTCACTTCCGATTCAAAGCTAATCAGCACGTCGCCCAAATTACGTTCCACAAACGTCGTCGTGGCACCACGGCCGCCGGTATCAAAAACTTCTACGTTGCCAAGAAAGCGTTTCATCCACTCGCGGCTTTTGGCCTGATCGCCACCATCGCTTAAATTCGCCGCGCCCCATGCAGCAAGATAGGTATAACGCCCGTTGCCCGAGGTTTTTGGATTAGGGAAGATCAGCTTCACATCGCTGCGTACCAGATCGTTCCAATCATGGATCTGCTTCGGGTTTCCCTTACGCACTAAGAACGCCATGGTGGAATAGAACGGTGAGCTGTTATTCGGTAGGCGAGCCTGCCAGTCTGCGGGGATCAGATTGCCGCGATCGTGCAGGATCTGCACGTCGGTCACCTGATTGTAGGTCACAACATCCGCACGCAACCCCTGCAAGATAGCCAGAGCCTGTTTAGACGAACCCGCATGAGACTGCTTGATGGTCAGAGCTGGGTTTCCCTCTTTCTGCCATTGGGTTTCAAAGGCCGGGTTAAGTGCGGTAAACAGCTCGCGTGAAACGTCATAAGAGCTATTCAGCAGTTCAGCCGCCGACGCTCCGCCAGAAATCAGCAACGTCGCCAGCGTCCATCCTTTGAGCTTATTCAGTTTCATCGTTCACCTTCAGTCAGTCTGTGAAAACGACCACGCATGTCGTCTTTATGACTGTTAGTGTATTTATAACTAGAGGCTAACCTGTAACGGTTTTATATATCGTTTGGGACTCAGAAAGCATCAAATGCTATAAGGCATTTTAGAATGGCGGTGTGAGGGAGAAATTGAGGGTGAATATGAGAGAAATAACCGCCCGCAGAAGCAGGCGGTTAGGTATGGATTACAGCGACATTAAGCGATCTAACGACGGCGCAAAGTAGTAGCTGCCGGTTACCGCTTTACTGAAGCGCAACAGCTGATCGCGCTTGCCGTCTAAGTCACCAAACATGCTTAGCAGCTGTTTTTCGATATTGTGCAAACGGCCACAATACGCAATAAACATCAGACCATGTGCGCCGCTTGCGGTGCCATATGGCAGGCTTTGACGCAGAATTTTCAGGCCTTTGCCATCTTCGCTCAGGTCAACACGGCTAACGTGTGAGGTATCTGGGCGTGATTCTGGATCAAGCTCTTCGCTGTCGTGCTTAGTACGGCCGATAATCTGCTCTTGCTGCTCAGTGCTGAAACGCCCCCACTGCTTGAGGTTGTGCTCCCAGCGCTGCACAAGTACGTAGCTACCGCCTGCATCGGCGTCGTCATTGCCGATCACGCCTACGATAGGACGCTGCTCGTCTTTCGGGTTTTCGGTACCGTCAATAAAGCCGCTCAAATCGCGTTCTTCGACCCAGCGGAAACCATGCACTTCTTCTTCAACGTGAATGCTGTTACCAAAGGCAGCCAGCGCGGCCTGAGCTAAAGAGAAGTTGATATCGTGGCGTAAAGACTGAATGTGGATCAGCAGGTCACGCTGCGTTGCCGGAGCCAAACCTTTGCCCAGTGGGGTAAAAGGTTTCAGATCTGGCGCACCAACGCCTGCGGAAAGATCGCGCCAAACATCGTTACCAAAAGCGATAACCGCGCCTAAACGTTCCTGAGGATATTGTGCTTGTAGTTCTTCCAAGCTTTTGACGAAGGCTTTGCATCCCTGACGTACTGCATCAAGATCGCCTTGCACCATGGCTTCAATAAAAATACCAAAACGACAATGCTCTAATAAAATACCGCTTTGTGGCTGAGACATTAAACGTCATCTCCCTTTTTGACTGATTTGCCGCGCTCAAAGCTAACATCGTTCACTTCAGCGCGATTTAATTGCGCGTAGTTTACGCTATGCCGAGGGCGTTGCCTTGCTAAAAAGCAAGAATTCAGAACAAAAAAGAGGTATTTAGTGAGGAAAAGCGCCGGTTTTAAACATTCAAATCGGCGCTTCAAAAGGCAGGCTGTGACGCAGAGCGAGAGAATTTAGATCGCGTTGGCGTGCCAAACAATCTGCGTAATCTTCCAGTTTTTCAGCGTATCGTCAGACGGCATTAAACCTTCTGGCCCATGCCATTCACCGCTGAACAGATAGCTCACGTGGCGGCTCTCTTTCGCCACGCATTCAACGTCGTTGGCGTTATCGCCCTGACCTTTCTGGCACATGCCATAGGCTTTTTCATAAAGATCGCTAAACGGCGTGCCTATTTTTACGCCCCATGCCGTTTTAATCGCATCGTTTTCAACATTAACGCGTTTCACGGTGCCTTTATCATCGCCGCTGATGGTCATCACCAACGTGTCACCGTCCAGCGCCTGATAAAACGAGGTGACGGTTCCGTTACGCGTGCCCATACCAGAACGCAGGCGATAATCATCATCCAGCGCCTTATTGATAGCGGCTTCGTTTAGCGGCGTACTGGCATTGATACCCGCAACGCCCATGTCGCTCACTTCTACCGAGCTACCAAACCAGTTTAGCGGTGACAAGCTTGACCATGACATATGACTCATCGTAGAGCAGCCCGTTAATAACAACGGAACCACCAACAGCAGAGGACGAAAATTCATGCGAATGCTCCTTGGTATCGAGTCGTGGTCAGCACGCCCGAGAAAGTTTATCTGGCTGGTTGGAGTGCACATCTGGGAAAAAGTGCCGAAAACTTTTTCCTAATTTCACCTTAACGCGTCATTCGCACTTAGGCCTCAGTGTTAAATGACTCGCTAATCTTGAAGCTATCAATCAGACGGGAGTTAAACAGCAAATAGGCTACCGCCAGCAAATCCAACAACAGAATGACTAAAGAGAGCAGCGTGACATCATTGCTGTTGGTCCAAAAAGGTACAGCCTGTAGCCCCATTTGGGCCAGCGTGGTGAGAATTAATACCCAACGCCAGCTTTTCCAAAGACCTTTCCATAAATGGCGGCGACCGCTCAATAAAAAGCCCAAAGCCGCCGGAAGACCGACAAGCATTCCGCTCCAAAACAATCCGCGATCGGGATAAAACAACGCGAGCAGATCGGCACCTTGCTGGCGCGATGACCCCGCCATCACAAACAAAAACCAGGTTTTAGCCTGTAATATCAAAACCAGCCAAAATGCCCACGGTAAGCGCAACATGCCGTGGGTATTAAAATCATCGGGGGAATAGGTGCGATGGAGCATAGCCACTCATAGGAAATAAACCAGACGTTTCAGCTCGTTATCCTGCTTCTGCAAAATAACGAGCCCAACATAAAAGCGCGATCAGTATTCGTGATCTTCAATCAGTCTTTTGCTCAGACACAAGGTGTCCTGCGTTTCGTAATCCAGCTTCTCATACATGCCGATGACCGCATCATTTTCTTCACCGACCAAGATTTGAATCTTTGGGCAGCCGCGGGCGATCAGCTTTTTCTCTAACCGACTGATCAGCGCATTGGCAATGCCACGGCCGCGAAAATCAGGGTGAACGCCCAGATAATACGCCGTGCCACGATGGCCGTCGTAGCCGCCCATGACGGTCCCCACTACCTCACCGCCGACTTCCGCGACGAGAAATAAATCCGCGTCGTGATTGAGATTACGCTCAATATCCGTCTCCGGATCGTTCCACGGGCGCAGCAGGTCGCAGCGCTCCCACAACGTAGTAACTTCTTCAAAATCAGCTTGTTTAAAAACGCGGATTTCCATGGTTCTGACCGTAATTATTTGTATTAATACCTAATTATCGCTGGAATCCTTCGATACGCAACGAAAAAGTTATCTTACTGTTTCCATGGGCTTATCCGACGGACGCTGGTCGGTCGGCGAACCAAACCAGCGAATAGCGATAATGCGTATCGCTGAGCAGGAAGTCTGGGCTAACGCTGGGGCTCCATGAATCGTCTCCACCGACGCCCATATGAAAGCCATCAATGTTAACCCACACGCCCTGTTCTTCATGTAATAGGTGCTGGTGAGAGGTATTCATCAGCTGTCTCTGGCTGAATCGGCTTAAACCAAAATGGAAATTCCCCTGCCATTGCCAGCGCCCAAACTCCAGCTGGTGCGTATGACAGCGCAGTCCATTTTCGCTTGGGAAAATATAAGGGGTATGCAACTCAGAAAGCGGCAACGTCCAGCATCCATGCTGTGCGGCAAACTGTCGATCAGGATAGTTTTCGTGTGGGCCAAGCCCCAACCATGTGACATCAGACGCTACCTCAGCCACCTGACAGCTTAAGCCAATGCGAGCAGGCGCTGGCATTCCGTGGGCCACATCCACCGCCACGGTGATATGTAGCTTGCCCTGACGATCAATCAAATAGGTTTTCCGGCTGATAAACAACACCGCTTGCTGGCTATGGTAAGCATGCTCTGTCGTGATTTGAACGCCTTGAGAAACCACATCAGCAGCACATTGCAACAACTGAACGTCCAATGCGTACATGCCTGCCTTTTTCCAGCGTTCAACCCACGCGTTGGGATCGATGCGCGCCACTTCACTCACCCCAATATCGTTATCGAGCGGCGCACGCGTAAAGTTGTCTTGCAGCGGTGTTAACAGCGTAGCTTTATCGCCCTGCCACCACTGTTCGAGCAGGCCAGTTTGGCGGTTAAACTGCCAGCGCTGATCTTGCCAAATGACGCAATGCTCATCGCCAGACGTCTCCAAACGCGGCATTGTGCCGCACGCTTCAACAGCGGTAGGAAGAGCGAGCGGCTGCGCCAATCGCCACTGATCCCACGCGCAGCGGTGATGTTCATCCGACCACGGCGTGGCTTTACGCTGCCGAACTTCTATGTTAAGCCACAGTTCACCTGAAGAAATCATCTCAGGCATTTCGCCCAATACGATGTGTTGCGAAGTTTCCGCCCGCAGGTTGAGATCGACACATCCCGCCGCCAGAATATTTCCATCCTGCGCGACGTTCCAAAACAGCTGCTCGTTATCGCTGGTTCGAAACAGATATTCACTGGTGATTTCTATGCTGAGCGGGTTTTGTTCGACCAACCGAAACTGGAAAAACTGCTGCGCACGCTGGGCTTCAAACAACGCCGGATGCGGTGTTCTGTCGGGAAACACTAAGCCATTCAGGCAAAACTGGCGATCGTTTGGCGTATCACCAAAGTCTCCTCCGTATGCCCAATACGCTTCGCCATTTTCATCCACTTTAGTCAACGCCTGATCGACCCAATCCCACACGAAGCCGCCCTGTAAACGCGGATACTTACGAAATGCCTGCCAATAGCGATCAAAACCACCCAAGCTGTTACCCATCGCGTGAGCATATTCACACAGGATCAGCGGACGCGCTTCGTCCGGCAGACCGACCCACTTTTTAATTGACCATTTGGGCACCGTTGGGTGCGGCTGATCCTGCTCCACGCGCGCATACATCGGGCAAAGAATATCGGTGGCGGTAGTATTAGCGCCCCCACCTTCATATTGAACGGGTCGAGTCAGATCGTTACTTTTTACCCAGCGATAGAGCGCATCATGATGACAGCCGTGGCCAGACTCGTTCCCCAGCGACCAGATAATAATCGACGGATGGTTACGATCGCGCTGCACCATACGCGTCACACGTTCGCTCATGGCGTTGAACCAAACTGGATCGTCACTTAAGCGATTCATGGGGATCATGCCGTGCGTTTCGATATTGGCCTCATCCACCACGTACAAACCGTATTGATCACACAGCCGATACCACAGCGGATGGTTGGGATAATGGGAACAGCGCACCGCATTAAAATTGTGCTGTTTCAGCAAAACAATATCGCGGCGCATGGTTTCTTCGTCCATCACCTGCCCATGTTCAGGATGGTGTTCATGTCGATTGGCGCCGCGTATCAATAAGGGTTTTCCGTTCAGTTTGAGCTGCCCATGGCTGATTTCTATCTGACGAAATCCAACGTCATAGGCTTCAACCTCAACAATGCCGCCGTGCTCGTCACAGAGTGAAACTACCGCACGATAGAGATGGGGTTCTTCCGCACTCCACAACAGAGGCTTATCCACCCGCAAACGCAGCGTGGTGCGATCGTCATAGGCGCCGCGCTCATCCACAACATCACTGACGATAGACTGCTGATGTTCGGCAACGCAGCGATCGTTTCGCCACAGCTCCACACGGGCATAATAGCTCGGTTCAGGACGATTCAGCCGCACCAAAACCTCGAGTTCGGCGTGATAAAAACCGGCCTCCAAATGCGTACTAATCTGAACATCGCACAGGTGAGTAGCAGGTTTATGCAGCAACGTTACATCACGAAAAATGCCGCTCATGCGCCACATATCCTGATCTTCAAGATAGGTACCGTCGCTCCAACGTAGCACCAACACTGCCAGCCGGTTTTCCCCGGAATGCAGCGCGTGGGTGAGATCAAACTCGGCGGGCAGCCGACTATCCTGCGAATAGCCAATCCACTGACCATTACACCAAAGGTAAAATGCAGAATTTACGCCGTCAAAAATAACCCGCGTCAGCCCCTGTTCCAGCCACGCGTCATCCACGCTAAACGCCAGCGAATAACATCCCGTGGGGTTTTGCTGTGGCACAAACGGAGGATTGACCGGAATTGGATAGGTGATGTTGGTATAGATAGGTGCATCATAGCCCGCCATTTGCCAGTTAGACGGCACCTGTAACGCATCGGCATCGTCTAGGTCCCCATGCCGCCAAGCTTCGGGCACCTGTTCAGGTTGGCTAAAATAGCTAAATGCCCAGACGCCATTTAGTGAAATCCGCTGCAACGAAGGCCGATCGTTTTGCGCATCCTGCGTATTACGCCAGCTATTAAAAGGCGGATGAGCCGGTAAGCGTCGATATTGCGTGCAAATAGGGTTTTCCCAGTCACGACGAGAAAGAACAACAGACAGCGAATTAACAGCGTTATCAGCAGAATTAGATTTCATCGCGATGGCCTATGCATCTTCAATATCGAATAGAACATCAAAATGAATAACAAACACAGCGCTGTAAAGCAGTAAAGTACCGTTCTATGAACGGCCTCAAACAAGGTAACAGTTCGAAATAGTTCTCAACTCGATCATTGCGGTAGCGACGCGCTACTATTCAGCCTCTGTTTGTTATCAATGGCTAATGAATCATTCATCACATGAAGAATTTCTCCCACTTCCGTTTATTGCCTAAATACACTTCCCGTCGTCAGTTCCTCCTGTCTGGATTGGCGGCGATAGCGCTGGCGGGAAGTAAAATCGACGCGGCCACCGCCAGCAGCACCGCCTTGACGGCAAAACCGGCAAAAAAAGCACCGGGCGCTCGCAAGGTCATCATGCTCGATCCGGGTCACGGCGGCATCGACCCGGGGGCTGTGGGTCATCAAGGAGCCAAAGAGAAACATGTGGTGTTAGAGATTGCCCACTACGTGCGCGATCATCTGCGCGAACACGGCAATATTGACGTGAAAATGACGCGTGAAGACGATTTCTTTATTCCGCTGTATAAGCGGGTCGAAATTGCCCATCAGCATCAGGCCGACCTGTTCGTTTCTATCCACGCCGATGGATTTACCAGCCCAACCGCATCGGGCGCCTCGGTGTTTGCCCTCTCCAACCGCGGCGCGAGCAGCACCATGGCAAAATATATGTCGCAGCGTGAAAACGATGCCGACAAAGTGGCAGGGGCAAAATACGCCGATGAAGATAATAATTATCTTCAGCAGGTGTTATTCGATTTGGTGCAAACCGACACCATCAAAAATAGCCTCACGCTAGGCCGCCATCTGTTAGACCATATTAAACCGGTGCATCATCTGCACAGCCAGCATACTGAACAGGCCGCGTTTGCGGTTTTAAAATCACCGTCGATCCCCTCCGTCTTGGTTGAAACCTCGTTTATCACCAATCATCAGGAAGAACAGTTGTTAACCTCAGTGGCCTTCCGCCAGCAGATTTCGCAGGCTATCGCGAACGGCATCGTCAAATACCTCGACTATTTCGACGCCCACGAGCGTCGGCGTCCGAGTTAATTTGGCAAAATAACGTGGGAAGTTAATCCCACAGGAAAGCCCCGTTTTCCGCTATACTGGCGCACTTATTTGCATCATTAGATGCATTTTATTTCATTGAGCAATGTAGCGGAAAACGTCATGAGCAAGCCTTCTTCTGCGCAGGTAAAAGCTTTTTTGCTGAGCCTGCAGGATTCTCTTTGTCAGCAAATTGCTGCCGCCGATGGGCAATCTACGTTTCGTGAGGATAACTGGCAGCGCGAGGCCGGTGGTGGCGGACGCAGCCGCGTGCTGACTCAGGGTGCCGTATTTGAGCAGGCTGGCGTCAATTTTTCCCACGTTACCGGCGGGCAACTCCCCGCCTCGGCCACGGCGCATCGTCCTGAATTAGCCGGGCGCAGTTTCGAAGCGATGGGCGTGTCGTTAGTGATCCATCCGCTCAATCCTTATGTCCCCACCAGCCACGCTAACGTGCGTTTTTTTATCGCTGAAAAAGAGGGCGAAGAGCCCGTATGGTGGTTTGGCGGCGGTTTCGATCTCACGCCGTTTTATCCTTTCAAAGAAGACGTGCTGCATTGGCATCGCACCGCGCGCGATCTGTGTCAGCCGTTTGGCGAAGAAGTTTACCCGCGCTATAAAAAGTGGTGCGATGAGTATTTCTTTATCAAACATCGTCAGGAATCACGCGGCGTGGGTGGCCTGTTCTTTGACGATTTAAACACCCCTGATTTCGATCGCTGCTTTGATTTCATGCAGGCCGTGGGAAACGGTTTTAACACCGCCTATCTGCCTATTGTGGCTAAGCGCAAAGATACCCCCTTCGGTGAACGCGAACGCCAATTCCAGCTGTATCGTCGTGGCCGCTACGTTGAATTCAATTTGGTATGGGATCGCGGTACGCTGTTTGGCCTGCAAACCGGGGGAAGAACCGAGTCTATTTTAATGTCGATGCCGCCGCTGGTTCGCTGGGAATATGATTTCCACCCTGAGCCAAATTCACCAGAGGCCGCGCTTGAGCGTGATTTTTTGCCGGTTCAAGACTGGCTAAAGGAAGAGTAATGTCAGAAGCAAAACAAATTTGGGTCGATGCCGATGCCTGCCCGAACGTGATCAAAGAGGTGCTGTTTCGCGCCGCCGATCGCGTCGGGATTTTTGTCACCTTGGTTGCTAACCAAACCATCCGCACTCCACCATCGCGCTTTATTCGCAGCCTGCGCGTTGAGGCTGGTTTTGACGTTGCGGATAACGAAATTGTGCGTCGCGTCAATCCCGGTGATCTAGTTATCACCGCCGATATTCCTTTGGCGGCCGAAGTGCTGGAAAAAGGCGGCGTAGCGTTAAACCCGCGCGGCGAGCTTTATACCGAAGCCAACATCAAAGAACGCCTGAATATGCGTGATTTTATGGATACCATGCGCGCCAGCGGTGTACAAACCGGTGGCCCAGCGACGCTGCATCAACGCGATAGACAAGAATTCGCCAACCAGCTCGATCGCTGGCTGCAAAAACGCTAAGCGCCTCGAAGACTTTACAGCCGCGTCACGCATAGCGCGGCTGCCCGTAGTTTCATATCGCTACAACGCTGATATTCATCCACGGATATCGGGCTAAAACCGCTAATCAATAAACGCGACCGCACCGCTGCCATCGACGGATCTTCCACCATTTTTTTCAGCGCACGACGCAAACGCAGCAAACGCGTTTCATTTCCCGCCGCGGTAATTAACGGCAAACCGGGTGCCGGTGGCGTTTCCCCAATAATCTTCAAACCACTCATACATTGCGGCTCTGCTTTTTGCAGCAGCGCCAGCGTCACGCAGTCAATGGCGGCAATATCGGCATCGCCCTGTTTAATCGCCAGCAGCGAGGCACGGTGTGATCCGGTCTGTAACGTGCTGGCAAAAAAGCGTCCATGATGCGCCAAGGGTGCAATCACCGAGCGCAACGCATTGTAGCCGGACTGGGAATCCTCGCTGTTATACGCCGCTTTACGGCCTAAAAACGAACCAATATCGGCACCGGCGTCCTGTTTTCTCGCCACTAAAAAACTACGATAATCGTTACCTTCACATCCAGGGGCGCGATAGCGAAACACCCCCACTACGTCGACTTTTGCACTCAATGTTTCCTGTAGCGGATAGCCACAGGTTTGACTGAGCAGTAAATCAGGCTGCTGCCAATGCGCATAGAGATCATCCGGCCAGCACAGATTAGGCGGCAAATCCTCTTCACCCTCCTGCGCCAGCCAGCGAGAAAGCCCCTGCCAGAGCAGCTCTACATCATCGCGATTGATTCCATACATAGGCAACGAAACCCGCATGTTTATCATCCCTCTGTCGACGTTGGCACCTGTCGCCAACGTGTTAAATAATTTACCCAGCGTTCAAACGCCGCGTCGGTAATCATCGCCAAGAGCGCCACCAGCAGTGCGCCTTGAATGACGTAAGCGGTGTTAAAACCACTTAGCCCAATAATAATAGGCGAACCTAGCGTTTTTACCCCAACCGTTGAGGCAATGGCTGCCGTGCCGATATTGATAATGACGGAGGTGCGTACTCCGGCCAAAATCACCGGCGCGGCTAAGGGAATTTCCGCTCGCCATAGAATCTGCCAAGGATTCATTCCCGCTACTCGGGCAGTCTCTCGTACCGCGGCGGGCACCGATTCAATTCCGCTAATCGTTCCCTGCAAAATCGGCAACAAACCATACAGCACCAAGGCAATCACCGCGGGCTCTGGGCTGAAGCCCATCAGCGGCACCGCCACCGCCAGCACCGCCACGGGTGGAAATGTTTGCCCCACCGCCGTAATGGTTTCCACCATTGAGCGAAACTCGCGTCCGCCGCGATGGGTGACCAATAGCCCTGCACTCACGCCAATCACCACGGCAATCAGACTGGAAATCGCCACTAACGAAACATGCGCCAGCGTGAGCGACCAAAAGCTGTCCTGCTGATACACCGGCCGTGAAAGCTCAGGAAATAAGGCGCTAAATAAACGTCCCATGTGCGCCATTCCGCTATTCAGCCCAATGAGCAGCACAATTCCCCACAGCAAAGGATCGAAATACCAGCGTCGGACTGTCGGATGATATTGCCCCTGCATCATGCCTCCGTTTTCTTCACCAAGTCGGCGAAATAGAGCACGCCAACCGGCTGCCCTGCCTCATCGATAACGGGTAAACGGTCAACCTGACGGTAAATAAAGACCGACATCGCATCGCGTAAATTAAGATCGCAGCGAATCGGTTCACCGTGAAGAAGTTCGCCGCGACGCACGCGGGAAGCCACTACGTCTAATCCCAGCAGCTTGATCCCAACGTCGCTATGGCCGAAGAATTGGCGCACAAAATCATTTACCGGTTGATTCAGCAACGCCTGCGGCGTTCCCTGCTGAACCACTTTTCCGGCATCCATCAGCACGATACGGTCGGCAAGACTCAGCGCTTCATCAATATCGTGAGTCACCAAAACAATGGTGCGGCCGAGCAAGGTATGAATGCGGGCGATTTCCTGTTGCAAAGTGGTGCGAGTAACGGGATCGAGCGCGCCAAAAGGCTCATCCATCAGTAAAACTTCCGGATCGGCAGCCAAAGCTCTCGCCACGCCCACGCGCTGCTGCTGCCCCCCTGAAAGCTGATGCGGATAACGATGGCGAAACTCAGCCACATCCAAACTCAGCATTTCCATCAGCTCCGTCACGCGCTGGCGAATACGGGCCGCGGGCCACTTCAACAGCTGTGGCACGGTGGCAATATTTTGCTCTACCGTCCAATGTGGAAATAATCCAATGGATTGAATGGCATATCCCATACGCCGCCGCAAAGCCTCAGGCTTAAAATGACTGATATCCTGTCCGGCGAAAGTCAGCTCACCGCTGTCATGATCGATTAAGCGATTGATCATTTTCAGCGTGGTCGATTTCCCCGAGCCAGAGGTGCCGATCAGCACGGTAAATTCCCCCTCGGCAATATGCAAAGAGAGGTCTTCTACCGCCGGACGTCCGGCAAAGTATTTATTAACATGCTTGAAATGAATCATTGTCGCGTCGCTTCAATTCGAGAAACTAAAAATTTAAATAAGGTATCTACGGTCACCGCCATCACAACCACCGGAATAACCCCCAGCAACACCAAGTCCAACGCGCTGCTGAGTAGGCCTTGGAAGACGATGGCACCGAATCCACCCGCGCCGATCAGCGCGGCGATAACCGCCATCCCCACGGTTTGAACCGCCACAATTCGCACGCCGCTGAGCATAACGGGCAGCGCCAGAGGCAATTCAACCTTACGTAGGATTTGGCTTTGCGTCATACCCACGCCGCGCGCGGCCTCAATCACGGGCTGCGGAACCTGTTCAATTCCGGCCACCACGCTACGCACCAGCGGCAACAGCGCATACAGCACCAAGGCGATCAGCGCCGGTGCAACGCCAATTCCGCTAATACCCAGCGTTCCCAACCATGGCCATGCCTGAGCTAATCCCGCAAGCGGTGCGATCAACAAGCCAAATAGCGCAATTGAGGGGATGGTCTGAATAATATTCAGCACCGAAAACATCGGTTTACGCAGTTTTTCACAGCGCGCAGCAACAATGCCGAGCGGCACACCGATGAGCACGGCCACCGCGAGCGTGCTGAACAACAACGTGAGATGCTGCCCCAGCGCCTGATTAAAAACATCATCACGGTTGGCGTACTCTTTCATCAGCGAAAGCGTATCCAGCGCACCGCTGACTAATAAGATCGGTATCGGAGCCAAAATCAGCAGCGCGGCCAAAATACGCATTCCGCTGCTTTGGGTTAAACGGCTAACGGCGTCAGCACCGCTCAGCAAACTTAATGCGCCGATAAACCAAAATCCGCCGCCTAAAGACACGCGCACTAGGCTGTCTTCATCACCGGCCAGCAGGTGTGCTTGCCATGCAATTAAGAGCAGCAAACCCGCAAACAACGCGCCGCTGACGAGGTAAATCAGCCATAGCACAAGGCGGTTTTGTGGGCAGAAGCAGAGGATGAGCAAAACAGGAAATGGCAGGATCAGAATCCATGCAAAGCCATGAATAATGTCCCTTAGCGGCATACCAGTACCAGACACCAAGCGGTTTGCCGCCTGAGTCAGCAGCGGCATTTGCCAGAGCGCCAACATCATCAGCAGCCAGAGTGTGAGCACGACTCTGTTTTTTACCAAAACGGAATTCCCTATAGTTTTCCCCACCCAAATCCACCTCTTATCAACGGAGGCCGCAACAGCGCGATACACGATCTACTCCTCCCCCTGCCAAGGGGGAGGTTGGGAGGGGGTATTGACTTAAGACTTAACAAAGCCCTTATCTTTCAAATATTTTGCTGCGACTTTCTTTGCGTCTTGCCCATCAACGGCGATTTTGGCGTTCAGTTTTTGCAGCGTTGGGCCATCAAGAGATTCAAATACCGGTTTCAGCACGGTCGCGATTTCGGGATGTGCTTTCAGCGTCGCTTCACGCACGATTGGCGTTGGTGCGTAGATTGGCTGCACGCCTTTAGGATCGCTGAGCGTTTTCAAACCTAACGCGGCTACGGGGCCATCGGTGCCATACGCCATCGCGCCGTTAACACCCGACGTTTGCTCCGCGGCCGCTTTGATTGTCACCGCGGTATCACCACCGGCTAATGACAGCAGCTGATCTTGATCCAATTTGAAACCATAGGCCGTTTCAAAGGCCGGTAACGCATCAGGACGTTCGATAAACTCAGCCGATGCGGCCAGCTTAAATTTACCGCCCTGCTTCAGCCATTTACCTAGATCCTCTAACGACTCCAGATGATTTTGCTGCGCGACGTCGTTGCGCACCGCGATGCTCCACGTATTGTTAGCCGGTGCTGGCGTCAGCCAGACAATTTGGTTTTTGGCCAAATCGAGCTGCTTCACTTTTTCATAGCCTTGCTGGGCATTTTTCCACGCAGGATCTTTTTCATCGGCAAAGAAGAAAGCCCCGTTGCCGGTATATTCAGGGTAAATATCAATTTCTCCCGCGGCTATCGCCCCACGTAAAACTTTAGTGGTGCCAAGCTGGGTTTTGTTCACCGTTTTAATGCCGTTTGCGTCCAAGGTTTGCACAATGAGATTGCCCAACAAAGAACCTTCGGTATCAATTTTAGAGCCCACCGTAACCGCATCGGCCGCCTGTGCCGTGCACATCACCGCGCCCATTAACGCCAAAGATGCCAGAATCTTACGTCCGATAAATACATTTCCTGCCATAACGGTTCCTCATCATTGTTATTGTGTTTGTTTGCATCTGAAAGCTCGGTTAAGCCTTTTTCTTCTCGCCCCATTAAAGGATGCTGAGTCACTTCAACAGAGCGCCACGCATAGTTCCGCCACCATTGCGAATAGCCCTGCACCACAAATCCGTGATTGCGCTGTTGATACTCGGTGCGGTCTGCCAGATAGGCTTTACGTAATCCATACCACGGTAATCCCGGCAAATCGTGATGAACAATGTGATAGTTCAAATTGAGAAAAAGCAGCCGCCAAGGCCATGCCGCTTCATTAATAATAGAACGGGCTGAGGGTTCGTCCACCGCACGGTGCTCGTAAAACGAGCGAACCATGGCAAGCCCTAAGGCCGGATAGCTCACCGCCAGTAGATACCACCACGCTGAAATCCCCGCGAGTTGGGCGATCCAGAGCACTAACGCCAGCAATGAAAGATGAATCAACCACATGGCAATTTTTTTACTATCGCCGTGAATTATTTCCATAAACTCATTTTTAAGCAGTGCGCCAATCCCCAGCGCGGGGCCCAGCAAGATGCGACCAAAAAAGGTATTTCGAAACGCAATAACGCCGCGCCACAACGCCGATGAATGCTGCCAGCGTGACTCGGCAAAATAGTAGGACTCAGGATCTTCCAGCGGATGCGTTAAAGAGTCATCGTTGTGGTGGGCTAAATGAGAGTCTCGATAAACGCCATAGGGATACCAAACCGCCAACGGTAAAAGCCCAAGCAGTTGGTTCACACGCGGCCAGCGCGTTGGATGCCCATGGATAAGCTCATGTTGTAATGACATATACCAGCACGCGATGAGTATCAGCAGCGGAGTTCCCACGGCTTTGCCAAGCGACTGCCAGTGGCAAACCACCAGCGCCCATCCGCCATACACGGCGATCAGCACGCACCACGTTGGAAGCTCGCTGCGCCACAGCCATTGGCGTTGCCATAAACGAATACGGTTTTTCTGCTCGGCATGCAGATAGTGCGAAGTTCGCGTTTTGCTGGTTGCTGATGTCATCAATAAGCCACTCCCTAAATCCGATGTGGCTCAGTATTCCTGAAACTTTAAATTCCACTAAATACTAAAAAATTAGTTTTTATTTCGATAATGAATATATAAACCACCAGAAAAGTGACTTGAATGTTACAAAATGGTTAGAGACAAAGCCTGCTGCGGGGTATAATCGGCGCAATTGTATTTAGGAGAATAATCATGCTGAAAAAAGCAATCATCGCCGGAATGGCACTATTAACTCTGGGCGGCGTTGGCGGAGTGATTCTGGCCGGAATTATTATCTATGTTCGCTCATAGTTCGCTCATAATTTCTGCCAAAGATTGGCCTGAGCCGCGACTTCGCCTACTATAGGCAAATATCCCTCAGTCTTGTTAAGGTTTGTCCCCGATGGCCATTATCCCTAAGAACTATGCCCGTTTAGAAACTGGCTACCGCGAAAAAGCGCTTAAAATCTATCCGTGGGTGTGCGGCCGCTGTTCGCGCGAATTTGTGTACTCCAATCTGCGTGAATTAACGGTGCATCATATCGATCACGATCACACCAATAACCCAGAAGACGGCAGCAACTGGGAGCTTCTGTGTTTATATTGCCACGACCACGAGCACTCAAAATACACCGAAGCCGACCAATACGGTTCAACCGTGATTGCGGGTGAAGATGCGCAAAAAGACGTAGGTGAAGCCACCTATAATCCGTTTGCCGATCTTAAAGCCATGCTGAATAAGAAATAAGCGACCGCGCTCTATTTTCCTTCATAGTTCAAATTGCCGTTCTGCGGTTTGAAATATAAAAAGGAAAAGGCGCTGAAGATAAACTTCAGCGCCTGCTAGGTGGACATTAACAAAACGATTTTCACTTCTACCGCGTTGAACACCGCAGGGCTAGAAAATATGTGAACCATAGCCCCACATGATAACGGTAATCCCTAATAACAGCTCGAGTACCAAAACGCCTATTGCAAAGGTGGAGCCAGAAAATATAAACCCCTGACCTTCAGTGATACCGAGGAAATTCGGAATACCGCGATACAACAAATACCCGCTATAACATACACCAACAATAACAGTGAGCATGCACAGCCATACCATCGGATATATTGATACGATACTGCTAATAAACATGGGCGTACCGACGTAGCCCGCAAACACAATACATTGATTTAAACTCGGGCAGTTTTCATATTCCCGAGCCATCCAGCGAATGACCATACCAACAAAACCAACCGCGGCGAGCATTAAGCCGTAAAACACAACTGCAATGGCTAACGCCGTCATCGGCATAACTTTAAAAACGCGGTCTCCGCCGAAATCCCAGCCAAACTGGGTGGTACCGATAAAAGAGCAGATGACAGGAATAGCAGCCATCAGCAGCACATGGTGAGTATAGATATGCGATACCGACTCATTTTCCTGCCGTATTTGCCGGAACTCCTGTGCCGGATGCGATAACAGTCCCCAAACATGGTTACTCATGACACACCCCCTGACGTCTATCGAGGGAATCACGCTCACTCACATTTTCCCCTCACTTTCAGTATAGAACGCTCCCACAAAAGTACAGAAAAAATAGGAATTATTTTACCTCTATAAGCCGCGCCCTGATTGGGTTCGGACTGAATTTGTTTTAATTTTTCGAAGCTGTCTTTTTGCCAAACATAAATCACTTATTTTGCTAAAGTATTCCCTAATATTGGTAAGTTTATATGTGGCGGCATAATGATCGACAGCGAAATAACTCTGCGAAAATTAGAAATCTTTTTAGCTTTCATGGAAAAAGAGAATATTACCCGCGCAGCAGAATCACTGGGGTTAAGCAGTGTGAGCGTGCATAGAGCGTTACACACGCTGGAAGAAGGTTTTCGCTGCCCGCTATTTGTGCATAAAGGACGGAATTTATTACCGCTTCCGGCCGCACACACGCTGGCGGAATATGCCCGCGACTTGGTGGAGCTTGCCCAGAAAGGCATCGAAGAAACGCGCATTGCCGCTGGATTTGGCCAGCAGCGGATGAAAATTGGCACCATGTATTCGCTGACGTTGGAAACCATTCCAAAGCTCATCATGGGCGTTAAGCTGCGCCGCCCAGAAGTGGAAATCAGCCTTACCATGGGTTCGAATCAGGATTTATTACAGCAGCTCGAAAACCAGCAGCTCGACGCCATTCTGATTTCAATTTCCGATAGCCAAGTAAACGAACAGTTATTCGAAACCGTGCCGCTGTTTCAAGACGATATTTTTCTTGCGGCACCCGCCTCATCAACGCTGGTGAAACCCGGTTTGGCAGATTTGCGGGATTATCGAGGCGAGAAATTCGTTGCCTTAGCGGAAGGATTTGCCACCTATCATGGCTTTAGCGAGGCATTTCAAATAGCCGGTTTCGAGCCGGACATCGTTACCCGAGTCAACGATATTTTCTCGATGCTCAGTCTGGTTCAGGCTGGCGTGGGCTATACGCTGATCCCAGGCCGAATGAAAAACGTGTATGAAAGCAGCGTAAAACTACTGCCGCTGTGCAATGAATATCAGATGCGTCAGACCATTGCCTTGGTATTTGCACGTAGCCGAGAACAAGATCCTAACCTGCTCGCGCTTACCGCAGAAGGACGCATGTACGCACGCGCCCATCCTTCATTCAGTTAAGCCTGTTTCTGATAGCGAGCCACAATATCAGTGACAGATTTCAAGCCAAGTTGGCAGCGCGAAAGCGCTTCCCCCTGCTCCATCACTTTTCGGGTTAAGCCTGTAAGTACTGCACCCGGCGGCATTTCAATTGCCAGACGCACTTCTCGCTCATAGGCCGCGACCATGGCTTCATGCCAACGCACGGTGCGCGACATATTGAATGCCAAGTCGTCGGCAATGCGTTCGGGTTGCCATAACACGCGCCCCGTGCTGCCGCTGAGATAAGCAATGTTCGGTCGTTGTAGCACCACGTTTTGCATCGCCTGCTCCAACTGGTGTGCGGGCTCCAGCAACAGCGCGCAGTGCGAAGGAACGCTAACCGCCAGACGCTGCGTTTTATGCGCGCCTTTGGCCCGCGCCAGCGTCATTACCTGCTGCATAGCGGCTTCGCTACCGGCAATCACAAACTGTTCTTCGGCGTTGATGTTGGCTAAATAAACCGGCAAATCCGGCGAATTCACCTCGGCAATCAGCGGTTCTAGCTGATTCAAATTCAGACCGACAACGGCAGAAAGGCCAAAACCCGTAGGATAAGCATTTTCCATCAGCTCACCGCGTAGGGCGACTAAACGCACGGCGTCCGAGAAATCCAACGCACCCGCAACCACCGCCGCGGGGAAAGCACCAATAGACAGGCCGCTAACGAAATCAGCCTGAACTCCCGCCGTCTGAAGCTCTCTGGCGTAGGCAACGCCCGCGATCAGTAAACATAGCTGAACCGCACGCGTTCTTTGCAACGATGAGGCGCTGTCTAGCGCCAACACGTCTTCGTTTAACGCGATATTAGCCTGTTCAATGAGCGAGCGTGAAATAGCATTATCAGGTAAGTCATGCAGCATCGCAGGGCGCTGCGGCCCTTGACCGGGAAAAGTAAATAAGACCTTCATTATGCCTCCTCTGACGGCAACCACGGATCGCGGGTTAACACCGGTCCGGTTGACGTTTTCAGCATGACGCGCTTATCGCGTAGCCATTCTGTCAGAGCAAAAGCCCCGAGTGGGGTTTCAACTTGAACGTCGGTTCGGCACGGGAGCTGAACCTGAGCAATGCGTTCGGCAAAGTGCGCCAATTCTTCCGCAGTTATTTTTTGCGGACAGCGCACCACTAAATCGAGATCGCTATCGGTATGCATCACCGGAATATCCGTCGCTAAGGCGTAACCGCAGCTTCCTGTCACGCCCCATACCCACGGCCACGGCGTCTGCATCAGCATAATCAGCACCTGAACCGGAGGCAGGGAAACAAAAGAAGATTGCAGTAACGCGATAGGATCGGCGATTAACGACTCCGGCGTGACGCATCGCACCACGCTTTGCTCATCGACCCACCCCGCCGCACGCTGGCTGCGCTTCATGCCACGGATCCCAACTGGAATACGCCCGCCGTCTTGAACATCGCGTCGCACCACCAATGGCAATGATGTGCGCCACTGCTGCGTCACCCACTCCGGCATGGTGTCTTGCGTAGTCAGTGACTGTGCGTTGTTAATCCAAATCAGGTCATGCGGGCGTAACATACGGATTCCTTATTTAAATTCCTGCGGTCAGCGCAATAAACAGCGGCAGTGTGATGATACACAGCACGGAGCTTATCAGCAGCGTGGCTTCAGCATCAGGAGACTGCACGCCGAAACGGTTGCCGAATACGATACCGAAGAAGCCCGCAGAAAGCGCGATCATCAGAATGGCCGTGACGGCAACATCGCCATGCAAGCCCATCGCCAACACGATACCCCACGCAATGAAAGGCTGAATCAGCAGCTTGGTGACGCTAGACAGCACCACGCAGGTATTGATTTGCAGTTTACGCGCAGACAGGATCACACCGGTCAGGAACAGCGCCGAAGCCGTGGCAGACAGCCCCAACGGTTTGATTGAAGCCAGCACCATTTCAGGCATGTGAATACCGATGGCTGACAGCACAACCCCCAGCAGCGGCCCCCACACGATAGGTTTTTTCACCGAACGCCACATCAGAACCGGCAGCATGGTCAGCGTTGAACCCTGAATCGCACCCGACTCACGCGCTTTTTCACGTTCGAGGATCAGCAGACAGAACGGCGTCATCAGCACGGAACCACAGGCGATAGCCACCGCAACCGACAGCGACGTGGAAGAGCTTTCGCCCAACACGCTGCCTAAAATCGGTAAGCCCAGCGCGGCGTAGTTAGGTAACGCCACAGTTAGCGTCAGAACCGCTGCGTCCTGTGGGGTTTTCTTGAAGACTTTGGTGCAGATAAAGTAAATGGCGGCATAGGTGATCCACATGCCTAATACCAGAACGACAATCAGCGGAGACTGCTGAACGATGCCGCTCCACGGCGTTTGCACCGTGGCGCTAAACAGCGCCGCAGGCAAAGCAAAGTCCATCACGAAGATATTGAGCAGAGAAACATTCTTGTTATCGACCATCTTGGCTTTACCGGCATAAAAGCCGAGCAGCATGATGACGAAGATTGGGGCGAGGGCGTGAATAATTACGTATGTCATAAATCACCTTGTATAAAAACAAAAAGCGTTACAGAAAAATTCAGTTAAAACGTTATTTTCTTTTTATAAAACAGTCGTTAGCGGGCAGGTGAAGACTCGCTGGGTGCGATACATTTGCATCGTTCCCAGCGTTATAATTAAAACTAACGGTCGGTCTTAGTGTGTTTAACGCGTTACCACTCGGCGCGCATACGGCTGCGAACCAGAGAAGAACTTTGGCGATTGTGCGCGCCTAAGCGGTTGCTGAGATCGACGCCCTGTTGGCGAGCATCGGCAATGGCCTCGCGCAGTACGTTGTTCACGCGAGCAAGATCGTCTGCGCTGGCATTGAGCGGATCGTTGATGTCTAGCAGTTGGTCTAATAAGCCCAGCGTGCTGTAGTTTTTAATGTCATAGGCCATCGGCGGAATGGTCGCGGCTAATTTCTCCAGCGACTCCACGGAGCGCAGCGTAATACGCGCCGCAGACTCTTTCCCCATCGCATGAATCATGACGCCCGCGTCATTGAACGCAATCAGACGGTTAGCCTGATAGCCGTGCGCTAAGAAAGCACCTGACATCGCTTTACCGACGATTAAGCCAATCACCGGATGACCCGCCAAACGCGCTTTCGCGTAAGCACCTGCGGCACCGGCTAAGGCCTGATGAATACCAAACGCTTCTTCGCGACGGCCATAAGCCTGACTTGGCACATCAATCACGGCCACGATGGCGCGCTTCTGTGGTTTGTCTTGGTCAGCTTCGACGACCTCACTCACCAACTGTGCCAGCGTCCAGCCTTCGAGCAGACCGACTTCGCCGTTGACCGCACGCGGATAATGATTGTTTGCATCTGGAACCACCGCGATAAAACGTGCGGCCTGTCCATCAATTTCGCCATCGGCGACTTTAACCGATTCGCATTGCCCTTGGCGCTGAGTGGCGCCCTGAGTCAGTAAGGAAAACCAGTAGCGGCCACGGCTGGCGGTGTGTGCTGTTGAGGTGCTCATGCGCGATCCTCCTGTAAACGGTCTTTAGCAGAGAGATGATTCTGAGAGAAAAGTTCGGCGGCCAGTTCAGTCGTTGCCTGTTGGCGAGTATCGAATCCTTGCAGCGCGGTCAGATACTGGGCGAATTTATCTGAACGATGTTGTTCAGGAACACCACGGGCAATACACTGATTCATTGCCTGTTTTACCGCGTTTAAGCCATCAGGGACTTCGACATCAACAAAACCGTTGCGATAACGAACGTCACCACCGGTCATGCTCCAGATGAATGGGCGGTCGCGTGAGTCATACTCTTCAATCCCCGCTTCCTGCTCAATCACCTGCGGGCCGTTGAGTCCTAAGCGCGCTTCACGCGTTACGATCAAATAGCTGCACAGCGCGGCCGCAATCGACATACCACCGAAGCAGCCAACGGTACCGGCAACAATGCCCACTACCGGCGTATAGCGACGCAGATCGACAATCGCCGCATGAATATCCGCAATGGCCGCCAAACCGAGATTGGCCTCTTGCAAACGCACGCCGCCGGTTTCTAGCAACAAGACAGCCTGCGTTGGAATACCGTTGCGGTTATCCTCCGCGGCCAGCTCTAGCGCTGAAGCCATTTTGGCACCGGACACTTCGCCCATGCTGCCGCCTTGGAAAGCGCCTTCAACCGCAACCACGACCGCGGGTTTGCCTTCAATGGTGCCTTTAGCCACCACCATGCCGTCGTCGGCCTGCGTCACAATGCCCTGAGGTTCTAACCACGGCGATGTGATGTGCTCGAAGGGGCCTAATAATTCACGGAAAGTACCGGCATCCAGTAAACGACGCGCACGTTCACGGGCGCTGAGTTCGATAAAGCTGAGATCGTTACGCATGAGTTGCCTCCTCAAACACTTGTTCGATACGTAGGCGAGCCACGCCCGGCGTCGCACCGAAATCATTAATCTCTAAAAGCCCCGCAGGCAAAGTACGTAGGCTAGCCAAGCGCTCAAACAGGTGTTGCCAACGCAGACCGCTGCCGTCCACCGATGTTTTAATCACCACGGACAGCGTGCCTGCGCTCTGTTCAGGCGCAAACAGCACTTCCATATCGCCGGAACCGACGACCCCGCTTAATGCTTTGTTCGGCAGCGTTTCGCTTGCCGGATAGCTCAGTTCAATACGTTCCATAACGTCCTCTTTATTCGTTGTCTAACCGCCGACGCGAATCTTTATGCCCCACCTATTGGCGGCAGGTTCTGTCTAAAAACAGCGCGGCGGCCAGTAAATCTGCGGCTCCACCGGGAGAAACGTGGTCAGCCAGCATGCGGGCTTCCAAATGGGCTAACGCTAAACGACCTGCTGGCGTTTGATATCCGCCGTTAGCCAGCACCTCGGCGGCACCCTGTTGCATCGCATTCAGGGCGGATAAACCACCGCGAGAAAGCACACAGGTATCGCTAAGCGAGGTCATAATAGCCATCAGCGCATCAATCCGGGCTTCTTGTTCCGTTGCCCCTTGCTGACGGCTACGCCACAGCTGTGGTAAAGCCAGCGTTATCACATGCGGAAAGCCTTGCTGTGCCTCTTCACGTGCACCGGGAACCTGATAACGTTGAGTCGCTCGAAGCCCTTTACTGAATACTTTTGGGCTTGCATGGTCGGGCAAACGCGCAACCTGCGCGGCCAAACTGAGCGTTGAGTACACGTCCCCCTTCGCCCCTTGCATGGAGACGGCGCTCACCAATAATCCCAGCGCCCAAATAGCACCACGGTGGGTATTCACGCCCTGCGTCGCCAGCATCATGCTGCGCTCACCGTCCCGCCCTATTCTTCCAATCTCCTGACGCAGCGCGCTGTCTACCGGACGCTGCCAGCTTGCGATGGCGAGCTGTTGAAACGCAGGCGTTAGGCTATGTGCCGAGCGCTCCATCAGTTCCAGCGTTAAATCCTGATGTGCGCCAGAACCGCGGCTATCAACCAAGCCAGGTTTTGGAGACAGACGCGCTTCGTCCAGCAGTGCTTGCGTCGCCTGTTTAGCGAGTAAACTGGCCGCATCATCGGCGTCGGAATGGAGTGAATAGGGTTGGATTTTCATTACCAGCTCCGGAATTTAGCGGGTGGGTTGTATAAACCGTCAGACCACTCAACCAGATCGGATACGCTACCCGCTGCCAGCAACGAACGCGTTGCATCGGTACGACGGATCCCCATATCTTCAGGGAAGACTACTTTGCCTTCACGGCGCAGCTCGGCAACGCGTTTAGCATCAACGCCCAAACCGATATCGGTGATCCCCGCAACTGCCGCCACCATCGCACGGCGCTCTTCTAACGAGCGGGCACGGTAGAGATAGGCAATCCCCTCTTCGGTTAGTACGTGAGTTACGTCATCGCCGTAAATCATGACCGGAGCCAGCGGCATGCCTGACTCTTTGGCCACGTCAATCGCATCCAGTTTTTCAACGAAGGTCGGTTTCGCACCGGCTTGGAAGGTTTCAACCATCTGAACCACCAGCTTGCGACCGCGTGCTAACGGATCTGGCTCTTCGATCATATCGAGCCAAGCTGGCGTCGCGTGACGGCGACCATGCGGATCGTGTCCCATATTTGGCGCACCGCCGAAACCGGATAGGCGACCACGGGTGACCGTTGAAGAGTGTGCCATGCCGTCAATTTGCAGCGTGGAACCGATAAACATATCCACCGCGTACTGCCCTGCCATCTGGCAGAAAGCACGGTTTGAACGCATAGAGCCGTCATTACCGGTGAAGAAAATATCCGGGCGTGCCGCAATGTAATCTTCCATCCCCAGTTCGCCGCCGAAGCAGTGAACGGTTTCAACCCAGCCGCTTTCGATAGCAGGGATCAGCGTTGGATGCGGATTCAGTGTCCAGTGTTTACAGATTTTGCCTTTCAGCCCTAATTGCTCACCGTAGGTTGGCAGCAGCAATTCGATGGCGGCGGTATTAAAACCAATCCCGTGGTTGAGGGACTGCACCTGATGCTTGGCATAAATACCTTTAATGGCCATCATGCCCATCAGTACGTGCACGGGTTTAATCAAACGAGGATCGCGGGTAAACAGAGGTTCGATAAAGAATGGCTTGTCGGCAACCACCACGAAGTCAATCCAAGAACCCGGAATATCAACGCGTGGCAGGTCGGTTTCGTCATCGACCAGCTCATTAACCTGTGCGATGACTAAGCCATTTTTGAACGCCGCAGCTTCAACCAGCGCGGGCGTATCTTCGGTGCTTGGACCGGTATAAAGATTGCCGTGGCGGTCCGCTTTGAAACCGGCGACCAGCGCCACGTTAGGCACCAGATCCACATAAAGGCGTGAATACAGTTCGATGTAGGTATGGATGGCACCAATTTCTAGCTGACCATCTTCAAGCAGCTGTGAAATGCGCAGGCTCTGGGTGCCGGAGAAGGCAAAGTCCAGCTTGCGAGCAATCCCTTTTTCAAAGATATCCAGATGTTCTGCACGACCCACGCTTGGCATGATCATATGCAAATCGTGGACTTTCGCCGGATCAACCTCAGCCAAGCTGCGCGATAAGAAATCAGCCTGCTTTTGGTTGTTACCTTCCATAACAACGCGGTCGCCAGAGACAATCAGTTTTTCGAGAATTGCGGTTAAATCATCGGTCGGAATTACTTTTCCGTTGATGAGCCCCTGCACGCTTTCAACGCGACGTCTTTTTTCCTGACGGCGGGTATCCCATACGCGAGTGGGTGTTTGATGAAGCGACATACCTAAACCTCCCCGGTTTAATTCATTAGCGCATCATGCGAGTAAGAATTTTTGCAGTGAGGCCAGCATAAAATTCCTAAAGTCGTCTATCAATTAACCAATTCACGCAATCATTAGCCTAAGAGTAATGATTGAGGTGACTTATAAAACAGGTATTTACTTTGCTAAGTGGGCGGAATAGGCAACATGATGAAAAATAATCAGCATACAAACGCAGGTGAAAAAGCGATGCTGAATATGACGTCAAAATAACCTTTCCGCTGAGACAGTCACGTCGGCAAAACCATCACGCGGGAGGTTGAGAAAAGCGATTAATATTGGCGTTGCACCTTTCTCACCCCATTGAAAAACATAAGGACGGTACTCATGAAATCTGCATTTAACGCAACACTATTCGTTGCGCTATTTAGCACGGCTGCATTGCTCTCTGGTTGTGATCAAAAAAGCGATCAGGCTCATCATATAAAAGTGGGCGTGATTAACGGGGCGGAACAGGATGTGGCTGAGGTGGCTCAGAAAGTAGCAAAAGAAAAATATGGCCTTGACGTGGAGCTGGTTGGATTTAGCGGTTCGCTGCTGCCTAACGACGCCACCGATAAAGGCGAACTCGATGCTAACGTTTTCCAACATCGTCCTTACTTAGCCGAACAAAATCAGGCTCACGGCTATAAACTAGTCGCCGTCGGCAACACCTTTGTTTTTCCGATGGCGGGCTACTCAGACAAAATCAAAACTGTCTCCGAGCTGAAAAAGGGAGACACCATCGCGATTCCAAACGATCCTACCAACTTGGGTCGCGCATTATTGCTGCTGCAAAAAGAGAAGCTGATTACGGTTAAACAGGATAAAGGCCTGTTGCCAACCTCGATTGATATTACTTCCAACCCGCTCGATTTAAATATTATGGAGCTTGAAGGCGCACAGCTTCCGCACGTGTTAAAAGATCCGAAAGTCACCGTGGCAATTATCAGCACCACCTATCTACAGCAAACCGGTTTATCGCCGGTCAAAGACAGCGTATTTATTGAAGATAAAGAGTCGCCTTACGTCAATATCATCGTCACCCGCGAAGATAATAAAGACGCCGCAAATGTCCGAGACTTCGTAAAATCTTATGAATCGCCGGAGGTTGCCGCCGCGGCTCAGAAGATATTCAACGGCGGTGCCGTGCAAGGGTGGTAAAACCCAATAACCTAAGCATTTGCTTTTCTTAATCTATACTCACTATGACTAACGCCCATTTAGGGCGTTTTTTTCAGCGACTAAAAATGGATAAGGAGCAGCAAATGAAAATTCTCTTATGGGTTATTGCGATTATCTTTATTGTGGGGCTGTTGACGATTACGGGTGTGTTTAAGTTGATATTTTAGGGGATAACCCAAAGGGTTAGGGACATCCGTTTGTGTTATATCCGTGTATAGTTTCGACCGGATTATGACGCCTTTGTGTAAGGTTTCGTTCGCCTATCAATAACAGCTATCACATATAGCTAGAGTCAAAGGCGACCGATGAGGGGCGCCAGCGCGCGCCCCTTCAATCCTCGCGCTTTTATCCGAGACGCCATCTCCGCGCCGGGTCGGCATGCGCCATCCCTGGCGCCTCCTCCCCTCGTGAAAACATCCTGTTTTCACTGCTCTAAATGCCATGACTTAGACTAAAAAACATATAAAGTTTTTGTCTTTTGTCTTTTGTCTTTTGTCTTTTGTCTTTTGTCTTTTGTCTTTTGGGTTTGACCTTCTCCGGCACGTTGTTCTTCAGCCGAATAGAGGAATGAAGGCTAGGATTTGCCGACTGGACGTCGGCAAAAGAGCGACGGAGGCATGGATGCCGATTGTCGCTCGTTCCGTTAAAGCCGGAATGACGAAATGAGGGAACCTGCGAAGCAGGCTGAAGAACGGTGCCAAGCCGGGTTGTTAGGGGGCGGCGATTGGCCCCCTAACACGGACGTCTGCACGATGCACAGGTAGAATTCGTAGTTTTAGACGGACGTAACCTTTCACCGTACTTAAGCTATAGAGGCAATTGAGCCGCCTTGCTCGGACGTCTGCACAATGCACAAGCAGAATTCGGAATTTTAGGCGGACGTAACCTTACACCTACCACACCAATCAAATAGAATTGATACAAAATTGAATCCCCCCAGTAACCAAAAAGTTAAATCAACTCCCTGATTATCCGAAATATCTCCTCCTGACAGTTCTTTACCCATCATTCCTTGTTAGCACGCAATGCTAAACGCTACACTGAAAGCCGTTTCATTTAGGGTGACTGTCGATTTCTATGTTTATGAGCAGCAAGCTTCAACAACGGATGCATAATCTACGCGTGAAAAACGTGTGGGCGATTGTATTGGTTGCTTGTTGGACGCTGCTGAACGCTCAGCTCGCCATCGCTGGACATCAATGCAATATGAACGTTGATGGCCCTGCGCCAATGGTGCAGCACATCACGCATATGCAAGGCGCACCCGACGTTGTCGCGCATCACATGCAAGTGTCGGAAACCATGTGTGAAAAACACTGTTCTCCTGACAGCATGAAACAAGACAACGGTGAAACCCAGCTAACGCTCCATGCGATCCCCGTCAGTTCTGAACTCGCCGCCATTGATGTGGCCGCGGTAGAACTGCCCTGTGATACCGAATGGCGTCAGCCCCCTTCTGTCGGCCCTCCAGCCGAAATACGTTTTTGCCGCTTTAGAGAATAACTCCAGACGTAAAACCTCAATTTAGTTTTGCTGCGTGGCTTCGCCTATACGCAGCGGGTTTTCGTTATTTTTACAGGAGTTAATCTTATGTCTTACGCTAAAAACATCCGTACCCTACTCGCAACCACCGCCGTTCTTTCTGCCTTTGCTTTCGCTACGCCGATTATGGCCAACACCGGTCATGACATGAGCGCGATGCATAACATGAGCGACATGCCGCATCATGAATCAACCGCGGCGTCTTACCACGCTACCGGCGTAGTAAAAAGCTGGAGCCAAGAAAGCGGCGTTTCATTAACTCACGCCCCGATCCCTGAACTGCATTGGCCAGCCATGACCATGACCTTTGCATTGCCCTCTGCGCCAGCCATCAAGCCACTGGCCGTGGGTAGCAAAGTGAATTTCAGCTTTATTCAAACCGAATCCGGTTATCAATTAACTGAAATTACCCCAGCTCAGTAACGGAGAAACATCATGCAAAACCGAAAGCAGCGCCGCATTGCGGCGTGGCTGGCGGCGATGTTTTTCCTGCCTGCCGCCGCACAGGCGGCAAGCCTGAGCTTGGATGAAGCCCTGAACGCCGCGCAGAAATATTCTGCGGCGCTCTCGGCGAACCAACATCAGGTTAATGCACTGGAAAACATGGCTGACTCTGCCACGCAGCTTCCCGATCCAAAATTAAAATTTGGTATCGAAAACGTCCCCGTCGGTGGGGATAACGGTCGTCGTCTAACGCGTGAAGGGATGACCATGCAGCGTATAGGGATCATGCAGGACTACGTCAGCAGCGAAAAACGCGAACGTAAAGCCGATACCTTACGCGCTGAAGCGGCAAAAACCGCGGCCAATTCGCTGGCGATCCGCGCTCAGCTCCAACGAGATACCGCACAAGCGTGGCTCGATCTGGCCTTGGCACAGCGCAGTGAAGAACAGGCAAAAAAATTGGTGAATGAAGGCCAACGTCAGGTTCCACTGCAAAATGCCAGCGTCGCCAACGGCAGTGCGCCGAGCAGCGCAATTGATGCCAGACTCACGCTCGCCGCCATGCAGGATCTCGTGACCGATGCCAGCCGTGATGTTCAGGTTGCTCAGGCACGTCTGATGCAGTTGACCGGCGAAAACGATGTGCGTACCGCGGGCTCGCTGCCGCGTTATCAGCGCTTACCCGCCGAGCGCGATATTTTGATTCAGGCCATTGATGAACATCCTGAAGTTCTACAGGCCAAGCGTGAGTCAGACGTTGCGCATGCCCGTTCCGAGCAAACCGCGCTGGCCGCAATACCCGACGTGGGCGTTGAGGTTTATTACGCCAAGCGCGGAGATGACTATGAAGATATGGCAGGCGTGATGTTTACCGTCGATCTTCCGCTGTTTAAATCCAAACGTCAGGATAAAGACTACGCCGCCGAAGTTTCCCGCAGCATGGAAGCGAACGACCAGCTTACGTTACTCCAGCGCGATCACCGCGCGCAGTTAGATACGTTAATCGCTCAGTATCAGGCCGCCCAAAGCCGCTGGCAGCGCCAGCAGCAGGAAATCGTGCCGCTACAGCAACAGAAAATCCGTCTGCTAGAAGCACAGTATCGTGCAGGCAGCAGCTCCTTAGCCGAGGTGATGAGTGGTCGCCGTGCCCTATTAGAAAGCGAGTTAGCATCCGTTACGGCTGAACGTGAAATGGCCAAAATCTGGGCCTCAATCCGCTATCTCATCCCGCAGGAGTTTGCCCAATGAATAACAAATTTACCCTTAGCGCCATTGTCATTGCCTTGCTCGCTGCGGGCTGGGGCGGATACAAATTAGGTTCGCAATCTCAGCATACGAATGACGCCCCCACTACCAAACAGACCGCTGAAGCAGGACGCAAAGTGCTGTATTGGTACGATCCGATGGTGCCCGGCCAGCGATTTGATAAGCCCGGTAAATCTCCGTTTATGGATATGGAGCTTGTGCCGCGCTATGCCAGTGAATCAGGGCAGGAATCAGATACCGGTGTCAGCATTAGCGCTCGCCAACAGCAGAATCTCGGCATTAAAACGGCACCCGCCGAGCGTCATACATTTAGCAGCAACCTGAAAGCCTATGGCACCGTCGCCGTTAATGAACGCACGCTGAGCACGCTCTCTGCGCCGAGCGCGGGCGTTATCGAGCAATTGAAGGTAAGAGCGCTACAGCAAAGCGTTAAGGCCGGTGAAACGCTGGCGGTTATCTGGAATCCTAGCTGGAGCAGCGCTCAGCAGGAGTATCTGGCTATCCGCGCCGTGGGCGATTCGGCGCTAACGCAGGCGGCCCGTCAACGCTTAGCGCTACAGTTCATGCCTGAAAGCGTTATCCGAGCCGTAGAGCGTAGCGGCAAAGTACAACCGCGAATGACCATCACCGCACCGCGCAGTGGCTACGTATCTAAACTGGAAGTGCGTGAAGGACAGCAGGTTGCCACCGCTCAGCCGCTATTTGAATTGGCAAGCCTCGATCCGGTTTGGGTGGTTATTGACTATCCGCAGTCACAGGCCGAGAGGATCCGCTTGGGCGATCGCGTAACCGCCACCAGCAGCGCATGGCCTAGTGTCAGTTTTGATGGCCGCGTGAGCGAGCTTTTGCCCGAACTCGATGCAACTACCCGTAACCTGAAAGCCCGAATTGAGCTCAGCAACCCGCAGCAACAATTAAAACCGGGGATGTACCTCAACGTCGCAAGCGCTAGCAGCCACGAACGTAGCGCCTTGGCGATCCCGCAATCCGCGTTAATTACCACCGGTGAAAACAGTCATGTACTGCTTAGCGATGGCAACGGGCATTTCACCCCGGTGGCGGTGCGTACCGGCGAGAGCCAAGGCGATTGGGTGGAGATCTTAGAGGGTCTTAAAGAAGGTCAGCCGGTCGTAACGTCCGGTCAATTTATGCTGGATTCTGAAGCCAGCCTGCGTAACGCGCTGCCGCAGTTTAGCGAGGCGAAAACGTCTACTGAAGCTCAAACCAAGCAAGAGCCGGAGGAGACGCAATACTCCACCACCGGCGTGATTAAGGCGATAACGGGCGAGAGTTTAACGATCAGCCACGAAGCGATTCCGGCCTTGAAATGGGGCCCAATGACCATGGATTTCACCTTGCCGGGCGGTAAGCTACCCGAAGGTGTGGAAACAGGGTCGCATGTCAGCTTTAGCTTCACGATGGATGACAGCGGGATTGTCATCCGCCACATCATGCCCGCGGACATGAAAATGGATATGTCGGGAGGCCGACCATGATTGCCGCCGTTATTCGCTGGTCGCTCAAAAACCGTCTGTTGGTGGTACTGGCTGCCATCGGTTTAGCCGTTTGGGGATTGTGGGCCGTACAAAAAGCTCCGTTGGATGCGCTGCCCGATCTCTCTGATACGCAGGTAATTATTCGTGTCAGCTATCCTGGCAAAGCTCCGCAGGTGGTCGAAAACCTAGTCACCTATCCACTCACCACCACCATGCTTTCGGTGCCCGGTGCGAAAACCGTGCGCGGTTTCTCTATGTTTGGTGATTCCTATGTGTATGTGCTTTTTGACGATGGCACCGACCCTTACTGGGCGCGCTCGCGCGTTCTCGAATATCTCAGCCAAGTGCAGTCAACGCTGCCGCCTGAGGCTAAAGCCTCTCTCGGCCCCGATGCCACCGGCGTTGGTTGGGTATATGAATATGCGCTCACGGATACCACAGGAAAATACAGTTTGGCCGATCTTCGCGCATTACAGGATTGGACGCTGAAATATGAATTAAAAACGGTGCCGAACGTATCAGAAGTCGCCAGCGTAGGCGGTATGGTGCGTCAATATCAGGTCGTTTTGCAGCCTGAGAAAATGCGTGCGCTTAACGTGACGCATGAGCAAATAACGGCGGCCATTAAGGCGGCAAATCAGGAAGGCGGTGGCTCGGTTTTAGAACTTGGCGAAGCGGAGTATATGGTTCGCACCTCCGGCTATCTGCAATCCTTGGATGATTTCCGCAACGTGGTTATCGCCACACGTAACGGAGTTCCCGTCATGCTCTCCGATGTGGCAACGCTGCGTTTAGGGCCAGAGATGCGCCGCGGCGTGGCTGAGCTTAACGGTGAAGGTGAAGTGGCTGGCGGTATCATCGTGATGCGTTCGGGGAAAAATGCCTTAGACACCATCAACGCGGTGAAAGACAAGCTGAATCAGCTGCAAAAAAGTTTGCCACCGGGGGTGAAGATCGTCACCACTTACGATCGTTCTCAGCTCATTGAACGCGCTATCGAAACCCTTTCACATAAGTTGCTGGAAGAGTTCGTGGTGGTCGCCGTTATCTGTGCCCTGTTCCTGTTCCATTTCCGCTCGGCGTTGGTGGCCATTATCAGCCTGCCGCTGGGAATACTCGGCGCGTTTGTGATCATGCATTATCAGGGGGTCAACGCCAATATTATGTCACTCGGCGGGATCGCGATCGCCATTGGGGCGATGGTGGATGCCGCGATCGTGATGATCGAAAACATGCATAAGGTGCTGGAACAGTGGCGACACGATCATGAAAACCGCACGCCAAGCAGCGCAGAATATTGGAAGATCGCAGAGAAAGCCGCGGTCGAAGTGGGCCCAGCGCTATTTTGTAGCTTATTAATTATTACGCTGTCCTTTATTCCTGTGTTCGCACTTGAGGCACAGGAAGGGAAAATGTTCTCCCCGCTGGCGTTCACGAAAACCTATGCCATGGCGGTTTCGGCCGGTTTAGGGATTACGCTAGTTCCGGTGCTGATGGGCTATTTTATTCGTGGCAAGATACCGGATGAAAATGCTAATCCGATAAACCGCTGGCTGATAAAAGCCTATCACCCGTTATTAGATTGGGTGTTAGCACGCCCAAAAACTACGTTAGTGATTGCCGCTGCGCTGCTGCTGGCAACGGCTTATCCTTTAAGCCGCTTGGGCAGCGAGTTTATGCCGTCGCTGGACGAAGGTGATTTGTTGTATATGCCTTCCGCATTGCCCGGTATTTCAGCGCGTGAAGCCAGCCGACTGTTACAGCTCACCGACCGCCTGATCAAAACCGTACCTGAAGTTGAGACCGTATTTGGCAAAGCAGGCCGCGCAGATACCGCGACCGATCCCGCCCCGCTCACCATGCTGGAAACGACCATTCGCTTCAAACCGCATGACCAATGGCGCGCGGGTATGACGATGGACAAACTGATTGCCGAACTGGATGCTCGTGTACAGGTTCCCGGCATCGCTAATATTTGGGTACCGCCGATCCGTAACCGTTTAGATATGCTGTCTACGGGCATCAAAAGCCCGGTCGGCATCAAGGTAAACAGCAACAATTTGCAGCAGATTGGCGAGGTGGCTGAGCAGATCGAACGCGTGGTGCAAAAAGTGCCCGGAGTCACGTCGGCGCTAGCCGAACGTATGACCGGCGGTCGTTACATCGATATTGATATTAACCGCACCGCAGCCGCTCGCTATGGCGTCACGGTAAAAGAGCTTCAGTCATTGGTTTCCAGCGTTGTCGGCGGTGAAAATATTGGTGAAACCATTGAAGGCCGCGAGCGTTTTCCTATCAATATCCGTTACCCACGAGAAGTGCGTGATTCCGTTGAAAAACTCCGTGCTTTGCCGGTAGTCACGGCCAGCGGCGCTCAGGTTGCGCTGGGAGATTTAGCCGAAGTTCGGATCAGCGAAGGCCCACCGATGTTAAAAAGCGAGAATGCACGCTTGTCTGATTGGGTATACGTTGACCTGCGCGGGCGCGATCTGAAATCAGCGGTGGAAGATATGCAGAAGGCCGTGGCTGAACAGGTAAAACTGCCCGAAGGCGTTTCTTTAAGTTGGTCAGGACAGTTTGAGTATATGGAACGCGCCAGCGCCAAATTACAGATGGTTCTGCCGTTAACGTTGATGATTATCTTCGTGTTGCTCTACATCACCTTCGGCAAAATTCGTGACGCTTTACTGATCATGGGCACCCTTCCCTTTGCCTTAATCGGCGGCGTTTGGCTGCTCTATTTGTTGGGCTATAACCTCTCGGTTGCCGGAGCCGTTGGCTTTATCGCGCTGGCGGGCGTGTCGGCAGAATTTGGCGTCATTATGCTGCTGTATCTCAACCATGCGGTTGCCAAACATCAGCAAGGCGATCGGCCGCTCACCCACCAGCAAATGCTGGCAGCGCTGCACGAAGGTGCCGTACTGCGCGTTCGCCCCAAAGTGATGACGGTTGCCACCATTATGGCGGGTTTATTGCCGATTATGTGGGGAGGCGGAACGGGGTCAGAAGTCATGCAGCGCATTGCGGCGCCAATGATTGGCGGGATGGTCAGCGCCCCACTGCTATCGATGCTAGTCATCCCTGCGGTGTATTTGTTGCTTCATCCGGTTAAAGCGGATCCCAAGCAACCCCATTAAAATTAACGTTTGAAGTCAAAACACAGCCTATCCCGGCTGTGTTTTTTTTGTTTATTCTTCTGAGATTTATCCGTTTCTCTCTGTTTTAACGCGCTTTTTATAAAAGTCTCATTCCAATTCTGCTACTTGCCATCTACGCTTATTACGTAAATGAATGGGTCAGTAAAAATTCATCTAAAGAGCTACATTTCGGCAAATAAGGAAACAGTTATGTTCATGCGCAAAGTTCTCCCTTTAATGGCGGGTTTACTGCTGGCTGGTAGCGCTCTGGCGGCAGATCCGGCTACTACAGATGCTAAAGCAGTCAAAGCCCCTTCGGCAAAACAGTTAGCTCAGCAAAAGAAAATGACCGACTGTAGCCAGCAGGCAAGCAGCCAGTCATTGAGCGGTGACGCTCGTAAAACCTTTATGAGTACCTGTTTAAAGGCGGAAACGAATCCAACCGCTACCACGCTAACGCCACAGCAGCAGAAAATGAAAACCTGTAACGCGGAAGCCAAAAGCAAAACCTTTAAAGAAGGCGAACGTAAAACCTTCATGAGCGACTGCTTGAAGAAAAAATAATTCTGCGGTCTGGCTCGCGTCCTTCACGCTTTGGGAAGACGCGAGCCCTTCGTTCTAAACTTTCAGATAATAAGCCGACAATAAACTACACCGTCTAATAATTAATATTAAACGGTTGCCATTGAGCGCAGCTGTCGATCTTTACGAATGTTTTTAATCAGTAATCCTGAAATACAAATCCCTAAGCAGGCGAAAACCGCCATCAGACCAAAGACAATTTGATAGCCAATGAGCCCTGGATTGGCATCCAAAATATGGCCATACAGGCTATAGCAAAACATTGCAGGGGCATAACCGATAAAACTGCCTAGCGCCATTGCTGCCCCAGTATTTTTCTCACTAATTCCAGCTTCACCGATAGGTGCAAAAAATACCGCTCGCTGCGTAAAGACCACTGCACCGAATAGTAAAGTACATACCATGCCTAAATAAACCGACATATGTTTATGAGGTAAAAGAATCAATACCACCAACATAATCGCACTAATAATAAAGGTATAGAAAAGATATTTACTTGGTGATTTCAGAACTTTGTCCGCAATTAAGCCACCGATAGGGCCGCCAACCATCTTTAGACAATATTGGTTAATAATTCCATATGCACCAACTAACGCAATGGGCAGTGCGTAGACATTGCTTAAGAATGGAATAAAGAAAGTGAGCCCGCAATACACGGCGTAAACACAAAAAACGCTAAATGCAATTAACCAAACCGTTTTGTTTTTTAATACTTGGCCTAGCCCTGCATTTTCTGTTTTTTTCTCTTCGCTCACTTTCGTTGATACCGGTTCTTCGGTACATCCTTTCATCGCAAAGAAGAGAACCACACCGACTAAAATTGCAATAGCAGAATAGAACAGGATACCCGCTTTAAACCCGAGATATCCGCCGCCGAACCAAGCAAAGATAGCCAAAGCGCTAAACGCAATAATAGTATCTACAATGCCACGTCCTGTTTCGAAAAAGCCAAACAGTCGCCCTTGTTGCGTGTTATCGCCCAATAGGCTGACTGACTTCAATAAAACAGGCCAGTTAAGCATATCGCATGTCACACCAAATAATGCCCAGACGAACAGTATTCCCCAATAATCCGGCATGGTAGAGAGGTAGATACCAAGCAACCCCGTCGCGATTAATGACACTGACATAGTAAAACGGCGCGGCAAACGGTCAGAGATATAAATAGATAAAAAGAAGCCTATCGTCGTAACGATAGAGTTAATTGACATTGCATTGCCAATTTCACCGTTAGTTAAATGAAAGTATTCTTGCATGGGCACATAAAATGCATCTTTCAATGAAGGAAGTTTATATATCGTTCCTCCACACAAAACCAATAGACTAAATATGGTCCATTTCTTTTTTGTTAACATAGTTTCACCCCACCATATAATCATATGATGTTATTGATAGTGTTGGATAATAGAGCCATCCAATATAAATTTAGATGAGCTACTTTTGGTTATTTATTTTGATTTATTTTAAAACAGCTACCGCTTCTTGTTTTAATTTTTGTAATATATTTCTCACGTAGGCAATCTGATTTAATGCATCATTAAATTCTTTTTCTAGTCTGACATCTAACTCTTTGTTAGGTAGCGGTGTTTCACTCATTTCTCGCCAAGGTATCCACGGATTATTATCCTCATGTTGGAAACGAAACGGCGGCGCATAATAATCCACCTCTTCTTCTAAACCATAGGCGATGACCTGAGGCTTATCTTCTCCTAAGCATACAAGTTGGAAAAGTAACTCTTTAAAAGGCAAATCACCTTGACCAGAAATACAGGCTTTATGCCCAAGCCCATTAGCCTCTCGGACAATAAGTGCATCCTTTATATGCACCTGTGTAACGTTAGATGCCATTGCAGCTAATGCAGGAAGTGGCTCTTCATTCGCGTTTATCATATTAGCGAAATCAAATAGTAGAGACAGCTGAGGAAAATCAGCGTCATTAACTAATTTAACCAGCTCATGGCCTTTCAGATCCTCATGCTGTTCAAGCGTGAATGTTAAGCCGCTGTGTTGGTAATTCTCTTTAATATAGTGAATATCTTGTCTAATCTGAGCGAGAACGGCATTCAAATGCCCTTCATAGCGCGGATAAAATCGTACCGAGGAGGCTCCCGATTTTGTTGCAATAGCTACAGCTTGATCTATTGTTTTAGCATCCGATGCGCTGGTTTCAATATGAATATCCAGCCCTAAACGACGTGCTTTTTCGCCAAACTGTTGCAATCGTTCATCGTTAGCACAGCTTAAAGACTGACTCTCACCATCTAAAACATGAACTTTTATACCTTTAAGCTGATGCTGACTGGCAATATCCAGCAGGTTTTCAGGTAATATCTTTTCCACTCTCATATTAAGATGAAATGCATAGGCATGTAGATACAACGGAATATTATCTGCACGCTGCAATATCTTTGTGGCTTGTATACGATTCATGATGCTTCCTATAAGTCGATAAAAAATTCTACTGACTCAAAACGCCAATATTCGATATCAATTTGAACAATTTTATTTGCTTCGTCGGCGCGATATTTTTTGACTCGAATGGACGGCGTACCCGATGTTCCCCCCATGCCTTTGCATGCACCGCCGGAAAGGCGAGTAGGTTTAAATTCCAAATGCTGGGTATGTGTTTTTTTGGCATAGTTTTTTTCCCATACTTCGGCAAATGAACGCTCACCAAGCTGACCAATAAAGTCAGGGGCAACCTGTGCATTAATAAAAGTTTCATGGTAGAAAACTTTGTGACTATCGAGCGCGCCCCAGCCTGAGATTTTGTAGAGCGTTTCCCCTTCACTGACCCCGAGTAATGACAATACGTCTGCTGGCGCAGTGTAAACACTCTCTTTTTCTAAATATCCCCAAGACGGCAAACGCCCCTGCTCTATCGCAGCCTGTTTAAAGCTGGTCGAGCTGCTAGGGCTGTAATTGAAACGTGGCAACGCAACAAACCAGCCTCGGCGATCTTTACGGAATATTTTTGATTCACCTTCGAGATACAGTAACGCCTGACGCAGGGTCATACGTTTAATCCCTAAGAGTTCCTCGAGCTCTCGCTCAGAAGGAAGCTTACTCCCTGGAGTAATCACCCCCATCTTTAGCCAATCATTGAGTTTCTGTTTCGCAAATTCTACCGTGGAATTGTTCTGCATGACTTAATCCATTTGGTTTAAACCAGATTTAAAATGACATTACATTGACTCTGCAATGAAGACAATCACTGCCCTCTGCGTTAACAATTAATTGTGAACTTACTCCCATAATCTGTGCGAAATGTAGGCTTATTGCGCAATGGAAAAACGCATTGAAAATGCAGCTAACGGGCACTATCCGCACGAATCCCCCACTTCATACGTACACATATGCGCTGAAATTAGCTATGTTTAGACTCAGCTATTGCTGTTTGCTGTGTGATGGCAATATAATGATAATAGTTATCATTTAATAAATTACGCTAAGGAGTTTACCCATGGCTGTGACTAAATTAGTTTTGGTACGACACGGTGAAAGCGAGTGGAACAAAGAAAACCGCTTCACTGGCTGGACGGATGTTGAGCTTTCTGACAAAGGACGTTCCGAAGCAAAATCGGCGGGTAAGCTTTTAAAAGAACAAGGTTTCTCCTTTGATTTTGCATACACATCAGTGCTGAAACGTGCGATCCACACGTTGTGGAATGTGCTGGATGAGCTGGAACAGCAATGGCTGCCGGTTGAAAAATCATGGAAGCTGAACGAACGTCATTACGGTGCTTTGCAGGGGCTGAACAAGGCTGAAACCGCACAAAAATATGGCGACGATCAGGTAAAACTGTGGCGCCGTGGTTTTGCCGTTACGCCTCCTGAATTAACCAAAGAAGATGAGCGCTATCCTGGCCACGATCCTCGTTACGCCAAACTCAGCGAGCAGGAACTGCCGGTTACCGAGAGCTTGGCAACCACTATTGATCGCGTTATTCCTTACTGGACCGATGTGATTAAGCCACGCATCGCGAGCGGCGAACGCGTCATTATTGCAGCACACGGTAACTCACTGCGCGCATTGGTTAAATACTTAGATAACCTAAGCGAAGATGAAATTCTTGAGCTGAATATTCCAACCGGCGTACCGTTGGTCTATGAGTTTGATGAAAATCTTAAACCGTTAAAACGTTACTATCTTGGCGATGCCGCTGAAATTGCCGCCAAAGCCGCCGCGGTTGCCAATCAAGGCAAAGCAAAATAATCACCAACGTACTTTATTATTAAGCGCCTTCGGGCGCTTTTTTACTTTTCTATGACTGAAACTCAGCGTGAAAAATTACAGAAATTCATGTAACCAATAAATAACAATCACACATAATAAAATATTCTGCGTTCACGAGTTCACACACTTCATTACAACACTAATTCATAAATGGTTTACAGTATTTTGTATTCACCACTCTTTTTACTAGATGGAATCTATTAAATGAACAAACTTTCTAAGTTAACTCTTGCGGCTTCAGCGCTTATTTTCTCAGGCTTCGCATTAGCATCGAGTAATACAGGCACCAGTATTCAACCTGAGCAGCAGCAAGACCCGATGATCCAACATCTGCATTTAACACCATCTCAAGTTGAACAGATAAAAACGTTGCGCAGCGATACCGATAAAAAGATGGCTACCATCGATACTAAAGATATTCAAAATGGTCTGCTTATCGATATTATTGATTCAGGCAAGTGGGATGAAACTGCGGTTAAGAAACAAATTGCGGCTTTCGGCAAGGCACAAGAACAAGCGCGTTATTATCGTATGCAGTATTTCTTTAATTTGAGCAAAATTTTAACCCCAGAACAAAAAGCACAGGTTAAAAGCGATTTAGCACAAGAAATGCAGCAGCAATAAAAATTGTGATCGGATTTTCTCTAGTAAAAAGCCCACTCTGTGAAGTGGGCTTTTTTTGTGAACAGCTGAATTAACCGCGGCGTGCTTTCACTGCCTGAGCTAATTGGCGCAGTACCGTTTCAGTATCATCCCAACCAATACATGCATCAGTCACGCTTTTGCCATAAACCAAAGGCTCGGTGCCTTCTAGGTTCTGGTTACCTTCTTCAAGATGACTCTCAATCATCACGCCCATAATGGCTTTATCACCAGCTTCGAGCTGATGACAAACGTCAGTGCAGACTTCTAGCTGCTTTTTGAATTGTTTGCTGCTGTTTGCATGGCTGAAATCAATCATCACCTGCTCAGCCAAACCGGCTTTTTTCAGCCCCGCTTTCACTTCCTGTACATGTGCAGCGCTATAGTTTGGCTCTTTGCCACCGCGTAGAATAATATGGCAATCGCCGTTACCGCTGGTGTTCACAATCGCTGAGTGACCCCATTTGGTGACTGACAAGAAGCAATGTGCCGCGCTTGCGGCGTTGATCGCATCAATAGCCACTTTGATGGTGCCATCGGTGCCATTTTTAAATCCAACTGGGCAAGATAAACCTGAAGCCAGCTCGCGGTGGACCTGTGATTCCGTAGTACGCGCGCCAATAGCGCCCCAGCTCATGAGATCCGCCAAATATTGTGGCGTGATCATATCAAGGAACTCACCCGCCGTTGGCATACCGATATCATTGATATCCAGCAGTAATTTACGCGCAATACGCAAACCGTCGTTGATCTGATAGCTGCTATCCATATGCGGGTCGTTGATTAATCCCTTCCAACCTACCGTGGTGCGTGGTTTTTCAAAATAGACACGCATCACGATCTCAAGCTCACCGTTGAGTTCTTGGCGCAGTTTGAGCAGGCGCTGAGCGTATTCTTTGGCGGCTTCAATATCGTGAATTGAGCATGGACCGATAATAACCAGCAGGCGATCGTCTTTGCCTTTGAGGATTTGATGAATTGCACCACGAGCCTGCGACACCGTTTCGGCTGCAAACGCCGTTGCCGGAAACTTCTCTAACAGGGCAACAGGTGGCAGGAGTTCCTTAATTTCTTTAATGCGTAAATCGTCGTTCTGGTAATTCATAACTATTCCGTTGGTGTCGAAGGGGATTAATAGGCGAATCTCCAATCTAGCCGTTTTACGCGGCAATTGTAAACGGACTTTGTTCAACAATTTCTTGATTTAAGTCCACCACAGCCTAACAACCACGGTCATCACTTCATCATGAGCCATCATTGATGATGATTTTAAACGCATTAATCAGCATAGGTGGATATTGAACAGCCGGAGCAAAAGCACTTCCAGCAACAAAATTTCCGCCTGACATAAAATCTTTGCCGCATAAAATAGTTTCATCATGTTACAAGTAATCAATTGTGCAAAGATTAGCAGCCCACTCATTCACTATTATTATTTTTAATAGAAATCTTAATTTATAATTCAGCTGCGGTTTCAGGTTGGATGCTTGCTTAGTTTTCACTGCCGCATTTATAATCAGACACAAACATCATAGAGAAATACCGCGCAATGGACAGCAAGACACTGGGTAAAATAACCCAATCATTTATATGCTTTAGCATTTTTATACTTTGGTATTTTATTTCTTATATTTCACTATTACTTAGTAACTATAAAGCGCTCTATCAAAGTGGATATCTTATTCCATTTATGAGTTTTGCACTTTGGACACCCTTTTCTTACATCGCAATAAAAAAATACTCGCTTCACTACAAGGACATCAACAAGGGCAGTATCGACATAAAAAGCGCGCTATTTTTTATCTTGTTTATCATCACACTAAGGGTAATATCTGCTTTTTATGATAAGCCAGAAGTATGGACTGAATCGATAGTTACTTATTCCAGCTTCTCTTTTTTCCTATTCTCTTTTTGTGTTTGCTTGTTAGCCCCTATTTATGAAGAGATCGTATTTCGTGGTTTTCTTCTCAATGCATTTCTTTTATGGGGGCCTAAAGTAAAAATCTATGGAATAGTATTAACCTCTCTCTTATTCAGTCTTATGCATACTCAATATAACTCGCCTACGACCTTCATCGAACTGTTCACTTTTTCCGTCATATTATGTTATGCAAGAATATACAAAAATGGATTAGTACTTCCTATATTTCTGCATTGTGTTTTCAATTCATTTGCAACTTTATTGGTCACATTAAGTCGATAGATGGCAAATATTTTTGACGCCTTCTTAGGTAAAAAACGTTAGAGAACGTTCCGTATCAGCCGTCCTGTGCTTAAACTATAGCTATAGAGTTAAAATCTGAAGCGTATTAAGGACAAACGATGCCAGCTCATCAACATTCTCACTCACCACAAAGCAGCGATAGTAAGCGCTTGATACTGGCTCTGGCCGTCACCGCCATCTTCATGGTAGTCGAAGTTATTGGTGGGCTTATTTCAGGCTCGCTGGCGCTGCTCGCCGATGCTGGCCATATGTTAACGGACACTGCGGCCCTGTTTGTTGCAGTTATCGCCGTGCGTTTTGCCGCTCGTTCGCCAACCTTGAAGCATTCATTTGGTTTTCTTCGCTTCACCACGCTTGCAGCATTCGTTAACGCCGCTGCGTTGGTGGTGATTGTTTTCATCATCGTTTGGGAAGCAGTTAAGCGTTTTATGTCACCCGAACCCGTGATGGGCGGGACGATGCTAGCCATCGCGATTGCGGGTTTGTTGGCGAATATTCTCTCATTCTGGCTGCTTCATCACGGTTCTGAAGAGAAAAACATCAACGTTCGCGCTGCCGCGCTGCACGTTATGGGCGATCTTTTAGGCTCTGTTGGCGCCATTGTTGCGGCGTTGGTCATCATGTGGACGGGATGGACACCTATTGACCCTATTCTTTCCGTCGTCGTCTCGTGTTTGGTTTTACACAGCGCATGGAACTTACTCAAAGAAAGCACCAACGAACTTTTAGAAGGTACACCAGAAGATGTGGATGTACCGCAGCTACAGCGAGCGCTGTGCAACGCATTTCCCGAGGTGCGCAATGTACATCATGTGCACATTTGGCAAATTGGCGAACAGCGCTTAATGACGCTGCACGTGCGAGTTATACCGCCACACGATCATGACGGGCTGTTAGACCAAATTCAGCATTATCTTGCGGAGCACTATCAGATTGGGCATGCAACCATTCAAATGGAATATAACGGCTGTGAGGAACATGACTGTGATCTTATGACTCATGTGCAAATGCCTTCAGGGCATAGCCATTCACATAGCCATTCGCATAGCACCGGGCACACACACGAACACACAGACTAAGTAAGCGATCACAAACATCTAAGAAAGAAGCAAAATGAAAAAAGGGAACCCCGCTAAATAGCTGCAAGGTTCCCTTTTTTATCGTTATATCATCCCTATCAGGCCACGCTCATCGTTGGCTGCTGGGTGGGACTCAATGCACGCATCGCTTTTAACGCCTCTTCAGCGCGAGTCAGCACTTGCTTACATTGTTCTGCCGTAATGGTGAGCGGCGGTTCTATACGAATAGACTTAGAGTTATTCAGCGTTCCCGCAACCAGCACGTTGCGCTGGAACATCTCGCGAGAAAACGCATAGCCCACTTCGCTTTTGATAAACTCAATCGCCTGCATAAGCCCCTGTCCACGCACTTCCATCATAAACTCAGGATACTGCGTTGCTAAACGACGGAACCCATCCATTAACTGCTGACCACGTTCAGTTGCTTTTGCAGGAAGATCTTCCGTTAACAGCACATTGAATGTCGCCAGCGCTGCCGCACAGGACAACGGGTTACCACCGAAAGTCGTAGTGTGCAGGAACGGGTTATCGAACAGAACAGAGAAGACTTTTTCGTTCGCAACCGTTGCACCAATAGGCATCACACCGCCGCCAAGGGCTTTTGCGAGACACAGAATGTCAGGAGTGACATTTTCATGCTCACAGGCAAACATCTTGCCAGTACGGCCCATACCGGTTTGCACTTCGTCGAATATCAGTAATGCGCCATATTCGTCACAAAGCGCTCTTACCGCCGGTAAGTAACCTTTCGGTGGCAAGATAACCCCGCCTTCACCTTGGATAGGCTCAAGCAGAACAGCGGCAACATCGTCACCGGTCTTCTTGCACTCATGCAACTGAGTGCGCAGTGCTTCAATATCCCCAAAAGGAACATGATGGAAGCCGGGTAACAAAGGCATAAACGGACGGCGGAAAATAGACTTCGCAGTTGCGGACAGCGCGCCTAACGACTTACCGTGGAACGCACCGGTCGCAGCGACAAAAGTATATTTATCGTGTGGCGATTGATACGCTTTGGCTAGCTTCAGCGCGGCCTCAACGGATTCGGTTCCGCTATTGCAGAAGAACGTATATTTGAGATCGCCCGGCGTAATCGCTGCCAAGGTTTTCGCCAACATAGAACGTAATGGATCAAGGAGTTCTTGGCTGTGCAGCGGCTGTTTCGCCAACTGACTTTCTACGGCGGATATGACTTTTGGATTACGGTGCCCTACATTAAAAATACCGAATCCACCCAAGCAATCGATATACTCGTTCCCCTGAGTGTCGACAAGCGTATTAAGACCGCTCGCTTGCCATTCTACGGCTCCGTAATCCCCGCCTGCCGTGACTGATTTCCGATATTCCAAGAAACCAGGATTGACGTACTCCCTGAAGTTGCTCAGGACTTCTTTGTTTAAAGCCACCATTTCATCATGCGTTAGCGACTTTTTTTCAATCCAGTTCAATGCCTGCTGAGTACACTCTAGCGGGTTAAGTACCACGTTTGTTCGAGACAAAATGTGCTCCTGAATTCGTCGACATCACATGACGTCAGTTTAAATATTGCACAAATTGCACCAAATGCAGGCCGCTAACGCATTTCGAAAGAAAATAGTTATTTAATAGAACCAACAGAATTAACGCTGTTTAAGAAAATGAATACTGGCAGAAAAAATCGACACGCTAAATAGTCTAACGGCATGAAATTGCCAATCGGAGTGTGTGCTCACCATCACAGTGCAAGCATGAACTATAGCAGCGCATTTTCGGTTTTGCTCTTTTTTGGAAAGCGTGTAAATAAAAATTCATAAAAAAGGCCTGAGACACGGTGCTCAGGCCATAGTTAATACTCACATCTTGTTGTAGCCGTTAGGGACAAAATCGCTTAGGCATTACCTTTCACTTTGAGCTTGAGATCGCTTGCGAACTGCAGCATACGATCTAACGGCATCAGAGCGCGCTCACGCAACGCAGCATCAACATTGATTTCGTGCATGCTTCCACCCTGTTCCAATCCCGTAGCAATGGCCTGAAGGCCATTCATCGCCATCCATGGGCAGTGGGCACACGTTCGGCAGGTTGCGCCTTCGCCTGCCGTTGGCGCTTCTAACAAAATTTTATCTGGGCACGCCTGCTGCATTTTATAAAAAATGCCGCGGTCAGTCGCCACGATCATCTGCGGGTTAAGCAGACGCTGAGCAGCTTGAATCAGTTGGCTGGTTGAACCGACGGCGTCTGCCATATCAACGATGCTCTGAGGCGATTCAGGATGAACAAGAATGGCTGCATCAGGATAAAGCAGCTTCATTTGCTCTAATGCCTGAGTTTTAAACTCATCATGAACAATGCAGGCCCCTTGCCAACACAGGACATCCGCGCCGGTTTGACGCTGAACATAGCGCCCTAAATGGCGATCGGGAGCCCAGATGATTTTTTCACCCAAGCTATCGAGATGCTCGATAAGCTCGACTGCAATACTGGATGTGACAACCCAATCTGCCCTCGCTTTCACTGCGGCCGACGTGTTGGCATAGACCACCACGGTTCTATCCGGATGCGCGTCGCAGAATGCACTAAACTCATCAACGGGACAGCCAAGATCGAGCGAGCACTCGGCCTGAAGCGTAGGCATCAATACCTGCTTTTCAGGGCTGAGGATCTTTGCCGTCTCCCCCATAAAGCGAACACCGGCGACAAGCAAAGTCGTTGCTGGATGATCACGGCCAAAGCGCGCCATCTCTAATGAATCAGATACGCAGCCACCCGTTTCTTCTGCTAACGCCTGAATTTCAGGGTCAGTGTAGTAGTGTGCAACTAGAACCGCATTACGTTGCTTAAGCAGCGTTTTGATTTTCTCGCGGTAGAAGCGTTTTTCATCTGGAACCAGCGGTGTTGGCTTGGGTGGAAAAGGGTATACCGCAGCATTTGGGTCAAACATCGCGCTATAGCTCATCTTGGGTGGGTTGATTGTTTGGCGAGTATACAACAAATGATTAACACAGGTGAGCACTAATTAGACTTTTTGTTTTGTATACTAAACAGAGTTAGCTGAGACAGGCCAAATTCAGGCAAAAAATAATAGGTTAACGTGAGATTGTTTAGTATCGGTGAGAAGTGACACGAAAATGATGTTCGCTCGAGGAAACTCGGCTACGTATATCGTCTGCTGGTTTGATTTGGTTTGCTTTGGTTTGGTTTGCAGAAATTGCGAAATACTAAAAGAAATGGTGGGTCGTGCGGGATGACTCGGCTGCGCCTCGCCCTTCGGGTCGTCGCAAGCGACGCTCAAAACACTAACGTGTTTTGTCGAACCTGAACACAGGTTCTTACCCACACGACAAGCGAACTCTGTATGTATCTAGATTATTTGAAACAATGGAGGTACTAAAAGAAATGGTGGGTCGTGCGGGATTCGAACCTGCGACCAATTGATTAAAAGTCAACTGCTCTACCAACTGAGCTAACGACCCGCTGTAGCGGAGTGTAACTCTCTTCGAATGGTGGGTCGTGCGGGATTCGAACCTGCGACCAATTGATTAAAAGTCAACTGCTCTACCAACTGAGCTAACGACCCATTCGAGAGTGCTACTTCAGTAGAAAACCATTTGATGCTCAAACATAATAAATAAATGGTGGGTCGTGCGGGATTCGAACCTGCGACCAATTGATTAAAAGTCAACTGCTCTACCAACTGAGCTAACGACCCATTTATTTATCTGGCTTACTACCTTAAAACTAAATCATTTTGAAATGGTGGGTCGTGCGGGATGACTCGGCTTTCGCCTCGCCCTTCGGGCCGTTGCTGCGCAACGTTGTCTCGCTTTCGCTCGACTCGAACCTTTACGGTTCTCACCCACACGTCTTACCTATTTCTACTATTTTTGAATGGTGGGTCGTGCGGGATTCGAACCTGCGACCAATTGATTAAAAGTCAACTGCTCTACCAACTGAGCTAACGACCCATTTCAAAAATTGTTGCCTGAATCACTCTGTTTCAGTTTGTCTGGGCAACGGCGGCATATATTACCCATTTATCAGGACAGCGCAACCAAAAATTTTAATAATCAGTTCAATTGATTGCACTTCGTACATTCAGGCCCATAAATTAAACAAATCGTCTACTTCTGAGCCTGAAAATACGCTTATGATGCAGCAATACGTTTTTGAGCCTGCTTCGCAGCATCACTCGTTGGGTACTGCTTAATGACCTGCTGATAGACGGCTTTGGCTTTATCAGCCTGACCTTTCTCTTGCATGATCACCCCAACCTTGTACATCGCGTCAGGCGCTTTCGGGGATTTAGGGTAATTTTTAACAACTACGGCAAAATAATACGCCGAGTCGTCTTTTTTACCTTTGTTATAAAACAACTGCCCCAGCCAATAATTTGCATTTGGCTGATAGGTCGAATCTGGATATTGCTTAACAAAGCTTTGGAAGGCCGTAATCGCCTGATCGTTCTGCTTTTTCACCAACACCAAATCTACCGCACGATTGTAATCCGTGTTGGCATCACCACTGCTGGCTGGCGCTGTATCCGCCGCAGGGGTTGTCGTTGCAGCTGCTGCTGCGCTAGAAGCATCAGAGCCCGTCGAGGCTGAAGCGGCCGAATCTGCGGCTGCGGCACCTGTATTGGCACTACCTTGGCTATCTAACTGTAAGAGGATCTGTTTTTGACGCTCAACAACCTGATTCAGCTGATACTGACTTTCTTGAATTTGACCACGAAGAGAATCAATGTCGCGCTGGTTATCGGAGAGTTGCTGCTGGAGCTGAGAAAATAGTTGACCCTGAGCATTGGTAATACGCTCAAGTGAAGTGACTCGGTCTTCTACCGAGCCGGAGCCGACGCTACTGATTGGGGCTTGGGCAATAGCGGCCCAAGGGGCCGCTATTCCAACCAGTAACGACAGACTCAACAAGTGAAGTCTGAAGTTACTGCTCATGCGATACTCGTCTTACTAACTATTAGTAAACCAGTACGGCACGACGGTTTTTAGCATAGGCTGCTTCGTCGTGGCCCAGTACTGCTGGTTTTTCTTTACCGTAAGAAACGATAGAGATCTGATCAGCGCCTACGCCTTTACCTTGCAGGTACATCTTAACTGCGTTAGCACGACGTTCGCCCAGGGCGATGTTGTACTCAGGAGTACCGCGCTCATCCGCATGACCTTCTACAGTCACTTTGTAAGATGGGTTGTTACGCAGGAAAGCAGCATGCGCATCCAGCATCTGAGCGTAGTCAGAGCTCACATCGTACTTGTCCAGACCGAAGTAAACGATGTTGTTTTTCTGGAGTTCTTGCATCTGCAGACGAGCCTGTTCTTCAGAAGACAGGTTGCTGCTGCCGTTTTCCATACCGTTACCAGCGCCAGCACCCATTGCTGATTGATCGTCGTTCGCATTTTTATGTGAACTACAAGCAGCTACAGCCATGATAGGCAGTGCCAACATCAGCCCCTTCAGAACTTTGTTCAGTTGCATCTCTTTGATCCTTTTATAATTTGCTATACATATCTTTTTATACATGCATCACAGATACGGCGACCAGGCAGGGAATTTCACCTGACCATCGGTTGCCGGAAGACGCGCTTTGAAACGCCCGTCGGTCGAGACTAGCTGCAACACGGAACCCAGTCCTTGAGTAGAACTATAGATAACCATGGTACCATTTGGCGCGATACTCGGCGTTTCGTCTAGGAACGTGCTGGTCAAAACTTGATTCGCATTCGATCCGAGATCCAGTTTAGTGATGTGCTGTGAACCGCCGCTTGTGCCAACCATGACAAGGAACTTGCCGTCAGAACTTACGTCGCCATCCTGATTCTGAGAACCTTCCCAGGTCAGACGTTCAGGCGCACCACCATTAATATTCACTTTATAAATCTGTGGACGTCCACCTTGGTCAGATGTAAATGCCAAAGTTTGACTATCCGGGAACCATGAAGGCTCCGTATTGTTGCTACGGCCATCAGTCACCTGACGAATTGAGCCAGAGCCCAAATCCATAACATACAGGTTCAAGCTGCCTGTTTTAGACAACGCGAACGCCAACTTGCTGCCATCTGGAGAGAACGATGGAGCACCGTTGTGGCGTGGGAATGACGCTACCTGACGGATTGCACCGTTAGACAGGGTCTGAATCACCAGCGCTGATTTACCGCTTTCGAAAGTTACGTAAGCCAGTTTGCTACCGTCTGGCGACCACGCCGGAGACATCAATGGCTGCGGCGAACGGTGAACAACAAACTGATTATAGCCATCGTAGTCAGCAACGCGCAGTTCATAAGGGAACTGGCCGCCGTTAGTCTGCACAACGTAGGCAATACGAGTACGGAATGCGCCTTTAATACCGGTCAGCTTTTCAAAGACTTCATCGCTGCTGGTATGTGCCGCATAGCGTAGCCACTGCTTGGTCACTTTGTACTGATTCTGGGACAGAACGCTACCAGGGTTACCAGAGGTATCAACCATCTGATAAGAAACCATATAGCCACCATCTGCGCTTGGCTGAACCTGCCCCACCACGACCGCATCAATACCCAATGCCGTCCACGCTGCCGGAGTCACTTCAGCAACCGTAGTTGGCTGTTGTGGCATACGGTTGGTATCAATCGGGTTGAATTTACCGCTGTTGCGTAAGTCAGCCGCGACAATTCCACCGATATCTTCAGGAGCAGAACCCGGTCCCATCCATTTGAAAGGCACTACACCAATCGGACGAGCGGTATCCACACCCTGAGTAATCACTATTCGGACTTCCGCGTGGAGCACACTGGCCCACAGGATTAATAGCCCCATCGCTACACGAAACGCCTGCTTCATCATATCTCCCTTATCTGACCCCGATGGCCACGATAATTTAGCAGAATTTTAACAAACCAACGCACACAAAACTACATATTGCCCAGTGTAACCATCATATAATTCCGAAACTTTACGTTCACTATATGTTGCTTTACTTTGGCTTTATCTAATGCACTGTTATTCAAACAAAATTAGTCAAATCAATTCGGTTTAAAATCAACGGGCGCATTTTTAAATATCTGGTAAATGGCGTCACTTGGCGGCTTAGGATATTTCGCCATTCTCGCTGCTGCAACCGCCGCCTGACAAAGCGCAGGATCGCCACCTTCAGAAGTCACGCTTAACAGCATGCCATCCGACGCGAGCTTAATACGCAGGTTACATACTTTGCCGCTAAAGCTCGGATCTGTATGGAACTTACTTTCAATCGCCGCTTGAATCTGTCCAGCGTAGTTACTGATATCTGCGCCAGAAGCTCCACTCGTTTTGCTATTACCTTTTCCTGCCGCGCCAGCTTTGCCAGAAGTCCCCGCAGCACCTGCGGCTCCCCCACCCTTCGGCGCGTTTTTGCCATCAGCAAGGCCATCAAACAGGTCGTCAACACCTTCTGCGGCTTTCGCAGCGGCGGCAGCATCGGCCTTTTTCTTGGCATCTGCGGCTTTTTTCGCAGCGGCTGCAGCTTTAGCTTCAGTATCTGCTTTCGCTTTAGCATCCGCGGCAGCTTGTTTTTTCGCTTCAGCTGCGGCTTCTTTCTTAGCGTCTTCAGCCGCCTTCTTCGCCTCATCAGCAGCCTGTTTTTTGGCTTCTTCAGCGGCTTTCTTAGCATCAGCTGCAGCTTGTTTTTTTGCTTCAGCTTCGGCCTGTTTCTTCGCCTCTGCTGCCGCTTTCTTAACTTCTTCTTCCGCTTGTTTCTTCGCGGCAGCGGCTGCAACCGCCGCCTCTTTGGCAACTTCCTGTTTCGCTTTAGCCGCTGCTAAAGCAGCCTCTTTCTTAGCTTCTTCTGCTGCCTTTTTCACTTCTTCCGCAGCCTGCTTTTTAGCTTCTTCAGCCGCCTGTTTGGCGTCTTCTGCAGCTTGTTTAGCATCTTCCTGCGCCTGAATTCTCTCTTTTTCCAGCTCTTTTAGACGCTGCTGTTCCTCAGCCTGTTTTTGTTGTAGTTCTTCAGCCTGCTTTTCGGCTTGTTTTTTACGCTGCTGTTCTGCACGACGCGCATCACTTTGCTGCTGTTGCTGGCGATCATTATACTGTTGAACCATTGCACCGGAATCAACCATGACCGCGTCAATGGCAGAACCGCCGCCACCGCCGCCGCCAGCACTTATCGTTGAATCCTGCATCATTGAGCCCCAGACTAATAACGCTATCAGGACAATATGCAAAATGATTGAAACGATGACAGAGCGATTTAGCTTATCGTTTTTCTCAGATGCCTTTACCACGATTCAGTTTCCAAGAGCCAGTATCCCGGAGCCGGTTTCCAAAAGCTCAGTTAAACAAATTAAGTGCCAAATATCCTCTGCGCAAAATGCAACACGCAGCCTATAAACAGGCTGCATGCTAGCGCTTTAGTACAGGAATTCCAACACGGATTTCATGCTTTTTTACAGCAATCAGATCGGCTGCGTCATTAACCCTACAGAGGCTACGCCTGCCTGATGCAAAAGATTCAGCGCCTTAATGATTTCGTCATAAGGTACATCTTTAGCACCACCGATCAAAAATACGGTTTTTGGATTAGCTTTAAGCTGAGATTGCGCTTCCGCAACAACCTGCTCCGCTGGCAGCTGTTCCATACGATTATGATCAACCACAACCGCATATTGGCCGATGCCAGACACTTCAACGATAACCGGTGGATTGTCGTTAGTGCTTACCGTTTTTGAATCCGTTGCGTCGGGTAAATCAACCTCTACGCTCTGGGTGATAATTGGCGCTGTCGCCATAAAAATCAGTACCAGAACTAATAACACGTCCAGTAACGGAACGATGTTAATTTCAGATTTGAGCTCGCGACGGCCACTTGATCTCGCCATGCTAACCTCCTACTTATTTAGATTCGGTAGCAAAAGCCTGACGGTGCAGAATGGCAATGAACTCTTCCATAAAATTGGTGTAATTCTGTTCAAGCTTATTCACACGCTGATTCAGACGGTTGTAGGCCATAACCGCTGGAATTGCAGCAAACAGACCGATCGCCGTTGCGATCAATGCTTCTGCAATACCTGGAGCAACCATTTGCAGGGTTGCCTGTTTAACAGCACCCAAACCGATAAAGGCATGCATAATCCCCCAAACGGTACCGAACAGGCCGATATACGGGCTGATTGAACCGACGGTACCCAAGAATGGGATATGCGTTTCCAAACCTTCAACTTCGCGATTTAATGAAATGCGCATCGCACGCGTTGCGCCTTCAATCACGCCATCCGCAGCGTGGCTGTTTACACGGTGTAAACGCGCAAACTCTTTAAAACCAGAATGGAAGATTTGCTCTGAGCCAGTCAGGCTATCACGGCGAGTTTGGCTTTCCTGATACAGACGAGATAACTCAATTCCCGACCAGAATTTATCTTCGAAGGCTTCAGCATCACGCGTGGCCGCATTCAAGATGCGAGTACGCTGAATGATGATGGCCCAAGAGGCGATAGAGAAGCACACCAAAACCAGCATGATAAGCTTTACCAGCAGGCTCGCCTTCAAAAATAAATCGAACATGTTCATGTCAGTCACTGCTTAAACTCCGCGACAATAGACTTGGGAAGCGCAATAGGCTTCATTTGGTTTTGATCGATGCATGCAACCAACACATCAGCTTGGCTTAAAATTTTGCCTTGCGAATTGATGATACGTTGGGCAAACGTGAGAGAAGCCCCTCGTATGGCGGTAATCTCAGTCTCTACCTCCAGCATGTCATCCAGACGTGCAGGTGACAGATACTCTACCGTCATGCGACGGACAGCAAAAGCGACATGCTCACTCAGCAATTGTTGCTGACTGAAATTATGTTGGCGCAGCATCTCTGTGCGCGCTCTTTCATAAAAAGCGACGTATCGTGCGTGATAAACCACGCCCCCGGCGTCCGTGTCTTCGTAATATACACGTACCGGCCATCGGAACATCATAATGCTCACTCTACATCTCAGAAATGCAAATTAACGCGGTTACTATACTCACTTGAAAACGGGTTGGGAATGGGGGAGGTAGATGAGAACGAAAATAATTATGGATCAATCATGGACCCATAATTATTTTGAAGAATTACTAACCGTTCTTGACGTTAACTGAAGAAGTGTAACAAACCGGCCAGTAGAATAATCACGGCAGGCAATGGAGAAAACACGGCTTTCCACAGACTGCGGTAAGGACGAAAACCTACGCCATGTATCACACCAGCGCAAACCGCCCACATAATTAATAGCCCTTGCCAAATCTCAAGCTCACTGGTCTTGGCGGCAAAACGCGATGGGTCCCAAAAAACACAAAACGCCACCACTAATGCCAGAACCAATGAAAGGGCCCGTAACGGGCCCTTGTCCATGATCTGATAGAGCTTATCAGATAAGTTAGCCATTACTCGGCGTCTTTCGCCGTTGCCTTGGCTTCGCTGTTTTCAATCGCCATCGCAGTGATGATAGCGAAGAAACAAGCCAGAAGCGTTCCTAAAATCCAGGCAAAATACCACATGGTTATCGCTCCTTAATAAAGTGAGTGCGTGTTTTCTTCGATATATTTTTTGTCCAAGCGGCCGAACATTTTGTAGTAACACCAGATGGTGTACAGCAGCACAATTGGAACAAAAATAATCGCAACCACGGTCATCACTTGCAGAGTCAGCAAGCTAGACGTCGCATCCCACATGGTCAGACTCATGCTTGGGTTGGTGATAGAAGGCATCACGAACGGGAACATAGTCACACCGGCGGTCAGGATCACACAGGCAATGGTCAGAGAGGAGAACAGGAACGCCCAGCCCCCCTTCTCAACGCGTGAGCACAACGTTGTCAGCAACGGCAGTACCACACCCAGCGCAGGCAGAGCCCACAGGATTGGATACTTGTTGAAGTTCAACAGCCATGCACCGGCCTGATGAGCCACTTCTTTACGCAGCGGGTTAGACTGTGCCGTAGTATCGATAGCCGAAGTAATCACATAACCATCGATGCCTTTCACCAGCCAAACGCCTGCCAGCAAGAACGCTACCGCCATCACCAGAGAACAAATCTGCGCCGCAGTACGAGAGCGCAAGTGCACTTCGCCCGAGGTTTTCATTTGCAAATAAGTTGCGCCCTGAGCCAGCAACATCGTCAAGCTAACCACACCTGCCAACAGACCAAACGGATTCAGCAGTTGGAAGAAGTTGCCTGTGTAGTAAAGACGCAGGTATTCATCAATATGGAACGGAACGCCCAACAGCAGGTTACCGAATGCCACGCCGAAAACTAATGCAGGCACGAGGCTACCAATAAAGATGCCCCAGTCCCACATGTTACGCCAGCGAGTGCTCTCGATCTTAGAGCGGTAATCAAAGCCAACCGGACGGAAGAACAATGACGCCAGCACTAAAATCATAGCAACGTAGAAGCCGGAGAATGCAGCCGCGTAAACCATTGGCCATGCAGCAAACAGCGCACCACCCGCGGTCACCAGCCAAACTTGGTTACCTTCCCAGTGAGGGGCAACCGCGTTAATCATAATACGGCGTTCGGTATCGGTCTTACCGATGATACGGGAGAGCACACCTACCCCCATATCAAAACCATCGGTGACTGCGAATCCAATCAGCAGCACACCAACGAGCAGCCACCAGACAAATCGCAATACTTCATAATCAAACATAGCGTGGACTCCTGTTAGCGCGCTTCTACTGCATTCGTCTGTTCAAAATGATAACGACCGCTCTTCAGGCTGCTTGGCCCCAGGCGAGCAAATTTGAACATCAAATACATTTCTGCGACTAAGAACAGCGTGTACAGACCGCAGATCAGAATAATGGAGAACAGCAGATCGCCCGTTGTCAGAGAAGAGTTCGCCACCGCGGTCGGCAATACTTCACCGATAGCCCATGGTTGACGGCCGTACTCAGCAACGAACCAGCCCGCTTCACAGGCAATCCAAGGTAAAGGAATACCCAGCAATGCCGCACGGTGCAACCAGCGTTTTTTACCCACGTTACCGCGGACAACGCTCCAGAAGGACAGCGCAATGATCAGCAACAGCGCAAAGCCACATGCCACCATGATGCGGAAGGCAAAGTACAACGGAGCAACTTTAGGAATAGAGTCTTTAGTTGCGGCCTGAATCTGCTCTTCGCTCGCCTGAGATGGGTTCTCGGTATAACGCTTCAGCAGCATACCGTAGCCCAAGTCCTGCTTGGTTTTGTTGAAGGCATCACGCACGGTAGGATCGGTGTTACCGGTCCGCAGTTCCTGCAGCAACTCGTAAGCTTTCATACCATTACGGATACGAACCTGATGCTGAGCCATCAGCTCTTTCAGGCCAGTCACCTGCTGATCAAGCGAACGCGTCGCGATCAGACCCAGTGCGTAAGGAATATGAATCGCATATTCGTTGGTCATGGTTTCCTGATTAGGGATACCAAACAGAGTAAACGATGCTGGGGCCGGTTGGGTTTCCCACTCTGCTTCAATCGCTGCCAGTTTGGTTTTCTGTACGTCACCCATCTCGTAACCGGATTCATCACCCAGAACGATAACAGACAGAGACGCTGCCAGACCAAATGCCGCGGCGATAGCAAATGAACGCTTAGCAAAGGCGAAATCACGGCCTTTCAGCAAGTAGTAGGAGCTGATGCCCAGAACGAACATGGCGCCGGTAACATAGCCCGCAGAAACGGTGTGAACGAATTTCACCTGAGCAACTGGGTTTAATACCAGCTCAGAGAAGCTCACCATTTCCATACGCATGGTTTCAAAGTTGAAATCCGATGCAATTGGGTTCTGCATCCAACCGTTAGCGACCAGAATCCACAGTGCAGACAGGTTGGAACCTAACGCAACTAACCAAGTGGCCGCTAAGTGCTGTACTTTGCCCAGACGATCCCAGCCAAAGAAGAACAGACCAACAAAGGTAGATTCAAGGAAGAACGCCATCAACCCTTCAATGGCCAGCGGCGCACCAAAGATGTCTCCAACGTAATGGGAATAGTATGACCAGTTAGTCCCGAACTGGAATTCCATGGTTAAACCCGTGGCAACCCCAAGCGCAAAGTTGATACCAAACAACTTGCCCCAGAACTTAGTCATATCTTTATAAACTTGCTTGCCCGTAAGAACGTATACCGTTTCCATGATGGCCAACAAGAACGCCATACCCAGCGTTAGTGGCACAAACAGGAAGTGGTACATCGCCGTTAAGGCAAACTGTAACCGTGACAGTTCGACAATATCCAACATCTTGACTCCTTGCTCCTCGCAGGAAGACTCCGACTTGCGGCAACACGGCTCCCGTTCGAGTACGGAAGTCACATAACTACCAGCAGTGAATGCCCTTCAACAACAAATTGGAACCTCCCCCAATTCTCGGCAGCCTACGCTTTCCAAATCTTAGCAACGGATGTTGAGGTAAAAACCTCTCCATCAGCATAGTTCAGAAAACGTTTGAAACGAAAAACCGAAGGAAGATAACAAATATAACAATAAAAACGACTCAGTATTACAGACGAGTAAATAGTACCCCGCCATTCCCACACAATAAATAGGTATTTTCATGTTAGGAATTAGATTTGTGTATTTAGGTCACGTTTTAGGCAAATGATTATAATTACCTAAAATTGATCTGCGACAAGATTAGCAAAACACACTGTTTAAGGCACTATTTCTGGCATTTTTTTATAGGAATTTCATTGATCTATGTTAAGTAAAAGTATCATAAACGTATCCATGGTTACTTATTGTTAATTTATTGTTATTTATTCGATGCGCTGTTTCTTTTGCGTGATTTTTTATTTTCATTGCATACCATTTTCAATAACAGAGTAATAAAGCAACGTGACAAATCGTCAGTAAGCAAAGCGGAAACGTTACGTAAACAGGTGAGAAGTTAATGATGGAAGAAGTGATAAACAGGAGTTGATGTAGCATAAAATATCGCCACTTTCACTGTGTGGTAAATAATGACCGAGCTCATTTCGCCACGATAAGAGATATCGTTGTTCTGGGTATAAAAAAGGGCCACCGAAGTGACCCAACATGTCGAAACTTTTCTGTTTCTTTCAATAAAACAGCGTTCAAACCTGATGTTTGAACAAGACTTAACGCAATACTGTTTTCACTGCGTTGCCAATTTCGGCCAAGCTGCGAACGGTTTTCACCCCAGCCGCTTCCAACGCTGCAAATTTTTCGTCCGCAGTGCCTTTCCCACCGGCAATAATGGCACCAGCGTGGCCCATACGTTTACCTTTAGGCGCAGTAACACCCGCGATGTAGCCCACAACTGGCTTAGTCACATGCTCTTTAATGTATGCAGCAGCGTCTTCTTCAGCGTTACCGCCGATTTCACCAATCATCACAATCACTTCAGTCTGCGGATCTTCCTGGAACAGTTTCAGGATATCGATGAAGTTAGAGCCTGGGATTGGATCGCCGCCGATACCGACACAGCTAGACTGGCCAAAACCGATATCTGTCGTTTGCTTAACGGCTTCATAGGTCAAGGTGCCAGAACGAGACACGATACCCACTTTACCCGGCAGATGGATGTGACCAGGCATGATACCGATCTTACATTCACCCGGAGTGATAACGCCTGGGCAGTTTGGACCGATCATGCGTGCTTCGCTCTGCTCCAGCTTCGCTTTCACCACCAGCATATCCAGCGTCGGGATGCCTTCAGTGATACAGATGATCAGCTTAATGCCTGCATCAATCGCTTCCAGAATAGAGTCTTTGCAGAAAGGCGCAGGAACATAGATAACCGACGCCGTTGCACCTGTCGTTTCAACCGCTTCACGCACGGTATTAAATACCGGCAGGCCCAGATGCTCGGTGCCGCCTTTACCTGGCGTAACACCGCCAACTAATTTGGTACCGTAGGCTAAAGCCTGTTCAGAATGGAAGGTGCCCTGACTGCCGGTAAAACCTTGGCAGATCACTTTGGTATCTTTATTAATTAAAATGGACATTATTTCCCCTCCACGGCAGCAACAACCTGCTGCGCAGCATCCGTTAAGCTTTTCGCTGCAATAATATTCAGACCGCTGTCAGCCAGTTTTTTCGCACCCAGCTCAGCGTTGTTACCTTCTAAACGCACCACAACCGGTACGTTAACGCCCACTTCAGCCACAGCACCGATAATCCCATCGGCGATCAGGTCACAGCGCACAATGCCGCCGAAGATATTGACCAGAACCGCTTTCACTTTCTCATCGGAGAGAATAATTTTGAACGCTTCGGTCACGCGCTCTTTCGTTGCACCGCCGCCAACGTCTAAGAAGTTAGCCGGTTCGCCGCCGTGCAATTTAACGATGTCCATGGTACCCATCGCCAAGCCCGCACCGTTAACCATGCAACCGATGTTGCCGTCTAGCGCAACGTAGTTCAGTTCCCACTGTGCAGCCTGAGACTCACGCGCATCTTCCTGAGAAGGATCGCGCATTTCACGCAGCTCAGCCTGACGGAACAGCGCATTGCCGTCAGCGCTCAGTTTGCCGTCTAAACAGATCAGATCGCCCTGCTTGGTGATAACCAGCGGGTTAATCTCAACCAAAGCCAGATCGCGCTCAAGGAACAGCGTTGCCAAGCCCATAAAGATTTTGGTGAATTGACCGACTTGTTTGCCCGTCAAACCCAGTTTAAATGCCAGCTCGCGGCCTTGATAAGGCTGTGGACCCGTTAATGGATCCAGTGCAGTTTTATGGATCAAGTGTGGCGTTTCATCAGCCACTTTCTCAATTTCCACGCCGCCTTCGGTGGATGCCATGAACACCACGCGACGCGTGCCACGGTCGACAACCGCGCCCAGATACAGCTCTTTATCAATGTCCGTTGCGCCTTCCACCAGAATCTGGTGAACCGGCTGACCCAGCGCATCTGTCTGGTAAGTGACTAAACGCTTACCTAACCAGTTCTCAGCAAAAGCACGGATCTCTTCTTTAGATTTAACCAGCTTAACGCCGCCCGCTTTACCGCGGCCACCAGCGTGAACCTGACATTTCACCACCCACGGGCCGGAACCGATTTTGGATGCTGCTTCTTCTGCTTCGCGAGGTGTGGTGCAGGCATAACCGACCGGTGCCGGTAGACCATACCGAGCAAACAGTTGTTTGGCCTGATATTCGTGTAGATTCATGATGTTCTATCCATTTAATTATATTTGTGGATATGACCCGCTGTTAGCGAATCAGTGCATAGCGTCTTTACTTCAGTAGGGGTTCTCCATCCCCCGCACACCTGAAAGGAGCACGGGGAGGAGACTTGGCTTATACGTCCAGCAGCAGACGAGCCGGATCTTCCAGCATCTCTTTCACCGTAACCAAGAAGCCTACGGATTCGCGTCCATCGATCAGGCGATGATCGTAAGACAGAGCCAGATACATCATTGGCAGGATCACAACCTGACCATTCACCGCCATCGGACGATCTTTGATAGCGTGCATGCCCAGAATCGCGCTCTGCGGTGGGTTGATGATCGGAGTAGACATCAGAGAGCCGAATACGCCGCCGTTGGTAATAGTGAAGTTACCACCGGTCAGTTCTTCAACTTTCAGTTTGCCATCACGACCTTTCACCGCGAGTTCTTTAATATTTTTCTCAATGTCAGCCATACCCAACGTATCAACGTTGCGCAGCACCGGCGTTACCAAGCCACGCGGCGTGGATACGGCAATGCTGACGTCGAAGTAGTTGTGATAAACCACATCTTCGCCATCAATAGAGGCGTTCACTTCTGGGTAACGCTTCAGCGCTTCCAACACCGCTTTGATGTAGAACGACATAAAGCCCAGACGCACACCGTGGCGTTTCTCAAACGCTTCGCCGTACTGCTTACGCATGTCCATGATTGGCTTCATGTTGACTTCGTTAAAGGTCGTCAACATCGCAGTGCTGTTTTTCGCTTCCAGCAAACGCTCAGCCACACGCTTACGCAGGCGAGTCATCGGAACGCGTTTTTCAGTACGAGCGCCTAACGGAGCCGCAGCTGGTGCTTCTGGCTCAGCCGCTTTGGCTGCTTTTGGTGCTGAAGCTAAATGTTTGTCAACGTCTTCACGGGTCAGACGGCCACCCACACCGGTGCCTTTGATGTCAGCGGCATTCAGAGAATGCTCGGCTAACAGGCGGCGAATGGCTGGGCCTTGTGCATCGCTGCTACCGTCTTCCAGATCCGCCGTATGGCGTGAAGCCGGTGTTGATTCAGACGATTGCGCTTTGTCAGTGGTCGGTTTGCCGGATACATCAGCCGGGCGCAAACGGCCCAGCAGCTGGCGAGAAAGTACGGTTGCACCCTCTTCTTCCAGAATGGCATCCATAATGCCGGCTTCCGGCGCTGGCACTTCCAGAACAACTTTGTCGGTTTCAATTTCAACGATCACTTCATCGCGGGCAACGGTATCGCCCGGTTTTTTGTGCCACGTTGCAACCGTAGCGTCGGCAACGGATTCAGGTAGGTCAGGGACCAGAATTTCTACGCTACTCATGCTATATCCTTTTTTATAACCAATTTTTTTGCAGAACTGGGCGCTTATGCGCCCAGACTCTTATTCCACGTTCAGCGCGTCGTTAACCAGATCTTGCTGCTGTTTCTGGTGAACCGACATATAACCCACAGCCGGCGAAGCCGATGCCGCACGCCCCGCATAACGCAACGATGCTCCAAAAGGAATCACTTCACGGAAGTTATGCTGGCTACAGTACCAAGCACCTTGGTTCAGTGGTTCTTCCTGGCACCAGACAAAATCGTGTACGTGGGCATAAGGGGCAAATGCATCCTGAATCGCCTGGTGAGGGAATGGATACAGCTGTTCGATACGCACAATCGCCACGTCTTTCTGTTCGTTTTTGCGACGTTGTTCCAACAGGTCGTAGTAAACCTTGCCGGAACACATCACCACACGCTTAACGTCTTTTGGATCGATTTCATCAATCTCGCCAATCACCGGCTGGAAGCTGCCGTTTGCCAGTTCTTCCAAAGAAGATACTGCTAACGGATGGCGCAGCAAGGATTTAGGCGACATCACAATCAGAGGGCGACGCATTCCTCGCAGCGCCTGACGACGTAGCATGTGATAAACCTGAGCCGGCGTAGACGGAATACAAACCTGCATATTCTGGTCAGCGCACAGCTGCAGATAGCGTTCTAAACGCGCAGAGGAGTGCTCAGGGCCTTGGCCTTCATAGCCATGTGGCAACAGCATCACTAAACCACACAGACGACCCCACTTCTGCTCGCCAGAGCTGATGAACTGGTCAATCACCACCTGCGCACCGTTGGCAAAGTCACCAAACTGCGCTTCCCAGATGGTCAGCGTGCGAGGTTCTGCGGTGGCATAACCATATTCAAAGGCTAAAACAGCGGCCTCAGACAGCACGGAGTCCCAAACTTTGAAATCACCTTGGCCGTTATGCACGTTTTCTAGCGGAATATAAACGGAGCCATCTTTCTGATTATGAATCACTGAATGGCGGTGGAAGAACGTACCACGCCCGCAGTCTTCGCCAGAAATACGTACTGGAACACCTTCATCCACTAAGGTGGCATAAGCCAAGTTTTCAGCTGCGCCCCAGTCAAACAGTTTGTTACCTTCAGCCATCTCGGCACGGTCGCCATAAATTTTGGCCACACGCGACTGCATTTCAACCGATTCTGGTGCACGGCTGATACGACGAGCCAAATCCTGCAAGCGTTTCAGCTCAACGGTGCTTGGATAAACTTCATCCCACTCATGGTTCAGATAAGGAGACCATGTGAAGGTATGCATGTTCATCGGACGCCACTCGTCCACCACACACTCGCCGCGATCCAACGCGTCACGATACAGGTTAACCATTTCCGTGGCATCTTCGAGAGAGGCAACGCTCTGCTCGGTCAGCTTATCTGCGTAAATTTTACGCGGGGTCGGATGTTTTTTGATTTTCTGATACATAACCGGCTGGGTTGCACTTGGCTCATCAGCTTCGTTATGACCATGGCGGCGGTAGCACACCAGATCGATCATCACATCACGTTTAAAGGTGTTACGGAAATCGAGGGCCAAACGCGTTACAAAGGCAACGGCTTCAGGATCATCCGCGTTAACGTGGAAGATTGGTGCCTGAACCATTTTCGCGATGTCAGTACAGTACTGAGTTGAACGCGCATCTTTCGGATTAGAGGTGGTAAACCCGATTTGGTTGTTGATAACGATGCGAACGGTACCGCCCACTTCGTAACCACGCGCCTGAGACATGTTCAGCGTTTCCTGCACAATGCCTTGGCCTGCGATTGCCGCATCACCGTGAATGGTGATTGGCAGAACCATATTGCTACGCGCTTCATCCAGACGATCGCGACGGGCACGTACCGACCCCATGACCACAGGACTCACAATTTCCAGATGCGATGGGTTAAACGCCAACGCCAGATGCACCAGACCGCCTTCGGTTTCAACGTCAGACGAGAAGCCCATATGGTACTTAACGTCACCGGCACCGAGGTGTTCTTTATGTTTACCGGCAAATTCGTCGAACAGATCCTGCGGTTTTTTACCCAGCACGTTAATCAGCACGTTCAGACGGCCACGGTGCGCCATCCCGAGAACGGCTTCACGCGTGCCGTTCTTACCGGCATGACGGATCAGCTCTTTGAGCATAGGCACCAACGCGTCGCCGCCTTCCAGTGAGAAGCGTTTCGCGCCAGGGAATTTTGCTCCCAGATAGCGCTCCAGCCCTTCCGCTGCGGTTAACTCACGCAGGAAACGCTGTTTTTCTTCTTGAGTAAAGGAAGGCTGACCGACAACAGATTCCAAACGTTGCTGAATCCAACGTTTTTCTTCCGTGTTGGTGATGTGCATATATTCTGCACCGATGGAACCACAATAAGTCTGCTTAAGCGCCTGATACAGATCGGACAGCTTCATTGTCTCTTTGCCGATGGCAAAAGAACCAACGTTGAACGTCTGATCAAAATCTTCTTCGGTCAGGTTGTGGTAGGACGGTTCCAGATCGGGCACCGCATCCTGCTTCCACAAACCTAATGGATCCAGATTGGCTTGCTGATGACCGCGGAAACGGAAGGCGTTGATCATCTGCAACACCTTGACCTGCTTAGCATCCGTATCAGGGTCGTTTAGAGAGAGATTAAACCGGGACGGGTCTTTCGCCAGACGGCGGAAGTAGTCTCGTGTTTGAGAGTGGAATTGTTCCGATTTCAGGCCGATCGTCGGCAACTGTTGGAAAATTTCCTTCCAGCTCAGATCCACCGAGTCAGGATCGGTGAGATAGTCTTCATAGAGCTGCTCTATGTAGGACTGGTTTGCGCCCGCCAGATAGGAGGAATCCAGCCAGGCCTTCATTGCGCCGTTCTGCATCATGATCCCTTAAGCTGTTTTCAGCTTTAGTTTTCGCCGTGATAAACATCATGCTTTTAACAAATGCTCGCATCCAACCGAGTGTTATTAAAAACATTTATCGTAATTACATACATCGCAATTACTTTACCGTAACTATCTTATAGTAATTGCACCTATCGTCAGATGACTCTATGTGCTTTTTGTGACGAAGATACATCACCTGTTGCAAAAATGTGTCTTGCGTCTTAGTACTACCTATTGCAACCCCTCTCATCCTCCCTTTTCAAGGAGGGAGAGGTTCGCATAAATCCAACGCTAAGCGCTGGAATTTTAAATAAATATCCCCTAAATAATTCGAGTTGCATGTAGGCGGCAAGTTTGTGAAGCCCTAGCAACATAGATAACTATGTGACTAGGGTGAACAAACGCAGCCAACACCCACGCAGCTTGAAGTACGACGGGGAAAGCCTTACGCACTGCGGTGGAGCAACATAGACTTAATATGACCAATTGCACGGGTCGGATTCAAGCCTTTTGGACACACATTGACGCAGTTCATGATGCTGTGGCAGCGGAATACGCTGAAAGCGTCATCTAAATCGTCTAAACGGCTATCCGTTTCGGTGTCACGGCTATCGATTAAGAAACGATACGATGCCAGTAGACCCGCTGGGCCGATAAACTTATCTGGGTTCCACCAGAACGATGGGCATGAGGTTGAACAGCATGCACAAAGAATACATTCGTACAAACCATCTAACTTCTCACGCTGTTCCGGCATCTGCAAATGCTCACGTGCCGGAGGATTTTTACCGTCGTTAAGCAGATAAGGCTTAATTTTTTCGTATTGGGTGTAAAACTGCCCCATATCGACGACCAGATCGCGCACGACAGGCAAACCTGGCAGCGGACGGATCACAATTTTTTTGCCTGAACGCTGTAGGGTTGAAACCGGCGTGATACAAGCCAGTCCGTTCTTACCGTTCATATTCACACCGTCAGAACCGCAAACCCCTTCACGGCAAGAGCGACGGAAGGCCAGCGTTGGATCCTGCTCTTTAAGCAAGATCAGCGCATCGAGCAGCATCATGTCGCGGCCTTCTTCGGCCTCTAGGGTGTAATCTTGCATCCGTGGCGCGTTATCGACGTCCGGGTTATAGCGATATACAGAAAACTCTACTTTCATGACCGTTTCTCCGCAAAAAATGGGTAACTAACCGAGTGATTGATGGAACAATCAATAAGTACGGATCTTCGGCGGGAACGCCGGACGTAGCTTAGGTTCCATGTTCACGCTGCGGCGTGTCATGCTCTCGGTTTGCGGCAGATACAGGCTATGGCACAGCCAGTTGGCGTCATCACGATCCGGGAAGTCAAAGCGGCTATGTGCGCCACGGCTTTCGGTACGGAAGTTCGCTGAAACTGCGGTCGCAAAAGCAGTTTCCATCAGGTTATCCAATTCCAAGCACTCAACGCGTTGGGTATTGAAATCGCTAGAAGTATCGTCCAGACGCGCATTTTTCAGGCGCTCACGGATCACTTTCAGCTCTTCCAAGCCTTTCGCCATCGCATCACCTTCGCGGAATACCGAGAAATTGTGCTGCATGCAAGACTGGAGATCTTTACGGATTTGCACTGGATCTTCACCGCTGCGGGTGTTGTTCCAACGATTCATACGATCCAGAGAAGCTTCGATATCAGATTCACTCGCATCGCGGCTTGGACCTTGCTCGGTCAGACACTCTTGTAAATGCAGGCCAGCAGAACGGCCAAATACCACGAGGTCGAGCAGTGAGTTACCGCCTAGACGGTTAGCACCATGAACCGATACGCAGGCAATTTCGCCAACCGCAAACAGTCCAGGGATCACGACGTCTTCACCCTTCTCATTCACGGTTAATGCTTGGCCCGTCACTTTGGTTGGGATCCCACCCATCATATAGTGGCAGGTTGGGATAACAGGGATCGGCTCTTTCACCGGATCCACGTGCGCAAAGGTACGCGACAGTTCCAAGATCCCCGGCAAGCGCGCTTCAAGCACATCTTTGCCCAGATGATCCAGTTTCAGTTTGGCATGCGGACCCCAAGGACCATCGCAGCCACGGCCTTCACGAATTTCAATCATGATGGAACGTGCAACCACGTCGCGGCCTGCAAGGTCTTTCGCGTTTGGCGCATAGCGCTCCATGAAACGCTCGCCGTGTTTATTCAGCAGATAACCGCCTTCACCACGACAACCTTCGGTAACCAGAACCCCCGCACCGGCGATACCGGTTGGGTGGAACTGCCACATTTCCATATCCTGTACCGGAACCCCAGCACGCAGCGCCATACCCACGCCGTCACCGGTGTTGATATGCGCGTTAGTGGTTGACTGGTAAATACGTCCTGCACCGCCGGTCGCCAAAATAGTGGCTTTTGCTTTGAAGTAAACGACTTCACCGGTTTCGATACAGATAGCCGTTGTCCCAACCACGGCGCCGTCTTGGTTTTTCACCAGATCCAGCGCGTACCACTCGGAGAAAATCGTGGTGTGGTTTTTCAGGTTCTGCTGATAAAGCGTATGCAACAGCGCATGACCAGTACGGTCAGCCGCCGCTGCGGTACGTGCCGCTTGCTCGCCGCCAAAGTTTTTAGACTGGCCACCAAACGGACGCTGATAAATTTTGCCATCGTCCAAACGCGAGAATGGCAGCCCCATGTGTTCTAATTCTAGAATCGCCTCTGGGCCGGTTTTACACATATATTCAATGGCGTCTTGGTCACCGATATAGTCGGAACCTTTCACCGTGTCATACATATGCCATTCCCAGTTATCTTCATGGGTGTTACCCAGTGCAACCGTAATACCGCCCTGAGCGGATACGGTATGAGAACGCGTTGGGAATACTTTAGATAACAGGGCGCAAGACAGTCCCATCTGGGAAATTTGCAGCGCGGCACGCATACCTGCGCCACCCGCACCGATAACAACAGCATCAAATTCTCTTACTTCAAGACCACTAACTGACTGACTCATGTTAGGCACCCCACACAACTAATGTTCCGTAAACCAAATAAACCACCAGCGCGACAACGATAACGAGCTGAAGAATCAGCCGTAATGCCAGCGGTTTAATGTAATCCGTTAACACTTGCCACATACCAATCCAGGCGTGAGCCAAAATGGATACCAACGTGAGCACGGTAAAGACTTTAGTGATGTTAGAGGCGAAGAATCCGCGCCAGATTTCATAGGTCAAGGAATCTGCGGTGAAGATAAAACCGAGAATGTAGAGAACATATAAGGTAATAACGATGGCCGCCGCACGCAGCAGTAACCAATCATGAATACCATTACGGCCTAAGGCTGATGCACTGGTTTTTGAGTTTGGGGTTACCATACGAGGACTCCAGCTAAAATAGAAAGTACGACGGTGATCGCAAATGAAACATAAGCTGTGCGACTACCTGCGGCGAAACTCTCTTCGATGTAGCCAAAATCCATCAGCATGTGACGAATACCACCACAGATGTGGTACGCCAATGCGGTGAGGATCCCCCACACGATGAATTTAACGATAAAGCTATCCATAACCGCTGCGGCCTGAACGAACCCTTCTGGAGAAGAGAGGGAAAGTCCCAGTAACCAAAGCAGAATACCGAGTGATACAAAGGTAATCACACCTGAAGCGCGGTGTAATATGGAGGCTATCGCAGTGACGGGAAATCGGATCGTTTGCAGATCCAGATTGACGGGTCTTTGTTTTTTTGAAAGCTTTTTGACATTTTTTATCATAGCGCCCACACAGCTCTTTTATTATTTTTCCTTCCTCCGGGCCTGGGCGGGGTCAAGCAGCGCTTTACCTATCTGATTAAAGTTGCTTCGGCGTTTACCTATCGCAACCCAATAAGTTGGGTAATCCTTCACGTCACGCGCCTACAGCTTCCACCGTGCTAAAACGGCGCGTTTCATATTCACGCTGGGTGCTCCTACTTCAGGGCAGTTTCTTAGAGGGTACAACCCTAAAAAACAATAAGTCCCGGAGACCTGGCGGCAGTATAGAAGTATCACAATTTGATTACAATTCGAATACAACCTGATTAAAGACATTTGACCGGAACAGTGACATGAGTCACGAAAGTAACAAATACGCCAAAATTAATTACATGATTTGACAAGGAATCAACATTTCCGTTACAACAGGATGGCGAATAGACCTACGTTGTACTATTGATGAGCAAACTCTTTCCCCCAGTGCAAAGTTATGCAACAGTGGGATATGTGAATACCCATGGGTTTAACGTAGGCAATAATTAATTATGTTATAAAGAATACCAACGAATCATTAACATTCTAAACATCGACGAGCGAGTAGTCGTCGAACGACAAACTGGCCGTTAGCAGGATAAATTGCACTCTGTACCCTATAATTTAAGACCCCCACGACATTCGACGGTGGTCAACAGAGCGCGAAGAACCGCTAACAGGGAGGCTGGTACACACTAACGGTGTCGGTCGTTAATGGTTCTTAAATCTAGAGGCGCTAAGGAGACTGTAATGGCTAACAAGAAAGCGACGCTGACGCTCGATTCCGAAACAATTGAACTTGATGTACTTTCGGGCACGTTGGGCGCGGAAGAGATTGATATTCGTAGCCTCGGTTCAAAAGGCTACTTCACGTTTGACCCAGGATTTACCTCCACGGCCTCTTGCGAATCCAAAATCACCTATATCGACGGTGACGAAGGTATCCTGCTGCATCGCGGTTTCCCAATCGATGAGCTGGCAAAAAACTCCAACTACTTGGAAGTTTGCTACATTCTGCTTTACGGCGAAGCGCCAACGCCAAAAGAGTACGAAACCTTTAAAACCACGGTCACGCGCCACACCATGATCCACGAACAGATTACCCGTCTGTTCCACGGTTTCCGTCGCGACTCTCACCCAATGGCGGTGATGTGCGGTGTAACCGCTTCTCTGGCGGCGTTCTATCACGACTCTTTAGACGTTAATAACGAGCGCCATCGTGAGATTGCGGCTTATCGTCTGTTGTCTAAAATGCCAACGCTGGCGGCGATGTGCTACAAGTATTCACTCGGCCAACCGTTTGTTTATCCGAAGAATGACCTGTCTTACTCCGGCAACTTCTTGAACATGATGTTCTCAACGCCGTGTGAAGAGTATGTGGTCAACCCAATTCTTGAGCGCGCAATGGATCGTATTTTGATCCTGCATGCTGACCACGAACAAAACGCATCAACCTCGACCGTTCGTACTGCGGGCTCATCCGGCGCTAATCCGTTTGCCTGTATCGCTGCGGGTATTGCCTCGCTGTGGGGACCTGCGCACGGCGGTGCAAACGAAGCGGCACTGAAAATGCTGGAAGAAATCAGCTCAGTTGATCACATTCCAGAATTCGTTCGCCGTGCCAAAGACAAAAACGACTCTTTCCGCCTGATGGGCTTCGGTCACCGTGTTTATAAAAACTATGACCCACGCGCTACCGTCATGCGTGAAACCTGTCACGAAGTGCTGAAAGAATTGAATCTGCAAGATGACCTGCTGGAAGTGGCGATGGAACTGGAACACATCGCGCTGAACGACCCGTACTTCATCGAGAAAAAACTGTATCCAAACGTCGACTTCTACTCAGGCATCATTTTGAAAGCCATGGGTATTCCGTCTTCCATGTTTACCGTTATCTTCGCTATGGCACGTACCGTAGGCTGGATTGCCCACTGGAACGAAATGCACGACGACGGCATTAAAATTGCGCGTCCTCGTCAGCTATACACCGGTTACGACAAACGTCCGTTTGAGTCTCAGTTGAAGAAATAACTTCGCTAAAACGCCCTCCTAGACTCCCCCTTTTTCAGGGGGAGAAGCATACCGAGAACCTATTCCGATCTGCTCCCTCCCCGACCAAGGGGAGGACTGGGATGGCGTATCATTCCTAACCATCATCGCTGGCAATTCGGGCACCAGTAAAACGGTCTAGACGAAATCATCGTTTTCTCAATCATCTCGCCGCAGCGCAAACAAGGTTCACCGGCGCGGTGGAAAACTTTGAATTGAAACAGTGCACCGTGATGCACATCGTCATCCATCGTTCCACGGGTGTTATACGAAAGGCGAGGAATATCCAACAGCGCATGAGATAGGTGCTCAAGCTGATCTTCACGCAGCGACTGAGCGTTATGCGTTGGGGCCAGTTCGGCATCCCACAAAATCTCAACCCGCAGATAATTACCTAATCCCGCTAAAAAGCGCTGATCCAGCAATAACCCGCCAAACTGACGACGACGAAACGCTGGCTGCATCAAGCGCTCTTTGACCTGCGCCGCATTCAGTCGCAAATCTAAAACATCCGGTCCAACGCGTTGTAAAAAGGGATGCTGCGCAATCTCCTCACGCGGTGCGATGGTGATATCCGACGCGCTATACAACAAAATGGCTTTATCTTCAGTCTCAAGACGAACACGCAGATCGCGTTTGGTATCCGGCGTTTCGCCCGCATCAACAATTTTCCACACCCCATAAAGCTGGTTATGGCTATACATGGTTAAGCCATTGGAAAAGTGTGTCAGCAGCGCTTTACCACGCGTTTCAATATCTTCTATTTTTTCGCCAACCAACTGTGATTGATAATGCTTTAACTGCGGAAACGCAAACCACACCTCGGTCAGCGTTTTGCCTACTACGGCATCGGTGAGCTTATCCGCAGCGCGACGAATCTCTGGGCCTTCTGGCATCACTGAACTCTCTTAATCTGGCTAAAACCTAAGGCCAGAATAGCGCGATCGGCATAGCGTGCCAAACCGCACTCGGCGCTGACCTTAATCCCTTGCTGTGAAAAATGGGCGCGTAGTAAACGTGCGAAATCCAACGCATGCGCATTGTCGCCGTGCAAACAGACGGTGTCAGCCTGAACAGGCACGATATCGCCCTTAGGGGTCACCACCTGATGATGCTGCACCATCATCATAGTGTGTCGTAGTGCCTGTTGGTCATCGGTGATCAACGCATCGGGTTCACTGCGCGGAACTAAAGATCCATCGGCCTGATAGTTACGATCGGCAAAAACTTCCTGCCATGTGGTTAAGCCTAAGGCTTGCCCCTCACTTATCAGCGCACTACCCGCCAGACCAACCAAACGCAGTGCAGGGTTGAAATCCAGCACGGCACGCGCAATGGCATGCGCCAGCGCGGGTTCAACCGCGGCTTGGTTGTAGAGCATGCCATGGGGTTTCACGTGCCGCAGAGTTGCACCCAGTGCCAGACAGTGCCGATTGAGCGCATGAAGCTGTTCAGTGACCAACTGATAAACTTCATCAGGATGCAGATTTTGACGGCTGCGGCCAAAATTTTCTCGGTCAGCGAAACTCGGATGCGCGCCGATAGCGACGCCCAACTCCTTGGCCCAAATCACCGACTGTCGCATGGTCGCATCATCACCGGCGTGATATCCACAGGCGATATTGGCTGAGCTGACCAGCTTTAGCAGCGCATAGTCATTCACCCCGCCTTCGCCTAAATCCGCATTGAGATCAATCACCCTGAATCCCTCGCTCAAGCTGGCGCAGATAAATTTTCTGCTCTTTATAAGCCTGCTGGGCCTGTGCCAGCGTACAACGAATAAAGTGAATCGGCTCACCTAGGCGGATCTGTGCCAAATGATAGAGATCGGCTTCGATCACACAGGCGATACGCGGATATCCGCCGGTGGTTTGCGCATCAGCCATCAACACAATCGGCTGACCGCCGTGAGGCACCTGAATAACGCCGGGTAATAAACCATGCGCAAACATCTCGCGTGAACTCTCGCGCTTCAACGAATGTCCGGTTAAGCGATAACCCATACGATTACTTTGCGGGCTCAGGTGCCACGGAGTACGCCAGAAAAAGTCCTGTTCCTGCGGGCTAAATTCCTGAAACTCTGGCCCCGGTAATACACGGATATAGTTGTTGAAGAGCAGTTGCTTAATACCCTGCGATTTTTTCGGCACAAAGTGAATGTCGCCTAAAGGCAAGCTATCGCCATCCTTTAATTTCCGCCCTTCCAATCCGCCAAAGCCCCCGGTGAGATCGGTGCTTCGCGATCCCAACACTTCGGGTACATCAATCCCTCCGCTAACGGCAAGATAGCTGCGCATGCCGCGCTTAGGGCGGTGTAATACCAAGCGCTGCCCTGCCCGAACCGGATAATTCCAGCCGGTCCAAATACGTTGCTGGTCCAGATAGGCATCACATCCCGCGCCGGTTAATGCCATCCAGCCATCGCGGGCAAACTCCACCGAACATTCACCGAGGGTAATCTCAAGCCCTGCGTCAGTGCCTTTATTTCCCACCAAGATATTCGCGGCGTACAGCGCCGGTGCATCCAAGGCACCGCCTAAGCTCACGCCTTGACCACGAAAACCATGACGCCCTTGATCCTGTACCGTCGTTTGTAGACCCGCACGAATAATTTTCAACATACTCCCTCCTTCTGCGGTACAAAGCGCACGCTATCACCGGGGCGTAGCAAGGTTGATGACGAAGCCTGAGGATCAAATAACGCCAGCGGCGTATTGCCAATAATCTGCCAGCCACCGGGGGACGCTAACGGGTAAACGCCGGTATGGCTGCCGCCGATGCCCACCGAACCCTGCGGCACTTTAACTCTGGGAACGGCGCGCCGTGGCGTATGCAACGCCTCAGGCAGCCCGCCCAAATAGCCAAATCCCGGCTGAAAACCGAGGAAATAGACCACATATTCGGCGCTGCTGTGCAGCTCAACGGTCTGACGCGCAGTCAGATTATGCAATCGAGCCACCTCTTCGAGATCGGGTCCTTCTGCTCCGCCATAAATCACGGGAATATCAATGTGGCGCACTTCAGGTTGGGCTGACTCGCTCTCTTCCCACCACTGCTGTAGTTTTTCCAGCGCTCCAACCGGATCGGCCTGCGGTACCGATAGCAACAACGTAATGTTGTTCATGCCGGGAATGACTTCCGCTACGTTCGGATACTCACGCAGGCGCGTCGTTAACGACCAAATACGCTTTTGACTTTCTAAAGACAAAGGGGGCTCAAGTTCTAACACCGCCGCGCGTTCACCTAACAGATAACATCGTGCTTTTTGCAAGACCGCCTCCCTATGGATTTCACCCACAAATAATCAATCACTACGTTAACTTATGCGCAAAGACAACACTGCCGTCAATGAATCCCCCAATGAGATTCCGATCACAGAATGGCAATTTGAGTTGGCACCCGTCTGCAAGCACCTCTTCCTCGGCGCTTTCACAATGCGCTGAATCTGAAATATAAATTGCCTAAACGCGCTATCAATTCGATTTTCGAATCAATCAAAGCATTTTTAATATTGGATTGCCAATCGAAGCCATACACACAATGCGGGCATACCTTTCCTGTTCTGGAGTCGACTATGTCTTTCTCACATTGTGATAATTTCCCTTTTCATGCCGCAGAGATCATCCGCGCGGCTAAGCCCGGATTCAAACCACGCATTGCGCTCATTCTCGGCTCTGGTTTAGGCGTATTTGCCGACCAGCTTGATAACAAAGTCGCTATTTCCTATCAGGATCTGCCCGGTTTTCCCATCAGCACCGTCGTCGGCCATGCGGGAGAGTTAGTGTTGGGCTCCATCAACGGCGTAGACGTTGTCTGTATGAAAGGGCGCGGTCATTTCTATGAAGGCAAAGGCATGGGGATCATGACGCCAGCGGTACGCACCTTCAAACTGCTGGGCTGTGAATTCCTGTTTTGCACCAATGCAGCCGGCTCTCTGAATACCGGTATTCCCGCTGGGAGCTTGGTGGCACTCAACGATCACATTAACACCATGCCTTCCACGCCGCTGGTAGGCCCCAACGATGAACGCTTTGGCCCGCGCTTCTTTAGCCTCGCCAACGCCTATGACGCCGATCTGCGTAGTCGCCTGCATCAAACCGCCGAGTCTTTATCACTAAAACTGCACGAAGGCGTATTCGTTTCTTATCCGGGGCCTAACTTCGAAACCGCCGCCGAAATTCGCATGATGCAAATGATCGGCGGCGACGTAGTCGGGATGTCAGTGGTGCCAGAAGTAATTGCGGCTCGCCACTGTGGCCTGAAAGTGCTGGCGGTTTCCGCCATCACCAACATGGCAGAGGGTCTGAGCGACGTCGAGCTTTCGCACGAACAAACGTTGAAATGCGCCGCCATGGTAACCGACGATTTTGTCCGCCTGATCGGTACATTTGTTGCGGGCTATGCGCAGTAATTTAGGCCAATAGCGGGCAGCATAAGCCCGCCTTATTCATTCTCCGGCTTGGAGTTTTGCTATGACAGAGTCATCTTTCTCTCGCGTAAATATGAACGCGATTTCCTACCTCAGTTACTATTTTGTGGGCGCACTGGTTTCTACCTTGGGTATCGTACTCGGTCCGCTGTGCGACGCATTTCATAAAGACTATAGCTTCATTGGTCAGGTGTTTACGCTGATGAATCTGGGGATGTTCCTGCCAATCATGCTCGGCGGGCTCCTGATGAAAAAATGGGGTCTGCAAAAGCCATTGGTGGTCGCATCCGCCGTCACCGTGATCGTCAGCATCGTACTGTTTCTTAGCCCCACGCTTACCGTATTCAGCGTCGCCGTCACCTTGATTGGGGCCTGCGGGGGCGTATTTATGACAATCGGCAGTTATTTGGTGGTTCGCATCAATCCTGAAGAGAAAAAACGTTCTTCTAGCCTGATTTTTACCGACTTTTTCTTCAGTTTAGCGGGGGCAACGCTCTCGGTCGTGCTCGCATGGATGTTTAAACTCGGTGCAAACTGGTTAGCCATGTACGCGATTATGGGCGCAATCGGTGCCTTGATGTTGTCCATCACCTTGCGCAGCCGCTTCCCAACCACCGAAGCACCGGCTGAAACCTCAACGAACGCCGTCCAAACCACGGCAGAACCTTGGGGAGCGGCCATTTATCTGCTCTGCTTTGCGCTGTTCGCCTTCTTATTGGCTGAACCTATTTTCACCATGTGGACACCAACCTATCTGCAAGATCGTTTCCACATCACGCCGGAAAACGCGGCGCTGTTCACGGCCTGTTATTGGTGGGCGAAAGCCACGGGTCTATTCGTTAACCAGTTCACCGTCAAATTGATGAAACTACGCACCTTCCTGCTGGCTTGCGCGCTGATCGGAATGGCCTCCATTTTAGTGATTACCACCAGCACAAATACCCAGCTCATCATGGTCGCCTGCGGCGTATTTGGCTTCTTCAACTCCGGTTTATTCTCTGGATTGATGAGCTATGGTTCACTTCAGGTGCGCCACAGCCCGCCAACCCTTATCTCTGCCCTACTCACCTGTGGCACCGTGGGGACATTGCTGTTTGCAACCGTGTCATCGCTGATGAACTCCTACTACGGGCTGCATTGGGCATTGGGAACTGCTGCAATTTCATATGGTTTATTGCTGATTGCGTTATTGGCCGCCATCGCACTCAGCCGTGCTGAAAAAATCTCTCATGCCAAAGCAACCCAAGCCTCGGCCTAGCGATATTTTTCCGATTATTTGACTCCCTCCAAGGCGGTCTGCATCATGCAGTACTGCCTTTTTTCATTCAGGTGCCTCATGCCAACCACGCCCATCGCCCAACTCACCCATCACGTACACAGCAACGGTCGTATCAGTCTGCGTATGCTGCGCTATTTTCAGGTACTGGCGGATGAACTGCATTTTGGCCGCGCCGCTGCACTGCTGAACATTTCCCAGCCGCCGCTCAGCACGCAGATTAAAGAGCTGGAAGACATTCTTGAGGTGAAGCTGCTCGAACGTAACAGCCGAAAAGTGGCGTTAACGCACGCTGGCCGCGTGCTTAAGACCGAGGTCGATCGCATCTTGAATGCGACAGAAACCTCATTGAATTATGTGCGTCAGATAGGACGCAATGAAAACCAACACTTGAATATCGGCATTATCGGTACCGCGCTGTGGGGCGCACTGCTGCCCGCACTAAAATCATTTCGCATGGATTACCCCCACGCCACGTGGACGTTGCATGAGCTGCCACAGCAGCGACAAATTGAGCAGATCATGCAACACACCATTGATATCGGCATCAACCGAAATGTGGCCGTAGAGTCCACGCCCAATATTTGCTACCAGCATATTGCACGCGAATCTGTCATGGTTGCGTTGCTCGAGCACGATCCTTTATGCCAGTTCCCTAGCCTCGACCTCATGCAGCTTGCCGAACGCCCATTTATCTCACTCTCATTCAGCCACAGCGATTTTGCCCAACAGCTTTATGATTACTGTGTACAAACTGGTTTCTATCCGCTCATTGCCCAACAGGCCATGGAGCCGCAAACTGTGCTGGCGTTGGTCAGCGCAGGCTTGGGCATCGCGCTATTACCGGAAACCTGCTCGCTTATTCACTGGCCAGGCGTAACGTTTGTTCCCCTAAAACAGCCGATCCCCGCCGATCTCTATGCGCTCTACCATCGCGAACTGCAATCACCGATTGCGCATGCTTTTTTGCAAGCGCTCGGACACATTGCGGCCTAACGGCGATAAAATAGACTCTTTACGCTATTTAGGTTATAAGAAGCGCTCTAATTGCGATCTTTTTAACATAAATCATTTTCGATATTGGTCAAAAGTTGTATGATCGCGCGCTTTGCAGATCCGCCCTGCGGAATCACTGCTAGATCCCCAGCCGACTTGAGACGACACCAAGACCGTGGGGATCAATCATCACAATAGCAGCGCTGCATTTTTTTATTTTCTGTTAAAGGCGACCTTAGCATGCAATTACCAAACTGCCCGAAGTGCAACTCTGAATACACCTATCAGGACAACGATATGTACATTTGCCCTGAATGTGCTTACGAATGGAATGACAGCGCACCGGCAGAAGAAAGCGATGAACTGGTGGTGAAAGACGCTAACGGCAATCTGCTGGTGGATGGCGATTCCGTCACCGTAATCAAAGATCTGAAGGTAAAAGGCAGCTCGTCTATGCTGAAGATCGGCACCAAAGTGAAGGGAATTCGTCTGGTTGAAGGCGACCACAACATCGATTGTAAAATCGACGGTTTCGGCCAAATGAAGCTGAAATCTGAGTTTGTGAAAAAGAGCTAAATTTCTATCTCCGTTGTTATCGGTTTTATCGAACAAATACCGATAGCAACGGAGTGTTTCTCATTACTGCATGACGCTTTTACGCTGGATTAGGGATATCAATAAACTTCACATCTAATCCATGTTCCGCCGCTAACCACTCGCCTAACGCACGAATGCCGCCACGCTCTGTGGCATGATGACCCGCCGCAAAGAAATGCAGCGCCATCTCACGTGCAATATGAATGGTTTTCTCTGAAACCTCACCGCTAATAAACGCGTCAACGCCAAACTCAGCGGCCTGCTCAATATAGCTCTGACCACCGCCAGTACACCACGCAACGCGACGGATCTCCTGTGGCGCATTATCTCCGCTGTGTAACACGGCATGTTGTAGCTTACGCTCCAAACGACCAATCACCTCACCCGCGCTCATCGGTTGCTCAAACTCACCGTAAGGCAGCAAAGGATCGATCATCCCTAATGGCTTGATTTTCATCACGCGCGCCAGCTGCGCATTGTTGCCCAGCACCGGATGGGCATCCAACGGCAGATGGTAGCCATACAGGTTAATGTCATTAATCAGCAGCGTTTTCAAACGATGACGACGCATACCGCGCACGGTTGGCGCATCGTTTTTCCAGAAATAACCGTGGTGCACCAAAATAGCATCGGCCTGCTCCGCCACGGCGGCGTCGAGCAGAGCCTGACAGGCGGTCACACCGGTAATGACTTTCTTAATTTCCTGTCGCCCCTCAACCTGCAAACCATTGGGTGCATAGTCACGGAAATCATTAACGCTAAGATGCTGATCGAGCAGTTTTTCCAGTTCAATATTATTCATAGTGTCTAGTCACAAAAATTTTGATTAATCATTAGAAAACGGCTTTGTCGCCCTGTTGCATAAACATAAACTTCACGCCCAATGAATTCCCTGCGCTCAGCTGTTGCTGAATCAACGCTTGCGGATCCTTCCCCGCCACCAGCGTGGGTTTAATATGGCTAATCACAATCGGTAAATCTTTCAACGAACCTGCGCCGCCGCTGTATTTCTCCAGCTGAGTCAGCTCGGAAAGCAGCAACTTGGGCGTTAGATGTCCAAGCAGTTTATTGTCAGGCTGCGCGTCATCATAGGACGTTTCAATAATCATCCCTTTGAGCGCTTTTTGCTGGATGAGAGGCCCTAAAACACGCCAAATCGCATCCAGATTTTTAGAGCGTTCTACAGCGTCAGCGCCGGTATCGCCAAAGTAGGCAAAAGACTCCCCGCGCGCGCTAATCAATAGCATCGACGATGCCGTTCCATTATGGCTCAGCGGATAAATTACTCCGCGCATCGGCGTTACGCCCAACGTAAAGGTCTGGCCTACACGCGGCGAATTAATTCGATAAGTGCCTAATCGTTCACCGTTGCCTGCATCGCTGAAATTTGGCCAACTTTTCCAGTTGAAATAGTGGTTATGCAGCGTATTCGCACTGTCGGCAAGGGTATAGATAGTCTTCTTTTTGTCATCGGGCGAGCCCAAAATCAGACCGGCAACGTGATCCAGATGGGGGTGGCTGATGAAATAGGCGTTAATCTGCTCACGGAAAATGTAGCCCTGCGGCGTGAGCGGTGCGGCTTTTTCTGGCGTGACGTCTGGGAAACTCCCTTTTTCAATGCCTTTCGCAATGCCGGGTAAAGTGCTGCCCGCATCTAACGCAATATAGCGGGCATCCCCTTCGGTGCGAATAAGGTACGAAGTCAGGTTATCTCCCGATAATCCTCCCTGAGTGCCTAACGCCACAACGTCAAAACTGGCCCAGGTAAATGCGGAATAGCCCGCCAGCACCACAGCTATGAGTGTCTTTCGCATTTGTTATGTGCTCCTTGCAGTAAAAGCGGCTGGAAATATCAGCCCGCGCCTCGCTTAGCCTCTTCAAAAGCTTGAAGGGTTTGCTTACGTGCAACGGCATGATCCACCAGTGGTTCAGGGTAGTCTAACACGCGACCTTGTTTAATCGCCCATTGATGGGGGTGATGAATATCACTGTCTGGTACATCCGCAAGCTCTGGCAGCCAGCGACGAATAAAATCGCCCTTTTTGTCAAAGCGCTCGCCCTGCGTAGTCGGGTTAAAAATACGAAAATAGGGTGCCGCATCGGTTCCTGAAGATGCCGCCCACTGCCAACCGCCGTTATTCGCTGCCAAATCTCCGTCCAGCAGTTGAGACATAAAATAGCACTCTCCCGCTCGCCAGTTTATCAACAGATCTTTAACTAAAAAGCTGGCGACAATCATGCGCAGTCGATTATGCATCCACCCCGTTTGGTTTAATTGCCGCATCGCAGCATCCACAATCGGAAAACCGGTTTTCCCCGCTTTCCACGCCGCTAAATGATCGGCGTCACCGCTCCAGCGCACATTGTCTGTCCACGCAATAAACGGTTTATGCCGACACAGCTTGGGATAAGCCACCAGCAGGTGGCGATAAAACTCGCGCCAAACCAGCTCATTGAGCCAAACAAAAGCGCCGCTTTGATCGTCTTCCAACGCTTGCGGACATTCAGCCAAAAGCCGGTTAAAGCACTGGCGTGGCGACAGCACGCCGATGGCCAGATAGGGCGACAAGCAACTCGTGCCATCAATGGCCGGAATATCACGCTGCTGCTGATAGTCCTGCACGCGTTCTCGGCAGAAACTCCGTAACCGCTGTAACGCGGCGTCCTCTCCCGCAGGGAATAGTGACGGATCGGGTTGCTCGAAGGGATAATCAATAGACACTATCGGCGGCCGTTCAGCCTTATCCGCTCTCGGTTTGGGGGCAGGCAAACAGCGTGTATCTGAATGGGTTAAGCGTTGTAGGAAAGACTTACGGAACGGAGTAAACACTTTATACATTTCGCCGCTGCCGGTCACCACGCTACCGGGAGGCAGAAGCAAACTGTCATCAAAGGCATGCAGCGTGCACTTTCCTTGCAGTAACTCACTGACTCGGTCGTCACGGTGTCGCTCATTCAGTTCATATTGGCGGTTGTAAAATAGATCGGTGACGCTATTTTTCTGGCAAAAATCACTGAGCCACTCAACGCTCTCGGCAAAATCCGCGCATTGATGAGAGAAAAGAGGGATATTTTTTTCTGCTAGTGAAGCGTCTAGGCAATCAAGATTTTGCTGAATAAACGCCGCCTGACGCGGCGCCATATCATGTTGCTGCCACTGCTCAGGCGTCGCGATATAAACCGCGATCACCTTAGCGTGCATATCCTGACAGGCGGTATGCAGCGCACGATTATCCGTTATCCGTAGATCGTTACGAAACCAAACTAAATGTGTGACAGTCATTACCTTTCCTTGTCAATGCTAGTGGCCATACCGCAAACGCAGTACTTCAGGGTAAGGGTCAAAATAACGCTGCCCGGCTAAATAGCTGTCTGGATATTCTTTGAGGTAATGGCGTAGCAGCGTGATAGGCGCCAACAGCGGTTGAGTTCCCTGCCGATAACGCAGGATCAGATCGGCCAGTTCCTGCCGCTGACTGCTGGTGAGCTGGCGACGGAAATAGCCCTGAACGTGCTGTAACACGTTGGTATGATTACGGCGCGAGGCTTTATGCTTAAGCAAAGCCATAAAACGATTTCGATATTCGTGCGCGTATTCATCTAAGGATTCCCACTGCTCCATCGCCGCAACAAAACGCCCCAGTTCGCGATATTCCGGCTGTGAGTGAGCCAGCAGAGATAGCTTATAGCGACTGTGGAAAGCCACTAACGCACCACGGGTTAAACCGCTTTTCCACAGCTGGTTAAACTCGTGTAGCGCGTAAATACGCTCAACAAAATTTTCTCGTAGTTCGGGGTCATATAATCTGCCGTCCTCTTCTACCGGCAGCCAAGGCATATGCGCCATCAGCTGCTGGGTGAAAATCCCGACCCCGCTTTTACGCGCGTCATGTTCGGTATACACCTTCACTCTTTCCATGCCACAGCTGGGCGATTTAGCGCAAACAAGGTAGCCGCACAGATGTTCAAGGCTCGCCACTTTCTGTTTGGAGAAATCACGCATTTTTTGCGTCACATCCCCTTCCCCATCACGGCTGTTAACCAGTGCCACATCATCGCCCTGTTTGATCAAACGAAGTGTTGGGCGTGGCGACGGTAACCCAATCGCCATTTCGGGGCACACAGCTTCGAAACGCACAAAGGGAGACAGCTCATCCACCGCAAACGGTAACCGTTTGTGGCCACCATCAAAACGAACGTTTTCGCCCAGCAAACAGGCGCTCACACCAACGGGTATTTTATCTGACATCGCGCACCTCTATTTATTGATATTTATGGGTTGTGCACTTTCAGTGTAGGTGCTGAAGAGAAGGAATTACACCAAGAAAAGATAGGGATATGGACAATCGAAGATAAACCAGATGCAGAAAATTGCTTTTAATCGTTCCAGATAGCAAAAAACCACCTGCATTGAGGTGGTTTCTTCACGTTTGCCGTTTCGCTAGCAGCGATTAATAAAAATCAGCGGTGACCTGCTCCGACTGCGCCAACCAAACCGGCTTATCGCTGGTTTTAGACCAAACGCGGTGCAGATAGCTATAAAAACGTGCGCGATCGCTGCGGAATAACATCACTGGCAGAGCCAAAACACCGGCAATAACAACGCCACAACGACGCAGGAGAATGCGAGATAATGAATACTGTTGGTACATTGAGTCCTCCTTAAAACGTAGCTGTTTCCCCAAAGGGAGCACTAAAGCAGCGGACGTTATAAATTAAAATGTTTCAAATTTAAGTTTGCCTGTAATCTGAACAAAATATTACCCCATCCGCTGAAAGTTTACCACTCATCCGACCACTATATTTGCTGTTTTTTTCGCCTTCATTGTGCCTTTATGTAATTTTGTTACTTTATGGTTAAATAAAAACTTAACATTAGTTATTTTATTGATACTTTTATTTAACATTTATGCCTCGCTTATGAAAAATAGCTATTCAAAAAGGCGTCACTAAACAGCGACGCATCGAGTAAACGCAGCAAACACACTTCGCGACCATTAAATAAATACAGTACGAGCCATGGAGTGCCCCTCAGTATCCGCAGCTCAACAGGGCCCAGCTCTACGGCGAGATTTTTTAACCGCCGATTTAATTCAGGTTCATCCGTTTGCTGATTTAACACCAGCCTTCCTGAGCTCGGGAATTGCTTCAAAGGAAGGCACAGCATTTTCCAGACAAAAAAAGCCTGCTCTTTGCCGCTAGCCTGTAGCCTTTTTAGCTGACGGTTAAAAGGTAACGCAGACAGCAGCTGCGCCGTTGGCGCACGTTCAGCCACCGCCCCATGTCGAGACGCCTCCACAGCATCACAAACAAAGCGTTGGATATCCTGTTGTTGCAGAGCGGCCTGCGCCTGCTGTAATACCGCATATAAAAATGTATTTATCTGATAAGCCGTCAGCATCCCTTCTTTCCTCATCACTCCACGGATTTGCATCACCCTAGTAGCAGGTGAAAAGCGATGCCAGCGGCTCCAATAAGATTTGCGAAACGCATTCCACGCTTTTTCATTGAACGACACTACGCTTGCAAAACACTCAGATATCGACTGTTTTTTCATCATTTTTATACTTTTTTTACACCCATCCCCTGCCTTTTTACGCTATTTATTCCCTAAGTTACCTAGGCTAAGCAGTATCAAAAATGCCTTTGGAGAGGTTGTATGAATATCGGGGTGATTGCCTGTGCAGTCTTAGTTGTATTGCTGCTGGCTTATCTGATTTATGCATTATTTAACGCGGAGGAATTCTGATGGCTGCTTCTGCGTTTCTGATGATCGCGGTATTTCTGCTGGTGCTTTTTGCCTTGGCATTGCCTTTGGGAAGGGTATTGGCTCGCCTGATCGATGGCGAACCCTTTGTTGCCCTACGCGGCATTGAAAATGGTTTTTGGCGTTGCTGTGGCATCCAGCCACAGGAAATGAGCTGGCTACAGTATTTGCTCGCGATAATCGCCTTTAACCTACTGGGCATTTTGCTGCTCTTCACTCTACTCATGGCCCAAGGCATATTGCCGCTGAACCCACAGCAGATGCCAGGAATGTCTTGGCACCTCGCGCTGAATACCGCGGTCAGTTTCGTGACTAACACCAACTGGCAGGCATACAGCGGCGAAAACACCTTGAGCTATTTCAGCCAAATGGTTGGATTGAGCGTACAAAACTTCCTTTCTGCCGCAACGGGAATTGCCGTGGTCTTTGCGCTGATCCGCGGGTTTGCTCGCCACTCGGCAAGCACGTTAGGTAATGCGTGGGTCGATCTGTTCCGCGTGACGCTTTACGTTCTTCTGCCGCTGTCGCTCATTCTGGCACTGTTTTTCGTCAGCCAAGGCGTGCTGCAAAACCTACATAGCTATATCACAGTGCATACGCTGGAGGGCGGTACTCAGCTTTTGCCTATGGGGCCGGTGGCCTCACAGGAAGCCATTAAATTACTCGGCACCAACGACGGCGGTTTCTTTGGCGCAAACTCAGCACATCCATTCGAAAACCCAACCGCACTGAGCAATATGGTGCAAATGCTGGCGATCTTCTTGATCCCTGCCGCGCTCTGTTTTGCCTTCGGACAAGCGGTGGGAGAAAACCGCCAAGGCCACACGCTGCTGTGGGCCATGAGCCTGATTTTTGTGGTGGCCGTTATCGTGGTGATGTACGCAGAGCTACAGGGAAACCCGCATTTATCCGATTTTGGCGCGGCCAGTAATTTCAATATGGAAGGGAAAGAAACGCGCTTTGGCATTCTGGCAACGGCGATGTATTCGGTTGTCACTACCGCCGCATCCTGCGGCGCGGTGAATGCCATGCATGATTCCTTCACGGCGCTCGGCGGCATGGTGCCCATGTGGCTGATGCAGATCGGTGAAGTCGTCTTTGGCGGCGTAGGTTCTGGTCTCTACGGCATGCTGCTCTTCGTGCTGCTGACGGTATTTATTGCCGGTTTGATGATTGGCCGTACACCTGAATATCTCGGCAAAAAAATCGAAGTTTTCGATATGAAAATGACCGCGGTGGCCATTTTGGTTACCCCTGCGCTGGTGCTGATTGGCTCTGCCGTTGCGCTGATGACCGACGCAGGCCGCGCCGGCATTCTTAATCCGGGCGCGCATGGGTTTAGCGAGGTGCTTTATGCCCTTTCTTCAGCGGCTAACAACAACGGCAGCGCTTTCGCCGGTCTGAGTGTGAATACGCCGTTCTATAACGTTCTGTTAGCGATTGCCATGTTCCTTGGCCGCTTCGGCGTCATCATTCCGGTGATGGCGATTGCAGGTTCTTTAGTCGCAAAAAAACGTCAACCCGCCGGAAACGGAACGCTCCCGACTCAAGGTGCACTGTTCATTGGATTGCTGGTTGGCACCATTTTATTGGTCGGCGCATTAACGTTTATTCCAGCACTGGCGCTGGGGCCGGTAGCTGAACACCTGCAAGTTTGGTTAACACGTTGAGAGATAAAATAATGACTCGTAAACAACGCGCGTTGTTCGAACCAAAACTGGTCCGTACCGCTATCAAAGATGCTGTTAAAAAACTCGATCCCCGCGTGCAGTGGCGCAATCCGGTCATGTTCGTGGTGTATTTGGGCAGTATTCTCACCACCATTATCTGGATCTCCATTCTCAGCGGGCAAAGTGACGGCAGCGCCGCATTTACTGGAAGCGTAGCGATTTGGCTTTGGTTTACGGTTCTGTTTGCTAACTTTGCCGAAGCTCTGGCAGAAGGACGCAGCAAAGCGCAGGCCGAAAGTCTCAAAGGCGTGAAAAAAACCAGTTGGGCTAAAAAACTGGCCTCGCAGCAGCATGATTCTCAGCAGGAAAAAGTATCCGCTGACTCTCTGCGCAAAGGCGATATTGTGCTGGTTGAAGCCGGTGACACCATTCCCTGCGATGGTGAAGTGTTGGAAGGCGGTGCCTCAGTTGACGAAAGCGCGATAACCGGCGAATCAGCGCCGGTCATTCGCGAATCCGGCGGCGACTTTTCTTCCGTCACCGGCGGCACGCGTATTCTGTCGGATTGGCTGGTGATCCAATGCACCGTTAACCCTGGTGAAACCTTCCTCGACCGCATGATTGCGATGGTTGAAGGTGCCAAACGGCGTAAAACCCCGAACGAAATCGCGCTGACCATTTTACTTATTGCGTTAACGCTGGTGTTTTTACTGGCTACGGCAACGCTTTATCCCTTCTCGCTATTTAGCGCGCAGGCCAGCCACGTTGGGGTTCCGGTCACCATTACCGTGCTGGTTGCTCTGTTGGTCTGTTTAATTCCAACCACCATTGGCGGCCTGCTGTCAGCCATTGGTGTGGCGGGTATGAGCCGCATGCTGGGCGCAAACGTCATTGCTACCAGCGGGCGCGCCGTGGAAGCCGCCGGTGACGTCGATGTGTTGCTGTTGGATAAAACGGGCACCATCACGCTGGGCAACCGTCAGGCGACCGAGTTTTTACCCGTTCCCGGCGTGAGTGAGGAAGAGCTTGCCAGCGCGGCACAGCTCGCTTCGCTGGCCGATGAAACGCCGGAAGGCCGCAGCATTGTGGTGCTGGCAAAGCAGCGTTTCAATCTGCGCGAACGTGATTTAGCAAGCCTAGGCGCAACCTGGGGTCGCCTCAGAAAACGGAAAATAAAGCACGCTAAGCCCTTACTTACCCAGATGTTTGACTGTTCGTGGCACTTTCACCATGGCAATTGCAATTGCCCAACCCTTGCAAAATGCCGCACGCCTCTACAGATCGAGAGCCAGAACACTTCTCGCGCAAATCAACCAAGTGCCGTTTTAACTGCAACAGCGCGGACACACGCATTTCCACCTGTTGAATATGGGCCTCCAGCAGCGTGTTGACCTCCCCACAGTCCTGCATCGGGTTGTCTCGCAGACCCAGCAATGCGCGAATCTCGCTCAACGTCATGTCGAGCGAACGGCAATGACGGATGAATTGCAAGCGCTCAATGTGCACCTCACCGTACAGCTGGAAGTTGCCACCGCTTCGCGCTGGCTTCGGCAGTAGCCCTTCCTTCTCGTAGTAGCGGATGGTCACGACCTCGCACCCAGAGCGCTTGGCGAGGTCGCCAATTCTGATTTCCATGCATCAATCTCCAATTATCACTTGACTCTATAGTGACTATAGAGATTTTAATGGAGGCTGAATAGAAGATTTTCAGGAGTTACTCATGAGCGAATGCGCTTCAAAGGGGTGTGGCTGCACGACTGAGCCGATCATCCAACCCACGGCACCGGCCCCGCTGGCAACCGGATCGGCTCAAGCGGTGTACCGCATCGAGAACATGGATTGCCCGACCGAAGAGGCGCTGATCCGAAGCAAACTGGCCGGTCTGGCGGGGGTGGCGGGTCTTGAATTCAACCTGATGCAACGTACCTTGGCCGTGCGACACGAATTGCCTTCGTTGTCTCCCGTCGAGCAGGCGCTGAAGGCCATCGGCATGCAAGCTGTGCGCATGGATCAGGCGTCGGCCGAGCAGACGACCAAGCTGTCCATTGCCAAGATGGATTGCCCGACCGAAGAGACGTTGATCCGCAACAAGCTCGGCACCGTGGCCGGTGTTGCTGATCTCGATTTCAACCTGATGCAGCGCACGCTGTCGGTACGCCATGCGAACCAGGTTCTGCCAGACGTGCTCGTGGCACTGCAAGCGCTTGGATTCGAGGCGCAGGTCGTGGACACGGCAGAGGTCGCATCTCCATCCGCCGCCCCTGTGACCACGCCGACCAACTGGTGGCCGCTGGGCATCTCCTTGGTCACTGCATCGGCGGCCGAGGCGGTCTACTGGCTCCACAACGGCAATCACTGGTCGGTTGTCGTTCTGGCGCTTGTCGCGGTCTTCACGGGTGGCCTCTCCACCTACAAGAAGGGGTGGATTGCGCTCAAGAACCGTAATCTCAACATGAACGCCCTCATGTCGATTGCGGTCACGGGTGCCATGTTGATCGGCCACTGGCCCGAAGCGGCAATGGTGATGGTACTGTTCGCGCTGGCCGAGGTAATCGAAGCCAAATCGCTGGATCGCGCTCGTAACGCTATCCGTGGCCTGCTCGACCTGACCCCGGAACAGGCCACGGTACAGCAGGCTGACGGCACATGGCGCGAGGTGGGCGCCAAGCAAATCACCATCGGCGCCCGCGTCCGGGTCAAACCAGGTGAGCGCATCGCCCTTGATGGTGAGGTGCTGGAAGGCCGCTCTGCCGTCAACCAAGCCCCGATCACGGGTGAAAGCCTCCCGGTCGAAAAATCCCCCGGTGATTCGGTGTTCGCTGGCACGATCAACGAATCCGGCTCGTTCGAGTACCGCGTCACCGCCTTGGCCAACAACTCCACTTTGGCCCGGATCATTCACGCGGTAGAGGCTGCGCAAGGTAGTCGTGCGCCGACTCAGCGTTTTGTCGATCAGTTCGCCCGCTGGTACACCCCCGTTGTATTCGGCGTTGCCATCGCCGTCGCGTTGTTGCCGCCGCTGTTCATGGGTGCGGCATGGCTCGACTGGATCTACCGTGCATTGGTTCTGCTGGTGGTCGCCTGCCCGTGCGCACTGGTGATCTCTACACCGGTCAGCATCGTCAGCGGCCTGGCCGCCGCCGCCCGCCACGGCATTCTCATCAAAGGTGGCGTCTATCTGGAAGAAGGCCGCAAGCTGCGCTGGCTGGCTCTGGACAAGACCGGCACGATCACGCACGGCAAGCCCGCACAGACCGACTTTGTCACATGGGGCAATGCACTCGCCTCGGACAGCCGCAGCATCGCTGCCAGTCTGGCGGCCCGCTCGGACCACCCTGTATCCAAGGCGGTGGCACAGGCCGCGCAGACGGACGGGGTTGCCTTGCTCGACGTGGCCGAATTCAACGCGCTGCCCGGTCGGGGTGTGCAGGGCCAAATCAACGGTGAAACCTACCATCTTGGCAACCAGCGGATGCTAGAAGAGCTGGGGCAGCGTACTCCCGAGCTGGAACAGCGCATCGCGGCGCTGGAAACCATGGGTAAAACTGTCGTGATGTTGGTCAGCGCAAAAGGGGTTCATGCCTTATTTGCCGTAGCGGACACCATCAAGGAAAGCAGCAGGAGCGCCATTGCCGAGCTTCATGCACTGGGCATCAACACCATGATGCTGACCGGCGACAACCCCCACACGGCACAGGCCATTGCCGCACAAGCCGGGATCGACCGTGCGCAAGGCAATCTGCTCCCAGACGACAAACTGCGCGAAGTTGAGCTACTGGCCATAAAGGGCAAGGTCGGCATGGTCGGTGATGGCATCAACGATGCCCCGGCCTTGGCGCGTGCGGACATCGGCTTTGCCATGGGAGCGGCTGGCACAGATACCGCCATCGAGACCGCTGACGTGGCCCTGATGGACGACAACCTGGGCAAGATTCCGACCTTCGTGCGCCTGTCGCGTGCGACGGCGCAGGTGCTGATGCAAAACATTGTGCTGGCCCTTGGCATCAAGGCAGTATTTCTGGTGCTGACCTTCACGGGTCAAGCGACCATGTGGATGGCGGTGTTTGCTGATATGGGGGCCAGCTTGCTCGTCGTTGGCAATGGCTTGAGGCTGTTGCGCAAATGAGCTGGAAATTCTTTCTCTACGACTGGGGTGGTCTGAACATCGCGTTGTTCCAAGCCATCAACATGAGCACACCTGCAGCGCTGGAACCGCTGGCATCGTTCTTCAACCTTGTGATAGGCAACTACTGGACTGCACCACTGATGCTCTTGGCGATGTGGGGATGGTCAAAGTCGGCACCTGACCCAACGCGGGCCGATGCCATCCGGTACAGACTCAGAGTCTTTAGCGTGGCCTTTGCGTTGGCATTTCTCGTCGCCACCATCTTGAAGCCATGGATCGACTTTCCACGCCCGCCTGCCGTTTTTGGCGACATGGTGCGCGTTATCGGGGGCATCGAACGACACTACAGCCTGCCCAGCGGGCATGCCACCTATGCCGCGCTGGTGGTCGGCGCGCTCTGGCCTTTGATAGGCCGTCGTGGCCGCATCGGCTTGGTGTTGTACGCCGCATTGGTCGGTTGGTCACGCATCGCAGCCGGAATGCACTTTCCTGCCGATGTGCTGGCGGGGTGGGTACTTGGATTGAGTTGCACGGCGCTCGCCGGGTGGCTGATGCCGCTGGCCGCCCCTGTGTGGCAATCGGCTCGCCGCACATCGACTTGGGTCTGGTTCGCAGTGGCCGCCAGTGCTGTCATGACAGATCAGCTCGCAAAGTTCGCCATCACCCGCACGTTTGCCTACGGTGAACAGGTCGAAGTCACGCCCTTCTTCAACTTCGTCCATGTCCTGAATCCCGGCGCGGCATTCAGCTTTCTGGCGAACGCTGGCGGCTGGCAACGTTACTTTTTCATCACGCTGGGCCTGGTCGTTTCTGCTTGGCTGGGACGCATGCTGTGCCAGCAATTGCCCCGTCTCGAAGCGATGGGATACAGCCTGATCCTCGGCGGTGCGCTGGGCAATGTCGCGGATCGTGTGCTGCGTGGACAGGTTGTTGATTTCCTTGACTTCCATTGGCGACTTGCGCACTGGCCCGCCTTCAACCTCGCTGATGTGGCGATAACTATCGGAGCGCTCTGCCTGTTCTTGACGGTTGTACCGAAAAGCAGTAAAGGCACAGAGGCCGAGGTGTCCGGTTAAGCTATACCCTAACCTGATGTCAGATGCTTGGCGCAAAGCACGTCAGAATAGAGTTGTAGTTTGTATTTATTGACACAAGCCGCCAAGGGTAATAGATTTCATCCTGACACTTTTACCTTTGGAGGCACCTTGCAAGGTCAACGCATTGGCTATATCCGCGTCAGCAGCTTCGACCAGAACCCTGATCGGCAACTGGAGCAAATCGAAGTCGGTAAGGTATTCACCGATAAGGCTTCCGGCAAGGACACGCAACGTCCCGAACTTGAAAGGCTGCTGGCCTTTGTGCGCGAGGGCGACACCGTGGTGGTGCACAGCATGGACAGGTTGGCACGCAATCTCGATGACCTGCGCCGCATCGTTCAGGGGCTGACACAACGGGGCGTGCGGATGGAGTTTGTCAAAGAAGGGCTGGCGTTCACCGGCGATGACTCACCGATGGCCAATTTGATGCTGTCGGTCATGGGGGCTTTTGCGGAGTTCGAGCGCGCACTGATCCGCGAACGCCAGCGCGAGGGAATCGTGCTGGCCAAGCAGCGCGGTGCCTACCGGGGACGAAAGAAATCGCTGAACAGCGAACAAATTGCCAAGTTGAAACAGCGAGTCGCGGCAGGCGATCAAAAAACCTTGGTGGCCCGTGACTTCGGCATCAGTCGCGAAACCTTGTACCAGTACCTGCGGGAAGACTGATCATGCCGCGCCGCTCAATCCTGTCCGCCACCGAGCGCGAAAGCCTGCTGGCACTACCAGATGCCAAAGACGAACTGATACGGCACTACACGTTCAACGAAACCGACCTATCGGTGATCCGCCAGCGTCGCGGCGCTGCGAATCGATTGGGCTTCGCCGTGCAGCTTTGCTACTTGCGATTCCCTGGCATCTTCTTGGGCATCGATGAGCCTCCGTTTCCGCCCCTGTTGCGCATGGTGGCCGCACAACTCAAGGTGCCGGTGGAAAGTTGGAACGATTACGGCCAGCGCGAGCAGACGCGGCGGGAGCACTTGGTCGAGCTGCAAACGGTGTTCGGGTTCAAGCCCTTCACCATGAGTCACTACCGGCAAGCCGTGCATACATTGACCGAGCTGGCCTTGCAGACCGATAAAGGCATTGTGCTGGCCAGCGCCCTTGTCGAAAACCTGCGGCGCCAGAGCATCATCCTGCCCGCCATGAATGCCATCGAGCGCGCGAGCGCCGAGGCCATCACCCGTGCCAACCGGCGCATTTACGCGGCGTTGACCGATTCTTTGTTATCGCTCCACCGTCAGCGCCTGGACGAACTTCTCAAGCGCAAGGACGGCAGCAAATTGACGTGGCTGGCATGGCTGCGCCAGTCGCCCGTCAAGCCGAACTCTCGGCATATGCTTGAACACATCGAGCGCCTCAAGGCTTGGCAGGCGCTTGACCTTCCCGCAGGCATCGAGCGACAAGTTCACCAGAACCGCCTGCTCAAGATCGCCCGTGAGGGTGGGCAGATGACGCCTGCCGATCTGGCAAAGTTCGAGATGCAACGACGCTATGCCACTCTGGTTTCGCTGGCCATTGAAGGCATGGCCACCGTCACCGACGAAATCATCGACCTGCACGACCGCATCATTGGCAAACTATTCAACGCCGCCAAGAACAAGCATCAGCAGCAGTTTCAGGCTTCCGGCAAGGCGATCAATGACAAGGTGCGGATGTATGGCCGCATCGGCCAAGCCTTGCTGGAAGCCAAACAGAGCGGCGGCGATCCGTTCGCCGCCATCGAGGCCGTAATGCCGTGGGATACCTTCGCCGCCAGCGTCACGGAGGCGCAAAAGCTCGCGCAGCCGGAGAGCTTCGACTTTCTGCATCGCATCGGTGAAAGCTACGCCACGTTGCGCCGCTACGCGCCGCAGTTCCTGGACGTACTTAAGTTACGGGCGGCACCAGCCGCCAAGGGCGTACTCGATGCCATCGAGGTGCTTCGCGGCATGAACAGCGACAACGCCCGCAAGGTGCCCGCCGACGCGCCGACCGCATTCATCAAGCCACGCTGGGCGAAACTGGTGCTCACGGACGATGGCATTGACCGGCGCTACTACGAGCTGTGCGCCCTGTCAGAGCTAAAGAACGCGCTGCGATCAGGCGATGTCTGGGTGCAGGGTTCGCGCCAGTTCAAGGACTTTGATGAGTACCTGGTGCCGGCCGAGAAGTTCGCTACTCTGAAGCTGGCCAACGAATTGTCGCTGGCAGTGGCCACCGATTGCGATCAGTATTTGCACGACCGACTGGCATTGCTGGAACAGCAGCTTGCCACCGTCAACCGCATGGCGGCGGCCAATGATCTGCCGGATGCCATCATTACCGAGTCCGGCCTGAAGATCACGCCGCTGGACGCGGCGGTGCCGGAGACCGCACAAGCCCTAATCGACCAGTCGGCGATGCTGCTGCCACACGTCAAGATTACCGAACTGCTGATGGAAGTTGATGAGTGGACAGGCTTCACCCGGCATTTCACGCATCTGAAGACCGGCGACACGGCCAAGGACAAAACCTTGCTGCTGACGACGATCCTGGCTGATGGCATCAATCTTGGGCTAACCAAGATGGCCGAGTCCTGCCCAGGCACGACTTACGCCAAGCTGTCGTGGCTGCAAGCCTGGCACATCCGGGATGAAACGTACTCAACGGCGCTGGCCGAACTGGTCAACGCGCAGTTCCGGCAATCCTTTGCCGGAAACTGGGGCGATGGCACCACGTCATCGTCGGATGGCCAAAATTTCAGAACCGGCAGCAAAGCGGAGAGCACCGGGCATATCAACCCGAAGTATGGAAGCAGTCCAGGCCGGACGTTTTATACCCATATCTCCGACCAGTACGCGCCCTTCAGCACCAAGGTAGTCAACGTCGGCGTGCGTGATTCAACCTATGTGCTCGATGGCCTGCTGTACCACGAGTCGGACTTGCGGATCGAGGAGCACTACACCGACACAGCGGGCTTTACCGATCATGTCTTCGGCCTGATGCACCTACTGGGCTTCCGATTCGCGCCACGTATCCGAGACCTGGGCGACACCAAGCTATTCATCCCAAAGAGCGATACCGCCTATGACGCGCTCAAGCCGATGATTAGCAGCGACCGGCTGAACATCAAGCAGATACGCGCCCATTGGGATGAAATCTTGCGGCTCGCGACCTCGATCAAGCAGGGTACGGTGACGGCCTCGCTGATGTTGCGCAAGCTCGGCAGCTATCCGCGTCAGAACGGACTGGCCGTTGCACTGCGCGAGCTGGGGCGCATTGAGCGCACGCTGTTCATACTGGATTGGCTGCAAAGCGTGGAGCTGCGTCGCCGCGTTAATGCCGGACTGAATAAGGGCGAAGCGCGCAACGCGTTGGCCAGGGCTGTCTTTTTCTACCGATTGGGTGAAATCCGCGACCGCAGCTTTGAGCAACAACGCTACCGAGCCAGCGGCCTCAATCTGGTGACGGCGGCCATCGTGTTGTGGAACACGGCCTATCTGGAACGGGCAACCAATGCTTTGAACGGGCACGGCAAACCGGTAGACGAGACGCTGTTTCAATACCTGTCACCGCTGGGGTGGGAACACATCAATCTGACCGGCGATTACCTCTGGCGCAGCAGCACCAAGGTCGGCGCAGGCAAGTTCAGACCGTTGCGACCACTGCCACCGGCTTAACGTGCTTTATTTTCCGTTTTCTGAGACGACCCCAACCTTTGTCCCCTTCTCGGCGCAAACCCGCATGAGCGGCGTGAACGTACAGGGAAGAATGATCCGCAAAGGTTCAGTGGATGCGATACGCCGCCACGTGGAATCTAACCAAGGCCACTTCCCACGTGCGGTTGATGAGCGCGTGGAAAGCGTTGCGCGTACCGGCGGCACACCGCTGGTAGTGGCAGAGGATGGGCGAATTCTCGGCGTTGTCGCGCTAAAAGATATCGTTAAAGGCGGCATTAAAGAGCGATTCTCCGAGCTACGCCGCATGGGTATCAAAACGGTCATGATTACCGGTGATAACCGCTTAACCGCTGCGGCTATTGCGGCCGAAGCTGGCGTGGATGATTTTCTGGCGGAAGCTACGCCCGAAGCCAAATTGGCGCTGATCCGCCAGTATCAGGCCGAAGGTCGCTTAGTGGCCATGACCGGCGACGGCACCAACGATGCGCCAGCGCTGGCACAGGCCGACGTGGCGGTTGCCATGAACTCAGGTACTCAGGCCGCCAAAGAAGCGGGCAACATGGTTGATTTAGACTCTAACCCAACCAAGTTGATTGAAGTGGTGCATATCGGCAAACAGATGCTGATGACGCGTGGCTCGCTAACCACCTTCAGCATCGCCAATGACGTGGCGAAATATTTCGCCATTATTCCTGCGGCCTTTGCTGCCACCTATCCTCAGTTGAATGCGCTCAACGTCATGCACCTAACGTCACCGGCGTCAGCCATTATGTCAGCGGTTATTTTCAACGCGTTGATCATTGTGTTCTTGATCCCGCTGGCGTTGAAAGGCGTGAGCTATAAACCGCTAAGCGCCAGCGCATTGCTGCGTCGAAATTTATGGGTTTATGGCGCAGGCGGGCTGTTAGTGCCGTTTGTCGGGATCAAATTGATCGATATGTTGCTGACCGTTTGTGGTTTGGCTTAGTCCATATAGAACCGCTCAAAAGAGCAGTAATACTTTAACATCCCCAAAATAATTGGAGTGGTATCAAGGCGGCAAGCGAGTTCATCCCGATGAGCTTACTCTAGTAAGTGATTCGGGTGAATGAACGCAGCCAACGCAGATACCGCTTCAAGTATGAAGGGGAAAAGGATCAGATAATGTCTCTACTACGTCCCTCTATCATGATGATGCTGATTTTGACCGCCATCACCGGCATAGCCTATCCGTTGCTGACCACGGGGTTAGCGCAGGTGATGTTTCACTCTCAGGCCGAAGGATCGTTGATTGAACACGATGGCGTCATCGTGGGTTCACGTTTGATTGGCCAAAACTTTACTCAGCCTAAATACTTTTGGGATCGTCCATCCGCGACCGCTGACGCAGCCTATAACCCACAGGCTTCCGGCGGTAGCAATTTGGCAGCATCGAATCCACAGTTGGATAAAAATTTGCAGGCGCGCGCTGCACTATTGCGTCAGGCAGATCCCGCAGCGCCAGCGGCGATTCCGGTCGATCTGATGACCAGCTCAGCCAGTGGATTAGATCCTCACATTTCACCGCAGGCGGCTTATTATCAGGCGGCACGCATCGCCAAAGTACGCAATTTGCCACAGGCCAGCGTTGAGAAGCTGATCGCCGCTAACACCCAATACAGCCTGCCGCAGTTTATTGGTCAGCCGGTGGTTAACGTATTAGAACTGAACATGGCACTGGATGCATTATTGCCCCACAATGCATCTAACACGCGTTCATAATGCCAAAAGCCCGATCATAAAGAGAACGACATGCTAGACGATGAAGAGCTGCGCCGCCCCGATCCAGATACCTTACTGGCTCAGGTTTGCGAAAAACCTCGCGGAAAACTAAAAGTCTTTTTCGGCGCCTGCGCTGGCGTTGGAAAAACCTACGCGATGCTGCAAGAAGCGCAGCGCCTTCGTGCCCAAGGCTTAGACGTGCTGGTTGGCGTGGTGGAAACCCATGGCCGAGCGGAAACGGCCGCGCAGCTTGAGGGGCTGGATATCCTGCCCCTCAAGCGAATTCATCATCGCGGTCGTCAAGTGCGGGAATTCGCGCTCGATCAGGCGCTGGCTCGCCACCCTGCGCTGATCCTGATGGATGAGCTGGCGCACAGTAACGCCGCCGGTTCGCGTCATCCTAAACGCTGGCAAGACGTCGAAGAGCTGCTGGATGCGGGCATCGACGTGCTCACCACCGTAAACGTGCAGCATCTTGAAAGCCTCAATGACGTTGTCGGTTCCGTAACCGGCATTCGCGTGCGCGAAACCGTGCCTGACCGCATCTTCGATGACGCCAGTGAAATCGTGCTGGTGGACTTACCGCCAGACGATTTACGTCAGCGTCTCAATGAAGGAAAAGTCTATATTCCAGGGCAGGCAGAGCGAGCCATTGAGCACTTTTTCCGTAAAGGAAACTTGATTGCCCTGCGCGAATTGGCGTTGCGTCGCACCGCAGACCGCGTTGATGAGCAAATGCGCGAGTTTCGTAATAGCCTAGATAAAGAACGCGTTTGGCATACTCGCGATGCCATTTTGCTGTGTATTGGCCACAACGTTGATAACGACAAGCTGGTTCGCACCGCGTCTAGATTAGCGGCTCGCCTTGGCTGTATCTGGCATGCGGTTTATGTGGAAACACCGCGTCTGCATCGATTGCCGGAAAATCAGCGGCGGGCCATTTTACGCAGCGTCAAACTGGCACAAGAATTAGGCGCGGAAACCACCACGCTATCCGATCCGAATGAAGAAAAAGCCATTCTGCGCTACGCCCGTGAGCATAATCTCGGAAAGATTATTATTGGCCGACGCAATAAGAAAGAGCGACGTTGGTGGTGGCATGAAAGCTTTGCTGACAGGCTGGCTAAACTCGGGCCGGATCTGGATTTAATTATCGTCGCCGTTGAAGACAAGCCTCGCACCACCAGCAAAGAGTCCGATAGTCGCCCTTTCAGCGAAAAATGGCGGGTGCAAATTCGCGGTTGTCTGGTTGCCATTGCCCTGTGTGCGCTGATCACGCTGCTGGCACGAATGATTTTCCCCAACTTCGATCAGGCCAATATCGTGATGGTCTATCTGCTGGGGGTTGTGATCGTGGCGCTGTTTTATGGCCGCTGGCCTTCGGTTCTCTCCGCCGTGGTGAGCGTTGCCAGTTTCGATCTGTTTTTTATCCAACCTCAGTGGTCGTTCGCGGTCAGCGATGTTCAGTATCTCGTGACCTTTGGCGTGATGTTAACCGTTGGGATCGTGATTGGTAATCTGACCGCCGGTGTGCGCTATCAGGCACGAGTGGCACGTTATCGCGAGCAGCGTGCACGCCATATGTATGAACTGTCCAAAGCCCTGAGCAATGCCATCACAAATGAGGATATCGCTCGCAGCGGCAGCTATTTTCTTAACAGCAGTTTCAACGCACGGACATCAGTATTAATTCCCAGCGATGATACGCCGTTAGTTCAGGTAACACCGCCGCAGGAAGGGGTATCGGGCGTTGATTTTGCTATTGCACACTGGTGTTTCGATAAGCAGCAACCGGCAGGGGCTGGCACCGATACGCTGCCCGGTGTTCCCTATCAACTACTGCCCTTAAGCACCCCACAGCAGACCTTTGGCGTGTTAGCTATCGAACCCATGAACATGCGCCAGTTGATGGTGCCGGAACAGCAGCGTCTGTTACAAACCTATGCGGTGATGATTGCCAGCGCGCTTGAGCGTTTGCATCTGGCTCAAACGGCGGCGAGTGCGCGTATGGACACTGAGCGCGAACAACTCCGAAACTCGCTGTTAGCCGCCCTTTCGCACGACCTACGAACCCCGCTCACCGTATTGTTTGGTCAGGCTGAAATTTTAACGCTCGATCTGGCCGCTGAAAAATCGCCGCATGCCCAACAGGCTAATCAAATTCGCCAGCAGATCCTCAACACCACTCGGCTAGTGAATAATTTACTGGATATGGCACGCATTCAGTCCGGCGGATTTAACCTGCGCAAAGAGTGGCAATCGCTGGAGGAAATCGTAGGCAGCGCCGTTAATACGTTAGAACCGATGCTGAACTCACATCCGCTCACCATTGATTTACCCGCAGCTCTTCCCTTGGTGAACTGCGATGGCAGCTTGATTGAGCGTGTGATACAAAACCTGCTAGAAAACGCGGGGAAATATGCTGGATTGGAATCGCCCTTAGCGATTCGGGCCAAAGCCTCAGAAGATTGGCTAGAAGTAGAAATTGAAGATCGCGGCAACGGTATTCCCGCCGAGCAGCTGCAGCTGATATTCAATAAGTTTACCCGCGGCGATAAAGAGTCGGCTATTCCCGGCGTCGGTTTGGGCTTAGCCATTTGTCGTGCCATTATAGAAGTACACGGTGGTAAAATATGGGCAGAAAATATTGCCCAAGGTGGGGCCTGTTTCCACTTCACCCTACCGCTAGAAGCACCGCCTGATATTGAGGATGAACTTGATCATCCAAGTTCTTGAGAAACAGCGAGCGGCGAAACAGAGAGATAACGTGAATCAAACTCCGATAAATGTACTCATCGTTGAAGATGAAAAAGAGATCCGCCGCTTTGTTCGTTCTGCGCTTGAGAATGAAGGCTGGCGGGTTTTCGACGCCGATACATTACAGCGTGGACTGATCGAAGCAGGCACGCGCAAACCGGATCTTATTATTCTCGATTTAGGTCTGCCGGATGGAGATGGGCTGGATTTTATCCGCGATTTACGCCAGTGGAGTTCGATTCCGGTGATTGTGCTTTCTGCTCGCAGCGAGGAGTCGGACAAGGTGTTAGCACTCGACGCCGGAGCCGATGATTATCTGAGTAAACCCTTTGGCGTGGCGGAGTTATTGGCACGGGTGCGCGTCTCTTTGCGTCGGCATGCTCAGCAAAATCAGGAAAGCCCGCTGATTCAATTCTCAGACGTTGAAGTGGATTTGATCAACCGCCGAGTCTCTCGAGCCGGTGAGGACTTACACCTCACGCCGTTGGAGTTCCGTTTACTGACTGAGCTTATTGCCAACGCGGGGAAAGTGCTCACGCAGCGCCAGCTGCTTAGCACGGTTTGGGGGCCAAACTACGTTGAGCACAGCCACTACCTGCGGATATATATGGGGCATTTACGGCAGAAACTAGAAGCTGAACCTGCACGCCCCAAGCATTTACTGACTGAAACCGGCGTGGGTTACCGGTTTATGCTCTAATTTTTAACCTTCTTTTGGCTCTTCTTTTGCTTCTTCGGCGCTCTCACCGCGCTTGATACCTTTTAAGGTCATCATAAAAGCGCGGAATGAATCACGCAGGTCGTCAAACAGCGGGTGTTTACGGTTCTCCAACAGCGACTCAGAAAACAGTTTTAAACCAACGGCAAAAGCTTTCGATTTATCGCCGGTGAACGGTAAATCCTCTCGGGCGCCCAATCTTTCGACAATAGATAAAATCTCATCATGGTTTTCAACTTCAAAGCTGATTGGCGCTTTATCAATCGGGTCGCCTTTGCGATCGGCAATCGGCTCAACGGTGATGCGGTAGCGGTATCCAGGCATAGTATTCCCTCTTTAAGTTTTTTTGATAATGATAACTTTTATCATATTCGGTCGAATTGAGCTTCACATTTTGTGTAGCCGCTTTGAGCCAAACGCGTGATCTTGCATCTTTTTCAGCCAGTTCACGAACCCACTATATGGGCAATGAAATGGACAATGAAAAAGGACGAGAGCAATGAAAAGACACAAAAAGCATCGAATTTTCAGTGCTTTTTTTTTTGCCTTTACCGCCACACTGCACGTAGCATAGAAAAAAAGGCAAAGGTGACTTATGACTCAATGGCTGCGAAAACTCGCTCTCTGGTTGGGAATTATTCCGACAACCACTTATGCCTATCCAGCGCTTGATATCCACCTTCAAGGCGGTATCCACTTGCATCTGGTGGGAAGTATTCACATGGGCACTGAAAACATGTCGCCCCTACCCGCGGCATTAATTCAGCGTCTTAAACGCGCGGATGCGCTGATTGTTGAAGCGGACATAACCCAAGCATCGCCCTCGTTTGATACCGCTGAAGTCGCTGAAACGTTGGAGTCACAGCTTTCACCAGAGCTTTGGCAGCAAGTCTTACAACGCTGTCAGGAAACCGGCATTCCCGCTAACGCGATTCAACATTATCCGGCGTGGCGAACGGCGTTGACCCTTCAGGCACAGCAGGCGCACCAGCTCGGTTTGCGTTCTGAATATGGTATCGACTATCAAATGCTGCGCTTTGCCCAGCAAACGTCGCTAAAAACCATTGAGCTGGAAGGTGCCGACACCCAAATGGCGCTGCTGCATGCGCTGCCCGACAACGGGATCGTCCTGTTAAAAGATACCTTGGCACACTGGCATACTAACGCTCGACTGCTGCAAACGCTGATCGGCTGGTGGATTTCACCCAAGGAATCTATGGCAACGACAGAGTTACCTGCGACCTTTAGTGACGATCTTTATCAGATTCTGATGGGCGAACGAAATCACAAATGGCAAAAAATGTTGCTCACGCTGCCGGCCGGAAATTATGTGGTGGCGGTTGGCGCATTGCACCTTTACAGCGAAGGAAACTTGCCCGAGCTGCTGGCGCCGTATGTGATTCATTAGACGAAAAAAATGGCCAATATTTCTATTGGCCAGTCAAAGAGGAATTTCATTATTATCGTTATGCTACAAGTGCAAACATGGCGTTTGCCCCTGTAGTTTCCCGCATAGATTAACAATGCAGCAGTGATTCTGGCAATGGTTATTCATCACATGGTGTTGCACTAATGCATATAACGCACGAATAAATAACTCTCCGAAACTGACTCCGCGAATTAACAGCGCTATCATTGCGTGATTCGTCATCGTAGAGGCTTAGAAAATGACTCCCGCAGTTCTTCTTCTTGAAAAAAACAAGGTTCCTTTTACTCTCCATCAGTATCACCACGATAGCGACGAAACTAATTTCGGCGATGAAGTCGTCCGTAAATTAGGCTTGAACGCCGAACAGGTCTACAAAACCCTGCTCGTTTCGCTCAACGGCGATAGCAAGAATTTAGCCGTTGCAGTTACGCCGGTTGCTTCAATGCTGGATTTAAAAAAGGTCGCTAAAGCGTTGTCGGCTAAAAAGGCTGATATGGCCGATCCTCAGATCGCTCAGCGCGTAACGGGCTATTTGGTTGGCGGCATTAGTCCACTTGGGCAAAAGAAACGTTTACCTACCGTGATCGACAGCGGCGCTCAAGAATTTGCCACGATCTTTATTTCAGGCGGAAAGCGTGGTCTGGATATCGAACTTGCGGCTCAGGATCTTAGCCGTATGACCAGCGGCAGCTTTGCAGAAATTGCCAAGCGAGATTAACGAGCCTCGCATGCGGCAAGACTCGTTAAATATTTAAGGCAGGATTAGTTCTGAGTATTTAGCTTTTGCACTTCAGCCTTGGCCTTCGCCAACTGAGCTTCAAACGCTGGGTTATTATGCAGAGTGGCAACAACCGCGCTTCCTACGACACGCGCAGCATTGACGTCGCTCTGCCAGTGATAACCACAGATCACACGGCTTTGCCCAAGCTCATAACCACGCTTGAGAATTTCATTCTGTCTTGCCGGGTTCACTTCCGCTAACACCAGCGCCACTGACCAGCCAATCGTGGTATGGCCCGAAGGATATGACCCATTGGTGGAGAGCTCTTTTTCATCTTCTGGGCGACAGGTTGCTTCTTTATAGAAAGCAAAAGGACGCACACGATTGTAGTGCTGCTTCGCGGAACGCGTGGCGTATTCACCCGCATCTTCTTTCATCGTCGTGATCAGCGTGAAAGTCTCAGGGGTTTTTTCTTTAGAAATAGGAATGCCAAAAGCGGTGGAGAAATTTCTCGCCAAGCTATCTTTAGACACATCTGCATCATCATAAGCCTGTTTACCACGTTCGGTACTGCGCAGCGCTTTACCTTCATCGTAATGAGCTTTATCGCTCAAGAAATCAATGCTGGTGTAAGACGGCGGCGGTGGTAACAGCTTTAAGCTGTCGGGGGCTTGTTCATATTTAAGATAGTGATCGTCGGCAGCCATGCCGTAACCAGAAACTAATAAACCAACTAACGTCGCTAAAACAATTTTCTTCATCAGTGTGTTTCCTCCTGTTTGGCATCTTAGTCACTCTTATTTCATCTGACCGTGACAGCGATAACATTTGCGCCACAAATGAAAATAGATATTTGATAACTAGAGTAAAAGTGCTGCAAAACGGAAGATGACAATCCTTAGAAACGCAAGAACCCGCACAAGGCGGGTTCTTGGTTCACAGTAACTCAGAGATTACTGCGATGGCTGTTGGCTATTACAGCGCAACAACGTTTACTGCTGATGGACCTTTAGCGCCGTTCTCGATAGAGAACTCAACTTTTTGGCCTTCATCAAGAGTTTTGAAATCGTTGCTCTGGATTGCAGAGAAATGTACGAATACATCTTTGCTGCCATCTTCAGGAGAGATAAAACCAAAACCTTTACCAGCGTCAAACCATTTTACTAAACCAGTCATTTTATTAGACATAGATACTTCCTTTATTTGTTTTGTGTGCCGCTATGATTCATATAAATCGTGCAGCGAAGGTGGTCGTCTTCAAAGAGTTACTTATTGAAAAGTTCTTACTTAGCACTTAGGAGAAGACTCACAAGAAGAAGAGGTATCTATGCGGATAACGCTTGAACTGAGGACTGCTTTACTAAAACTGCGTTCATAAGGTCTGTGTTTCAAACCGATAACGCTATTTACTCACACCCACCCTTGCTTATCAAGAACTATTTTCAAATAATAATTTTCTCATCTAGACGGCTAGACTGGTGGAAGTTTAGGTGACCGCGATCTTTGTGCTGGTCAGAGGGCAGAAATCTACCCTCTGAATCAGCTTGGTTTCTACAGATTAATTCGCCGACTTATAAACAATCTCGCCCTTCGGCTCATAGTCTGCGACTTTAAGCGGAGAGTGTTTTTCGATGTACTGCTTCAGCACTTCAGCATCGACAAACCCCGTGTTCACATAGCTTGGTCTATCGCTCACGATAGGGTAATCATCGCCGCCGGTGGCGTTAAAACTCAACAAAGCTAAACGATACGTTTTGTCTGCCTGCAAAGGTGCTCCCTTGATTTTCACATCGCTGACACCTTGCCCGTCGGCCACGAGGCTCACGTTAGCAAACTGCGCATACGCGCCAGAATCGACTTTTTTATTAGCAACTACCGCCAGATATTTTTCAAGATCGCGGCCGTTCATCTCGACGTAGGCCACCAGATTGCCAAAAGGCTGAACCTTCAGCACATCTTTGTAGGTAATATCACCCGGCTCAATGGAATCTCGTACTCCTCCACCGCTCATCACGGCTAAATCTGCCTGCGTGCGCTCCATCTGTGCAGCAAGCAGTAAACGCGCCATATTGGTTTGTTCGAAGCGTACTTTGCTACGATCGCCCATCAATTTGCCATCCACGCTGCCGACCTTAACCTCCAACTGCGCTTTGCCCTTTTCTTCAAACGGCGTTAGCAGCTTGAGCATCTGCGGGTTTTCGTCAATCTTGTGGGTGTAGTAAGCGCGTTCCGTCGTGCCATCGTCTTTCGTCACTTTCTGACTCAAATTGACCGGAATGAGCTGGTAGTGTTGCAAAGTCAGCTCACCGTTACGGAAGCTGAAATCAGCACGCCCAACGTATTTCCCCCACTCATGCGCCTGTACGATCCACGTTCCATTTTGACGATCGGGCGCGCACGGCGTTCCCGGTACATAATCGGCCTGTTTTTTGTTCTCAGATGCCATACACACAGGATCCTGCGAGTGGCCGCCGACGATCATATCGAGATACCCCGCTGGCAATTTTCTCGCCATTTCAACGTCGCCCGGCGCGTTCGAACCGTGGTTGCCGTTGTCATAATGTCCCATATGGGTGGCGGCAATAATCACATCCGGTTTTTCATTTTGTTTGATCTGCTGGATCAGCGTTTTTGCTTCTACAGCGGGATCGCGGAACTCGATACCTTTCAGCAGTTCAGGATTACCAATTTTGGCCGTATCGTCGGTGGTTAAGCCAATTACCGCAATTTTGATATCTTGCTTATCGAATATTTCATACGGTTTAAACAGACGCTTTTCTGTACCTTGCTGATAAATATTGGCGGAAAGTAACGGGAACGTGGCCCATTTTTCCTGCTGGCGCAGGACCGACAGTGGGTTATCGAACTCATGATTACCGATAGCCATCGCGTCATAGCCCACGAGGTTCATGCCACGAAAATCAGGCTCGGCATCCTGTAAATCTGATTCAGGAACGCCGGTATTAATGTCGCCACCGGAAAGCAACAACACGCTGCCGCCCTGCGCAGCCACTTCATGGCGAATCTGATCCACCAGCGTCTTTTGTGCCGCTAAGCCATATTCACCGTTAGCGTTCTGCCAAAAATGGCCGTGATGATCGTTAGTATGCAGAATGGTGATGTTATAGGTTTTATCTTTTTCCCATGCTGCTGCCCACGTAGGCACCATTGCCAGAGTGACCGCTAACGCACATGCACTGCCTTTTAAAGCCAATTTCATACGGATTCTCCGTGTCGTCATATTCATCATCCCAAAGACTTTCTCATTATTATGATTATCAAATTCAAATCACTGTGTGTGATACCAAGTCTAAAATTCTAACGGCAAGATAAGGAGATCTTTTCATTTTTTTGCGAGCCATTTCAAATTACGCCGTTCATTTAGGCTCAATATCCGGTAAATAGTCCATCGGAAGGTAAAAACAACGGTTGACCAAGAATGATAAACTTTGTCATTGTTAGCGTGATGTCTATCCCTATTTATCTGCCTGCATAAATAGCTCCTTAACTGACGAAATCATAAAAACAGACTATGACTGACCGCATCGATCCGGTGTCCGACTCCGTGACACAAAAGCCCGTCAATCGCACCTCGTTTTCCATTCTGGGCGCTATCAGCGTGTCCCATTTGCTAAACGATATGATTCAATCGCTGATTCTGGCGATCTACCCTATTTTGCGTGGTGAGTTTTCGCTGAACTTTGCACAAATAGGCCTTATCACACTGACCTATCAACTGACTGCCTCTATGCTGCAACCGTTGATCGGTATGTACACTGACAAGCATCCGAAACCCTACTCCCTGCCAATCGGCATGGGCTTCACCTTAGCGGGGCTTTTACTGCTTTCCGTTGCGCCTAGTTTTGAAATTGTGCTGATCGCCGCCGCATTAGTGGGTACAGGGTCGTCTATTTTCCACCCAGAGTCCTCTCGTGTCGCACGTATGGCCTCTGGCGGACGCCACGGCCTCGCGCAGTCGGTGTTTCAGGTGGGCGGTAACTTTGGTAGCTCGCTGGGCCCCTTGCTAGCGGCAGCGGTCATTGCACCTTATGGTCAGGGAAATATTGCATGGTTTTCTCTAGCGGCGCTGCTGGCTATCGTTGTTTTGCTTCAGGTCAGCAAGTGGTATCAGCAGCAAACCCGACAAAGCAAAGGTAAGCCTAAAGGCCACGGCAACGTGAAAGTGCTTCCACGCCGTACCGTGGTGATTTCCTTATCCATACTGCTGGTGCTGATTTTCTCGAAATACTTCTATCTCACCAGTATTAGCAGCTATTACACCTTTTATCTTATCCATAAGTTCGGTGTTTCAGTACAAAGTGCGCAAATACATTTGTTTGCCTTCCTGTTTGCCGTTGCCGCCGGAACCATTATTGGCGGGCCTCTGGGCGATAAGATAGGACGTAAATATGTTATTTGGGGCTCTATTCTAGGCGTTGCACCGTTTACGCTGGCTTTACCTTATGCATCCCTTTACTGGACTGGGGTTTTAACCGTGATTATCGGTGTAATTCTGGCCTCAGCGTTTTCAGCCATCTTGGTGTACGCGCAAGAGTTGATTCCAGGCAAAGTTGGGATGGTATCAGGCCTCTTCTTTGGTTTTGCCTTTGGTATGGGTGGCTTAGGTGCCGCAGTTTTAGGCTATGTTGCCGATTTAACCAGCATCGACTTGGTTTATCAGATTTGCGCATTCCTACCATTACTCGGCATCTTGACGGCCTTATTGCCAAATATAGAACATAAAGACGCTAATTAGACTTAATAACCCGACTTATCCTGTAGGATTGGTCGGGTTTGCTTTTCCTCAAAGCCGCGTGCTGCATGCGGTCGTATCACAAAACCTCTCTTTACTGCCGTTGGCGCGTTTTTTTCTAAATTCAGACCTATTTCCCAAAATTAACTCAGCAGAATTCCGATAAATACAATAAACTTATTACAGATACCTGTGGGTTTCACTCAACCAATACACATTGATTGCCATAAAAGAGTGGAAAACGCCGGATTTATACACACATTAATTGAAGTTGCGGCGAGCTATCCAGCGCTGCTTCAAGTTAAGAAGGGTATTAATTATTTAGCTGTTCGTGCAGTGCTAGAAGGAGTCTAGATGCATCACTCAACCCCGCTTATTACGACAATCGTTGGAGGCTTAGTTCTCGCCTTTCTTTTAGGTATGCTGGCAAATCGTCTGCGAATATCCCCATTGGTGGGCTATCTCGTTGCAGGCGTGCTTGCTGGTCCATTCACCCCCGGTTTTGTGGCAGACACCTCGCTTGCCCCTGAGCTGGCCGAAATTGGCGTTATCCTGCTGATGTTCGGCGTTGGTTTGCATTTCTCCTTAAAAGATTTGATGGCGGTTAAAAATATCGCCATACCCGGCGCTATTGCACAAATTGCCGTAGCGACGCTGTTGGGTATGGGGCTTTCGTCGTTGTTGGGTTGGGATTTAGTGACTGGTTTAGTGTTTGGCTTATGTTTATCCACCGCGAGTACCGTGGTGTTGCTGCGCGCTCTGGAAGAGCGGCAGTTGATTGACAGCCAACGCGGCCAAATCGCCATTGGTTGGCTGATCGTTGAAGATCTCGCCATGGTGCTTACGCTGGTTCTGCTACCTGCTTTTGCTGGAATTATGGGCGAAGGCCAAGATATGCAGCTCAAAGACCTGCTGATCGAGCTGGGTATTACGCTGGGTAAAGTCGTGGCCTTTATCACCATTATGATTGTGGTGGGTCGCCGTGTGGTGCCGTGGATTCTGGCAAAAACCGCCAGCACCGGTTCTCGCGAGCTGTTTACGCTTTCCGTTTTAGCACTGGCGATGGGCGTGGCGTATGGCGCAGTAGCAATCTTCGACGTTTCCTTCGCGCTGGGCGCGTTCTTTGCCGGGATGGTTCTGAACGAGTCTGAGCTTAGCCATCGCGCCGCTCACGACACGCTTCCGCTGCGCGACGCTTTTGCGGTTCTGTTCTTTGTTTCGGTGGGGATGCTGTTTGATCCGATGATTCTGGTTGAACAGCCGCTGGCGGTGTTGGGTTGCTTGGCGATTATCGTCTTTGGTAAATCCGTTGCTGCGTTCTTACTGGTTAAAATGTTTGGTTACTCCAAGCGTACTGCTCTAACCGTTTCAGTGAGCTTGGCGCAGATCGGTGAGTTCGCCTTTATTCTGGCGGGTTTAGGCATCTCGTTGAATATGCTGTCGCCAGAAGGACGGAATTTGGTGCTGGCGGGCGCTATCCTTTCCATCATGATTAACCCACTGCTCTTTACGCTGTTAGAACGCTATCTCGCCAAAACCGAGACTATCGAAGATCAGAGCCTACAAGAGGTCACAGAGGAAGAAGAGAAGCAGATCCCCGTTGACCTATGCAACCACGTGCTCCTGGTTGGTTACGGGCGCGTAGGCAGCCTGATTGGGGCTAAGCTACACGATGCGGGCGTTCCTTTGGTGGTTATCGAGAACTCACGCCCACGCGTTGAAGCGCTGCGTGAGCAAGGCATTCATGCCGTGCTAGGGAATGCGGCTAATCCTGAAATCATGGAGCTGGCAAGAATTGACTGCGCACGCTGGCTGCTGCTCACCATTCCGAACGGCTATGAAGCCGGTGAAATTGTGGCCTTCGCCCGAACCAAACGCGATACGCTGGATATTATTGCCCGTGCGCACTACGACGATGAAGTGGCCTACATTTCAGACCGTGGCGCCAATCAGGTGGTGATGGGAGAGCGTGAAATTGCCAACAGCATGCTGGAATTGCTACAGGTCGATAAGATGACGGATGCGGATAAGATGCAGGAGTGCCCGATCTGAATGAGAACTGTGTAGGTTTCGTACGCCTAATACACCGAAATCTACATATACACCTTACAGGCGTCCGAGTCGGGGGGCCAATCGCTGCCCCCCGACTCCCCAGCTTGGCACCGCCCTTCAGCCTGCTTCGCAGGTGCCCGCATCTCGTCACTCCGGCTTTAACGGAACGAACGGCAATCGCCATCCTGGCTCCTCCGTTCTTTCGCCGACGTCCCTGTCGGCGAATCCTAGCCTACACTCCTCGATTTGGCTGAAGAACAACGTGCCGAAAAAAGTCAAAGTTAAAGCAAAACGCGTGTCTGGTTTTTAGTTTAAGTATTGGCAGGGAGAGCCGCCGGTATAGGGATGTACCGGCGGAGTTTGGGACGCCCTGGATGGACGATACCAAACCAGAGCGGAGATGGCATCTCGGATAAAAGCGCGCGAGTGCAGAGACCACGCGCTGGTGGTCTCTGCCCGTACGCCTTCACTGATGTGGCAATAATGCTCGATATTGACTGGCGGGCGGAACGTTACACTCCAGCGACATAAATCAATCAGCAGAGATAACCACTTACCTCTCCCAGTACGACTCTTCCAAACTATCTTCTCGTTCCGGCAGGCCGCGCGTTAGACGAGGTGAATGCTGGTTCAGCACCTGATAACTCACGCGGTTCGCGTATTTACAGACCTGTGCCAGCGAAGAATACGTCAGGTAAGTACGCTGATGTTTGCTGGAGTTTGGCACGTTGGTACGGTGGAAACCGTTGGCAGCCACGTCATGCAGCAAGGCGGCAAGAGCACCGTCGCCAGCCCCGTTGGTGTTCATGATTTTCTCAGGGCCGCCCATGTATGGCGCAATATGCGAGTAAATTTTGAACGGATTTTCACAGGCGCTTTTGCGCATCGGACGGCTGAATTCATACAGGTTAAATTCGGGAATAACACCCGGCAGCAATGGATGCTGAGTCTTACGTTTGCCTTCTTCTTCAGTGTAACCCGCCATATATAAGCCAATCGGCCCCGCGGTACACAGAACCAGATCAACCCACTCCAATGCTTTATCTGATGCGGCAAGCGGATCGCTTAATCCAGTTAAGGCTTCAGCTTCTTCTTCATTCATCGCCACAACTGTGACGTTATCGCGCAGGAAATCACGCCACCACTGCGGATCGTCAGCAATCACAAACTTAGTCCCCAGCGTCAACACCACCGGTACATTGTGCTTTTTCGCGTATTCAATGGCTTTCATCGTGGCATCGCGCATCGGCTCGCCCGGTTTGCAGCGCACCAAATAGGCCGTCAACACCAGTGCAGAAGCGCCAGCAATAACCTCTTCCGGAATGCTTTCAGGACGCAGCTGATTCATCATTCCAGGGCTGATAGCAAAGGTACGTTCGCCGTTCTCACTAATTAAGGTGAAACAGCGACCAATCGCGCCATCAACGCCTTGCAGATAGTTGAGATCGGTACGGCTGGAGGTATTACACAGATAGCGATAGGCATAGCTACCAATTTTCACGTTGCTGCACATCACGCCCAGTAAAATGGAACGATCGTCAGCCAAAACGGAGTAGTTGTGCATGGTGTTGCCGATAGTGCCACCGGCAAACTCATGGGTGATCAGTTCGTTATCTTTCAACTCTTGATACAGCGCTTCCGCAACATCGTCTTCAATCACCAGAGAATGTCCCTGACTCAGACGATAACGGGTAATAAATTCGTCGCTGACTTTCGCCTCAATATCCACCAGCGTTTGGTCGATGCCGACCACGTAGGAGGTATCAATCTCGCTTTTTTGCGTTGCATGCAACAACGGATCGCGCGCGTTTACAGGAAAGTAGTGTTTAGATTTGCGTTGGCCAGGGAATTTCATCAGTGTCGTCAGCAGTTATGAAGCGTTGTTATTAACGGGAAGCCGAGAATTCTAACACATCACTTGCTTAATCGTCAGAGCCCAAGACTCTGACGATTAACTTTAGCCAATGGCGATCACGCAGGGCGCGTCATCTGCTCCATCACCAGCTGATAAAACAGTTCGATATGCAACGCGTCGTCGTTGAGCGCAGGAATATATTCAAACTGCGTTCCCCCCGCTTCGATAAAGAACTCTTTGTTTTGCACCTTGATCTCTTCAAGCGTTTCCAGACAATCGGCGGAAAATCCTGGGCAGATAACCTGAAGGTGCTTCACGCCTTTAGCGGGAAGCTGTTCAATCGTTTTGTCAGTGAAGGGAGTTAGCCATTGTTCACGGCCAAATCGTGACTGGTAAGTCATCATGTAACGCTCAGCGCTAAGCCCTAATGCATCGGCCACTGCGCGGGTAGTCACACGGCAACGCTGCGGATAATCATCGCCCTGATCGGCATAACGCTGTGGAATACCGTGGAATGAGAACAGCAGCATGTCAGGTTCGCCATGTTGGGCAAAACTGGTTTTAATCGTCTGGCTCAGCGCCGCGATATAAGCAGGATGCTCCGCATAATCACGGATAAAGTTTAGCGACGGAATACGGCGCATCTGAGCAAAATGCCGGGCAACCGCATCAAACACCGCGGCGTTCGTCGAACAGGAATATTGCGGATAAAGCGGCAGCAGAATAATGCGATCGACACCGGCATCATGCAGTTTATCAATTGCGCTTTTCAGCGCGGGCTGACCATAGCTCATGCCCAATTCAACCGGAATATTAGGCAAACGTGCCTGCAAAGCTGCCTGCTGGCGACGGCTATACACCATCAGCGGCGAGCCTTCATCCATCCAGACGGATTGATACAGTTTGGCGACGCGAGGAGAGCGGATCGGCAAAATGATACCGTTTAAAACCGGCCACCAGATCAGGCGAGAAACATCGACCACGCGTTTATCGCTGAGGAACTCGGCTAGGTAACGTTTAACCGCTGACGAGGTTGGAGCCTCTGGCGTGCCCAGATTAACTAACAGTACGCCGAACTTTTCTTGCCTCATGCTGCCCTCGGTTATGCATTATCTTGATAGATTGGAAGTTTTGATATTGTAACCAAAATGCTGCAAATCCCAACCAATTACTCTTATTGGTCAACACCATCAAAAGGTGGATATAGAAAAGGCGGCTATTTATTAGCCGCCTTTCATCGTTTCTAGGCCAAACTCGCCTAAAATCGTTCTTATTTCTTAGCCTAGGATAGTTTCCAGCTCAGCACGAACGGCTGCAACAGACTGAGTACCGTCTAATTTGACGTACTTAGTCTTGCCGTTTGCGGCTTCTGCGCTGTAGTAACCGATCAGCGGAGCAGTCTGCTGATGATATTCAACCAAGCGCTTACGTACGGTTTCTTCCTGATCGTCCTTACGGGTAACCAGTTCTTCGCCGGTCACATCGTCTTTACCTTCAACCTTAGGTGGGTTGAATTTAATATGGTAAACACGGCCAGAACCCTGATGTACGCGACGACCGATAATACGTTCAACGATCAGCTCGTCAGGAACATCAAATTCCAGTACGAAATCAACGTTGATGCCCGCTTCTTTCATAGCATCAGCTTGAGGAATGGTGCGTGGGAAGCCATCTAGCAGGAAACCATTGCGGCAATCTTCCTGAGTGATGCGTTCTTTAACCAAGGCGATAACCAGTTCATCAGTTACCAGCATGCCCGCATCCATGATTTCTTTTGCTTTTTTGCCCAGTTCGGTACCGGCTTTCACTGCTGCACGCAGCATGTCACCCGTAGAGATTTGCGGAATGCCGTATTTCTCCATGATGAACTGTGCCTGAGTGCCTTTACCCGCGCCAGGAGCGCCAAGCAGAATGATACGCATCGCGTAAATCCTCTTAAATTATTTTTTATAAAATTCAAAAACACTAAACCTTACCATTTTTGTGACCGCTACCTCAAGGAATCGGGCCGCTGCTGAAACGTGAAACTCGCATAATAAAACGGGCGCGGGTGATTTTTCTCTCACCGGCACCCGTTTTTGACCTACTTCTCAGTGAATAAACGTTACAGATAAACGCGCATATATTCTGACAAACATAAAATAGCCATCGCCTGACCATATGGCATCGACGTCAGCGGAATCTGGCGATAATAGTCGTAGTCTCGCCCCATCGCCGTACCAAACGATACGTTAGTTAATTCACCCTCGGCATTAATATGCTTGATCACACCTTTCACCGCTTTTTCCGCCGTGTGCGCATAGTCTGCACTGATATAGCGTTTGCGCACCGCTTTGAGAATGCCGTAGGCAAATCCGGCGGTGGCCGACGACTCAACGTAGGAATCAGGATCGTCGAGTAAGGTATGCCATAAACCGCTTTCATCCTGACATTTCGCCAATGCTGAAACTTGGCTTTCCAGTACCTGAATCAAGAAACGTCGCGTGGCGTCATATTCAGGGAGATCCAGCAGTTCGATAAATTCAGGGATCACCATCGTCAACCAGCTGTTCCCTCTCGCCCAACGCGCTTTGGCAAAGTTGTGGTGGCCTTCAAACGTCCAACCGTGGAACCACAGACCGGTTTCACGCTCCATCAGATGCTGGGTATGCACCAAGAACTGATACTTCACTTCTTCAATATATTCAGGCTTGTTCAGCAGTTTGCCTATTTTTGCCAACGGCAACACGCTCATCATCAGAGTGTCATCCCACAGCTGTTGATGATTCTCTTCTGCCAGCGTGACGTGCTGCATGCCACCACGTTCGGTGCGCGGCATTTCATACATCACCCATTCGGCCCAGCGTTCTAAGTAAGGCAGCCAGCGCGGATCTTGAGTCTCTTCATAGCGATAAGCCAGTGTCAGAAACGGACACACCGTGTTCACGTTTTTAGTCGGTGTTCCCTCGGCAAAGCGCTCGGTAAACCAGTCATCAATAATGGCGCGCATCGCTTGATCGCCGGTCTGCTGGTAATACTGATAAATGCCGTAGAGGCCAATACCGTGCGTCCACTCCCAGCCAGCCCAACCTTTGG